>NZ_CBCRZJ010000001.1:363108-675628 GCF_965137575.1 Flavobacterium longum | reverse complement strand
CAACAATATCATGCATCGGAAAACCGATCGCAAACGGCCTAAGGTGGTTATTGCGGCGGGGCTCACCTCTTCCCATCCCGAACAGAGAAGTTAAGCCCGCCTGCGCAGATGGTACTGCAATCTGTGGGAGAGTATGTCGCCGCCTTTCTTTAATGGAACCCCGAGCTTTTCAGCTCGGGGTTCTTTCGTTTTGGAGCGGCGCAGTCGGGCGAAGCCCTCGTGTCACTGCCTTTCTTTAAGTAGACCCCGACCTTTATAGGTCGGGGTCTTTTTTTTACAGGTGCGCCTGTCTTTGAACCTTAAACCTCGAACCTGCAACCCCAACCCGGCTCCCCGCCCGCGTGAGGGATGGCAGCGGCATCCTTTTGCGAGGCCACGAGCGAAAGATACAGCGCACAGCCCGACGGCGTTGCAAGATGCCGCGCCCTGGACGTCCGTGCGATAACGCCGGCACGCCCAAAGCCAATAAAATCAACTACTTATCAACACGAAATCGTTTTCGCTTAAGTGGCTTTGTGTTTCTTGCGGTTGGATTGTCTAATTTGCTTGGACAAAATTTCTTTTCCGTGAAAAAAATACTACTCTTCTTCTTCATTCTGGCTGTGGGAGATGCATGGGCCCAAGTGCATACCACGTATCTCTGGCACCTGCACCAACCCACGTATTGGGGAGACGAAAGCCAGCAAGACCCAAATCGGTCGCAATTGTTGAAGGAATCGCAGGATTTAAAGGTGAGCGGCCAAAATACCTATTGTGACGGCCTTGCACATCCATTAAACGACCTTGAACAAATCTTTAGCTTGCCTGATCGCGTGCAGGCTTATCAATACAAACCAAAAAACGCCGTGCAATCCATCATGGGTTACCCAAAAGCCGGCGCGCAAATCACCTATGGCGGTTCGCTATTGGAGAGCATCAATAGTTTGGCGCCTTTCGGCCAATGGGGTTACCAGCCGAATTGGAAAGACAACATCATCACCGCCAAGAGCTGGACGACCTCGGGCGGCCATCCCAGATTTGACATCGTGAATTTTACGATGCATCATACACTGTCGCCTTTGGTGAGCGATAAAGTCCTTAAGAAGGAAATCCAGACGTTTAAATTTTATGCCGCACAGATGTTCAACGCCCAAACCTCAAAAGGTTACTGGCCGGCCGAATGCGCATTTTCGGAACGCATCATCAAAGCGTTGGTCGAGGAAGGCATGGAATGGACAGTAATACCAAACAGCCATTTGGCCAGGACTTTAGCGGATTATCCTTTGGTTTTCGGTACGAATGGTTGCAATATTGACCCGCCCAACAAGGCCGATAAAGTCTCGGCGGTTGGCACGAACTGGCACAACGGGCAAATCGACGGGCGCGGTGGGCAATTCGCGGCTCCATATTGTTTCACGCCGCACAAAGCACGTTACGTAGATCCCGAAACAGGTCTGGCCTATAAAATCGATGTCGTCCCGATGGCGGATCTCGACAGTTACAAAGATGGTTTTTCCCAGCAAGGTATTTCGGCGCTTCAAAACAATATTGCGCCTTTTGCCCTTGCGGGTCGGCCATCTTTGGTATTGCTGGCCCACGACGGAGACAACGCTTGGGGCGGCGGATCAAGCTATTACGACGAAGCCGTGTCTGGATTTACGAACGCCGCTGCGGGTGCCGGTTACACGCCTACGACAATCCAACAATATCTTGCCGATTATCCGGTGCCGGAATCTGACATTGTACACGTGGAAGATGGTTCCTGGTTCAATGCCGCCAACGACTGGGGTTCGCCGCAATTCATCAACTGGCTTTGGCCGTTTTACGATAGCAACCAGGAGTTTAACCCGAACGGATGGACGGAGGATGTCCGAAACCAAGCCGTCATGATTGCCGCCGAAAACCATTGTGTGATGGCCGAAGAACTCGAAGGCGGCGTGCAAATCGCGGACATCGTAAACGCAACGGCTTTGTCGTCACCGGCCGAAAAAGCATGGCATTTCCTGATGCCTGGTCTGGACAGCGGAAATGCGTATTACGGCGACGCGATCGATTTGGAAATAAAAGCCACTATCGCAGCCAACAATGCGGTTGAAAAAGCCCAGCCAACGCTCAATGCGCAACTTGGGACAGACAACACAAAACCGTCGGTCTTCGTTCCGCAGCGTTATCCTTATAATCCGGGTGAAATTGGCTTCGGTCCGAATTACGCATACCAGCAAAAACTGAACACAGCCGATTTTACGGTTTGGACACTGGCATACGATGTTAACGGCGTACAATCTGCAGTTGTGAAATACCGTATTGATGGCGATGGCACGAACAATCCGAATTCTGACGACAATGAAACGTTTTCCGGCGGCAGTGAAGTAGGTGATTGGGTGTCTTTGCCGATGACCGAGCGCATTCTTCCTAAAGACAACGTCACGAATAACCCGAACATCAGTTTCTTCATCTTGCCGGACAAGATTGCCAACCAGTACCATGCGAAAATTGTTGGCATTTCAAACAAGTTGGTCGACTACTATGTGGAAGTGACCGATACCAACGGCAACGTCACCAAAACCGACATCCAACATGTTTGGGTAGACACGAATCTGAACGTCAATCCAACCGTAGCTTTTACGCCGGTCAACAATTTTTCCGCCGTACCGATGACGGTCACGATGACGGCCACGGATTCGAGCGATCCGTCGCCCATTTTGTATTATACCACAGACGGTTCAACCCCGACAACTTCTTCGGCTTCTGCTTTGTCGACCTTGGATGTGCCCATCACAGAAACGACGACATTCAACGTGTTCGCCCAAGATGCCGAAGGGAATACCTCGCCCGTGGTCACCAAGACGTATTTCATTGGCGATGTGCCTTCCTTTACGGTGCATGTAAAAGTTCCGGCTTCGTGGACCAACGTACGGATACATCATTGGGATGCCCAGCCTAATGGCGTTTTGGCCGACACGACTTGGCCCGGCGATGCGATGACAGCCGAATGCGAGGGTTGGTATTCTTATACTTTCAACGGCATTACCCAGACCAACGTGGTGTTCAATAACGGCAGCGGCGGCACTGGAAATCAGACCGGGGATTTGGTGATCCAAACCGATGCCTGGTATGACGTGGCATCGGCGTCATTTGTGGGCGCCCCAACCAATTCGGGTGCGCCGTGTTTGTCGATTGCTCCTGCGGGCGGCATTTTTCCCGTAGGAAACACCGTTAATGTAACGGTTGCGGCGACCGATGATACTGATCCCGATCCGACGATTTATTACACGACCGATGGTTCGGATCCGACAACGGCATCCGCGTCTGCGTCAAGCCCGCTCCAATTGTCAATCACTACCAATACGACAGTCAAGGCGTTTGCTGAAGACGCGTCTGGAAATTCATCGGCGGTCCAGACAGAAGTCTATCAATTCGCGGAAACATCTGGTTTTACCGTGTATTTCAAACCGCCTGCAGGTTGGCCCATCCCTAAAATATATTATTGGAACGTGCAGCCGGCAGGAGCCATGCCCGCAGTGAGTTGGCCAGGCGTAGCGATGACCGTGTACGGCGATGGCTGGTATTCATTCCAGTTTCCGGGCGTAACCTCGGCCAATATGATTTTCAACAACGGCAACAGCGGCGTGGGCGTAAACCAGACCGTCGATATCACGAACATCACCTCGGAGCTTTGGTATGACTGGACCGAAGGTGTCGTACTCGCGAATCCGAACCTCGTCTCGTTGCAGGGAAGCGTGTCGTTGTTCCCTAATCCGTCCAAGGGTTGGGTACAAATTGCCTCAACAAAACGAATCCTGAAAGCCGCCATCTATGATTTAACGGGAAGGTTGGTCATGCAGGAAGACATTGTGAACAATAAATTCAATGTTGCCGGACTTTCCGACGCAACGTATATCGTGAAGATGCTGGCCGAAGACAGGAAAATCGTGTACAAATACCTGATTAAAAAGCAGTGATTACGGCTTGAAATCTACCGACGCGGAGTTCACGCAGTAGCGCTGACCGGTGCTGGTCGGGCCGTCATCGAATACATGGCCCAAATGGCTGCCACAGTTGGCGCAAAGGATTTCGGTCCTGATCATGCCGTGCGACGTATCTTTGACATATTCGACCTTTCCCGGAATGGCGTCGTCGAAACTCGGCCAGCCGCAGCTCGACCTGAATTTCGAGTCGCTCACAAAAAGTGGTTCGCCACAAGCGCCACAACAATACGTGCCGTGCTCAAAATGCAGGTTGTATTGGCCGGTGTGCGGCATTTCGGTGCCTTTCTGGCGGAGTATGCGGTAACGGTCATGGCCCAATTGCTCGAACCATTCGGTTTCTGATTTTTCGACTGGATATTTCATGGCGTTGATTTTCCCGTGAATTTACGGATTGTTTTTGGTAATAAATCCGAAGGTTTTCTTAATGACGTCAGGATTTCCGAGAATTTTTCGATGGCCGAGCCCTGAGGTCAACATCAGCGTGCCGTGTTTGAGGTTTTCGTGGATGTGGACGGCACAACTTACCGGAACCTCGGCATCATCGTGATCGTGGATGACCAATACCGGAATGTCAATTTCCCTTGCAGCGCGCCAGGAAGAATATTCATCCATCGCTTCGTGGTTTTTCTCTTCGAATTGGCGGCGCATCAGTAGGCCTGTCTCGCGTTTCAGTCCGATGCTGTCCGTGAAGGTATCGATGATGTCCTGGATCACGTCGCCGCTGCCAATGGTCACGAACCGTTTCAGTTTCAGCCCACGTTTAACGGCATTAAGCAGCGACATGCCGCCGAGGGAATGGCCAACGGCACCTTCGAACGGGCCGAACTGTTTCTCCAATTGGAAAATGGTAGCGATGAACTCCGGCATGATCGAGGTTTTTCCGGTGGATTTGCCATGGGCGGGCGCATCGAAACTCAATATGGAATAACCCGCTTTAGCAAAGACTTCCGCGAATTTTACCAGCTGCGTGCCGCGTCCGGACCAGCCGTGTACCAGCAGGATCGTTCTTTCGCCGGTGCCGTAGCGATACACCATGACGTGTTTCCGGAGCGCTTCGATAAAGACCATTTCCTTGCTGCTGGATTGTTCCATGTCATGTTCACGTCGTGGCGTCTTGTGTTTGATGGGCGTGGTGAACAATCGTGCGGCAAAACGCGCCGCGAGCTTGGGTGAAATGGCCTGCAAAAATTTACCGGTGACGATGATTGCTTTAGGAATTTTCAAGGACTGGGCGGCTTTTGCAGGTTTCTTTGCCATTTATGTAAATTTTCCTGCAAGTTAGGCCATTGTGTAAATTTCATTAAATTTAGAAATCATAAAAAAACCATAAAATGCTACAGACGCGCATCGTTATTGAGAACGTTCAGCCCCAGTTAGACGCAGGGGCATTTTTTATCAAAAGAGTAGTGGGGCAAAGCGTGATGGTGACTGCCGATGTTTTCCCTGACGGGCACGACGTCGTGGAGTGTTGTGTGAAATACAAACACGAGAAAGACAAATCCTGGCAGGAAGTGCGCATGACGCACGTGTCCAACGATTTGTGGTCGGCCACATTTAAAGTAGACAAACAAGGATTTTACAGTTATTTTGTGGAAGGCTGGGTCGATTATGCGCTCAATTGGCAGCACGGCACCGAAAGGAAAATACAAGACAACCAGCACGTCAAGTCGGAACTGCTCGAAGGCGCCGAATACATCCAGGCCATTTTAAAGCAGGCAGATGCCAAAGAAAAAGAATACCTGAAGAAAGTAGCAAAGTATTTTGCTTCCGAAAAAGACTATGATAAAGCGGTGGCCGAAGCCATGTCGCACCAACTGCACGACATCTTCAAGAAATATCCGACGCGTACCCTCGCCAACAAATCTGCCGAACTCAAAGTTTACGTAGACCGCAAAAAGGCGCTATTCAGTACGTGGTACGAGTTCTTCCCGCGATCGGCATCGTCTGAACCGGGCAAACACGGCACGTTCAAGGATTGCGAGAAATTGCTGCCCCGCGTGGCCGCGATGGGTTTCGATACGTTGTATTTTCCGCCCGTACATCCCATCGGCGAAGTCAACCGCAAAGGCAAGAACAATGCGACCAATGCCGCTCCTGGCGATGTCGGGTCGCCTTGGGGCATCGGATCCAAACACGGCGGGCACAAATCCATTCATCCTGAGTTGGGTACGCTGTCCGATTTCAAGTCATTGGTCAAGAAAGCGAAAGCCCTCGGCATTGAGGTCGCGATGGACTATGCGTTGCAGGCCGCGCCCGATCATCCGTGGGTAAAGGAACATCCGGCGTGGTTCAAATGGCGTCCGGACGGCACGGTGCAATACGCCGAGAATCCGCCAAAGAAATACCAGGACATCCAGCCGATTTATTTTGAGTCGGAAGACTGGAAGAACCTGTGGCAAGAATTGCTCGACACGGCGTTGTTCTGGGTTGAGGAATGCGGCATCCGGGTTTTTCGGGTCGATAACCCGCATACCAAGCCGTTCTTTTTCTGGGGCTGGCTCATTGAGCAAGTCAAGAAGAAGCATCCAGATGTGTTGTTTCTGGCCGAGGCATTTACACGTCCGAAAATCATGCACGAACTCGCCAAGCAAGGCTTTTCACAATCCTATACGTATTTCACGTGGCGCAATTCGAAGGCGGAACTCATCGAATACGTGACCGAACTGACGCAGACCAACCAAAGGGAATTTTACCGTCCGAACTTCTGGCCTAACACGCCGGACATCAACCCTTATCCGCTCCAGAATGGCAACGAAGCCATTCATTTGTCACGGTATTTTCTCGCCGCAACCCTGAGTTCTTCGGTCGGTATTTATGGGCCGGTCTATGAATACATGGTGTCGGCGGCATTGCCCGGCAAGGAAGAATACCTCGATTCCGAAAAGTACGAATGCCGCGTCTGGGATTGGGATTTGCAGAACAAATTGACGCACGTGATCAGCAAGATCAACCAGTTGCGGCACGAACTGCCATCGCTCCAGCAAACGAACAACGTCGAATTTTGCCAGACCGACAATGACCAGCTCATCGCATATTACAAATGGGACGATGACCTGTCGGACGAAACACTCATGATCGTCAACCTCGATCCGTACTACGCCAAACAAGGCATGGTGCGGCTTCCGATAGAACGCATTGGCTGGCAGCCGGTTACTGTTATTGACTTGATCACCGGCAACAGCTACAATTGGGACAAAGAATGGAATTTCGTGGAGTTGCATCCTGCCTTGCCGTTCCACTTATTCAAAATCAGGAAATGATGAAAAAAGACACGCCAGAACCGTTTTCCACGCCGTTCATTTTTAAGACCGATTGGAAGAACGCCTTTGAAGATCCGGATTTCCTTAAGGATTTTACGGCCGACATCCTCGAGAGTTACATCGTCAAGAAGCGGTGGTATGGTGGCAAGTCAAGCACGCTCAAATACATCGAGGTGCAGGATTATTTCAGGATTGCATCCAAGAACAATAATTATTATGGTGTATTGCTGGAAGTGAATTACAAGGAAGCGTTTTTCCAGAATTACTTCATGCCGATTGCGTTCATGGCGAAGGAAGAACTGGACACAAGCACGACCATTGCTGCCGTGACGCTCAATGGCGTAGATGGTTATCTGGTCGATGCACTTCATCAGGAAGATTTCCGGAAGCTGATGTTCCAGAACATGATTGCGCAGAAGCCCTCACGCGATGTGAAGGTGAAGTTTCACAAAGGCGAAACCATGGACGAAACCGAGTACAAATCATCGCGGTTCATGGGCGTGGAGCAGAGCAATACCTCAATCATCTTCAACGACAAATACGTCATGAAGATTTTCCGACGCATTTATATTTCCACGAATCCGGATTACGAAATCAGCCGTTTTTTGACCGAGCGCATGCATTTCGAACATTCGCCAGCATACAAAGGCTCCATCAATGTCAATCTGGGCGAAGAAGACATCACGCTTGCCCTAATGCAGGAATTGGTCCCGAACCAAGGCGATGCGTGGCAGTTTATGCTGGACGAATGCGACCGGATTTTCGACAACCTCAAAACAAAAAAAATCAAGATTCCGAAGTTGCCCAAAGTGGAATTGTTCCAGCGGCTGCGGCTCAACGAAGTCCCGCACGAAATCATCGACTGGGCCGGATTGTCTGTTTTCCTCCGTGTACAAACCCTGGCGCAACGCACCGCGGAAATGCACATTGCATTGGGCAGCGACATTTACGAAACCGCTTTTACGCCCACGACGTACAACGGCGATTATACCGTGTGGCTCAAAAACCGATTGACCTATCAGTTCCAGAACCGGCTCAATATTTTGGAAAACAACCTGCACAAACTGGACGGTTTGGCGCTTGAACTCGCGAACCAATTTCTCGACAACAAAAAGAACATCAGGAAATTGTTTCTCGATTTCGATTGGACGAAGATGAAAGGCGAGCGCATCCGCATCCATGGCGATTACCATTTGGGGCAAGTGCTGGTGAATGGCGACGACTTCTGGTTGCTCGATTTCGAAGGCGAACCCGAAAGCACCATCCGAGACCGCAAGGTGAAACAGCCGCCGCTCAAGGATGTGGCCGGAATGTTCCGGTCGTTCCATTACGCCATTTACGCGACGATTTTCAACAACAAAGACAAATATCCGTACGAGCAAAAAGAGCTTTTCGAAGCGGGTGAAATCCTGTTCAAGTATTTCGTCGGCGTATTCCTGCGCACGTACATCGACGTCGCCCAGGAAGGCAACCTGAACATCGGCTACCGTCGCGAGGTGGATTTTCTGTTGAAGTATTGCATCCTGGAAAAGGCGGTGTATGAGTTGGGGTATGAACTCAATTCGCGGCCGCGCTGGGCGGTGATTCCGCTCACTGGTATCGCGAGCATCATGGGTTTCAAAAACGCCTGACGTTCAGATGGCGCAACACCTATCCCATACAAACCATCTTAAAAAAGTACTCGGTATCGCCTTTGGGCTTGCCGTGGTGACCGGTTCGACGATCGGCAGTGGGATTTTAAGAACGCCGGGAAGTATCGCTGCGTTGATTCCGGACGCTAGAATCATCATGTGTTGCTGGATTGCCGTCGGGTTGTATATCATGCTTTCGGCCAGCGCTTACGCAGAATTGACCACGATGATGCCCAAGGCCGGCGGCGCATATAATTACATCAAGCGCGCGTTCGGAAATTACGCCGGTTTCATTAACGGATGGTTTGATTTTATCACCAATGCCATCGCACCAGCCTATTTCTGTATCGTGCTTGGTGAATATTCCGTGTTGGTTTTTCCGGAATTCGCCAGCCATCAAAAATGGATTTCCTTGGGTTTCCTCACCATTTTTATGCTCGTTAATTTGCCGGGTGTTAAAAGCGGGAGTTTCACCCAGAAAGTGACCAGTGCCTTAAAGATCGTGTTATTTTTGGTGTTGATTGTGGGCTGTTTTATACATGGTCCGCATCCGGTTGAAACGGGAAGATTGCCAATTCCAAACGGAATGATCGAAGGCAGCGTGGTTATCGCCCTATTTAAATCGCTGCAACTCATCATGGGCACTTATGACGGCTGGATGTCGGTTTCCTTTTTCGCAGAAGAAGACCAAGACCCAAACAAGAACATCCCGAAATCGTACCTGATGGGCGCACTTACTGTTACCGTGTTGTATGTATTGATCAACGCAGCCATCCTGTACGTGATGCCGGTCGGATACATCGCGAAATCTCCATTGGCCGCCGCCGATGCCGCGAACGTTGCGTTTGGCGAATGGGGCGCAACCTTGATGACGGCCGTCGCGATTTTCTCGCTCGTCAGTATCTTGAATGCCTATATGATGATTCCGTCACGGATTCTTTACGGATTGGGGCGCGACAAATTTTTCATCAAACAGAGTACGGTGGTCAACAACGGCGGAACACCCTATTTTTCGCTGATGATTTGTTATGCATTTGCGTTCATCCTGATTATCGTCAGCTCGTTCGAACAACTTTTCGGATTGGCGACCTTCATGATGATCATCGTCACCGGATTTGCCTTTGCATCATTGATTATCCTCAGAAAAAAAGAACCGGATTTGCCACGTCCGTACAAAGCTTGGGCGTATCCGTATTCAACATGGCTGGCGCTTTTAGTGACGATCGCATTGTTCATGGGCTTTGCCATCAGCGACACATTCAGTTTATTAATTATTATGGGGCTAATTCTAGTTTCCTACATCGGCTACAAATTATTTGTCGGGCCACAAACAAAATATCATGAGTAAAGTTATTCCACATTCTCTTTTTACCGATTTCGACATCGACCTGTTCAAGGCAGGAAAACACTTCAGGTTGCATGAAAAACTTGGTGCGCACGTTGCCGAAGTCGATGGGCAAAAAGGCGTGTATTTCGCCGTTTGGGCGCCGTCGGCCCGCAATGTTTCTGTCGTGGGCGATTTCAATTACTGGCTGCAGGGCGAGCATCCGCTGAATGTCCGTTGGGATGCATCGGGCATTTGGGAAGGATTTATTCCCGGCGTCGAGAAAGGCGCATTGTACAAGTATAAAATCCAATCGAACAACGGCAGCGTCATCACCGAAAAGGCCGATCCGTTCGCGTTGTACTGCGAAAAACCACCGCACACGGCATCGGTCGTCTGGGATCTGGACTACAAATGGAAAGATGCCAAATGGATGGGCGCGCGCCAGAACCACAACGCACTAGACAAACCTTTTTCGGTCTACGAAGTGCATCTTGGTTCATGGAAACGCAAGGGCGACAACCAATTCCTGACCTATGTAGAACTCGCCGACGATCTGGTGCAGTACGTCAAGGAAACCGGATTCACCCACGTAGAATTCATGCCGGTCATGGAATATCCGTATGACCCGAGCTGGGGTTACCAACTCGTGGGCTATTTCGCGCCGACCTCGCGCTTTGGGAAGCCGCAGGATTTCATGCTCTTGGTCGATAAACTCCACCAAGCCGGCATCGGCGTCATCCTGGATTGGGTGCCGTCGCATTTTCCGAGTGATGCGCACGGGCTCGGCTTTTTTGACGGATCGCACCTCTATGAACATCCGGACATCCGCAAAGGCTACCATCCAGATTGGAAAAGTTTGGTGTTCAATTACGGCAGGAATGAAGTACGCAGTTTCCTGATTTCAAATGCCATTTTCTGGCTGCAGCATTACCATGTGGATGGCTTGCGCGTAGATGCAGTCGCATCGATGTTATACTTGGATTATTCCAGAAAGGACGGCGAGTGGGAACCGAACATTTATGGCGGCCGCGAAAACCTCGATACGATTTCGTTCCTCAAGGATTTCAACGAAGCCGTGTATGCCCATTTTCCTGATGTCCAGACGATTGCAGAGGAAAGCACCTCATTCCCGATGGTGTCGCGGCCTACATACATCGGCGGGCTTGGGTTCGGGATGAAGTGGATGATGGGCTGGATGCACGACACGCTCGAATATTTCAAGAAGGACGCGATTTACCGCAAATACCATCAGAACGACCTGACATTTTCGCTCACTTACGCTTTCACGGAAAACTTCATGTTGCCGCTCTCGCACGACGAAGTGGTGTACGGTAAACGTTCCATTTTAGGCCGGATGCCGGGCGATGAATGGCAGCGTTTCGCGAACTTGCGCTTGCTCTACGGTTGTATGTTTACGCATCCGGGCGCAAAACTGTTGTTCCAAGGTGCCGAATTCGGGCAATCCGAAGAATGGAATTTCGAGCAAAGCCTCGACTGGCATTTGTTGGAATATGATTTCCACAAAGGCATCAAGAATACCATCGCGGCGTTGAACCAACTATACAAATCGCATCCGGCGCTGTACGAAAAACAATTTTCGGCTGAAGGTTTCGAGTGGATCAACTACGGCGACCATGAAAATGCCGTCATCAGTTTCATCCGGAAAGGAAACAACCCGAAAGAAAACTTGATCGTGGTCTGCAACATGACACCGGTGGTTCGGGATGATTACCGCATCGGCATCCCAACCAAAGGCAAGTTGACCGAAATTTTCAACACCGATGATGCCAGATTCGGCGGAAGCGGTGTCGGAAATCCCAGCCCGATTAAAACAGATGCGATGCCGTGGAACGGGCGTGAATTTTCTGCGGTGTTAAAATTAGCACCTTTGGCGACTATTGTTTTAAGGTACGGATGAAGATTGCTACGTTTGCAAAAAAAAGACCATGAAACTTAGCAATTGCCTATTATTTCTATTTGCCGTGTTATCGGCGAAAGCTCAAATAATAAATTTCACTGACCAAGGATTAAAAAATGCTATTCTGCAGTATTCATTTGATCAGCAAGGGCTTGAAATAAATCCGGATACAAATGCAAATGGGGAAATCGAGGTTTCGGAAGCGCAAAATGTGTTTATTATCCAGTCACCAAGCGACTTGTCGGTGAATAATTTTGAAGGATTGCAGTATTTTACCAATCTTTCCGAGTTGCTTTTTTCGACCGCACAAACTAACTTTTCTTCGCTTAATCCCTCGGCATTGCCGCCCTCGTTGCAAGTTCTTCGCATCGAGGACGGAATGCTTGTCGAATTCAGTGGGTCGGTGCCGTCGATTACAGATTTGAGAATTCATTTTTGTCCGTTGCAGAGTATTGATTTAAGCGGTGTGAGCCAGCTCACGACACTATCTATTTTCAATACCGGGTTGACCTCGCTTTCTGCCGCGGTGTGCAGCAACCTTCAAAATCTTAATTGCGGTTACAATAATTTGTCGGCTCTTACTTTTCCATCTTCAATAAAGAGATTGGGTGTGCAGTGGAATCAATTGACAACGCTCGAGTTCGGGCCCGGTGTCGATTTGGAGTTTTTAGAATGCTTTAATAATCAACTCACGTCGCTTGACCTTTCAAACATGATACACCTTGAATCGGTCGATTGCGGATACAACCAGCTGACATCTCTAAACCTTTCCAATACCATGAGCCAACCGTTAAATAATCCGCAGCCTTGGTTTAGATGCGGGAACAATCAGTTGACAGTGCTCGACCTTACTTCATGTAGTGCAAAGAGATTTTATGCCGATAACAATCTACTCACATCGCTTTTTATGAAAAATGGCGTAAACAATACCAGTCCAACAAGTTTTAGCGGCAATCCCACACTTTCTCATATTTGCGTTGACGATAGTGAATTTGCCTATGTACAAGCTAAAGTAAATGCCTACGGTTATACAGGATGTGTCATCGATGGAAATTGCTCGCTCGGAACCAATGAGCCGGAAGTAACCTGGGCTGTCGTTCCGAATCCGGCTTCTTCGATACTGTCTTTAATGGGTTTTGAGCAGCTCAACATTTCATCGGTAAAGATATTCAACGCGGTCGGACAATTGGTTTTGGTGACAAGCAATGACTTTCCCGATTCAATAGATGTAAGTAGCCTACCTGAGGGAACTTATATATTGGAACTCCGTGCCGACGATAAAAGATATACGTCGAAATTTGTTAAAAGCTAATGCTGATTATGCGAAAATCCAGATTGTTTCCATAGTTGTCAATACTACAACGTTGTCGTAGAAAAACCACTTTTTTGAGCCATCGAAAAGTGGTTTTTTGTATGTTTGGCCACCCCGTTTTCAAAACAGACTTATGATTACCAACACCGAACTTGAATACAAAGGCGACCTGTTCCCGACACGCATCACCGCCTTTCAGAAAGAAGTCGATTCCGTTTATTTCCATACCGACAACAGCGTCATCTTAAAGGTCACGGTTTTGCGCGACAGCCTGATCCGGTTTCGCTACACGACCAAAGGCTATTTCAATAACGATTTTTCGTATGCGATAGACAAAACGCAATCCCACGGCTACAATTTCCTCGAAGTCACCGAAGAAGCCGAGGCCTACATCATCAAGACAAGTAAAGTCGTCTGCACCATCCAAAAAGAAGATTTGCGGATTGCGATTTTCGATACCGAAGGAAACGCCCTGCTGGAGGACGAACTCGGTTTCCATTGGGAAGAAAGCTACGAGTTTGGCGGCAACATCGTCAAGATGAGCAAGGCTGCCAAGGAAGGCGAAAGCTACTACGGGTTGGGCGACAAGGCCACGCACCTGAATTTAAAGGGCAAACGCGTTGAGAATTGGGCGACAGACCAGTACGCGTTCCAGAAAGACCAGGAACCGTTGTACAAAGTCGTTCCGTTTTACATCGGGTTGCACCATAAAACCGCGTACGGGATTTTCTTCGACAATACCTTCCGGACGTTTTTCGATTTCTGCCACGAGCGTCGGAACGTTACGAGTTTCTGGGCAGAAGGCGGCGAAATGAACTACTATTTCGTCTATGGCCCGCAAATGTCAGATGTCGTCACGACCTATACGCATCTGACCGGAAAGCCGGAAATGCCGCCACTTTGGGCGCTGGGTTACCACCAATGCAAATGGAGTTATTATCCGGAGAGCAAGGTCAAGGAAGTCACGGCCAAGTTCCGCGAATTGCAGATTCCGTGCGATGCGATTTATCTCGATATCGACTATATGGACGGTTTCCGATGCTTCACCTGGAACAAGGATTATTTCCCCGATCCGAAACGCATGGTCGATGAGTTGGCCGCGGATGGTTTCAAGACCGTCGTCATCATTGATCCGGGCATCAAGATCGACAAGGAATATTCGATTTACAACGAAGCCATCGCCAACGATTATTTCTGCAAGCGCGCCGACGGGCCGTACATGAAAGGCAAAGTCTGGCCGGGCGAATGCAATTTTCCTGATTATACCAACCCGGTCGTCCGGGAATGGTGGGCCGGATTGTTCAAGGAATTGATTTCCGATATCGGCGTGAAAGGCGTCTGGAACGACATGAACGAGCCGGCCGTGATGGAAGTGCCGGGCAAGACGTTCCCGATGGACGTCCGTCACGATTACGATGGCAACCCGTGTTCACACCGGAAAGCACACAACATCTACGGAACACAGATGGCGCGCGCCACGTACGAAGGTGTGAAGCGTTTTGCCTATCCGAAAAGACCGTTCATCATTACCCGTTCGGCGTATTCGGGTGCGCAGCGTTACACCAGTTCCTGGACCGGCGACAACGTAGCCACTTGGGAACACCTCTGGATTGCAAACATCCAGATGCAACGCATGTCCATGTCGGGCATGGGTTTCACGGGTTCCGATATTGGCGGCTTTGCGGAACAGCCTTCGGGCGAATTGTACGCACGCTGGATCCAACTCGGTGTGTTCCATCCATTTTGCAGGACGCATTCCTCCGGCGACCACGGCGATCAGGAACCTTGGTCGTTTGATGAAGATGTCATCAACATTACCCGCAAATTCGTGTCGCTCCGTTACCAATTGCTGCCCTATCTTTATACGATGTTCTGGCAGTACGTCAACGAAGGCGTGCCGATGCTCAAACCGCTGGTGTATTACGATCAGGAAGACACGCAGACGCATTACCGTACCGACGAATTCATCTTCGGCGACCAAATCCTGGTGTGCCCAATCCTGGAAGCCAATTCACTCGGCCGCAGGATGTACATCCCAACAGGCAACTGGTACAATTACTGGACGGGCGAAATCGTCTCGGGCCGTAAGGAAGCCTGGGTCGCGACGGATTACGACCAAATCCCGATCTTCATCAAGGAAGGCGCCATCATCCCGAAATACCCGGTGCAACAATACGTCGGCGAAAAACAATTCGATGAAATTACGCTCGAGGTTTACTACAAGCTCGGCAAGGAAAAATCGATGCTGTACGAAGATGCGCAGGATGGCTATGATTACAACAAAGGCCGATACAGCCTGACCACATTCCGCCTTATCGGCAAGGAAGACCAACTCATCATCCAACAACACAAGGAAGGCAAGTTCGATACGGCGTACGCCAAGTTCCGCATCAACCTGCACGGATTGCCGTTCAAGGTGAAGAAAATCCAACTAGACAACGAGAAAATCACCTTAGACAACGTCGCCTTCGACAACAATACGTTGGTCATCGACAAGGATTTCAACGAGTTGCACATCATCGGGTGACCGAAAAAAAATGTAAACAAATAACCCAGCCGATGTAAACATTGTTTGGCTTGGTTTTGTATTTTTATCCTTGTTAAAATTAAACTCCCAATCATGAAAAAATACCTTGTCAAATCAGGTCTGGTGCTGCTCGGTGCGGGCTTGGTGTTTTCCTGTGCGACCAATCCGTTCACGGGGAAAAAGAACTTGAACTTTGTGTCGAACGACCAGATCTTCCCGGCAGCGTTCCAGCAATACAACCAATTCCTGAAAGAGAACAAAGTCATTTCGGGAACAGCCGACGCCAACCGCGTGACCAACGTGGGCCAGAAAATCAAGAGCGCCGCGGAACGTTACCTGAATTCCATCGGGCAATCCAAATACCTTGAGGGCTACGCCTGGGAGTATAAACTTGTCGAGAGCAAGGAAGTGAACGCTTGGTGCATGCCCGGCGGTAAAATTGTCGTCTATTCAGGCATTCTTCCCATCACGAAAGACGAAGCCGGATTGGCCACCGTCATGGGACACGAGGTAGCACACGCGCTGGCCAACCACGGCGCACAACGCATGAGCGCGGCCCAATTGCAACAAGTTGTTGGTGTGGGCGTAGCGGTAGCTGCCGGCGGGCAAAGTGAATCGACCCAGCAAATCATCGGGCAAGCCTACGGATTGGGCTCAACGGTAGGTGTCATGTTGCCATTTAGCCGTAGTCATGAAAGCGAAGCCGACGAAATCGGACTGACCTTAATGGCGATTGCGGGCTACAATCCTGAGCAGGCAATTGCGTTCTGGGAAAGAATGTCGGCCAAGGCCGGCGGGAATGCGCCGCCGGAAATCTTGAGTACGCACCCGTCGGACGCCACGCGCATCGCCAATATCAGGAAGTTGATTCCGAAAGCCAAAGCCAATGCGAAGAAATTCGGTGTGAATTTTTAACCTGCGTCGGTCTGAAAAAATCCATATCTTCGAAGCTGTCTGAAAAGGCAGCTTTTTTATTTAAAAATGATCGCATGAAAAATTTACCCAAAGGCAGTAGCAAGTTGCTCAACGCATGGGCGTTTTACGATTGGGCAAACTCGGTATATCCGCTGGTGATTTCCTCGGCCGTATTCCCGATTTTCTACAAGTCGCTGTTTGCGAAAGGGCAGGAGTACGTACATGTTTTCGGGACCGAAGTCAAGGATACGGCGCTCATCAGTTTCGTGACGGCGGCCGCATTCCTGGTGGTGGCGATCATGTCGCCATTGCTTTCCGGCATCGCGGATTACGTCGGGAACAAAAAGAACTTCATGCGCTTTTTCAACTACGTCGGGGCATTGTCATGCATGGGTTTGTTTTGGTTTGATACCGACAACATCTATCTCGGGCTGGTATTTTATTTCTTCGGATTGATTGGCTTCTGGGGCAGTCTGGTGTTCTACAATTCTTATTTGCCGGACATCGCGTTCCCGGAACAGCAAGACCGCATCAGCGCGCGTGGTTATTCCATGGGTTATATCGGGAGCGTCTTGTTGCTGATCGTCAATTTGGTCATGATCATGGGCGCCGAAGCCGATGCGGATAAAGTCGCGGCGATGCGTTATTCCTTTGTCATGGTAGGCGCATGGTGGATTTTGTTTAGCCAGTACACCTATTATTATTTGCCGAGAGGGAATAAGAATGCCGACAAAGTCACACGCGCGGTCATTTTCAACGGTTTTCGCGAACTCAAGAAAGTCTGGGGCATGCTCGGTGAAAACATCCCGTTAAAGCGCTATCTGTCAGGGTTTTTTGTGTACAGCATGGCCGTGCAGACCGTCATGCTCGTGGCCACCTATTTCGGGGAAGGGGAAATTGAATGGGCCAGCAAAAGCGAAAGCACGACCGGCTTGATCATCTGCATACTTTTGATTCAGCTCGTGGCCGTGCTCGGCGCGTTCCTGACTTCGCGCGCTTCGGATAGGTTTGGAAACATTCCCACGCTGATTGTCATCAACTTGATTTGGCTTACCCTGTGCATTACCATTTGGTTTGTTACCCAGCCGACGGCTTTTTACATCATGGCTTCACTCGTGGGCTTGGTCATGGGCGGCATCCAGGCGTTGTCTCGCTCGACTTATTCCAAACTGCTGCCCGAAACCGAGGACACGGCATCGTTCTTCAGTTTTTATGACGTATCGGAGAAGATTGGCATCGTGATCGGGATGTGTGTCTATGGCATCATCGACCAGATTACCGGTAGCCCGCGTTTGTCCATCGTATTTTTGGCGCTGTTCTTTTTTGTCGGAATCCTGCTGTTGCGCCGCGTCCCGAAAGCCAACGCACACGTGTAAAGAACTTTGAATTTTAACCGATATCGTTCTCCAACCGAACGTATTTTGTCTATATTTGGGAAATTTTATTTGCTACCAATGAAAAACATAAAGTTCCTGCCGTTATTCATGCTCCTGTTTGCGGCGTTCAATTTCACTTCTTGTACACAAGACCTCGAACCGGTAGATCCGGCCATCGTCATTCCTGACCCGACCGATCCGACCGATCCAACCGAAGGCGAGTTCAAAGCCACCATAGACGGTTCGCAATACACCGCTTCCACGACCTTGGTTTACATCACAGGCGGTGCCATCCAGATTACTGCGGTGCGGCCTTCAGGTGATAATTTCGGATTCATACTTGACGGGACTGCCACTGGAACTTATGGCTCAGTGGACAATATATTGACGTACAACCCGGCTGGCTCCGAATTTGGCTGGTGGGCAGTTAATCCTGAAGACGGCGAACAGAATGTAGGTTCTGTTATTGTAACCGAGATCGATACCGTAAACCAAACCATTTCCGGAACTTTTAGTTTTACGGGATATTGGAGTGATTTCGAAGATACTTCTCCGCCAGCACCGAAGCAAATTACCAATGGTGTGTTTACGGACTTGCCTTATACTACCGACAGCCCTACGAACGATACGTTCTTCGCGAAAGTGAACGGCGTGAATTTCAACCAGAATAATCTGTTGACCGCTGTAATTTCGGTTAATGAAGTGGAGGTGATTTCCATCGGTGTCGAGAATGCCAACGGTGAAGCGATGACGGTTTCCGTCAGTACCGAATTGGGCGTAGGCAGCTATCCTATTACCGGCAGTTTGAATACCGACGGCGTCCAGATCATCTATACGAATGCTGCAGGTCAAGAGGGCACTGCTACTTCTGGTAGCGTAAGCATCTCTGAAGTAACGGACGACCGCATCAAAGGCACATTCTCGGGTAACGTCACCATAGGTTCAACCACTTACAGCATTACGGCGGGCAGTTTTGACGTCGCTTATTGACGAATCTTGAACCGATAAAAAGCAAAAATCCGCGGCAAGCGGATTTTTTTATGGCACGGAATTAGGCCATCAGGATTTTGTACCGAATTAATGCACCGTACATCGATTTTGCATTTTTTTCTTGATTCGATGTGCTACCTTTGTTAACTATTTGCAACAATCTAATGTCAAGCTGACACCCTAATCGCTTTATGCCAAACCACAATATTTTCACCTTTGACAATTTGTCACTTCACGAATACGATTCGGATGCCGAATTGATTCCGCTCATGACGCCCGAGGACGAGGCCGAAATGTACAACGAGGAATTACCGCCGTCGTTGGCCATTTTGCCGCTCCGTAATACCGTGCTCTTTCCGGGTGTCGTGATTCCGATTTCGGCGGGCCGCGACAAATCCATCAAACTCATCAATGATGCCAACGCCGCCGGAAAAACCATCGGTGTCGTTGCCCAAAAGAACGAGGAAGACGAAGACCCGACCAAGAACGACATCCATACCGTGGGCACGGTCGCCAAAATCCTTCGCGTGCTGAAAATGCCCGACGGCAACATCACCGTCATCCTACAAGGCAAGAAAAGATTCCAGATCGATGCCGTCACGGCCGAAAAGCCCTATTTGATGGCGATGGTCAAGGAAGTCGAAGAAAAGCGGCCAAGCCAGCACGATTCTGAATTTCTGGCCATCATCGATTCCATCAAGGAACTCGCCATCCAGATCATCAAGGAAAGCCCAAACATCCCGACCGAAGCCACGTTTGCCATCCGCAACATCGAAAGCCAATCATTCCTGATCAATTTCGTGTCCTCGAACATGAACCTGACCGTGAAAGAGAAGCAGGATTTGCTGGCGATGAACGCCTTAAAAGAGCGTGCATTAGAAACGCTTCGTTATATGAACGTGGAGTTGCAGAAGCTCGAGCTCAAGAACGACATACAGTCCAAAGTCCGTTTCGATCTTGATCAGCAACAACGCGAGTATTTCCTGCACCAGCAGATGAAAACCATCCAAGAAGAATTGGGCGGCGTTTCGCACGATCAGGAAATCGAGGAAATGAAACTCAAGGCCAAGGGCAAGAAATGGGACGATAAAACGCGGAAACAGTTCGACAAGGAATTGGCCAAAATGCAGCGCATGAATCCGCAGGCGCCAGATTTCGGCATCCAGCGAAACTATCTGGAATTGTTGCTGGAATTGCCTTGGGGCGATTATTCCAAAGACAATTTCGACCTGAAACGCGCGCAGAAAATCCTGGATCGCGACCATTTCGGGCTGGACGACGTCAAGAAACGCATTGTTGAGCATTTGGCCGTACTCAAACTCCGCAACGACATGAAATCGCCGATTATTTGCCTGACTGGGCCGCCGGGCGTGGGCAAAACTTCCATCGGGAAGTCCATCGCCGAAGCGTTAGGACGGCAGTATGTCAGGATTTCATTGGGCGGTTTGCGCGACGAAGCCGAAATCCGCGGACACCGTAAAACCTACATCGGAGCCATGCCAGGCCGGATCATCCAAAGCCTGAAAAAGGCCGGGACATCCAATCCGGTTTTTGTGCTCGATGAAATCGATAAACTTTCCGTGAGCAACCAAGGCGATCCGTCGTCGGCGCTTTTGGAAGTCCTCGATCCAGAACAGAACAATGACTTCTATGACAACTTTGTCGAAATGGGTTACGATTTGTCTAAAGTCATGTTCATCGCGACGTCCAACAACATGGCGACGATCCAGCCGGCATTGCGCGATAGGATGGAAGTCATCAAGATGTCTGGCTATACCATAGAAGAAAAAGTCGAAATTGCCCGCCAACACTTGTTCCCAAAACAACTCAAAGAGCACGGCCTGCAACCGAAAGACTTGACGGCATCCAAAAAAATACTGGAAAAAATCATCGAAGGTTATACCCGCGAATCGGGCGTGCGCGGCCTTGAAGCCAAGATTGCCCAAGTCATCCGCGGTGCGGCCAAATCCATTGCCATGGACGAACCGTACAACGTAAAACTGACCGAAGAAGACGTTGTCAACGCATTGGGCACGCCAAAAATGGAGCGCGATAAATATGAGAATAACGATGTGGCCGGCGTGGTTACTGGATTGGCTTGGACTACAGTAGGTGGCGATATTCTTTTTATAGAGTCTCTGATTTCCAAGGGAAAAGGCACGATGACCTTGACTGGAAATTTAGGTACAGTCATGAAGGAATCGGCGACGATTGCCCTGGAATACATCAAGGCCAACGCCGAACTTTTGGGCATCGATCCGGAAATCCTGCCGAAATACAACATCCACATCCATATTCCGGAAGGCGCTACGCCAAAAGACGGACCGAGTGCGGGCATCGCGATGCTTACGTCTTTGGTGTCGCTTCTGACGCAGCGCAAAGTGAAGAAACACCTTGCCATGACCGGCGAGATTACCCTGCGCGGAAAAGTACTTCCGGTAGGCGGCATCAAAGAGAAAATCCTGGCGGCAAAACGCGCCAACATCAAAGAAATCGTATTGTCGAAAGAAAACCAGCGCGACATTGACGAAATCAACGACGAATACCTCGCCGGGCTGAAGTTCCACTACGTGACCGAAATGAGTGAAGTCATTAAGGTGGCGCTTACCGCCGACAAAGTCAAGAACGCTAAAGTACTGAACTAGCTTCTGCAGCGGCGGGTTTAACCACGAATTCACGAATTTTATGTAGTCGCGAATTCGTGGTTTTTTTGTTTTGGGTGAGGCCGTTCCGCAGATGGCGCTGGCGGCTAAAAACAAATGCGGTTTAGTTCGGGTGGCAAAAAAATAATATCTTCGCGTCTGCGTTATCTTTAGCGTAACGAGATTGCTATGCCAAGAAAAATCCTCTGCCTGTTAGCGTTATTCACTACAGTTGCGATCCATGCGCAGGTAGGCGGAAAAGCAGTCTATGAATTCCTGAATTTGATGACTTCACCGCGTCAAGCCGCACTCGGCGGAAAAGTCATTACGGTATATGATGCCGACGTCAACACTGGTCTTTTCAACCCCGCGACGATCAACGATGAAATGGACAACCACCTGTCCATCAATTACGGCAGCCTTTTCGGGGAAGTCACTTACGGCACGGCGGCCTACGCTTATACATACGACCGGCATGTGCAAACTTTCCATGGCGGGGTGAATTATGTCAATTACGGCAGTTTTGAAGGTTACGACGAAAACGGGGTGCGCACTGCAGACTTTACCGGAAGTGAAATTGCGCTGTCCTTCGGCTACGCATACAATATCCCGGCAACCGACATCTACATCGGGGCGAATCTCAAGGCGATTTCCTCGACACTGGAAAGTTACCAGTCTTTCGGTGTTGCGGCCGATTTCGGCGGCATTTACGTCAACGAAGATTCTGGGCTAAACGTCGCCTTGACGGTACGAAACGTCGGCGCGCAAATCACGACTTACGCGGAAACCCGTGAAAATTTGCCGTTGGAAATCATTGCCGGGGTTTCGCAACAACTCGAAAATGTACCGATCCGCTGGCATTTGACCCTGGAGAACCTCCAACAATGGCAAGTCGCATTTTCCAATCCGGCGCGTGCCGTGGGCAACATTGATGGCGGCCAGACCGAAGAGAAAGTATCGGTATTCAACAATGCGCTCCGGCACGTGATCATCGGTGCTGAGGTTTTCCCGAAGAAAGGCTTCAACATCAGGATCGGATACAACTTCCGCCGCGCCGAGGAATTGCGTTTGTTGGAACAGCGCGCATTTTCCGGGATTTCGGTCGGCATCGGCCTGAAAGTCAACAAACTCAAATTCAATTATTCTTATTCCCGATATACATTGGCCGCCAAC
This sequence comes from Flavobacterium longum, assembly GCF_965137575.1. Lineage (NCBI taxonomy): Bacteria > Pseudomonadati > Bacteroidota > Flavobacteriia > Flavobacteriales > Flavobacteriaceae > Flavobacterium > Flavobacterium longum. The sequence continues at coordinate 652,589 of NZ_CBCRZJ010000001.1, read as the reverse complement.
ACCAGCCTGTTCGGGTTAACCATCAATTTCGGCGATGAAGAGTACTGACAAAATCACCATTGCCATAGACGGCTATTCTTCCACGGGCAAAAGCACGCTGGCCAAGCAAATCGCGAAACACCTCGGCTACGTTTATGTAGACACGGGTGCCATGTATCGTGCCGTCACGCTTTTCGCGATGGAAAACGGCTATATCGGCGAGGGTTTTTTCGATAAGGAAACGCTTGTGGCTGGTTTACCGTTCATCAAGTTGCAATTCATCTTCAACCCGGATTTGGGTTTTGGCGAAATGTTCCTGAACGGTAAAAATGTCGAAACCGAGATCCGTTCCATAGCGGTGTCCAGTTTCGTAAGCCAGATCGCCGAAGTATCTGAAGTGCGCGCCAAGCTCGTAGAGCAACAACAAGCCATGGGCACGGAAAAAGGCATCGTCATGGACGGCCGCGACATCGGTACCGTGGTATTCCCGAACGCGGAACTCAAAATCTTCATGACCGCCAGCCCGCATACCCGCGCCGAACGCCGTTTCGAAGAACTCAAGGCGAAAGGCCAGCCTGCCACATTCGAACAAGTCTTCCAGAATGTCGTGGCGCGCGACCATATTGACACGCACCGGGACGATTCGCCGCTCCGCAAGGCCGATGACGCCATAGAAATAGACAATTCCCACCTGACCCGCGAGGAACAATTCGCGAAGGTCTTGGCCCTAATCGAGCGCTTGTGAAAATTATTTTTTTGTAAGCGTTTTTTTTTAGATTTACGCCAGCTATAAAACCAAAAGACATGAGCATAAAATTACGGTTGACCTTAATGAGTTTCCTCCAATTCTTTGTTTGGGGCGCGTGGCTCATCACGATTGCGACATACTTCTTCAATAGTCCGTTGGCGGCCGGGGAAAATGCCGGTGCCAAGTTCGGGGCGATTTTTTCGACACTTGCGTTGTCGTCGTTGTTCATGCCTGCCATTACCGGGATTATCGCCGACAAATGGATGAACGCCGAAAAACTCTATGGTTTGCTGCATATCTGTTACGGCTTGGTATTGTTCTACGTGCCCAAAGTGACCGATCCCGACACGTTGTATTATGTGATTTTCGTGGCCATGATTTTTTACATGCCCACGATTTCACTCTCGAATTCCATCGCTTACACCATCCTGAAGAACAACAATTACGACGTGGTGAAAGTGTTCCCGCCGATACGGGTTTGGGGCACGATCGGCTTCATCGTCGCGATGTGGATTACGAACCTGTCTGGAAGCAAGGCCAACGCGAACCAGTTCATCATCGCGGCCGTCATGGCCATCTTACTCGGGATTTTCGCTTTTACCTTGCCGAAATGCCCGCCGCCGAAAAGCATCGCAAAAGACGCCGGCGTGATTGACCAGTTGGGGTTGCGCGGTTTTACCTTATTCGGAAACTACAAAATGGCGCTGTTCTTTATGTTTTCGATGTTGTTGGGCGGCGCGTTGCAACTCACCAACATGTATGGCGACACTTTTCTGGATGACTTCAAGAACAATCCGTTGTACGGTCCGGAATCTTTCGTCGTGAAATATTCGACGATCATCATGTCGATTTCGCAGATATCGGAAACCGTCTTTATTTTGACCATACCGTTTTTCCTGAAACGTTTCGGCATCAAGAAAGTGATGTTGTTCTCGATGCTGGCCTGGGTGCTGCGCTTTGGGCTTTTCGCTTACGGCAATCCGGCCGACGGCTTGTGGATGATTGTCCTGTCGTGCATCGTGTACGGTATGGCGTTCGATTTCTTCAACATCTCCGGTTCACTTTTCGTGGAAACAACGACCGATTCCAGCATCCGTTCGAGCGCGCAAGGTTTGTTCATGATGATGACCAACGGCGTGGGTGCGTATCTGGGTAGTCAAATCAGCGGCTACGCGATTGACGAGTTCTTTACACTCGGCAATGGCACGAAAGACTGGCACCAGATATGGCTGTCGTTTGCAGGCTACGCGCTGGCCATTGCCGTTTTGTTCATGTTGCTGTTCAAACACGAACATAAACCTTCCGAAATGGAAAACATTTCACATTAAAATAAGGCTGTCTTCGGACGGCTTTTTTTTTGGGCGTTGCCTTTGGCCCGCGCTGTACGCTACAATCTTTTTCTAAACCTCACAGGTTTTCAAAACCTGTGAGGTTTCCACAAAAGGATTTCCGCTGCCATCGCTAACGCAGCATTGCCTTATCGCATAACATCCGTATCAACCGGAACATAGCCCAAATGTCGTGAAATCGATAGGATTTGCCCTTTGTGATGGTATTCGTGCGTAATCACGTGCGTAAAGAGTTTCAATGGTTTCGCATTGCTTTTGACACCGCCGATTTCATATGGAATGTCGCGGTCGTCGATTCGGGAAATATACGTATCCATAAATGCATCAACGTCGTCAAATAGCCGGATTACTTCGTCGATGTTATGGAGGTCTTCGTATCCCGGATAACCGATGTTCATTTGCAACCCTGTATTTGCAATCCAGAATTGATAGGTGTTCGCGATATGCACAAGCAAATTCCGCATACTGCCGCCGCGCCCGAAAGTAGTATTCTGGTCCACAAAATGTTTAGGTGCAATCGTCCGGCAATAGTCGAACAGGACGCGTCGGGAATCTTTAACCCATTCATATTGTTGCTGCGCGATCGATTCCATGGCCCAGGCTACAACTTGACGAGTTTGGTGACCGATTCGTTGCCGCCGGTCTGTATCCGCACCAAATAAATGCCTTTGCTCAATGACGACACGTCGAGTTGGTTTTGGTTATCGAATCTCGCGATTATTTTGCCGGTCATGTCATAAACGGTAACCAAATCGGGAATTTTGTTGCCGTCACCAAAAATGATATAGTCGGAGGCAGGATTTGGCGTTACCATCATCTGTTGTTGCTGCGGCTGATCTGTCGAAAGCGCACAGCCGGCCTCATCATTTGCATAACCATTGCCGTCGTAAAATCCGTAAAGCCATACATCATTGTTCATGTAGGCGGCCGCTGCATCATCGACATAGACGCAATGAAGCTCAGGATTGCCGATGATATAGAGTGTGTGCATGGCTTCATTGTTGCCGTTGCGTAGGTCTACGGCATTTAACTGTACATTGTCCGTCAGTATGGTATACAGCAAGTCAGGATTATTTGATAGATCGATATTGGTGAGGCTTGTGTTTGAAGCCTCGAACGAAACCAAATCTGGATTTTGACCCAAATCAACGTTTGTCATTGTTGAAATTTCCCGAAGCGCTAAGGTCTGCAAAGCCGGATTGTTGGCTAAATCGATTTCCGTAAGCGGCACGTCTGCGATCATCACATAGTAAATTAATGGATTTTGTGACAAATCGACACTCGAGATTGACGAATGATACAATCGAAATGTTTCAAGCGATTGGTTCTGTGAGGTGTCGATTGCATCAATCTGCGAATACCCGATCGCCAGTTCTTTCAATTTAATGTTATGCGAGATATCCAATGTCGAAAATCCGCCATGTACATTCAAAAGCTCGAGTTTCAAATTATGGCTGACATCCAGGTTGGTGATTGCGTCCGAACCGATGAAATGAAGCGCTTTTAACTCTGTGTTTTGTGTTACGTCCAACGCCTCAACTAAATTGCCAGGGGCGTTCATGGGGCCAACAGAAAGTATTTCCAGCGCAGGATTACCGGATACGACCAAGGTATCGAGCGTATCGCTGACCAAATGCAGCGTTTTTAATGCCGGCAAAGGTGTGCTGTCAAAACTTTCAATTGCATTCGACATGATAACCATGTTCTTTACCATCGGAAGGTTGTTGAGGAAGGAATCATTTGCGATGGGTGCCGAGAGCCATACCGTTGTCAAGGCATTGTTGTCAGGGAAATAGATAGGCGTGTCTGTGATGGCAAAATTTGAAGATGTGACATCAAGTTTCTTCAAGGCCGCATTGGCGGCAACATCTATCTGCGTGATGTTTGCGCTAAGCTTAAATTCTTCCAATGCCGATAATGCCGAAATATCGTAACTGTAAGGAAAATCGCTTAAACAATACAGTGTGAGTTTATTAAGGTTGGTGTTTTGCGACAAATCCAAGTCATTGAGGGAAGCGCTCCAAACCTCCAAGGTCGTCAATGCAGTGTTTTGAGAAAGATCCAGCGCGTCAAAATTAGAAGAATAGGAATATATCGTTAACGTCTGGAGGGCCACATTATTTGTTAAATCCAAGCTTTCAAGCGTAGGGTTAGTGATGTGTAGTTCAATTAAAGACGTAAAATCCTCGAGTCCTTCGAGTGAACCTTCGAAGCCCAAGTCAATGGTTGTTACGCCTGCTATGTTCGCCGAAGGAACATAATGATCGATTGCCCCGGAATCATATCCCAAATCAATCAAAGCCTGTTCGAACTCAGGATTGGGAATGTAGGTGTTTTGCGAAAAGCAAACCGACACGATCAACGACGTGACAAGCAGGTAGATTTTTTTCATGGAGAATTTTTTGTAAAGTAGTTAAAAATTATCGTTTCATCGCAAAATGCCCGCGATACAGTTTGCCGTTCTCGCGTTTTACCAAAAACCAATAGTCCGTAGAAGGCAAAGGTTCACCGTTATAGGTGCCGTCCCAGCCGGGGCTGTCGGGCAAGAATCCGGTGATGAGTTTGCCGTATCGGTCAAATATGTAGGTCATCAAGTGGGGTTCGTTCTCAGAGAATTTGATGCGCCAGAAGTCATTGTAGCCATCGGCGTTCGGGGTAAAGAACTTAGGGTAATTCAGCAGGAACACCGTGTCGTTGATAGTACCGCATCCGTTGTCGTCCTTGACATGTACTGTGTATTCACCTGCCGGTAAACCAACAAATACGTTCGACGTCTGGAAATGAACGCCGTCTAAGGAATATAAATAATTCCCGACGCTGTCTCCGGTCAAGACAACCGTAATCGAGTTGTCGTCGGCCGTCCAGTCGTCAACTACAATATCCTGAATCGTAGCGGCGTTCGAGGCTGTAACCTCAAACGGGAATACGCCCGTGCAATCGCCTTGGGTAATCGTCAAAGTGTATTGCCCGCTTTGTGACAGGGTAATCGCTTGCACGTTTTGTTGCCCGGTGGACCATACATAACTGTCATAACCCGGCGGCGCCGTAATAGTCACGTTGCCGCCTTCGCACAATCCCCAAAGGCTTGGCATTGGAGGTACCGGATACGGATGCACGATGAGTTGGAACGAAGTCACGTCAAAACAATCCGTCGAGCTGAGCAGGTATTTCATCCTCGCATAAATCGTCGTGTTTCCGGAAACGTATGCATCGGGCAACGGGTTGATGCCGAGCGTGGCATCGTTGGCCGATAGGTGATACGTCACTTGGAAATCGGCCGGGTTTTGTCCATTGAGGATTTGGTCATTTTGTGAATTCAAAATGAAAGTTTCCGTGCCGTTATTGGTGCTATCGTCGCAGGTTTCCATGTCGTCAGGTGGCGTGGCCGTAGCCAAAGACGGTAACTGTGCCACATTGGCATCGCCGGTGGCAATGTGGTTGCACGCGTGCTGCACTTGAAAGGTGTAGATGGCTTGTTCCAATCCGGTAAAGACGTTGTTGTTGCCGTTGTCCACGAAAAAGGGCAGGCCATTCTTCTTGATGATTTTGTAGGTCAGTGGCGGGACACCATTGGTGAGCACGCGGATGGAAGCCGAAGTGCCGTCGCAGGTGATTTTTTCGAAACCGATGATCGCGAAAATGCCCGTGTATTCAAACGTCTGGATGATTTCGATGCAATCCCGGAAAGACCCGACGTTGCCGTTTTCCAATCCCTGGAAATATTTGATGATCCGGAATTGCCCGGTGTAGGTCAGGTTCAATGTCGTCGTATTGGGCATGATCGGGATGCCGGTGAGTGCAGACGGCACCGCGCCTTCCACATAAGCCGCGCCTGTTCCCGGATGTTGCCAATTTCCGGTGGCCGGATTCAATTGTTGCAGATAAAACGTCGCGCTCGCATTGGATACATGATTCAGTGTAAAATCAAAAGAGCCGCAGTTGGGCGATATCGAAAAATTGTTGGTGGACACGGCATAACCCGCGATGGTTGCATTGACCTGGTGTTGCAATCCGCAATTATCGGTCACCGTGAACGAATAATTACCGGGCATCAAATCGGCCATGGAAAATGTGCCGATGGACGAAATGTTGGACGTCACGTCGTACGGCATCGGTTGCGGAAAACCAGACGGAGCTGCCGTCATGATGGCTTGCGTCAAGACCGTACTGCTGCCACGGATGCGAACGCCGCCGGTACCGGGCGTGCAATCCGGGCGGGTGAGTTGCGTTACGGAAGTAGCCGTATCGGGCACGAAGAAATCATAGTCGTATTCGTTGCCGCAATCATCGATGAGGTGTACGGTGTAATTGCCGGTAATCAATGGATCGAGGATGAGTTCGCCATCGGCGTTGATAAGCGATGAAACATCATGCGGAATCGGGTTTCCGTATGCTGCCGGCGCTGCCGTGATGATACCCGATACAATTTTAAAACCCGGAATCTTGATGGTCACCGCGCTTGTGTTGGATTGGCAGCCGGGATACGGTTCGATTTCGGCCGTGGGTTGAGGCGGCACATATTCCAACTCGATTTGCGCATTCGCGGTGTGGCCGCACGCATCGGTAATCTGGACTTCGTAATTGCCCCACGGCACCGGATGGTCGAAATCACCGTAAGCAATGGGAACTTCAGTAAATGGTCCGGGATGGTTCGGATTGAAAGTGGTCGGGTCAAAACCGGCGGGCGCGGCAATCCAGTTCACGCTGATGGGCAAGACGTAAAAACCCGGGTTAAGTGTCAGGAACTTTTGCCCGCATTTTGCGAATTCGGCCAGCAATGCCACGGTAAGCGTTGCATCCACAACATTGTTGGTGAGTGTAAAAACGTTGCCGCAGTGGTCTGTCACGGCGAGGTCGTACATGTATGGCTGGCCATAATACAGCGGAACGATGGTTTGCACGTCTTCGCTGGCGGCGCCGCCCGATGCCAAGGTTTTGGTCATGATGATTGGGCCGCTGCCGTCTGGCGGATATAGCGTGTATTGCAGCGAAATCGGGTAGGTGAGCGCATCGTTGGCCGATGGCGTGAGCGTGTTGGAAATCACTACGCTGTTACAACTGGGCAGCTCGGGTTCGGGGAATTGTACCGGCCCGATGTTTATTTCGACGGCGTCTGAAACAACCGTATGCGTGGTCACCCAGCCGACGCCGCAATTGTCGATGACGCGCACTTCGTACTGGCCGGCGGGAATGTTGGTGAAAACCGGCGCGGTTTGCGGACTTCGGATAACCGGTCCCGAAATGATTTCATAGAACGCACCGATACCGGAGGTCATGGTGACGGAAATGCTGCCGTCCGGTCCGCAGAGTGCATCGGTACTGTTGACGTTGTACGTGAGCGGGACGATGGTATTGTTGATTGTGACTTGCTGTTGCTGGCTGTTGGATTCGCCATTGAGGGTTTGCACGGCGACAACCAAATACGTTCCGGCGACGCGCCCGCCGAGGAAACTGGCGGTTTGTACGGCGATGGGATTGATCGTGTCCGGCAATTGGAAAATGCGGTATTCCACGGTTGCGGCAGCATCTGTCCCGGATACCGAAAACGAGAGCGTGCCGTTGCCCAGACAGCTTTCGTCGGTTTTGGTGACCGTGAGCGTGAATTCTGGCGGCGCTGCGTAAAATACCGTAGCGAAGAACAGCATTATCATTTGTAGTAATAAGCCATTCGTCCGCTGGACACGGGAACGTTTGTGTAGTTTTCTTTTCACCGGAAAGTCGCAATTTTTTTTCGGCGAAACTAAGTTAGGGAAAAATTAAGTAGGATTTAAGTTTTTGAGCGTTAAATGGTTTAAGGTTCAAAGTTTAAAGTTCAAGGTTGGGCCGCGTTAGGGATGGAAGCGGCATCCTTTTGCGAGGCCACGAGCAAAAGATACAGCGGACAGCCCGGCGCGAGGCCACGATGCGCAACGCCCAAATTTTATCGTCCGCGGTTCACCATTCACAACTCACCATTCACCATTCACCATTCACAACTCACCATTCACCATTCACAATTGACAATTCACCATTAATCATTATTCTCAAATCGCTTGCAGATTCAAATAATTTCCGTACTTTTGCGCACCTTTTGGCAGATAGGGTTTCACCACTAGGTATCAATCATTTATAAAAACAACTTCTGTTTTTTGTCTGTAACCAGAAACCCGGAGAAAACAGGATACAAATTTTTTATCAGCATGGCTGAATTATTGAAAACACAAGAAGAGTTTTTGAACAACTTTAACTGGCACAATTTCCAGGAAGGAATTGACGCCGTTGACGAGAAAAACCTCAAGGAATTTGAAGAACTCGTTTCAAAAACCTTCATCGACACCGATCAGGAAGAAGTAGTGGAAGGCGTTGTAGTACGCATCACCGACCGCGACGTGATTGTGGACATCAATGCAAAATCTGAAGGTGTTATCTCACTGAATGAATTCCGTTACAACCCAGCCCTGAAAGTGGGCGACAAGGTTGAGGTTTTGATCGACGTTCGCGAAGACAAGACCGGCCAATTGGTGTTGTCTCACCGTAAGGCGCGTACCATCAAGTCTTGGGACCGCGTGATTGCTGCACACGATACAGGCGAAATCGTGAATGGTTTCGTGAAATGCCGTACGAAAGGCGGTATGATCGTAGACGTGTTCGGTATCGAGGCGTTCTTGCCAGGTTCACAGATCGACGTGAAGCCGATCCGCGATTACGACGTATACGTGAACAAGATGATGGAGTTCAAGGTTGTGAAAATCAACCACGAATTCAAGAACGTAGTGGTATCGCACAAAGCGCTTATCGAAGCGGACATCGAAGTACAGAAAAAAGAAATCATCGGCCAATTGCAAAAAGGCCAAGTATTGGAAGGTGTTGTCAAGAACATCACTTCTTACGGTGTATTCATCGACTTGGGCGGCGTAGACGGTTTGATCCACATCACCGACTTGTCTTGGTCACGCATCAACCACCCGAGCGAAGTGCTCGAACTGGATCAGAAACTCAACGTGGTTATCCTGGATTTCGACGACGAGAAAACACGTATCCAATTGGGCTTGAAGCAGCTTAACGCACACCCTTGGGACGCACTCGATGCGAACCTGGCCGTGGGCGACAAAGTGAAAGGCAAAGTAGTGGTTATTGCTGACTATGGTGCGTTCATCGAAGTGGCTGAAGGCGTTGAAGGTTTGATCCACGTTTCTGAAATGTCATGGTCTACGCACTTGCGTTCTGCCCAGGACTTCGTGAAAGTGGGCGACGTGGTAGAGGCTCAAATCCTGACGCTCGACCGCGAAGACCGCAAGATGTCACTCGGCATCAAGCAATTGTCACAAGACCCATGGACAGACATCACGGCGAAATACCCAGTAGGTTCTAAGCACACCGGTATCGTGCGTAACTTCACCAACTTCGGCGTGTTCGTTGAATTGGAAGAAGGCATCGATGGTTTGATCTACATCTCTGACTTGTCTTGGACCAAGAAAATCAAACACCCGAGCGAGTTCGTAAACGTAGGCGACAAGTTGGACGTTGTGGTTCTGGAATTGGATGTTGACGGACGCAAGTTGTCACTCGGCCACAAGCAGACACAACCAAATCCTTGGGACAAATATGAAGACGGATTCGGCGTGGGTACCGTTCACAACGGCACTGTAGCTGAAATCGTGGACAAGGGCGCTACCGTAGAATTCAACGAAGACATCGTTGCTTTCATCCCGGCACGTCACCTGGAGAAAGAAGACGGTAAAAAACTGAAAAAAGGTGAAGTAGCTGACTTTAAGGTAATCGAGTTCAACAAGGAGTTCAAAAGGGTAGTGGCTTCGCATACTGCGACTTTCCGTGAGGAAGAAGAGAAGAATGTACGCCAAGCCCAGGAGAATGCGTCAACGAACAATGCACCTGCTGCAACGCTCGGCGACAACAACGATATCCTTGCCGGCTTGAAAGCCAAAATGGAGAAGAACGAGAAGAAGTAATTCTTTGATTCTGGATATAAAAAGCCTCGCAGCAACGCGGGGCTTTTTTTGTACATTTACTCTCCACAAAACAACGTCTCATGAAAAAAGCTTACTTGTTCTCACTGTTGTTGATGCCGCTCCTGGGCAATGCACAGGTCATCAATTTTGCCGATCCGGATTTCAAGGCCGCCTTGCTGGCCAACCCATCATGTGCGCAGGATATGATGGGCGAACCGATCGTATTGGATACGAACGGCAATGGAGAAATAGAGGTTTCTGAGGCGGTGCTCGCCGAGCGGATCATCATTCACGATTCGGCGGTTTCCGATTTAGGCGGCATAGAGTTTTTCACAAGCGTGAACCACTTGGACTTCAGCGACTGTAGTGTCACGTCTTTTAATCCGGCGCCGGGGCTTCCGTTGGTGTTGTTTTATTGTTCGAATAATTCGTTGACGCAGCTTGACCTGAGTATGTATCCGATAGCTGAGTTGGTTTGCGCCAACAACCAACTCACCAGCTTGATTCTTTCCAATCTGGTATTGGGTAAGTTGGACTGTTCCAACAACCAGCTGAGTTCTTTGACCGCCACGCTTGATTTGGTTACAGAATTTTTGGTCATGTTCGACTGCTCAAATAACCAACTTGAAACCCTGAATGTTTACGGCGATTTGCACCAGATTAATTGTCAAGGCAACCAACTTCAAGAGTTGGATTTGAGCCAATGTCGTTTTCAATACGTCAATACTTCAGACAACCCGCCGCTCCATTCCATTACCATCAAGAACGGCGCGATAGATTTTGCGGAAATGATTTTTACCACAACCGATTTTGCTACGTTGCCGAATTTGACGTATTTATGCACCGATCAAAATGAAATGCAGGACTTCCAGAACCTGGTTGCGCCGTTGGTTCCTGGACTCGAAGTGAATACGTATTGTTCATTGGTTCCGGGCGGTACGTACTATAATTTTACGGGGAAGGTTCGGTACGACTTCAACGCCGACGGATGCGATGCATCAGATTTTAACATAGCCTTCCAGCCGTTCTCTATCAGCAACGGTTCTACAACAGAAATATTTTACACAGATGCGGACGGTACTTTTAGTTTGCCACTGGCGCCAGGAAATTACACGGTATCTGCGATATTGGACACGTTTACGTATTTCGATGTTTCTCCGTGGGAACCCACAATAAATATTGATGGCCCTAAAATCCAGGATTTCTGTTTTTCACCGAACGGCGTGCATGCTGATTTATCTGTGGTATTGATTCCCCTTGAGCCTGCGCGTCCGGGTTTTCAGACCCGTTATAAGCTAATTTGTAAAAACATAGGAACGGTAACACAAAATGCAGGATTGACGTTGGGTTTCGACGACGGCGTAGTGGATTTTGTTTCTTCGGATGTTCCGCCCGCGTCAAGTAGTACGGGAAGTCTGGGTTGGTCGTTAGACAATTTCGCGCCATTTGAAGTAAGGGAAATTGTCTTGACAATGGATTTTAATTCCCCTGTAGATACGCCGCCTCTGAACGCTGATGATATCTTGGTAGTCAGCGCAACGATTTCCGGTTTGCCCGACCAAGTTACGGACGACAATGTCTCCGTACTGCGGCAAACGATTGTCAATTCGTTTGACCCGAATGACAAGACGTGTCTCGAAGGAGATGTTATCCCATATTCTTCGGTGGGGTATTTTGTCCATTATCTTATCCGATTTGAAAATACGGGTTCTGCCAATGCCGAGAACGTGATTGTCAAAGATCTCGTGCATCCTGTTTTCTTATATCCAGAAACAATTGTCCCCATAGGCGGCAGCCATCCGTTCACGACGCGAATCGTGAATGGCAACCAACTGGAGTTTGTTTTCGAAAACATCAATTTGCCGTTTGATGATGCCCACAACGACGGATACGTCGCCTTTAAGGTACAAACCAACCATGATCTTGTGCCGGGCAGTGTGTTCAGCAACACGGCGAGTATCTATTTCGACTATAATATTCCAGTCATAACGAACACGGCCACAACCACGGTCCAATTGCTGAGCAATCCTGATTTCGATTTTTCGGAAGCGTTTACGTTGTATCCGAATCCGGTGGGCGAGGTGTTAAACATCCAGTCGAAAAATGGCCTAACCGTAAATTCCATCAGCATTTACAATATGTTAGGGCAGTTGCTCATGGTGGAAACAGGAAGCCATACGTCAATAAGCGTTTCGCATTTGCCGCCCGGAAGCTATTTTATTGGTATTCAAACCGACCGTGGCGGTAGCGTAGCCCAATTCATCAAAAAATAACTCAAAGCCCCGAAATAATCATTGGGGCGTTTTTCTTGCGACTGGTTTCGATATATTTAAGTTTTTAAATTGATGGGCCTTATGGTAAAGAATTACATTTTGATTGCATGTTTGTTCGTCGCTGTTGTGGGCAATGCGCAAATCATCAACTTTCCCGATCCGGCTTTTAAGGCCAAATTGCTGACGTCGAGTTCCACCATAAGCCCGGTCGGTTATGATGCTAATGGCAATTATATCGTGATCGATGCCAACAATGATGGTGAAATCCAGGAATCGGAAGCGCTTCTCGTCTACAGAATGGTGCTTGACGCCAACCCGGGCGAAATCACCGACGTTACCGGCATTGCTTACTTTGAGAATCTTACCGCACTGGCCATTTATGACAACCCGCTCACGTCGCTCGACGTCAGCATGTTGACCAACTTGAAGGCATTGACCGCCACCGAAACCAATACCCCGACAATCCTTCTCAACGACCAACTGGAAATTTTGAATTGTTCTTGGGGTATTTTAAGTACGTTGGATATCAGTCATTGCCCAAACCTTAAAAGTATTTCCTGTCAGAATAACAATATCGAAGTCCTGGATGCCTCAAGCCTGACACAACTCGTCGATTTGAGATGCAGCAACAACCAGATCGCGGTACTCGATATCAGTAATTCGCCGCTACTGCAAACTTTGGAATGCAGCAACAATATGATTTCGGAACTCGACGTTTCCGGGAAAAGTTTCCTAAATTGGTTGTATTGCGACGGCAACCAGATTACAAGCCTGGATTTGACTGGCACCGGGAGACCGGACCAGCCTTGGGTCTGGTTTTTTCTGAACGCCGCAAACAACAACCTTTCTACACTTGACATTTCGGTCATGAGCGACAAATATGTGATTGCCGATGTAAGCAACAACCCGAATCTGACCTCAATCAATGCCTGTAACGATATTGAATTTTTTGATGCCATTTGGCAAGAGCCGCCATTGCCTGGGCCGTCGTTGTATTTTCAGGGTACGCCCAACCTTACATCGGTATCGGTTTATCCGATGAATGCCGCGTATGTTCAAGATAAGATTACACTTTACGGTTACACGAATGTCACGGTATCAACGTCGTGCACTTTAGGTGCGGCAGATCCGGAATTTAAGAAAATCGCATTGTACCCGAATCCAGTTAAGCAAACACTTTTCATTGAAGGCGATTTTTCAGGTAAGGTTTCAGTTTTCAACATGCTCGGCCAGTTGATGATGACACAGGTTGCTGGCGCCAACACTCTGGATGTGTCGGCGCTCGCCTCAGGAAATTACGTACTTCGTTTGGAGGCGGCACATGGGACGACTACCGCAAGATTCATCAAGGAATGATGCGTTTAGCTGCGTTTTGTATAGCAATGTTGTTGGCCGCGTGCGCCAAGCCGAAGTTCAATCCGGATTGGACGAAAGAAACCGCACCCGAAACATTCACCGCCGTTTTTGAAACTACCAAGGGTGACTTTGAAGTAACCGTTACCCGAAGCCATTCTCCGGCCGCCGCCGACCGTTTCTACCAACTCGTCAAGTACGGTTATTTCGACAACGCGCTGTTTTATCGGGTCGTTGAAGATTTTGTTGTCCAATTCGGAAACACCGATACGATCCAGATGAACCAATGGCGTAGCCAAAAAATTCCGGACGAACCGGTATTGCTTTCCAACAAAAAAGGAACAATCAGTTTTGCGCGCGACGGAGTAGAATCGCGCGATTTGGAATTGTTCATCAACCTGGATGACAATCCAAAGCTCGATACTTTATTTTACAACGGCGTGCGCGGATTTCCTGCGTTCGGCAAGGTGACCGAAGGGATGGACGTCGTCAGATCATTGTACCAGGGTTATGGCGAAGAAACGATGGCGCACTATGAAAAGATGTACAATGACCGCCAAGGGTTTTACAGGGATTATCCGAAACTGGATATTATTCGGAAAGCCGCTATCGTGAAATAGGTTATATTTGTATCTAATCACTTTAAATAAACCTATAATCCATGAAATATTTTTGCAGTTGCATTGCACTCATTTTGTTTGGTTTTGTCTCCGCGCAAAATATCGCTTTTGACGATGCCATACTGAAAGCCAAATTGGTAGCGGCAAGTCCGGCTAACACAACAGCGAAAAACCTGGCCGGCGCGTATTTCAAAATAGATGCCGATGGCGATGGCGAAATTTCGGTCGTCGAAGCCCTCGAGGTCAGTGCGTTAAATCTTAGGTCTACCGGAATTCATTCATTGACGAGCCTTGATAGCTTCGAAAACCTGCAAACGCTGGATTGCGGGAATAACGTGCTTTCTAATTTTAACCATATCGCGCAAATCGACTTATCAAACCTGTCGTCTTTAGTGAGTCTTGACTGCATCGACGCCAATGTTTCATCGATTGTGAATACTTCTGCCGCACCATTATTAAAATTTTTGAGAGCGACCGGCAATGATTTACCAGATTGGAATTTGAGCGACTTTCCTGCCCTTGAAACCTTTGCTTGCATCGGATGTGATATTTCGACGTTTAATCTGCCGGGCGACAGCACCGTCAAATATCTAACGATTGCGGGCAACCACATTACGACATTTAATCTCTCGCCCAATACCGCACTTGAAACCATATCTTTTGAGCCGTATCAGCCTGGCGCGTTAGATTTCTCCATATTTCCTAACCTGAAATCGATGAATATTTGGTCAAACGTAACCACGGGGATCAACCTTTCTGGATTGACAAATTTTGAAGAGTTTTACGGTAATGGCGGATCATTGCAAATGATTAACACGACGGGATGTACATCCCTAAAGAAATTCACGGCCTGGGGAAATAGCTTGACGTCACTCGATTTACAAAGCAACACGAATCTCGAATATCTGGATGTGAACGATAATTGGCTCCAGCAACTGAATTTGTCGAATAATCCCCATTTGAATTTTTTGGAGTGCGATGGCAATAACATTACCACGCTTGATTTGTCGCAAAATACCAAGTTGACCTACCTTAACGTTGGCGATACTGAAATCGCTACTTTGGATGTGCGATACCAACATGAACTTGGTATAGTGGACTTTCGGGGTTGTTCTTATCTCCAATCTGTTTATTTAAAGAATGGTGTAAACAACACGGTTTCTCTTCAAAATTGTCCACAACTGACTTATATCTGCGCCGACATTGGAGAAACTCCGGACATCCTGCAAAAATTGTCAAATGCGGGGATGGCTTCAGTTGTCGTCGATGATGCTTGCGAATTGTCCGTGGCAGATGCCTTTACCGCCGAGGTATCGATTTACCCCAATCCGGTCGGCGAAATGCTTCACATTGATTTTGACGGATTGTCAACGGTTAATTCGGTTGTCATTTATAATTTAATGGGGCAAATCGTTTTCGAGCAGCATAACGTACCGACTTCAATCGATGTGTCGCGCCTAACAACAGGGCAATATATTTTAAGTTTGATGTCGGATCAAGGAGCTCTTTTAAGGCGATTCATTAAACAATAAAGCCCGCGATTACCGCAGGCTTTGCTTTACAGAATCGTCAGTTATTTTAAACTCCCGACCATATCCTCAGGTTTCACCCAGGCATCGAAATCCTCCGGCGACACATAACCCAAACGAACCGCTTCGTCTTTAAGCGTCGTGCCGTTTTTGTGTGCAGTCTGCGCGATTTCCGCGGCTTTATAATAGCCGATTTTGGTGTTGAGCGCCGTTACCAGCATCAGTGAGTTGTCAACCAGTTCTTTAATTCTAGTGTAGTTTGGCTCGATGCCCTGTGCGCAATGCTCGTCGAACGAAACGCAAGCATCGCCCAAAAGCCTCGCCGATTGCAGGAAGTTCGCGGCCATGACCGGTTTGAATACATTCAGTTCATAATGGCCTTGCATGCCACCGACCGAAATGGCGACGTCGTTGCCCATGACTTGTGCACAAACCATGGTCAACGCTTCGCACTGCGTTGGATTGACCTTGCCCGGCATGATCGATGAGCCCGGTTCGTTTTCAGGAATCAGGATTTCGCCGATGCCCGACCGCGGCCCGGAAGCCAGCATTCGGACGTCATTCGCGATTTTATTCAAGGAAACGGCCAGTTGTTTTAGCGCACCGTGTGCTTCAACAATGGCGTCGTGCGACGCCAATGCTTCAAATTTGTTCGGTGCGGTCTTGAACGGATGCCCCGTGAATTTTGCAATGTATTCGGCGACTTTTACGTCATAACCGGCTGGCGTATTCAACCCAGTACCGACGGCCGTTCCACCCAGTGCGAGTTCAGACAAGTGTGCCAGCGTATTTTTCAAGGCTTTGATGCCGTAGCCGAGTTGCGCGGCGTAGCCAGAAATTTCCTGGCCTAGCGTGAGCGGCGTGGCATCCATCAAGTGCGTGCGCCCGATTTTGACGACGTTCATGAATTCGGCGGCTTTTGCATCTAGTGTGGCTTTCAATTTCTCTACACCCGGAATCGTGACTTCCACCACGGCTTTGTAGGCCGCGATGTGCATGCCGGTCGGGTAGGTGTCATTGGAAGATTGTGATTTGTTGACGTCGTCGTTGGCTTTCACTACGGGTTCGCCTTCGCCGATTTTGCTGCCGGCCAATACTTGCGCGCGGTTGGCCACGACTTCGTTGACGTTCATGTTGGATTGCGTGCCCGAACCGGTTTGCCAGATCACGAGCGGAAACTGGTCGTCGAGTTTGCCAGCCAGGATTTCGTCGCAGACAGCGGCAATGGCGTCGCGTTTTTCTACAGACAAGACGCCCAGGTCATGGTTGGCGTAGGCTGCCGCTTTTTTCAGGTAAGCGAAACCTTCGATGATTTCCTTGGGCATGGACGCCGCCGGCCCGATCTTGAAGTTGTTGCGGGAACGTTCGGTTTGTGCGCCCCAGTATTTGTCACTTGGAACTTTGACTTCGCCCATCGTGTCTTTTTCAATCCTGTATTCCATTGTATGTTGAATTATGATGTTAGTGTACGGCCTAGCCCGGATGGAAGCGGCATCCTTTTTTGGTGAGCGCGCGAGGCAAAAAAGATACAGCGTACAGCCGGAAAATGCTCCTAAAAAGCGTCGCCCAAAATTACGTTAAAAACCCCGTTAATAAAAATTGATTTTTTCATTGGCAAAAAGGAAGAATGTTGTTACATTTGCGGTAAATCAAACCGAACGGCAATGTTTACATTTCAACAATATCTGGGTTTCTTGATGTTCCTGACCATTTTCACGATGGGTTTCTGGCTGATGATTTTCTTGGTCCACTTCGTATTTTACTGGTTGACCGGTGCCAGCATCGAGCTTTGGAAAGAGCGTAGGGCAGCAAAGAGAGCCGCTGAACAATAACAATCTGCTCTGTAAATTTTACAGACGAATAAAGGATCCGATTGGGTCCTTTTTTTTGTGGCTGTTTTTCGTTTGTATTGACGGAAACTTTAAGAATAAATGCGGTTTTTCCGCACGGTAGTCTCGTTTATTTTTGCGGGGATAAATCCCATCGCCCCCTTCCCATCATCCCGAAGGTACGATTTTCCGGAAAGTTTCCATGGCGGCAAAACCGCACCAAAACCCAAAAAAAAGACCCGGACACGCCGGGCCATTATGGCTATCCTTGGAACTCGTCGTCGCCACCATTCTCGTTGCGCGGCTGGCGGTCGCGTTCTTTTTCTTTCTTTTTGTTGAACCGGTAGGTGAGCGATACCGTAACCTGTCGGACGCGCCATTGCATTTCATTGTAAGAACGCAGGCTTTCCAGTTCGGTCTCGAAGATGCGCTTTCGCGAGTTGAACACGTCTTGCACGTTCACGGTGAGCGTCGCTTTCTCCTTAAAGAAATCCTTGCTGAAACCCAGGTTCATCGCAAACTGTCCACGTACGCGGCCTTGCGCATTGTCCTGCGGCCCGTTGTAGGTCATGTTGGTTTGCCAATCGATTTTGTAAGGCAGCGTCACTTTAGAAGTCAGGCGCGTGAACCAAGAGCTGGCATTGTTGTCAAAATTCTGGGTTTGGGTGTTGCCCTGAAAATCCACATAGGTATAGTCGCCGCGCGTATTGACCTGGAAAAAGTTGAAGTTGCTGTTCAGACGCCACCATTTGAACGGATTGTAGTTGAGCGTAAATTCGAAGCCGTAGCGGTATTCGGTAGCCAAGTTAATCGGCGAAGTTAGGATGATCGGCGTCTGGAAATCTTCTCCGTCGATAATGGTCACCGTGCCGTCCGGGTTTTGGATGTCTTGCCCGCCAACGACCGTTGTGACGAAATCGCCTGATTCTTTCCGGATAAATTGGAAAGCATCCGTTGTTTTATTGACGTAAGCCGACGTGCTCAGCGTCAGTTTCTTCCAGCGTTTCAAATAACCCAAATCAAAGGCATCGGTAAAAGCCGGATCCAAGTCTGGGTTGCCCTGGAATATGTTGATGTTGCTCGAGTAATTGGAGAACGGGTTGATCTGGCGGCCGCGCGGACGCGAAATGCGACGGCTGTAGCTGAGCGACACGCTGCTTTCCTTGGGCAATTCGTAGGTCAGGAATACGCTCGGGAAGAAGTTGTTGTACTTTTTGTTGTTGAAATCCTGCGTGGTCAGTTGGTTGATGTCGATGTCTGAATATTCCCAACGCATGCCCAACAAATAAGAGAATTTCTTGATTTTGGTCCCGAACTGTGTATAAAGTGCGTTGATTTTCTCCTTGTATTCGAGCTTGTTCGTGAACTGCAGATTCGCGTCGTAATTGCCCGTGGTCGTATTCAACGAATCCACACGGTAATCAGTCAAAAGTCGGTTAAAATCCCCTTTATAACCAAACTCGAACTGGCTTTGACCGTCTTTTCCGAGTGGCAGGACATAATCGGTCCTGATGGTGTTGCGTTCGTTCAATTGGTTGTTTGACGTGCGCTCCAGCGGGAAATTGATGTCTGAATCGTCGCGATCGCGGTCTTGCGAGAATGAACCGTCAATGGTGAGTTTGTGGCCGTCTTTCTCGAAATTCTTGACAAAATTGGTGTTGTATTCCACATTCGTATCCTTTGAGCGCTGGTCGTTGAAACGGAAATCCGTGAACAGGAAATCCTGGTTGGCGTCGAAATTGTCGAAAAATACGCGCTCAGGATTTTCGCCGCGGCTTCTGCGCAGGTTAATGGAATTGGTCCATGTTGTGGATTTGTCGAGATACCAATCGAATCCGAAATTGGTATTGAAGCCTTTGCTCAATCTTTCATTGTCGCGGCGTTCGTTGATGAAATTTCGCGTTGAACCATCGGTGTTGAAATATTCGGTGTTGGTCATGCCGCGGCCAGGATTCACGCGATAGTTGTAACCGCTTGTCGTAAACAGGTTGAAGTTTTCGGTCTTGTAGTTGATCGTGCCAGACAGGCCGTAGTTTTCAGGATTGCCCCAGCTTCCGATGATGGAACCGTTCACGCCTTGATTTTTTCCTTTCTTGAGGATGATGTTGAGCAAACCGCCGCCGCCTTCGGAATCATACCGTGCCGATGGGTTGGTGATGACTTCCACTTTCTCGATGGCATCGGCAGGGATCAGTCGCAAGGCTTCGGAAACATTGGCGGCGTTCGATGGTCTTCCATCAATAAGGATGCGCACATTGTCGTTGCCGCGGAGTGCTACTGTGCCGTCCGCATCGACCGTTACCGACGGGATATTGTCGAGTACGTCGCTCACGGTGCCGCCTTTCACCATCAAATCCTGGCCGACATTATATACTTTCTTATCGAGTTTGATCTCTACGGTCGTACTCTCGGCGCGCACCACGACTTCCTGCAATTGCGTGACATCTTCAGACAGCGCCACAATGCCCAAACTGGTGTCTTGCGTGATGCTTCTTTTCTTGATTTCGGTAGCCTGGAACGATATGAATTCGATCTTGATGTCATACGTTCCGGGTGCGATGTCGACGCTGAACTGGCCTTTGTTGTCGGTAATGCCGCCGGATAAAGCTTTCGCGTCGTCGGGCAGGAAAAACGTCACGGTGGCGTATTCAAGCGGTTGTTTGGTGGTTTTCTCGATGACCGACCCGGTCACTTTGACTTTTTTGGAAGGTTGCGCCTGCGTGTCGGCGGCGTTTCTTGGTCTCTGGGCAAACGCGGAAACCGTTAAGATCAAAAATAGGGCGAAGGTCTTTATGGATGGCTGCACGGGCTTTTTTTTAAACGCGGTTTTAGAACGCAAAGGTAGTTTTTGGTTTAGCGGGGAAATCCCAAAATGCTGTTAAAAGGATTGCTGTAAATTGTTTGCCCGATGAAAAAGCTTTCGCTGTGAGACCTGTCTTTTTTGCGACAATCAGTCTTCCATCACTGTTATTGCGCGTTCGAGCGGACGTGCGATGACGGCTTTGTTGCCCTTGATGACGATTGGCCGTTCGATCAGGATTGGGTATTTCACCATGGCGCGGATGATTTGCGCATTTCGTAACGTCTTGCCTTCGAAATTGTCCTTCCAGACGGATTCTTTCCGACGGACGAGTTCGATGGGTTTGATGCCTAGTTTTTGGATGAGCAACTGCAACTCCTCGGCGGTTGGCGGCTGTTTCAGATATTCGACGATTTCATACGGCTGCCCGGATTGTTCCAAAAACAGGAGACACTCGCGCGATTTGGAACATTTGGTATTGTGGAAGACGGTAATCACAGAATTTTTTTTGCAAAGAAACTCAATTAAAATGTATTTTTAGGCAACATAAAACAGACCTATGTTTATCGAACAAGCCTACAAAGGAAAAAACGACTGGTGGCGCGTAGCCATTACCACGGCGGTTAGCACTGGTATTTTCATCCTGAATTTCATCGTCTTTCTGATCATGCCTGCCGAACAATTGGAGGAAACCTATGAATCCATGAAGGAAATGCCCAATAGCCTTGGCCTAATCGTTAACCTTGCGCCATTTGCATTCCTAATCGGAGCCCTATTCTTACTTGTTTTCCTGTTGCACGAACGGAGCATTTTGTCGTTGACTACATCTCGGACAAAAATCGATTTCAAGCGTATCGGGTTTTCCCTTCTATTGGTTACGATTGTGACTGTGGTTGGTTTTGCAATATCCTATTTCAATGACGCATCCAATATCGTCTGGAATTTCAAGCCGGTGCCGTTTGCCATCATGGTGTTCATCAGTTTGTTGTTGTTCCCTTGCCAGATTGGGTTTGAGGAATATCTGTTCAGGGGTTTCTTGATGCAGCAGATCGGGATTGTCGTGCGCAACCGCTGGTTCCCGCTCGTCGTGACTTCGGTCGTGTTCGGCATGTTTCATAGCGCGAATCCCGAGGTGGCCGAAATGGGTTACGGTGCCATGGGCTTTTACATCGGCACAGGTTTGCTTTTGGGCATCATGACGCTCATGGACGAAGGCATGGAACTCGCCCTGGGCTTCCATTTGGGCAACAACCTGCTGGCCGCGTGGTTGGTCACCGCAGACTATTCGGCTTTGCAGACCGATGCCATGTTCCGGTATTCGGGACAGGAAAATGCCGCCGACACCTTAAGTGAAATGCTCCTTGGTATCGCTATTACGTATCCGGTCATTTTGCTTATATTAGCGAAGAAGTACCGATGGACCGGCTGGCGCGAAAAGCTCACCGGCAAAATAAGCAAACCAATCACTCCGCCCGATGCCACATTCAGTCCCGACTTATAATGACGTTCATCCGGCGTTCAAGCTCAACGGTTTTCATCTTGACAAGGATGATTTGTGCCGTGTGGCCTACAGTTTCATAAAGGAAGGTGAGGAGTTTGAGAAATCCGTCGGGCATTTCCTATTGGATTGGTTCGATGCCAGCGATACCATAGAAATGCAGACTTCCGGAACCACAGGAACACCGAAGATCATCACAGTCGAGAAGCAAGCCATGGTGAATTCCGCCTTGGCCACTGGTGATTTCTTCGACCTGTTTCCCGGCCATAAAGTGCTGCACTGCCTGCCTACAAAATATGTTGCTGGAAAGATGATGTTCGTCCGGGGTTTCATCCTCGGGCTAGACATGGATTTCGTCGCACCGAGTTCGCATCCGCTGCACAACAATGACACAAAATACGATTTTGCCGCCATGGTGCCGTTGCAGGCGCAATATTCGCTTAAACAACTGCACAATGTCAAGAAGATGATCATCGGTGGTGTCCAGCTTGGCAAATCTTTGGAATCGGCCTTGAAGAAACTTCCGGTCCAGGCGTATGAAACCTACGGTATGACCGAAACCATCACGCATATCGCCGCCAAAAGAATCGGGGAGAAGGCGTTTACCGTTTTGCCTGGCGTGACCATTTCGTACGATGATAATAAGTGTCTGGTCATCCATGCGCCGCACATCTCCAAGGACGTCATCGTCACCAACGATTTGGTCGAGTTGGTGAACGAAAACCAGTTCGTATTCCTGGGCCGCATAGACAACGTCGTAAACAGCGGTGGCGTAAAACTGATTCCGGAAACGATCGAGGAAAAACTCTCGCAAAGCCTTGCCGGACGCTTTTTCGTCATCGGCAAACCCGACGATACTTTAGGCGAAAAGCTCGTGCTGGTGATGGAAGGCGAGAAGACCGACATCGATCCGCAAATCTTCAACGCGCTCGATCGGTTTGAAAAACCCAAGGAAATCCTTTTCGTACCGAAATTCATGGAAACCGGTACGGGTAAAATCATGCGGAAAGAAACGCTGGCTTCAGCCATTTGAATGTAACCACGAATTTCCTTCGAACAGTTCGGCCTGCAGCCTCGGGTCGCGAATTGATACAAATAGGTAATTCGTGAATCCGAGGTGTTTTTTAATGTAGCTCGTTACTGCTGCATTTTAAAATAATAGTCTGCCGAGTGTTTCCCGCTGCCATAAAACAGGAAAAACACGCAAACGATCATCGTGACGATCGCCAGCAGAAGGCTCGACGGGCTCGCGTAACCCAAGGCCGCCACGACAACGGCACCGATCAAAATCGGCAATTGCGCCCAAATCGCCCAACGCGTGAGCAACCCGACCGCGATCATGATACCGCCCATGATGTGCGCCGATGCCACGTAGGTCAAGACAAACATGCCGCCGGTGAAATTGGCTACAGGCGAAAAGACATCGGCAACCTCTTGGCTGCCGTTAATGAATGAAACTCCTTTGAAGAACAGGAATGCACCGAGCGCAATACGCAACAAATCCACCGGATAGCTGGTATGGCGGTTGGCCCATTTGTTCAGGCTTTTTACCGTTTCCATAATCGTTTGGTTTAAAGTTTCTACTTAAAGTTACTCATTCCCAAACACATGGCGGTTTTTTCTTCAGGATTTAACAACGTCGATGAGGAATTTTCCGGTCTCGGGCGAAATTTCCGACAGTTTCAGTTTTTTACCGACATCCATGGATTGCGGCGTCGCGGTAGGATAGAGCCGAACCGCTTTTCCGGCTATTATCACATCCATCGGCATATTGAAACCGTCCAAGGCATTTTGCCATTGGTAATCCAATTTGCCTTTTTTGAGCGTCAGCTTCAGCACTGGGATTTTCGTGGTTTTGAGGTATTGGTCGAATACTGGTGTGAGGTCTTGGCTCGATTCCTTGTTAAAGAATTTGATCACGGTTTCGTTGCTGATGATTTTATGACGGTAGGTTTCGGAGAATTTCAATAGCATCGGCCACCATTTGCTGTCGTCGCCTACGATATGCCGCAACGTATTGACAAGTAGCGCGCCTTTGTAATACATGTCGCCAGAACCCTCGTTGTTTACGCCATAATGCCCGATGATGGGCTTGTCATTGCCGATGTTGCCGCGCATGCCGTTGATGTATGTCATCGCTGCCTCATAGCCGTAGAGGCATTCCACGAAAACCGCTTCTGAATACATGGTGAAACCTTCGTGGATCCACATGTCGGCGATGTCCTCGGACGTGATGCTGTTGCCGAACCATTCGTGCCCGGATTCGTGGATGATGATGTAGTCAAACCGCAACCCGATGCCGGTCCGGGACAAATCCGTGCCCATGTAGCCTTTGAGGTAGCGGTTTCCGTAAGCGATGGCACTTTGGTGTTCCATGCCGAGATAGGCGGTTTCCACCAATTTATAGCTGTCGTCGGCAAATGGATATTTCCCGAATTTAGACTTGAAGCAATCCAGCATCGGCTTGACATCCCCGAAATGGGTTTCAGCTTTGGCTTCGTTTCCGCGCAGTACATAATAGTCGAGGTCGATGCCGTCGTGGGTGTCGTGCAGGTGCGCGTAATCGGCGATGTTTACCGTGATGTCATAATTGTTGATCGGGTTCTTGACTTCCCAGTCCCAGCGCGTGTAACCGTCCTTTAGATCTTCGCTGCCGAGAAGCCGACCATTGGATACGTTCATCAACCCATTTGGAACGGCGACTTTTATCGTCGCGCCCAAATCGGGTTCGTCACTTTGCGAATCCTTACACGGAAACCAAAGGCTGGCACCGGTTCCTTGTACGGCCACGCCGATCCAATCTTTGTTATTCTTATCTTTCTTGAACACGAAGCCGCCGTCCCAAGGCGCATTTCGCGCCACCAAAGGTTTTCCGGAATAGTAAAAACGGAGCTTGTGCAATCCGGTGCCTTGGATGCCGTCAGCGAAAAAGACGAACACCGCATTGAATTCCCGGCGATAAGGCAGTTTTTTGTTGTCGTATACGATGCTGTCCACACGCATGTTTTCAAACAAATCCAACTGGATGGTAGGCGTACCCGCCAAGGCCTTGAAGGAAATGTCGTTGTACCCGACAATTGATCGTTCCTCCGGATTGATCCTGATGTTCAAGTCATAGCGCTGGACGTCGTATCGCGTCCGTTCCGGCCGAAGCCCGCCCTGAAGCGAATCTTTTCGGGAAAAAGTCTGTGCAGACACTGTTACGGCCAGCAAAAGAAAAGCGGCAGTTGTTTTCATACGGCTAATGTAAGGACTAATTGGTTGGCAACTTATACGTTACGTTACGAATGGCGGTATGCGAAGAATCGTTTGGTGAAACGATAGGCCAAATATACAGCCGGCAGGTAAACGGTAAGCGCGAGATTTAAATTTGACGGGACGGGATGGCATCCGTTCCAAGTTGGCGTATCATACCACCAATGAAAACCGATTGACCATTTTCCTGAATGACCATCACATTCATCGGCAATCAGAACCGACTGTGTCACTGCATTCAAAGCAAAGAAAACAACGATCAATGGCAGTGACAAGACAAACGTAAAAATGACGATACGCCGATGCATCAAGTTTGTATAACGCCCAAATTAAATGGCTTTTGTATCGGTGCGTGGTTGGCCGCTTCAATGCCCATGGAAATCCAGGTGCGCGTGTCGAGCGGGTCGATGATGGCATCGGTCCACAACCTGGCGGCTGCATAATACGGCGAAACCTGTGCGTCGTAACGCGCTTTGATCTTGTCGAACAATTCCTGTTCTTTTTTCTCGTCGACCGCTTCACCTTTGGCTTTGAGGGCCGACGCTTCAATCTGCATCAAGACTTTGGCCGCCTGTGTGCCGCCCATGACCGCGAGTTCTGCGCTCGGCCAAGCGAAAATCAACCTCGGATCATACGCTTTACCGCACATGGCATAATTTCCGGCCCCATAGGAATTCCCGACGACGACGGTAAATTTCGGTACGACCGAGTTGGACACGGCATTCACCATTTTGGCGCCGTCTTTAATGATGCCGCCGTGTTCTGATTTTGACCCGACCATGAATCCGGTTACATCCTGCAAGAACACGAGTGGGATTTTCTTTTGGTTGCAATTGGCGATGAATCGCGTGGCTTTGTCTGCACTGTCCGAATAAATTACGCCGCCGAATTGCATTTCGCCTTTCTTGGATTTGACGACTTTTCGCTGGTTGGCCACAATGCCCACTGCCCAGCCATCGATGCGTGCGTATCCGGTGATGAGCGTCTGGCCGTAACCGGCTTTGTATTCGTCGAATTCGGAATTATCTACCAAGCGACTGATGATTTCCATCATATCGTATTGCTCAGAGCGTGTCTTAGGCAAAATCCCGTAAATTTCCTCAGGCTTCTGAGCCGGCTTTTCAGGCTTGACGCGGTTGAATCCGGCCTTGTCGAAATCGCCGATTTTGGCTACGATGTTCTTTATTGTGTCGAGTGCGTCCTTGTCATCCTTGGCTTTGTAATCGGTCACACCCGAAATTTCACAATGCGTCGTGGCGCCGCCAAGGGTTTCATTGTCTATGGTTTCGCCGATGGCCGCTTTCACGAGATAACTTCCCGCAAGGAAAATACTTCCGGTTTTGTCTACGATCAAGGCTTCGTCACTCATGATCGGTAAGTACGCGCCGCCCGCCACACAACTGCCCATGACCGCGGCAATCTGGGTAATGCCCATGCTGCTCATGACGGCATTGTTGCGGAAAATGCGCCCGAAATGTTCCTTGTCGGGGAAAATCTCGTCTTGCATGGGCAGGTAAACGCCCGCGCTATCTACGAGATAGATGATCGGCAAACGGTTTTCGATGGCGATTTCCTGGGCGCGAAGGTTTTTCTTGCCCGTAATCGGGAACCATGCGCCGGCTTTGACGGTGGCGTCATTGGCCACGACAATACATTGTTTTCCTTTTACATATCCGATTTTCACGACTACGCCGCCGCTCGGGCAACCGCCGTGCTCGCTGTACATGCCATCGCCGGCAAATGTGCCGATTTCGATGCTTTTCGAATCTTTGTCCAGCAAATAGTCGATGCGTTCACGGGCCGTCATTTTTCCTTCGCCGTGTAATTTTTCGATGCGTTTCTCGCCGCCGCCGAGTTTGACTTTGGCGAATTTTTGCTTCAGGTCGGAAAGTAGGAGTTTATTGTGGTCTTCGTTCTTGTTGAAATTCAGGTCCATAAATGCTTGGCTTGTTTTGCGCACGCTAAAGTACGAAAACGTTTGAAACGGGCATAAAAAAAGCCGGCATGAACCGGCTTGCTGTTATTTTTTCTTTTTGGACTTCTTGTCTTTTTTCTTGTCCTTGCCCTTCGACTTTTTGGCTTTGTCTTTCGCTTTAGACTTTTTGTCCTTGTCTTTCGGCTTCTTGTCTTTGGCTTTTTTGTCCTTGGCCTTGGTGTCTTTTTTCTTTTTATCGTCGGCTTTGCCTTTCGCCTTCTTGTCCTTGGACTTGGGGGCGTCCGGCTTCGCAGACGCTTTCGGTTTTACATCCTCGGCTTTGGATGATTTACCAGCAGTCGATTTTGCCTTGCGTGTTTTCTTTGCTGTTTTTGCTACCGTACGCGTTACCGGTGCTGCTGTCTCGACGGGTGTTTCGGTCTTTGCCGCTGTTTTTGTAGCTGTCTTTGACGTTGATTTCCGCATTGCCGGTTTTGCACTTGCAGCAGGTTTCGATGCTGCTTTGGCCGTCGTTGCTTTCTTAGGAGCCGTAGCTTTTTTTGCAGCAGGTTTTGTTGGCGTGGCGACTGTAGGTTTTGCTGCCGCTGTTTTGGCCGCAACCGGAGTCTTACTTGTTGCGGGTTTAATCGACGCTTTTTTGGCTACCGTTTTTTTGGCGGGAGTAGCAGCTGGCTTGGCCGTAGCGGCACTTGCGGTACTTTTCGGAGTTGCCTTGGTGGCCGGTTTTTTCGCAACAGACTTCTTTTTTGCCGCAGGTTTTGTCGCTGCTGGCGATGCGATTGGTGTTTTGGCGGCCGCCTGTACAGAAGCCGCGGAGACCGGTTTTTTAGCCACGGTTTTTTTTGCTGGTTTCTTCTTTGCCACCGGCTTTCTTGCCGCCGGTGTCGCTGCGGAAACCGTAGCTGGGATTGCCGTTGCGGCCGTTGGATTTGCAACAACAGTTTTTGTAGCGGTTTTCTTTGTTACGGTCTTCTTAGCAGTTATTTTTTTTGCCGGAGCAGCAGGTTTTGCGGCAACGGCTGTCTGGGCAACGGGCTTTTTCGCCGCGGGTTTGCTGGCTGTTTTTACACCGGCCGCTTCCGTAGCCGGCTTTTTGGCTACTGGTTTTTTCGCGGCAGGTTTGCTGGCTGCTTTTATGGTTGGTGCTTTTGCGGCTGCGGGAACCGTTTTCTTAGCTGGAGCTGTTTTCTTTGCATTGCCTGCCGCCGGCTTAGTGGTATTCCGCGCAGGCTTTTGGGAGTTTTGGTCTGCCATGGTGTGATTTTTACAGATGGTTATCAGAAAATTAAATCNTTAACAAAAATAGCTAATAAACTATTACGACAACGTTAAGTTTTGTATAGGTTTTAGAAAATCAATAAACTGATGTTCAAAAGCGTACCCTATAAATGTAATAAAAAATCTCAAATACGATAACTTAATGTTGCCTTAACATTGGAATATTACTTTTGTGCCGAAATTAAAAGCAAACAGTATGTCTTTCAACCTGAACAACTTTTTCCAGTTCCTCGTTCCTAAGGATAAGAAATTTTATCCGCTGTTTGAGGAAGCGTCCATGAACCTGATCTCTTTGGCCGAAACCCTGCACGAAGGCGTTAATGCACCGCGAGCAGAGCGCGATCCGTATCTCAAGAAAATTGAAGAACTGGAAGCGGTCATCGAGGAAATTACGCACAAGACGCATTTGGAATTGAACAAAAATTTCATCACACCATTTGATCGGGAAGACAT
This sequence comes from Flavobacterium longum, assembly GCF_965137575.1. Classification (NCBI taxonomy): domain Bacteria; kingdom Pseudomonadati; phylum Bacteroidota; class Flavobacteriia; order Flavobacteriales; family Flavobacteriaceae; genus Flavobacterium; species Flavobacterium longum. The sequence continues at coordinate 623,740 of NZ_CBCRZJ010000001.1, read as the reverse complement.
CCACGCACTGGTAAAATCCATGGACGATGTGGCCGATTATATGCACGGTGCTGCAAGCCGCATGCGTTTGTATCAGGTCGAGAAGATTACGAAATCCATTCGGAAACTTACTGAAATAAACCTTGAAGCATGCCAGCATATCGGAATGGCCATCAAGGAGTTAAAAGATTTAAAAAATCTAAAAGCCATCTCCGAAGCGTGTAAACGCATCAACAAATTGGAGAGCAAGGCCGATATCGTCTTCGACAAGGCTGTTGCCGACATTTTCGAAAATGAAACCGACGCCAAGAACATCATCAAGTACAAAGAAGTGCTTTCGGCGTTGGAATCCGCATCGGACAAATGCAAGAGCGTGGCCAACGTGCTGGAATCTATTGTGGTTAAACACTCGTAACCCGTATGGATTTTACGCTACTTATTGTCATCATTGTCCTGGCGCTGGTTTTTGACTACATCAACGGTTTCCACGATGCGGCCAATTCCATCGCCACGATTGTCGCCACCAAGGTCTTGACGCCGTTCCAGGCGGTGCTTTGGGCGGCGCTCTTTAACTTCGCGGCCTATTTCATCTCGAAGTTCATCATCGGCGAATTCAAGATTGGCAACACCATTGCGAAATCGGTCGATGAGCATTTCATTACGCTGGAGGTCATCCTTGCCGGTTTGATTGCAGCCATCATCTGGAATTTACTCACGTGGAAACTCGGTATTCCATCGTCGTCATCGCACACGCTTTTAGGTGGTTTCATGGGTGCCGCGCTGGCCAATGCAGGCGCGTTGTCGAGAGACGGCGTAGATGTCATCAATTACGCTAAGGTATTGCCGACGTTCTTGTTTATTTTTTGCGCGCCGCTGGTAGGTATGATCATCGCCTATTTCCTGACAGTCATCATCATGTGGATTTGCCGCAAAGCCAATCCGTCGCGCGCCGACCGTTGGTTTAAGCGTTTGCAGTTGGTGTCATCGGCATTGTTCAGCTTGGGCCACGGTGGTAACGACGCGCAGAAGGTAATGGGTATCATTGGTGCTGCCGTGATTTGCTACAAGCTGGATGCGGGTGACGCGATTTATCAGGCAGCCGATTCCAAAGAGCGTTTCGGGATGTTTGTGGAGGACCCGCATTGGTGGTGGGTTCCGTTGGCGAGTTTCGTGGTCATTGGGCTTGGGACACTTAGCGGTGGCTGGAAAATTGTCAAGACCATGGGTTCAAAAATCACGAAAGTAACACCGCTCGAAGGTGTTGCCGCCGAAACATCTGGCGCCGTAACCCTTTACCTGACTGAGCATTTGGGTATTCCTGTATCGACTACGCACACCATCACCGGCAGTATCATTGGGGTTGGTATCGTAAAAAGGGTTTCCGCAGTGCGTTGGGGCGTGACCATCAACTTGCTTTGGGCTTGGATCCTGACCATTCCGGTTTCTGCAATCATCGCCGCCATTTTCTACTTCCTCTTGAAGGCGATTATGTAAGAATTCATATAAAATAAAAAAAGCCGCTCGATAGCGGCTTTTTTTATTTAAAGGAATTTGAAGCGTCCAATCAGCTTGATGTTATTGTATTCATAATCGATAGCGGGATACGGCGTCGGGTTGCCCTTTATGTCGTATCTGAGTTCGATGTCAATCATGTGGTAATTGACGCCCATGCCAAGACCCGGCGTAATGCTGTTAGGCGAAAAGCTGTATGGCGAATACAGATCGTCTAAATCGGAGTATTCGATAATGGAGCTTTTCCTGATGGCGTGGTAGTTCAAGACGGCATTTAAGAACAATTTGGCGTTGTCGGACAGGAACATGTAGTGCCTAAAGCCAACCGAAAACAAGATGTATCCCAACTTCACCTTGTAGTTGTCTCCTGCGTCGGTGGTTTGTTCATCATTGAAACTGACAAAAGATGCTTCACCCATGACACTCCACTTGTTGTTCCAAATCGGCAGGATGTACTCGCCTTCGGCCCCTAGACTCACGTAAACTTTGCTTCCGAAATCATGGCTTGTGAGCCGCGGATGGTCAAAGGCCAAACTGTGTTGTCCAAGAAATACGGAACCTTTCAGTCGGAAACCGCCTTTTTTGGTTGCCTCTTTTTCTTCTTTCTGTTTTACCGCCAACGAACCATTGCAGCCATTCACTTTGTTGAAGTATCCGATTAAATCCTTATTGGTGTAGTCGAGCTGTTCCACATCGGCCTTGGTGGTTTGGCCTTCACAACGCACGTCCGTAAGCAGCTGCTGCCTGAAAGTGTTGTTTTTCTGGGTTGCGGTAATCCTGTCGTTATCGACCAGAAACTTTTTGTAGATGAGTTGTTTTACCGGTTGGTTTTCCGTCGCGAAGAAAAACCGCACCATTTCATTCTTGTCGTAGCGGTAAAGTTTGTGTCGTCCATCAGCCATCAGTTTCATGAAGATCCGGACGTTCTCGAAAATAGGATTTCTATTGGTGGTGAGTTTTCCGGTCCAGTCAGACGACATGTCCATGGCTACGGTAGCGCTGATGTACGTATTGTCGCCAACCGAAAAAGCCACGACATCATTCTGGGTTTTGCTTTCCGTGGCGCTGTCGTTGGATAGTTTGTATTCAAAAGAAGTAGGCGTGTCTTTCCAATCGATATCACGAATCAGACAGTCTGTCCGGACATTCTTGTTGTCGATGAAATAGCCCTTCTCAAATTTGATTTGTGCCATAGCCAACGCGGGCAAAAGCAACAATAGCGTGTAAAGTTTATTCATATTGTTCTGGATTTCGGAACAATGATAATAAAAGATTCTGGAAATTTATTCTTTTAATAGGCCAACGCTGCAAAAACCGGCAAATGGTCAGACGGGTATCGGCAATCCTTGGAATCGCTCAGCACCGCATGGCGCAATACCCTGACGCGGCCCGATACAAAGATGTAATCGATGCAGGTGGTAACGGGCTCATGGAATTTAAAGGCGTTGAATGTACCCGATGGCCCGAATGGTTTGGTTTCACTAATGGTTTTGCTGTCGGTCAGGGTGGCAATCATGTTCTTGTACGCGCCGCCAGTCGGTTCGGAGTTGAAATCGCCCGTGACCACAACGGGCCAGTTTTCTTTGTTGATTTCAGCAATTTTACGGACGATGAGCTTTGCGCTATTGGCCCGCGCGACTTCGCCGACATGGTCGAGATGTGTATTGAATACATAGAATTTTTTGCCCGAGGCTGTCTCCTGAAACAGGCCGTAGGTGCAGATCCGCTCGAGTGCCGCATCCCAGCCTTTTGACTTCACATCAGGTGTGTCGGAAAGCCAAAAAGTGTCTTCGGCGAGCACTTTGAATTTCTTGGTGTTGTAGAAAATCGCACTGAATTCGCCTTCGGTCTTAGAATTGTCGCGGCTGATGCCAATGTATGCGTAGCCTTCGAGTTGCTTTTCGATGAACTGCAATTGGTGCGCTTTTCCTTCTTGCGTACCCAGGAAATCGGGCGCATTGTACCGGATTTGGTCGGCCAGGAAATCGCGCCGGAATTCCCAGTTGTTCTCGCCGTCGCCACCAAAATCAACCCGTAGGTTGTACGACATGACCTTGACTTCCTGCCCGAAAGCGAATCTCCCCAAAAGCAGCAGTAATATGAACCAATTCCGCAACAATTATCAATTATTCACTATTAATTATTCATTCTCTCGCTGTCCCATCATCATCAGGTATGCCTTCAGGAATTCATCGATTTCGCCGTTCATCACAGCATCGACATTGCTGGTTTCATACGCCGTACGCACGTCCTTCACCAATTTATAGGGTTGCATGACGTAATTCCGGATTTGCGAACCCCATTCAATCTTCATCTTGCTGGCTTCGATGTCGGCGCGTTGTTCCAAACGCTTTTTCAATTCGATTTCGTACAACTGCGATTTCAACATCTGCATCGCGCGCTGGCGGTTGTCGTGTTGCGAACGTGTTTCGGAACATTGGATCTGGATGCCCGTAGGTTTGTGGACGAGTTGCACCTTCGTCTCGACCTTGTTGACATTCTGTCCGCCGGCGCCGCTGGAGCGTGCGGTCGTGATTTCGATGTCGGCCGGATTGATCTCGATTTCAATAGTATCGTCAACCAACGGGTAAACATATACGGACACAAACGAAGTATGCCGCTTTGCGTTGCTGTCAAACGGCGAGATGCGCACCAATCGGTGGACGCCGTTTTCACCTTTGAGCCAACCAAAGGCAAAGTCGCCCTCGATTTCTAGCGTCACGGTTTTGATACCGGCCACATCGCCTTCCTGGAAGTTCAGCTCCCGTATTTTATAACCCGATTTTTCGGCCCACATCAAATACATACGCATGAGCATCGATGCCCAATCACAACTTTCGGTACCGCCGGCGCCCGCCGTAATCTGCAATACGGCGCTCAGCGAATCGCCTTCGTCCGAGAGCATGTTCCGGAATTCCAGGTTTTCGATATGGGAATTGGCCTTATCATAGGTTTCGTCCAATTCTTCGCCGGACAATTCACCTTCCTTGTAAAAATCAAAGGCCAGTTGGAGTTCTTCGGTCAAGTCGACAGCTTTCTGGTAGTCATCGACCCATTTCTTTTTCGAACGCAGGTTCCGGACGATGATTTCGGCTTCACGCGCATTGTTCCAGAAGTCCGGGGCGAAGGTTTTTTCTTCCTCGTTCGCGATCTCGATCAGTTTGGCATCGACGTCAAAGATACCTCCTCAGCGCACCAAGACGCTCTACAATACCTTTCACTTGTTCGGCATTTGTCATAAATAGTAGTAATTTTGTCGGGCAAAAATACCACTTCAAACCCAATCATGGAAATAAATTTAATCAGCGATACGGTCACGCGGCCCACGTCGGGAATGCTCAAGCAGATGTTCAGTGCCAAGGTGGGCGACGATGTGTTCAAGCAAGACCCGACCGTGATTGCCCTCGAGGAAAGGCTGGCGGCGATGTTTGGGATGGAAGCGGCGCTGTTTTTTCCGTCCGGGACGATGGCCAACCAAACCGCGATTAAGCTCCTGACCAATCCGGGCGACGAACTCATCGCAGACAAATGGGCGCATGTCTACAATTATGAAGCGGGCGGCGTGTCGTTCAACAGCGGTGTGTCTTGCCGGTTGATCGACGGAAACCGCGGCATGATTACCGCCGATCAAGTCAAGTCAAGCATCAATCCGCCGGATTTTTACCACAACCCGCTGACGACACTCGTTTGCGTGGAAAACACCACCAACAAAGGCGGCGGCGCTTGTTATGAACTCGACGAACTGAGGAAAATCAGGAAAGTCTGCGACGCGCACCACCTGAAATTCCACCTGGACGGCGCGCGCATCTGGAATGCGATGGTCGAGAAAAACCAGGCGCCGGAGAGCTTCGGGAAATTGTTCCATACCATTTCTGTCTGCCTATCCAAAGGATTGGGCGCGCCGGTTGGTTCGGTCTTGCTTTCAGACAAGAAAACCATCGGGCGTGCGCTGCGCATCCGGAAAGTATTCGGCGGAAACATGCGGCAGTCCGGCTATTTGGCCGCCGCCGGATTGTATGCGCTCGACCACCATATTGAACGTTTGGCCGATGACCACAAACGCGCCCGTGAAATCGCGTCGGTGTTGCAAAACCTGAAATGGGTGGCCAAGGTCGAGCCCGTCGAGACCAACATCCTGATATTCGAGGTGCAGCCGCAGATCGACGAAAATTCGGTGATCGAAAAACTGAAATCAAAAGGCATTTTCATCTCGTCGATGGGGCAAGGGAAACTCCGCATCGTCACGCACCTGGATTACAAGCAAGTGATGCATGAATATGTGCTGGAAACGTTGGGGAAGTTGAAATAATGGTGAATTAATTGTGAATGGTAAATGGTGAATTGTGTTCTCTCTAAACTTCAACAATGGTTCTAAATAAATTATAAATTATATTAAAAGCAATAAAAATCACCATTCAGAATTCACCATTTACCATTCAGAATTCACAATTTACCATTCAAAACTTACCATTCACAATTAAAAAAGCCCCGGAATATCCGGCATGCCTTCCTTCGCCACCGCACCCAGTTCGGCTTCGTTGACGTTTGTGGCCTTGGCGATGGCTTTGTTCAACACCAAGACAAGGTAATCTTCGAGTTGCTCTTTGTCTTGCAGCAACGAATCATCAACAGTGATGCTTTTGATTTCGCGGTTGGCATTTAAGGTTACTTTGAGCAGGCCGTCGGTGCTTTGCTCGTCGATAAGTACCGAATTCAGTCGGATTTTCGTTTCTTCTATCTTTTGCTGGGTTTCGCGCAATTTGCCCATCATGCCCATCAGGTCTCCAAACATGTTGATAAGTTTTAGGATTTCTCGAGGTGCAAAATTATTATATTGCCGTAACCTTGTCAAAAACTTTTTATGAAATTCCCTCGTAGGGCAAGCTGCATAACCTTTATTTTTGCGGCTTCTTGCATTGTGCAAAACAGTTCACTTATGGCCCAAAACATACCAGCGCCTGTCGCGAAGAAAATCCCGAAGACTTTAGAGAAGTTCAACGACAAACGCATCGACGATTATTTCTGGCTCAATGAGCGTGAAAATCCGGAAGTGATCGATTACCTCAAACAGGAAAACGACTATTACCATAAAATGACCGCGCACACCGAACAATTCCAAAAGGATTTATTCGAGGAAATGAAGGCACGCATCAAGGAAGACGACCAATCCGTGCCGTATCTCTACAACGGTTATTATTATATTACCCGATACGAAAAAGGGAAAGATTACCCGATTTACGCCCGCAAGAAAGGCAGCTTGGACGCCAAGGAAGAGGTTCTTTTTGACTGCAACGAACTGGCCAAAGGCCACGCATACTTTCAGTTGAGCGGACTAAGTGTCAGCCCTGATAATAAATTTGCGTCTTACGCCACGGACATTGTCGGACGCAGGATTTACACCATCGGCGTGAAGAATCTCGAAACCGGAGAAATCCTGTCGGACAAGATTGAGAATACTACAGGCAGGTCGGTCTGGGCCAATGACAACGCGACGTTGTTTTACACCCGGCAGGACGCCGTGACCTTGCGTTCCGATAAGGTTTACAAACACCGCCGCGGCGCAGACATCTCAAAAGATGTTTTGGTCTTCAACGAAATCGATGATACTTTCAACGTTGGCATCAGCAAAAGCAAATCGCGGAAATTCCTGATGATTGAATCTTCCAGTACGCTTACCACCGAAACGCGTTTCCTGGAAGCTGACAATCCCGATGGGGAATTCCGTGTGTTCCAGAAGCGCAAACGCGGGCTTGAATACGATGTTTCGCATTTCGACGGCCATTTTTACATCATGACCAACGCCGATAAGGCCACGAATTTCAAGGTTATGAAAACGCCTGAAACTGCTACGGGAATCGAAAACTGGAAAGATTTGATTCCGCATCGCGACGACGTTTTGGTGGAAGGCATCGAAATTTTCCGGAATTATCTCGTCGTGGATGAACGCAGCAACGGCCTGAACAAAATAAGGATCATGCCTTGGAGCGGGAAAGGCGAATACTATCTGCCGTTCAAAAGCGAGACCTATACGGCCTATCCGTCGGTGAATGTTGACTTTGACACCGAGATTTTACGTTACAGCTACCAGTCTTTAGCCACGCCGCCATCGGTCATCGATTTCAACATGCGCACCAAGGAACAAACCGTCCTGAAAGAGCAGCAAGTGCTCGGCGGGAAGTTCGACAAGAATAATTATGTAGAAGAACGGCTTTGGGCCACAGCCGGCGACGGCACAAAAATCCCAATGTCCGTCGTTTACCGGAAAGGCATCAAGAAAGACGGCAACAACCCGCTGTTGCAATACGCGTATGGTTCGTACGGGAATTCAATGGATGCCACTTTTTCCTCGACACGGCTGTCATTGTTGGATCGCGGCTTCATTTACGTCATCGCGCACATTCGCGGCGGCGAGGATTTGGGACGGCAATGGTATGAAGACGGAAAACTGCTCAAGAAGAAAAATACCTTTACGGATTTCATCGATTGTTCGAAGTATTTGATTGCCGAGCGATACACATCGCCCAAACACCTGTATGCAGAAGGCGGTTCTGCCGGCGGATTACTGATGGGTGCGGTGGTCAATATGGCGCCGGAACTCTACAACGGTGTAATCGCGCAAGTGCCGTTCGTGGACGTTGTAACGACGATGCTCGACGACACGATTCCCTTGACCACGGGCGAATACGACGAATGGGGCAACCCGAACGAAAAGAAATATTACGATTATATGCGCTCGTATTCGCCGTATGACAATGTCGGGGCACATGATTATCCGAATATGTACGTTTCTACTGGGTTACACGATTCGCAGGTGCAATATTTCGAGCCTGCGAAATGGGTGGCGAAGTTGCGCGCGACCAAAACCGGCAACCAGTTATTGTTCCTCGATACCAACATGGATGCAGGCCACGGCGGCGCTTCCGGACGTTTCGAGGCGCTCAGGGAACTGGCCCGCGAATTCGCCTTTTTTTTGGATTTAGAAGGAATTAAGAATTAACGAGAACATTTTTTTCTTAAATTTGCAAGGATTTGAGGTTTGCCGCCAGCGGTAGCTCGCCTTGATTAACCCAATTTTTATGAAAGAAGATATTAAAGCTTACAATAGTGTTCTGGATTTGATAGGCAATACGCCACTAATTAAGCTGAATAAAGTTACCGATAACCTACCCGGTAATTTCTACGCCAAAGTAGAGGCTTTCAATCCAGGTCATTCCACCAAAGACCGCATCGCGCTGTACATTATTGAAGAAGCTGAAAAAAGGGGTATTCTTTCACCCGGTGACACCATCATCGAAACCACCTCAGGAAATACAGGATTTAGCCTTGCGATGGTGAGCATCATCAAAGGTTACAATTGCATCCTGGCCGTAAGTTCCAAATCATCCAAAGACAAGATTGACATGTTGCGCTCCATGGGCACCAAAGTATATGTTTGCCCGGCGCACGTTTCGGCCGACGACGAACGCTCTTACTACAATGTCGCTAAAAGAATCCACGAGGAAATCAAGGGTTCGGTCTACATCAACCAGTATTTCAACCAACTCAACATCGATGCACACTACAAAACCACCGGTCCTGAAATCTGGGAGCAAACCGGCGGAAAGATTACGCATTTGGTGGCTTGCAGCGGTACGGGCGGAACCATTTCCGGCGCGGCGAAATACCTAAAGGAAAAAAATCCACAGATCCGCATCCTGGGCGTTGACGCTTTTGGTTCGGTGCTGAAGAAATACCACGAAACCAAGGAGTTCGATACCGACGAAATTTACCCTTACCGTATCGAAGGGCTAGGGAAGAACCTCATTCCGTCGGCCACCGATTTCGACCTGATCGACAAGTTCATGAAAGTCACCGACGAGGAAAGTGCGCATACCACGCGCGACATCGCCAAACTTGAAGGTTTGTTCGTGGGTTACACTTCAGGTGCGGTGTTGCAGGCCGTAAAACAATACGCCGAGGAAGGCGAGTTCGATGCCAACAGCAATGTCGTCGCGATTTTCCCTGACCACGGCTCGCGTTACATGAGTAAGGTATTCTCGGACGATTGGATGAACGAGCAAGGCTTTTTCGATAGCAACAAAACCGAAGAAGCGCAGCGGATCGAATTCATCAAGTAATCGATCGTCTGTAAATAATTAATAGAAGCTTCGGGAAACCGAGGCTTTTTTGTTTTAGAGTAGGAAATGGAATGAATGGCCCGAATCCTCTGGCGTAATATGGGCGCCGATTCGTTACAGTAATTTCGCCAGCCAGTCGATGGTTAGTCCAGAAGCCACTACGATTAAGAAAACGAGCGTGTTTCCAACGAAATAACCGATCAAAGCCTTAAGATAGTTCAGCGGTTTTGAACGGTCGAATACCTGTGCGATTACGATTACGGGATACAATACGGACGCCCCGATGAGAATGATGTTGTTTGCTGTTTGAGTCAATAACGGATGCAGCGGCAACAAGAACGCGATGATCCAAAGCCCTTGCGCCGACACAAAGCACATCATGGTCATGATCTCAAAAATGTTCAGCTGGTATTTGCGGAAGAGTAATTTTACGACAAATGCCACAAAGAAGCTCTTGATGATATACGTGTACCCGAAATGTGCGTCGAGCCAATGCTGTATCGTTTCAACCGAAGAACCGTGAAAGTAACTTTCTTCGACAACCGACGCACGCGGCGGCTTGAAATAGTTGTAAATGAATGTGTACAACAGCGCACTGAAAATCAGGTACGCTATAGGTTTCATGTGCCGACTGCGATTGACGAACAGAAATTCCCTGATACTCGCGGCTGGCCGCACCAGCAACTCCTTGAAGTTGAACAGGAAGCCTTTTTCCAGATGAAAGAGGTGAAACAATTCGTGTGACACATAGTGTCGGTCGATGCGGGCAAGCGAATCTACGCCTTTTTTTTCTGCATGGTCATCGTCAACTGCCCGATGTGCTCCGGACGAAGTCGTCATTCCTGCATGGTATGATATACATTCTGCACATCGTCATCTTCCTCGATCTTTTCGAGTAATTTCTCGACGTCGGCCACTTGCTCGTCGGTGAGTTCCTTGGTGACTTGCGGAATGCGCTCAAATCCTGAAGATAAAATTTCGAAGTTGCGGTTTTCCAATTCTTTCTGGATGGCACCGAAACTCTCGAATGGCGCGTAAATCAAGATGCCGTCTTCGTCCTCGAACACTTCTTCTACGCCGAAATCGATCATTTCCAGTTCGAGTTCCTCCAAATCAATCGTGCCTTTCGGGATGCGGAAGTTGCAGATGTGGTCAAACATGAATTCCACCGAACCTTGCGTGCCCAAACTGCCGTTGCATTTGTTGAAATAACTACGGATGTTGGCCACCGTGCGGTTGTTGTTGTCGGTCGCGGTCTCAATCAGGATGGCAATGCCGTGGGGCGCGTAACCTTCAAACAAGACTTCCTTGTAGTTGGCCGTATCTTTGTCGGTTGCTTTCTTGATGGCACGCTCGATGTTTTCCTTGGGCATGTTCGCTGCCTTCGCGTTCTGGATGACGGCGCGCAACCTTGAATTGGCTTCCGGGTTCGGCCCGCCGTCTTTCACGGCCATGACAATGTCTTTCCCAATACGCGTAAATGCTTTGGCCATGGCGGCCCAACGCTTCATTTTTCTTCCCTTCCGGAATTCAAAAGCTCTTCCCATTGATTCTAAAAATTATGTCGCAAATTTAAAATTATTCCCCAGTTTTCCCAATACGAATTGGCCTGCCCGGCTGATTTTTCATGTCACCGATGATGCGCGCCGCTTCCTGCAGGTAAACGTTGCTCGCCGCTTCCTGTATTTTTTGTTGCCCGACAGCATCGGTCTTTTCGCGTTTGGCCTTCTTACCGATGACAGAAACCTTGCATCCGGTGGGTTTTTCCGATTCGATCTTGATCTTCTTCCATACACCGTCCACGCGCTTCATCAGCGCAAAAACATCTTCCAGTTTGATGGCCAGTGCACCGAGCGGTCTGTCGTACAATGCCGTAATTTCATGATCCAATGCCGCAATCCCATTGAAGCGCGCATTGTTTTTCACCCGCTGGTTACTTTGGGCGATGGCACCCGGAAAACCGCTCGTACTTTTCCTGAACGGCACTTGCACATTCAGGTCAGACGGCATGGCGGTCTTTTCATTTTTCTCGCGTGGCGTGATCTGGTCATACAATACGGGCATTTTCACGTCCGGTGTCACGCCGTTGATCTGTGCACTTTGCCCAGTGATGCGGTAAAATTTTTCGATGGTCGTCTTTACGAAATCCTGCTGGGTTTCATCCACAGGAAGCACGACCTGTACGGTCGCTTTTCCCAATGAATTTGCCCCGGCAATGATGGCGCGGTTGTAATCCTGCATGGCCGCCGCAAAGAACTCGCTCGCCGATGCCGAACCGCCGTTGATCAGCACGATCAATGGTCCTGAGTAAACCGCGCCCGGAACGTAGTCGCGCATGATGTCCTGCACGCGGTTTCGGTTCACTGCCACGGCAATCGGGCCGCTGTCTATGAATAATCCGGCCAGCCTGACCGCTTCTTCCATCGATCCGCCGCCATTGTCCATAAGGTCAATCACCAATCCGTCTATGTTTTCCTTCTTGAGTTTCTCGATTTCCTTGAACGCGTCTTCGGCGCAACCGTGGCTGCTGTAGGTTTCGAAATCCGAATAGAAACTCGGTATTTTCAGATAGCCGATCCTTGATTGCCCTTCTTCGGCCAGCAAGCCGTACACGCTGTTTTCAGTGGCTTTCATCACCTGTTTGCGCAACCTGACGTCCAGCAATGCGCCGTTCTTCTTTTTTACGGTCAGCAAAACGTCTTTGTTGGCATCTGAGTATATAATGTCGCCAATGGTTTCCAGCGACGTGCACGACACGATGAATTCCCGGCCGGATACGTCCGAAACCTTGATGACTTGGTCGTCTTTCTCCAGCAATTTGCTTTTGGCCGCCGGACCGCCCGGAATAACATCCACGATAATGACTTCGCTCTTCTCGTTCACTGAAAATTCCAGCCCCAGCGAGAGGTTGCTCGTAGAAAGGCCAGACATGAAACTCATTTTCTCGTCCAAGAAAAAATAGTTCGTATGCGGGTCGAAATATTGGCAGAACACGTTCAGGAAATCATTGCGCAGTTGCATTTCCAAGCCGTTGCGCGGTTCTAGTTCGCTGTTGATGCGGCAAAGCGTGCTCTCAAATACGCGGGCATTCGTGGCTTTTTCGATGGCCGAAAAATGCTGCCGCAGTGAATCGACCGACGTGGCCTGCTGTGAAATGTCCTGCAACATGTCAAAAGCCATCCGTTTGCGCCACACGTCATGCATTTTCGCCGCTTCCAGATCAAACGGATAAGGATCTTTGCTGAAACGCATCGAGTCCTTTCCGGTGTAATCCAGCGGCTGGCTTTGCAATGACAAAATGATGTCCCGTTTGCGTTGGAGCGCGCGACGGTAAGCTGTCACGAAATCCGACAGGAACTCGCAGTTTCGCTGCCTGATGTCGTCGTCGAGCGTCAGCCTGTGCAGGCGTAAGGAATCGTACTCGGTTTTGGTGAAAAGTGCGTGGTCTTCGTCTATGGTGTCGATGAACCGGTCAAAGACAAATGCCGAAAGGCTGTCGTCTATGGGTTTCGGCCGGAAATGCTCGCGCTTTATCAAATCGTCGATCTTGCCCAGCAATTCGCACGTTTGCCCGTTCGTCTGCGCTTTGGCCACAAACGAAAGAAGCAACAAGGCAACGAGATGCTTTCCCATGGATTATTGTCCCGCGAATTCACGAATAACAGTAGTGCATGAATCCGCAGATTTCTTATTTCTTGTAAAAAGGCAGTTTCACGACCTTTGCAGGCACATCATTGTTTCGGATACGGACAAAGATTTCGCTGTCGGCGGTACTGTGCGCCGTCGGTACGTAACCGAGCCCGATTCCTTTGCCCAATGACGGCGCCATCGTCCCCGAAGTCACGATGCCGATTACGTTTCCGTCCTTGTCAACGATTTCATAGTCGTGGCGCGGAATGCCCCGGCCCGTAAGTTCAAAACCCACCAGTTTGCGCGATACGCCTGTTTCTTTCTGCTTTTTCAGATTTTCGGCATTGACGAAATCCTTAGTGAACTTCGTGATCCAGCCCAGTCCGGCTTCCAGCGGCGACGTGGTGTCGTTGATGTCGTTCCCGTAGAGGCAAAAGCCCATTTCAAGACGCAACGTGTCGCGCGCGGCCAGCCCGATTGGCTTGATGCCAAAAGATCTTCCGGCTTCGAAAACCTTGTTCCAAAGCGTTTCCACCTGGTCATTCTTGCAGTAAATCTCAAAACCGCCCGATCCGGTGTAGCCCGTCGCCGAAATGATGATGTCGTCAAATCCGGCAAAATCGCCCACGGCAAAATGGTAGTATGGGATCGCGCCCAAATCCAGCGACGACAAAGATTGCATCGCTTCCACGGCTTTCGGGCCCTGGATGGCCAGCAGTGCATAATCGTCAGATTTATTCTCCATCGTCACGCCCCAACTGTTGTGGGCAGAAATCCAGTCCCAGTCCTTGTCGATGTTCGAGGCATTCACCACGAGCATGTAACGGTCATCGGCCATTTTATAGACAATCAGGTCGTCCACGATGCCGCCGTCAGCATTCGGCATACACGAATATTGCGCGCGCCCCACAGTAAGCGTCGAGGCGTCGTTCGAGGTTACTTTCTGGATCAAATCCAGCGCGTGTGGCCCGCTCAATAAAAATTCACCCATGTGCGACACGTCAAAAACGCCCACGCCATTGCGTACGGTTTCGTGTTCAGCATTGACGCCTTCATATTGAATTGGCATGTTGTAGCCCGCGAAAGGCAACATTTTAGCGCCCAGGCTTTCGTGGATGTGGTGTAGCGGAGTGTTTTTCATGGTGTTGTATTTTGAGCCGCTAAGGTAAGGGGAAATTGATAATTGACAATGCTGTTGGCGACCGCTGGCGAATTATTTAGGCGTTACACGGTTCGCCACTTACTGAACTGATGGTAGCTTGCGGTGCCGGATTGGGTATATTTCGTAAATTCACACCGTGTCCCGGTTGCACACGTAGCGCCATCCCGGGTGACGAAAAAAAAAACACCTTTCATCGATGACAAACAGACAGTTTTCTTACCATCGCGCTTTTGCTTTGCTGGCCGTACTGATTTTGGGGATCTCCTGTAATGCGCCACGTAATAATAACTTGACAAAAGCGGAGAAGTTGCCAAAACTTACCAAAACCATTGGTAATCCTGATTATGGCAATGTCCAATGCATCCTGCAGGACAAAATCGGCAACTTATGGTTCGGCACCACCGAAAATGGACTTTATAGGTATGATGGGAAATCTTTCACCCAGTTTTTGATGGCCAATGGGCTAAACAGCAATAGTATTCTTTCCATTCTGGAAGACAAGGCGGGCAAGATTTGGATTGGTACGGAAGCTGGCCTTTGCCTTTATGACGGCAAAAAATTCACAGAAATCCAGATTCCTTTACCCAAGAACCTGCCTCCCAATGGAAATGATTACTATAGGAGCGCAAATCATATATTCAGTATTATGGAATCAAGAACAGGAAAACTATGGTTCGCCACGATTAATGGCGTCTATATTTACGACGGCAAGTCCTTCACGCCGTTTACCATTGACAAAAATGCAGGCGGCTTTCTCAACACAAATCACAATGTTGAACGCATGCTTGAGGACAATGCAGGGAACATCTGGTTTGGGTGCCGGGCCAATCCGGGCGTGTATAGGTATGATGGTGAATCGGTAACCAATCTCAAGTTGCAGGTGTTATTCCAAGACGGTCCAAAGCCAAAAGCCCACGATTGGGCATGGCCGCAACTACAGGACAAAAACGGCCATATTTGGTTCAGCAATTGGGGTGGTGCTTATCGGTATGATGGAAATACCTTCACAACCTTTACAAAGAAAGACGGGCTGAAGGGCGGCGTTACCAAGATAATTGAAGACCGAAATGGCAATCTGTGGTTTGGTGGTGATGCGTCGGCGGGGCTTGGCCGTTATGACGGCACATCGGTTGTGCAGTTTACGACAAGAGATGGGCTGATAAACGACAGTATTTGGTCAATCCTAGAGGATAAAGATGGAAATATCTGGATAGGCACCAGGGCAACTGGACTGTCACTTTTTGATGGCGGGAGGTTTTTTACTTACTCGCAGTACCAACGTTAGCCGGAAATCGATCGGCTAACGGTATCCAATCATTTAAAATACGCTTTACAACCATGAAGATCACCCACCGCGAAATCATAAGTCGCATAAAGAAAACCGACCCGAAGTCGCACAAAGGCACGCTCGGCCATGCGCTGATTATTGGCGGCAGTTACGGCAAAATCGGGTCGGTGTGTTTGTCGGCTAAGGCGGCGCTCAGGACAGGCTGTGGTTTGGCCACGGTATTTCTCCCGGAATGCGGTTATGACATCATTCAAAGCGTTGTCCCGGAAGCCATGGCGATTACTGACGTCCAGCACAAATGCATCTCGGATATACAGTTTGATTTTCTGCCGCAAGCCATCGGCATCGGGCTGGGAATGGGGCAGGACGCGGCTACGCAACAGGCACTGTATGCGTTTCTGCGTCAAAGCACACAGCCATTGGTCATCGACGCCGACGCCTTGAATATCTTATCAGGACACCAGGAATGGTTGTCGCTTGTCCCGAAAGGATCGGTCTTGACGCCGCATCCGAAAGAATTCGAGCGTTTGATCGGGAAATCAGACTCCGTAGCACACAGCGTCGCGCAGGCCAAAACATTTTCCGCCCGGCATCAGGTTGTCCTGGTCTTGAAAGGCGCGCCCACCAAAATTGTCTGGCAAAACGAAGTGTTTGAGAATACAACCGGTAACGCGGCTTTGGCCACGGCCGGCAGCGGCGATGTACTCACGGGGATGATCACAAGTCTGATTGCGCAATCATACCATCCGTTGGATGCGGCTCTCATTGCGGTTTACCTGCACGGAAAGACTGCCGACTTGGCGCTACCGGAAACAGGGATGCAAGCCTTTATCGCGTCGGACATTATCAACTATATAGGGAAGGCCTATTTGTCCTTGTCTTCAGCGCAGTAGAAACGCTTTTAAATCGTCATACGTCTTGATTTTTACGCTGCATTTTTCCTTGTGCAGCACAGCCTCGATCTGCGGCGGAATGGCCGGCGTCACACCCAATATTTCGGTCACCGAATCCAGGAATTTTACGGGATGCGCGGTTTCCAACAGCACGCCAATGGCTTCGGGATGTTTCTCCAATTCCTTTGTCAGTCCCAGATAGCCCACGGCGCCGTGCGGTTCAAGCAAATAACCCGTTCTTGAGAATACTTCCTGCATGGCTTTCCGTGTCTGCGCGTCGGTAAATGAATACGATGAGAAATCCCGAAGGAATGCGCTTTTGTCGTCCTGATACATTTCCCTGATGCGCACAAAATTACTCGGATCGGACACATCCATGGCGTTTGACAATGTCGCAACAGTTGCGTCTGGTTCGTAGCGCCAATTTTCGAGGAAACGCGGCACGGTGTCGTTCGCGTTGGTTGCGGCCACGAAATGGGTAATGGGCAACCCGAGTTTCTTCGCCATGACGCCTGCGCAGATGTTTCCGAAATTACCGCTCGGGCACGAAACCACCAGCGGCCGGCTGAACTTTTTTAAGGCTTTGTAGGCAAAAAAGAAGTAGAACATCTGCGGCAGCCAACGTGCAATATTAATTGAATTGGCCGATGTTAAGTTTTTGTTTTTCAGTAAATCATCTAAAAATGCTTTTTTGACCATCGCCTGGCAATCGTCGAAATTTCCATCGACTTCCAATGCGGTGATGTTTTGGCCTAAAGTGGTCAATTGCTTTTCTTGGATGTCGCTCACTTTTCCGGACGGATACAAAATGACCACGTCAACACCGTCCACGTCCAGAAAACCGCTGGCCACGGCGCCGCCTGTATCACCGGACGTTGCCACCAGAACGGTATTGTGCATTGTCTCGCCCTTGTTGAAATGCGCCAGGCAACGCGCCATGAACCGCGCACCCACGTCTTTGAATGCCATCGTCGGGCCGTGGTACAATTCCAACGAAAAAACTGGGTCGTCAATCTGGACCGTAGGAAAATCGAAACTGAGCGTTTCACGCACGATGTGTCGCAAATCATCTTCAGGAATGTCATCACCGACGAACTGCTTTATGGCTTCCAATGCGATGGCATCCGCGGGGGTAACTTCGATTTCTTCAAAAAAAGCGGATGGCAGTGGCCTAATCGTTTCCGGAAAATACAATCCTTTGTCGGGTGCCAATCCGTTGATGACAGCTTCGCGGAACGAAACCTTGGGAGCGGTGCGGTTGAGGCTGTAATAATTCATTGCTGTTCCAATATTTTAACGCCATCCGGATTGACCGGAGACACGTGTCGGTGGTACGGCAGCCCAATGGTTTCATAGATATCACTCATCGCGTCGGCCACTTTCTCGGCGGTCGACAACCCTTTGCATAGCGCGAAAATCGATGGTCCGGAACCCGAAATACCTGCGCCCAAAGCTCCGTGCGCCATCGCGGTTTTCTTGGTTTCGTCGAAGCCGGGAATCAGTGCTTTCCTATAGGGTTCGGCCACGCCGTCGTGCAGGCAGCGGCCAATGAGTTCGTAGTCATGGGTGTACAATCCGGCTACCAGCCCGCCAACGTTTCCCCATTGGGCGATTGCGGCCTTGAGTGGCACTTCTTTTTTCAACACGGCCCGGGCTTCCGCGGTCTTGACTTCGATCTGCGGATGGATGACGGCCACGAATAAATCCGGCGGGCTGTCGATTTTGATGACGTCCAGTGGGTTGTAGCCGCGCACCAAAGTAAAGCCGCCCAAAAGGGCAGGAGCGACGTTGTCTGCATGGTAGCTGCCGCTCGCCGCGTGTTCACCCCAGCCGGCAAACCAGACCAGGTCTTTGGGTTCGAATGGTTTTCCGAGCAATTCGTTGATGCCGAAAACCGCGCCTGCCGCACTGGCCGCCGAACTGCCGATGCCGCTTCCAGCCTTTATTTTCTTGTGGATTTCGATGTCAAAACCAAAATCGGTTTGCCATTGCGAAAGCATGGAAAGCGCGGCCACACCGGCTACGTTCTTTTCGGCCTCCAGTGGCAAATCTGCCCCGACGATTTTCGTGATGCGGACGCCGGGTTCATTGGTTTTGTGGATGATCATTTCGTCGCCCACGTTGTCCAGGCAAAGGCCGAGCACGTCGAATCCGCAGGAAAGGTTGGCCACCGTGGCCGGGCAAAACAGTTTGATCGATTTCATTTCAGTCAATTTAAACGCTTCCCATTCGGATGACATCCGCAAAAATCCCGGACGCCGTTACCGCTGCGCCTGCGCCCGCGCCTTTGATGATGAGCGGCTGGTCGGCGTAACGGTCGGTATAGAACAGCACGATGTTGTCTTTTCCTTCGAGGTTGTAGAACGGATGGTCTGCCGGTATTTCCTGTAGCCCGACGCTGGCTTTCCCATCTTTGAACCGGGCTACGTATTTTAAACGGCAACCTTTTGCTGCAGCGGCGCGATACAAATCATTGAAATGTGCCGCGTGCGTTTTTAAAGATACAAAGAAGTCATCCACGGATGTAGTGTCCAGGCATTCTTTGGGTAAGAAAGATTCATTGGCGATGTCTTCCATTTCCATGCGGTAGCCGCTTTCGCGGATTAGGATTAGGATTTTCCTTGCCACGTCAACCCCGCTGAGGTCAATCTTCGGATCGGGTTCGGTAAAACCCTGTACGCCGGCTTCCTTTACGACATCGTGAAAACTATTGGAGTCATTGAAGTTGTTGAAAATGAAATTGAGACTGCCGGATAAAACCGCCCTGATTTCGCGGACGTTGTCACCCGAAGCGATCATGTGTTTGAGTGTGTCGATGATGGGCAACCCGGCGCCGACGTTGGTCTCGAACAAGAATGGCGCGTTGTATTTTCTAGACAGGTTTTTCAGCCCGATGTAATTCTCGAACGCCGACGCGCACGCAATCTTATTGCATGTCACCACGGCGATGTTCTTCGCCAGATAATCACCGTATGTGCTAGCAATCTCAGCGTTCGCGGTAATGTCCACAAAAATACTGTTGCGCATGTTCAATGTTTTAGCGCGTTGGATGAATGCCGACTTTTCCGCCGTTTCGCCGCTGGAAAGCAAATCCTTCCAATGGTCCAACGAAATGCCGTCTGCATCGAAATGCATCTTCCGCGAGTTCGAAAGCGCAATCATGCGAATATTGATTTTCCTTTGGTCGCGCAGGAATTTCCGCTGCCCATGGATTTGCTCCACGAACTTTTCGCCGACGTTGCCCACACCCATGACAAAGAGGTTGAGCTGTTTGACGTTGTCCTCGAAAAAAGTTTCGTGCAACGTGTTGAGTGCTTTCTTGACATCGGATTCGGCGATGACTACCGAGATATTCCGTTCGGACGCGCCTTGTGCGATTGCACGAATGTTGACGTTATTCTTTCCCAGCGTACTGAACATTTTTCCGCTAATGCCTTGGTGGTTCTTCATGTTTTCGCCCACCAAAGCCACGATGCAGAGGTTTTGCTCGACGATGCAAGGCTCGATTTTGCCTTGTGCGATTTCCATTTCAAAACCTTGGTCTATGGCAGCTTTGGCGCGGTCGGCGTCTACGCTTTGGATGCCGATGCAGATGGAATGCTCAGAAGATGCCTGCGTGATGAAAATGACGTTGATGTTTTCGTTGGACAAGACTTCGAACAATCTTTTCGAAGAGCCGGCTACGCCAATCATGCCGGAGCCTTCGAGCGTAAGTAATGCGATGTCGCCAATGTGGCTGATGCCTTTTATCGGGTTTCCGGCGACGTCGGGTCGTGCGGAAATATGCGTACCGGGCGCATCGGGATCGAACGTATTCTTGATGACGATAGGAATTCCTTTGGCCAGTACCGGCTGGATCGTTGGCGGATAAAGGACTTTTGCCCCAAAATGCGACAGTTCCATCGCTTCGTGATAGGAAATCGACGCGATGGCGCGTGCCTGTTTCACGATGCGAGGGTTTGCCGTAAACATCCCTGCCACATCGGTCCATATTTCCAGTTGGGTGGCGCTCATGGCCGCTGCAATAATGGCGGCCGTGTAGTCTGATCCGCCGCGCCCCAATGTGGTATTGTGTCCGTCGGTAGACGATGCCACGAATCCCGGCATCACGGTAATCCGGGCATGCGAATGATTGAAATGGTTCCGAATCAACGTATTTGTCGCCTCGAAATTTACGACGGCCTTCCCAAATTGGTTGTTGGTTTTGATGAGTTCGCGACTGTCTTTCAGGTCGCAGTCCGGGAAATGCACTTTAACGGCTTCGGCGAAAATGGCCGACGATAACAATTCGCCCAGCCCCGCCACGGAATCTGCGGTGCGCTGGGACAATTCGCCCAGAAAAAAACAGCCGTCAAGTAACATGCGCAATGACGACATCCGTTGGTTGATGTGGTCGCGCAATGCATGCTGCGCCTGCGCCGGAACGAGCCCGTCGATGGCTTCTATGTGGCGGTTTTGGATTTCGTCCACCATGCCGATGTAGGCATTGTTTTTTGATGCGGCGGTGCGGGCGGCCTCCAGCAAGGCATCGGTCACGCCGCCAAGCGCCGAAACAACGACGATGCATCGCTCGTGCGTGGCTTTTTCTATCGCGATTTGGCAGGCCAGTTTGATATGGTTGGCGTTGGCTACCGAGGTGCCGCCAAACTTGAGTACGTTCATGACGTGGGATTAGGTTAGGGAATGTTTTTGGAATATGTCAACGGCTTACCCCAATGGGGTTGGTTTCGTGCTTGCTTGAATGCCGATAAAGTGGAAGGTTGACATACGTCAAAAATAGCCAATTTTAGAATTGTGGCACAATAACCTTAAATTTTTACGAAAATTAAAATGATTTAACTATTCGTATGAATTTTTAAAGGTTTTATTGCGCTATAAATGACGTAATGTCAAATTGAAATGTATTTCGTGTTTCCGTTGTCGAATTTGTACGCCTTTTCTTTGTGTATTCGTCCACATTTCGGAATTTTGGGGCGCACCGTCAACCGGGCAAATCAAAACAAACATGGACAACACGCATTACATCAGTACAGATGTACTTTCCCTTGAAACGCTTCAGCAGATTATTTCCCACCATAGCGCGCTCGCGTTATCTGAAGAAGCTAAGGTCAACATCCAAAAGTGCCGCGAATACCTGGACCGGAAAATGGAATCGCATACCGATCCGATTTACGGCATCAATACCGGGTTCGGCTCGCTTTACAATATTAAAATCGATAAAGAGCAACTTTCCAAACTACAGGAAAATCTAGTAATGTCGCACGCTTGCGGGACAGGCGATGAAGTGCCGCAGGACATCGTAAAGATCATGCTGTTGCTCAAGATACAGTCCTTGATTTACGGGAATTCGGGTGTGCAACTGGCCACCGTAGAACGCCTGATCGATTTCTACAACAATGACGTGTTGCCGGTGGTTTATACGCAAGGTTCGCTAGGTGCGTCCGGCGATTTGGCACCGTTGGCACATTTGTCCTTGCCATTGTTGGGTATGGGCGAAGTGCATTATCAAGGCAAAAAACAGCCAGCTGCCGATATTTTGGGCAAGTTCGGATGGCAACCCATAACGTTGCAATCCAAGGAAGGTTTGGCGCTCCTCAACGGCACGCAATTCATGAGCGCTTATGGCGTATATGTGCTGATTAAGGCGGCGAAGTATTCGTATCTGGCGGATTTAATCGGTACAATTTCGTTAGAAGGTTTCGACGGTCGGAAAGAACCTTTCAACGAACTCATCCATTTTATCAGGCCGCACAAAGGACAGATTGTGACTTCTAAACGCATACTGGAGTTCCTCGAAGGCAGCGAAATCATCAGCCAGCCGAAGAAACATGTGCAGGATCCGTATTCGTTCCGTTGCATGCCGCAAGTGCACGGCGCGTCGAAAGATGCCATCGACTATGTCAAAAAAGTTTTCAAGACCGAAGTGAACTCGGTGACCGATAACCCGAATGTTTTCGTGGAGGCCGACGAAATCATTTCCGGCGGTAATTTCCACGGGCAGCCGTTGGCCATCGCGCTGGATTTCCTATGCATTGCCATGGCCGAACTTGGCAGTATTTCAGAACGCCGCACCTATCAGTTGATTTCAGGATTGCGCGGGTTGCCGGCATTTCTCGTGGACAATCCAGGGTTGAATTCAGGTTTCATGATCCCGCAATACACCGCGGCCAGCATTGCCAGCCAGAACAAGCAACTTTCGATGCCCGCCAGCACAGACAGCATCGTGTCGAGCAACGGCCAGGAGGATCATGTGAGCATGGGCGCGAACGCCGCGGTAAAAGCCTTACAAGTCGTCAACAACCTCGAACGTATTTTAGCCATCGAACTAATGAACGCCTCACAGGCCATTGAATACAGGAAGCCGCACAAGTCAAGCGATTTCATCGAAATGTTCTTGAAATCGTATCGCAGTGAAGTGCCGCTTTTAAAAGAGGACCGTATTCTGCATTATGACATCGACAAGACGATTCGTTTCCTGCAGGCCATGCAGATCGATGAGGATTTGATGGGTTAAAATTTAACGCGCATTTTCACCCGGAAGGTCAAACGTTTCGTAACTTTGAGATAGGTTAATCGCTTAAAATCAACGTTATGGAAACAGCATTCAACACCGTTCCGGAATCGGAAAAAAGTGAAACTTTACCAGTTGAAGTCGTCCCGGAAATCAATGACCCCGACGCACAACAACCGCATGATTCCAAGAAGCGCGTAAAGCACGAGGATCATCATGTCAACAGGAAGTACAAGTTGTTCTCGAACCATTCATCTTACGGCGATTCGCCGCATACCAACACAAGCTTCTGATTTTAACAGCGTGCCAATGTTGCGCCAATTGTGATTTGCTTTCCCGATACATTCCGTAACTTTAGTTTTCACATTAAAATCAAAAGCCATGGAAAGGGAAAAAAGCAATTATTTGCGCGATCATGACAAGGATGATGCGCCGGTTTGGGCAAACTCCGATTCAGCAGAACGCGATATCACCTCAAGGCACAAGGATGACACGTACCTTGGATCTAACAAAGACGTTTCGGGGAACGACAAGACCGAAGAGGAGCGCGACCGGGTGCGACGCCACGAGGCGCACGGCAATCGTCGATATGAGAGTTTCAGCAACCACTCTTCTGCCGACGACCAGCCCGCGACCGATACCGGTGCCTGATCTGGTGTCAATCGTGATTTATAATAGTCCGAAAGGTGAGATTCACCCTCGGACTTTTTATTTTCATGGATTTGGGTAGGGCATGACGCCAATGTTGCTGTGTGACATCTTTCATGACCAGTAGGCTTCCGTGTTCCAATAATACCGACACGGTTTCTTTTGTTTGCTTGTGTTTGAAGGAAAATTTGCGTTCGGCGCCCAAGCTGATTGACGCGATCGCGCCGTTTTTTTTCAGCATTTTTTCGTCGTCGGTGTGCCATGACATGCCTTCGGAACCGTCGTGGTATAGATTGAGAAGACAGGAATTATAGGTTTCGCCGGATAGGCCTTCCACTAAAGATTTTAGCGTCAGCAAATCCTGCGTCCAAGGAAGCGGCGTGCGTTTATTGCCGGAATAAGTGTATTCAAGCCCGGGTTCGCCGTACCAAGCGGTTTTCCGGGACGTAATGTACTTTTTGCCGTAGATGGTGACTTCGTCCCGTTGCCACAGAATCAGTCCAATGAGCTTTTGAAAAAAGTCGTCGGCCTGGTGTTGGTCAAGGATTGGCCCGAAGTACGTTACGGTTCCGTCGTAGGGTAAAAGGTTTGGAAAATCGCCCGCGGTTTTGATGTTATATTTTCCCACAAGCATCCTTGAATCCTTGTTGACAAGCTTTTACATACCAATAGCGGGCTAAATCCGGACTGGCACCGTTGTGTTTTCCATCGCGGTGAAAGTCTCCCATATGATCCATGCACTCGGCATTCCCTAAGGCTTGGGCTTTGTCGTAATAGGTGTAGGCCAAGTTGAAATCCTGGGTTTTTTCATTGTTGATATTGTCAGCTTCATACAGATGGCCTATCTGATGGTAAACGTTCGCGATGGTCTCAAAGTTTGAATTTATTTGCGAATAGAACTGGATTGCTGCCGCGATGTTTTTCGGAACGCCGTTGCCGTTGGCGTAACAATGCGCTAAATTAAAATTGCCCAAGTCATTACCTTTTGCTGCTGCCATCCGGAAAAGTCGGATTGCTGCCGTAAAGTCATTTATTTTCCAGTGGTACATGCCTAGGTAATTTAGTCTTTCTCCATCTAGTCGCCAAGTGTATGGTGTCAGTATTTCTATTGCTTTTTGGTAACCTTCGGCTGTTCCCAAGGAGGCTTGCTCCTCAGACAGCCGCACATAATCTATGTCTGGTAAGTTATCAGTTTGTTTTCTAGATACCGGAACTGTCGCTGAGCCAACTGTAGCCACTTCGGCAATTTCCTTTTTAGCAGGTGCGGGATTAGTCTTGGACACCGTCTTTTTTGCCGTTGCCGTTGTTGGCTTTTTATAGGTGTAATATTCCTCGGTACCATTTTCATACACAATCATGGATGTTTCCAGTTTTTTGATGTTGTACAATGGCCCTTCGAGATTTTCCCATTTGCGATATTTGATATGCGTGTCGGTAATCTCGATCACTTTTGCATTGATCTTTACCTTGTCATTTTTGACAATGACATCTTGGGCTTGTACTTGTCCGAAAATCAAAACTAGTATTAGTGCGGTTTTTTTCATGGCGTCTAATTTTTGATTTGCATGCATTTCCCATTCTCAATGATGCTGCCGTTGATTGGTGCCAGTTGCACTAAGAGGTCATATCGGTTAACATAAGTCTGTGCATCGAAGCAAATAGACACTTGAGGATTAGTAAGATTGTTGCCTGGGCCATAATCGTACTGTATCCTAATGTCAAATTCTTTAAACACTATGGTGTAGAGGTTAGCATGGGCGCCTTTATTTACCAACGTGTAGCCCATCGTTTGGAATAGGTCTAAAATTTTATCGGCGATGGCAGTCCCATTTGATTTGCTGAAGGTTGCAAGAAGCTTTTCCCTGCTAGGTTTTTTATTGTCAACCGGAACATAGCCATTATCGGGTTGCTGCTGCGTGGTCTTTCCACTGCAATCTGACTGTCTAGGGGTGCCTTGGTCGCAACGGGCGAAGCATCTGTAATATGCGCATTGCGCCCTGTTGAAACAGACGTCGTCCCCAGCTATTTCAGCATTAGGCGACGGGTTCTGAAACAGATGCGCAGTAAACATACTGCCGCCGTCGGTAAAAATACCTCCAGGTTCGATTTCCGGCGTGACGAGGAAAGAATTTTTGTTTTTAACATCTACTTTTTCGCCAATGTTAATTTTATAAGCAAAAGAAAGTGAAGAAGTGTAGCCGTTCTTGAAGCGCACGCCCCAAAGGTAGCCGCCAGCATCTTTGGAGTATCCGTAATTAGCGAAACTGTAATATAATGCAGGGTGACAGTCAAAGCTTTTCCATTCACTCCATTCTTGGCTAAAACAGTTCGCCGAACTAGCTATTGCGAAAAAAAATAAAAGTAACTTTTTCATTTTGAAACACTAAAGGGTTGGTTGTATTTAAATGTTAATGTCTCAAATCTAAGCAAATATTGTTGACACCAAACGATTTAGGTTCCATATTTTCACTTTGCTTTTTCACTGCGCGCTGAATAAAAAAGCCTACTAAACAGTAGGCTCTTGTGCTTTGTTGACGGTTACCGTCAGTTCCTGCGCAGCATCGTCAGGCAAATCGATATAGATTTCATCGCCAACGCTTATTTTTGAGATGATAATTTCCTCGGCCAACGCGTCTTCTACGTATTTCTGGATCGCCCGTTTGAGCGGACGTGCCCCGAATTGCTTGTCGAAACCTTTGTCTGCGATGAAGGCCTTGGCTTTGTCGGACAACGTCAACTTGTAGCCCAATTCCGCGATACGTGCGTAAAGCTTCTTGAGTTCGATTTCGATGATTTGATCGATGTGCTCTTTTTCCAACGGATTGAAGACAATCACATCGTCGATCCTGTTCAGGAATTCCGGTGCGAAGGCTTTCTTCAACGCATTTTCGATGACGCTTTTTGCGTTCTCATCTGCGCTGGCCGTTCGTGCTGCGGTGCCAAAACCAACGCCTTGTCCGAAATCCTTCAACTGCCGTGCGCCGACGTTGGATGTCATAATGATGATCGTGTTCTTGAAATCGATCTTACGGCCTAGACTGTCCGTCAGGAAACCGTCGTCTAGCACTTGGAGCAGCATATTGAATACGTCCGGGTGTGCTTTTTCGATTTCGTCCAACAGCACGACAGCGTATGGTTTACGGCGTACTTTCTCTGTAAGCTGGCCGCCTTCTTCATAACCCACATATCCCGGAGGCGCGCCAATCAAGCGGGAAATCGCGAATTTTTCCATGTATTCGCTCATGTCTATGCGTACCAACGCATCTTCAGAATCAAATAATTCCTTTGCGAGCACTTTCGCTAATTGTGTTTTTCCGACGCCGGTCTGGCCAAGGAAAATAAACGAGCCGATCGGGCGGTTCGGGTCTTTCAGGCCAGCGCGGTTCCGTTGGATGGAACGCGCTACTTTTACAACTGCTTCACGCTGTCCAATTACCTTGTTTTCAATAAGTTCCGGAAGGTTCGCTAATTTATTGCTTTCGGTTTGCGCCACACGGTTTACGGGAATTCCGGACATCATAGAAACGACGTCTGCCACGTTGTCTTCTGTCACCAAGATGCGGTTGGACTTGGAGTCTTCTTCCCATTGTTCCTGTGCAATCTGCAAGTCTTTCTCTATGCGTTTTTCGTCGTCACGCAGCTTTGCGGCTTCTTCGTATTTCTGCTTTTTGACTACCGTGTTCTTGAGTTCGCGGACTTCTTCAAGTTGGCGCTCCAAATCCAGGATTTGTTTCGGCACGTCAATGTTCGTGATGTGTACGCGCGAACCCGCTTCGTCAAGCGCATCAATGGCT
This sequence comes from Flavobacterium longum, assembly GCF_965137575.1. Lineage (NCBI taxonomy): Bacteria > Pseudomonadati > Bacteroidota > Flavobacteriia > Flavobacteriales > Flavobacteriaceae > Flavobacterium > Flavobacterium longum. Next base: position 596,206 of record NZ_CBCRZJ010000001.1, on the reverse strand, counting down.
TTGTCTGGCAGGAAGCGGTCACTCATGTAACGATTGGTCAACTTCACGCAGGCCTCAATCGCTTCCGGTGTATAGGTTACATTGTGGTGATCTTCGTATTTGTTTTTGATGTTGTTCAGGATGGTAATCGTTTCTTCGACCGACGTAGGCTCGACGATTACTTTCTGGAAACGCCTTTCGAGCGCACCGTCTTTTTCGATGTATTGGCGGTATTCGTCGAGCGTCGTGGCGCCGATGCATTGGATTTCGCCGCGGGCCAGCGCCGGTTTAAACATATTGGAGGCATCGAGCGAACCCGTTGCGCCGCCGGCACCCACAATAGTATGGATTTCGTCGATGAACAAAATGATGTCGTCATTTTTCTCGAGTTCATTCATCACGGCTTTCATACGTTCTTCGAATTGTCCGCGGTATTTGGTTCCGGCAACAAGGCTGGCCAAATCTAACGTCACCACACGTTTGTTGAACAAAATACGCGACACCTTCTTCTGGATGATACGCAGCGCCAAACCTTCCGCGATAGCCGATTTGCCCACGCCGGGTTCGCCAATCAGCAAAGGATTGTTCTTTTTGCGGCGGCTCAAGATCTGCGATACGCGCTCGATTTCTTTTTCACGCCCGACCACCGGATCGAGTTTGCCTTCTTCGGCCATCTCGGTGAGGTCACGCCCGAAGTTGTCGAGCACGGGTGTTTTTGACTTTTTATTGGATTTGTTTGCAGGATTGTTGAAACTGCTTTCTTTCAGACTGTCATCTTGTCCTGAATCTTCATTGAAGGATTCGTTCTTTGGCAGGTTTTCCATGAAATCTTCTTCGTTTTGGCTCATGTTCAAATATTGTTCTTTGGCTGTATCGTAGTCAATCTTGAGTTTATTCAACAGCTTGGTTGTTGGATCGTTTTCGTTTCTAAGGATGCACAGCAGCAAATGTGCGGTGCTGATGGAGCTGCTTTGGAAAACCTTGGCTTCAAGGAATGTGGTTTTCAGGGCGCGTTCGGCCTGGCGGGTCAAATGAAGGTTTTTCTTCTCGTTGCTGATGTCGGTATTCGGGTTGGCCGGGCTCAGGATTTCAACCTTTCTGCGCAGATGATCCAAATCAACCGATAAGTTATTCAGGATGTTGATGGCCTTTCCGTTGCCGTCGCGAAGGATGCCCAACATGAGATGCTCAGTACCAATGAAGTCGTGTCCTAATCGGAGCGCTTCTTCTTTACTGTAGGTAATCACATCTTTAACTCTTGGGGAAAAATTATCGTCCATAACTAAGTAGGATTGTCGTAAAGTTACTCATTTTTTCCGCCGGGCTGGCAAAAACCATACCCTCAGAACTCTTGTCAGCTAAGTTCAAAAAAAACGGTATCAAAATCAGTGGAAGATAATTAATTTATTAACCGAAAAATCTTGTGATTTTGTTAATAAATACTGTCAAAAAAGGCATTTCCGCGAAATGAAAAAAGGGCTAAAAGCATTATATTAGCAGGATTTTTTTAACCACTGTAATTTCTATATAAAACTGACTATTATTTATGGCTGACGGAGATAAGTTAATTCCGATTAATATCGAAGATGAAATGAAATCAGCCTACATCGATTATTCGATGTCGGTTATCGTATCAAGGGCGCTTCCTGATGTGCGCGACGGCCTGAAGCCGGTACACAGGCGGGTGCTTTTCGGAATGTATGAATTGGGCGTTCTTTCTAACCGTGCCCACAAGAAGTCTGCGAGAATCGTAGGGGAAGTGCTCGGTAAATACCACCCGCACGGAGACTCATCCGTGTATGACGCCATGGTGCGTATGGCCCAAGATTGGAGCCTGCGTTATCTTTTGGTGGACGGTCAGGGTAACTTCGGTTCGATTGACGGCGACAGTCCGGCGGCAATGCGTTACACCGAGGCCAGGATGAAGAAAATCTCGGAAGAAATCCTGGCAGATATCGACAAGGAAACCGTCGATTTCCAACTCAACTTTGACGATACGCTCGAAGAGCCGAAAGTCATGCCGACCAAAATCCCGAATTTGCTGGTTAACGGTGCTTCTGGGATTGCCGTAGGTATGGCCACCAACATGCCACCGCACAACCTCACGGAAGTTGTGGACGGCACGTTGGCCTATATTGATAACAACGATATTGAAATCGACGAATTGATGCAATACGTCAAGGCGCCTGATTTCCCGACCGGTGGCGTCGTATATGGGTACGATGGCGTCCGTGAGGCGTTCAAGACCGGACGTGGCAGGATTGTCATGCGCGCTAAAGTAGGTTTTGAGGAGGTTGAAGGCCGTGAAGCCATCATCGTCACCGAAATCCCGTATCAGGTCAACAAAGCGGAAATGATCAAGAAAACCGCCGATCTGGTCAACGAAAAGAAAATCGAAGGCATTGCCAACATCCGTGACGAATCTGACCGTCAAGGCATGCGCATCGTTTACATCCTGAAAAGGGAGGCGGTGCCGAATGTTGTCCTTAATACATTGTTCAAATACACCCAATTGCAGTCGTCGTTCAGCGTGAACAACATCGCGCTGGTGAACGGCCGTCCGCAATTGCTCAACCTCAAGGAACTGATCCATTATTTCGTGGAGCACAGGCACGATGTGGTGGTTCGTCGCGCACAATATGAGTTGCGTAAGGCTGAAGAACGCGCGCACATTCTCGAAGGTTTGATCATCGCGTCAGACAACATCGACGAGGTCATCGCCCTGATCCGCGGCTCAAAAGATACCGACGACGCCAAGGCGAAACTCATCGAGCGCTTTACCTTGTCTGACATTCAGGCGCGTGCTATCGTTGAAATGCGTCTGCGCCAACTTACCGGTCTGGAGCAAGATAAACTCCGCGCCGAGTATGAAGAAATCATGAAACTCATCCAACACTTGAAGGATTTGCTTGCCAGCAAGGAATTGCGCATGCAACTCATCAAGGAGGAACTTGCCGAAATCAGGGACAAATATGGGGATGATCGTCGTTCCACCATCGAGTACTCTGGCGGCGACGTGAGCATCGAGGATTTGATCGCCGATGAGCACGTGGTTATCACCATTTCACACGCGGGCTACATCAAGCGTACACCGCTGTCTGAATACAAGACGCAAAACCGTGGCGGTGTAGGGCAGAAGGGCGTGGCGACACGTGATGCCGATTTCCTCGAACACCTTTACGTGGCCACGAACCACCAATACATGATGTTCTTCACCCGCAAAGGGAAATGTTTCTGGATGCGGGTGTATGAAGTTCCGGAAGGCAGTAAAACCAGTAAAGGCCGCGCCATCCAGAACCTGATCAACATCGAGAGCGACGATAAAGTCATGGCGTTCATCTGTACACAGGATCTGAAAGACCAGGAATACATCAACAACCACTATGTAATCATGGCTACCAAGCAAGGTCAGGTCAAGAAGACGTTGCTGGAGCAATATTCCCGTCCGCGTCAGAACGGCATCAACGCCATCACCATCCGCGAAGACGATGAACTGCTTGAAGCCAAATTGACCACTGGCCAAAGCCAAGTGCTCATCGCTGTGAAGTCTGGTAAATTGGTGCGTTTCGAAGAAGGAAAGACACGTCCAATGGGCCGAAGCGCTTCCGGAGTCCGTGGCATCACGCTCGCACACGACAAAGACGAAGTCATCGGCATGGTGGCGGTCAATGACATGAACAGCGAAATTCTCGTCGTGTCAGAGAAAGGATACGGCAAGCGTTCGTCGCTCGAAGATTATCGCATCACCAACCGCGGCGGAAAAGGCGTAAAGACGTTGAACATTACCGACAAGACCGGTGAACTCATTTCCATCAACAACGTAACCGATGCCGACGATTTGATGATCATCAACAAGTCCGGCCTGACGATCCGGATGGAAGTGTCCGACCTTCGCGTCATGGGCCGCGCCACACAAGGCGTGAGGCTGATCAACATCAAGGAAAACGATTCCATCGCTGCCGTGACCAAAGTCATCCGCGAAGAAGAAACCATTGATGTGAACGACGAAGAAAACATCAGCGTCGTAAACACAGATGATACAACTTCAGGTGAGTTTACTGCATCAGATGAAGAAATCAACGAAGATCAAGAATAAATTAAAAAGAACAACATCATGAAAAGAATAGCGCTGGTCGTTACGGCATTTTTGGTTTCGTCTGGGTTGTTCGCCCAAAAGGACGAGCTCAAGACATTGAAGAAGATTTATGACAAAGATGAACCCTCAGATAAAGACGTTATAGAATATAAGGCGGCATTGACCAAGTTGGAGCCTTATTTGGCATCCGCGCCCGAAGCGGATAAGGTGCTGATTAACTATTTCAAGGCAGAAGCGCCATTTATGGACGCTATGGTGCAAATGTCTAAACCTGAGAACCAGAATAACCTGGCCCTGATGATGAAAATGTTCAAACCCGAGAACGTTCATGATCTGGCGGTAGCCTATGATGCGATGCGGCAGTATGAGAAGTCAACAGGCAAGAATGTTTACACTAAAGATATTGATGAATCGGTAGCCCAGTTTGCACCGATGATCGTCAATGCTGCCATTACCTTAGGCCAACAGAAAAAATACAGCGAGGCGGGGAAGTTACTCTACGATGTATATCTGATGGACAAAAAAAACCTGGACAATTTGTATTATGCTGCGAGTTATGCCGTTAACGGGAACGATTACGATACCGCGCTTGCGTACTATGATGAGTTGAAGAAATCCAACTATTCGGGTGAAGGAACGCTGTATCTGGCGACGAGTGTGGTGAGCGGCAAAGAAGAAACTTTCAATTCAAAGTTGGATCGCGACAAGATGATCGCCATGAAAACCCACAGCAAACCACGCGAGGAAAAAATCCCTTCGAAAAGGGGAGAGATTTATAAGAATGTCGCCTTGATTTTGCTAGAGAAAGGGAAAACCGAAGAAGCTAAAGCGGCATTTGCTGAGGCCATCAAGGAAAATCCGAATGACATGTCGCTCAAGATGAACGAAGCAAACTTATACCTGAAACTGAAAGACAATGCTACCTACAAAGCCAAAGTAGCAACGATTCTGGAGAAAGAGCCGAACAATGCTGATTTGGTCTATAATCTTGGTGTTGTTGCAATGGATGCCGGTCAACTTTCTGAGGCGGAAACTTTCTTCAATCGCGCCATCGCCATCAAACCCGACTATGCAAATGCGTATTTGAATTTGGCCGGTATCAAACTCATGGGAGATGAGAAAATCGTCGCCGAAATGAACAAACTGGGCACTTCAGAAAAAGACAACAAACGCTATGAGGTCTTGAAGAAGCAGCGTACAGAATCATTCAACGGCGCGATGCCAAGCCTTGAAAAAGCGTATGCGTTGGATCCTACGAATGAAGCGGTCATCGAAAATCTGTACAGCGTATATAATTTCCTTGAGTTGACCGACAAGCCAAACTACAAAGACCTTAAGGCCAAAATGAAAGAGATAAAGGCTGCGCGAGGAAACTAAGCAAGTCAGTAGTAAAAAAAAACCGGAGCAAAACACTCCGGTTTTTTTATATACATTTTTTAATGACGCGCAATTTGTGTGTGTGCCGGTTTGCCTCGGCGTTGTAAATCCCCAAATGGTCCAGCCGGTCAATCCTTACTTTTCCGCTGGCGTGGATGATGTAATTGTTTTCCATGATGATGCCCACATGGATGATACGGCCTTCTTCATTGTCGAAAAACGCCAGGTCGCCAGGTTCGCTTTCTTCGATGAAACTCAATGCTTCGCCTTGTGTGGCCTGTTGTGAGGCGTCGCGCAGCAGTTTATAACCGTTGAGTTTGTAGCACATCTGCGTAAAACCGGAACAGTCAATCCCGAAAGGCGATTTCCCGCCCCAGAGATACGGCGCATTTATGTACAGGAAAGCGGTGCGGATGATGTCCGCTTTCGGCTTCTGGCCATTCACTTTCAAGCCTTCAAACTCGAAGCCTTGCTTGTTGATGTCCGGATGGTTCAGGAACGAAAGCGATGCGCCCAGCGGTATGGGCGTCAGGAAATCATCCTGGCCAGACACGTATTCAATCAAATCGCCGTTGAGGATGATCGGATCCGAAGAAAGCGTCCCGTAATCCGAGGCTGAAATCGGCTGGTATTGTTTGCTGTCAATCCAACCTTCGTAACCGTCGTACTGCAACCGGATTTTCGCCCACGGCGTCTTTTGTTCCGACACCTCGAAATGCTCGCCAAACAAAACCTGCGATACGATTTCGCTCTTATCGCTGGCTTCGGCCCGCATGGGTACGATGGCAAGGTTACAGATTCCGAACACTCGAAAATATTATAAATTTTAAATTCTAAATTTTAAATGATTTGGGCGTTGCCTCCGGCCGGGCGGAGCTTCGCTCGATATCTTCGAACAAAGTTGCACTTTGTTCTCGATAGTGCTATATCTTTTGCTTCCGGACGTCAGCGAAAGGATGCCGCTACAATCCCTAACGCAGTCGTTGGTAATTACGATTATCCATCAATTTACCGAGTCAATCAGATTATAAATTCAGAACTAATTTAAAATTCAAAATTTATAATTTAAAATAATTTACGCGCGCTCAATCACAATCGCCGATGCGCCGCCACCGCCGTTGCAAATGGCCGCCGCGCCGATTTTGGCGTCGTTTTGCTCCAAGACATTGATCAACGTCACGATAATACGCACACCAGATGCGCCCAGCGGATGTCCCAATGCGACAGCACCGCCGTTCACGTTCACTTTATTGCCATCGATGTCCAGTATTTGGCAGTTGGCCAATCCAACCACCGAAAACGCCTCGTTGAATTCAAAGAAATCCACATCGGAAACCGATAGTCCGGCTTTCGCCAAAGCTTTTGGCAACGCTTTCGCCGGCGCCGTCGTAAACCATTTCGGTTCTTGTTCTGCATCCGCGTAAGCCTTGATGTATGCGAGTGGTTTCAACCCGAGTGACAGTGCTTTTTCCTCGCTCATCACCACAACCGCGGCCGCGCCGTCATTGATTGTGGAAGCATTGGCCGCAGTCACGGTTCCTTCCTTGGTGAATGCCGGGTTCAACGCAGGTATTTTATCGAGTTTTACATTGGTGTATTCTTCGTCGTGCGTCACCATTACCGGTTCGCCGCGGCGCTGTGGTACCGCAACCGGAACCACTTCGTTGTCAAACTTCCCTGCATCCCAAGCTTTCGCCGAACGTTCATAGGATTGGATGGCGAATTTGTCTTGGTCTTCTCGCGATATCTTGTATTCGGTAGCACAAGCATCGGCATGCACACCCATGGCTTGATTGTCATACGCGTCAGACAATCCGTCTTTTTGCATCGCATCGAGCAAAGACGCCGGCCCGAACTTCACGCCGTTGCGCATGTGCACCAAATGCGGAATCAAACTCATGTTTTCCATACCGCCCGCTACAACGATCTCGGCGTCGCCACACATAATGGCTTGCGCGGCCTGCGTGACTGCTTTCATACCCGATGCGCACACTTTGTTTACCGTTGTGGCCACAACATTGTCCGGCAATCCGGCCAAACGCGAAGCCTGGCGCGCCGGAGCTTGTCCGGTACCGGCCTGCACGACGTTGCCCATAATGACTTCGTTCACCAGATTGTAATCGAGGTTTATTTTATCGAGTGCGCCTTTGATGGCAACAGCACCCAATTGCGGAGCGGTAACGGTTGAAAGTGCGCCCATGAAACTTCCTATCGGGGTTCGGGCCGCAGAAACGATGACAACTTTTTTCATTGTAGTTTGTTATTTGTGGTGCGAAGGTAAGGATTTTTGACAGAAGATGAAAACGTTTGCGCGCCGAGAAATAGGCAGAAACGCTGCGATACGAAAAGCGACTTTTTAAGTGTCCCGAGGCTGAAAGCAGGATTTGCTGCGCAATTCCTTTGCGGTCCGTGCTGAAAATCAAAACACCTGAAAATAAATCCGAAAGCGAGCTTTTAGAAAGGAAGCAGGATTTGCTACGCACGTCCTTTGCGGTCCGTGCTGAAAATCAAAACACCTGGAAATAAATCGAAAGCGAGCTTTTAGAAAGGAAGCAGGATTTGCTACGCACGTCCTTTGCGGTCCGTGCTGAAAATCAAAACACCTGAAAATAAATCGAAAGCGAGCTTTTAGAAAGGAAGCAGGATTTGCTACGCACGTCCTTTGCGGTCCGTGCTGAAAATCAAAACACCTGAAAATAAATCCGAAAGCGAGCTTTCATTTATTTTCAGGTGTTTTGATTTATTCGTGATCGCAGCAGGATTCGAACCTGCGACCGCCTGCTTAGAAGGCAGGTGCTCTATCCAGCTGAGCTATGCGACCGTTTACGGCGTGCAAATATAGGTTGATAAATTGTAATTGGCAATATGAATTTTATTTCTTTGGATTTGGGCGTGCCACCGGCTCCGCTGCGCTCCGCCGCTGTCGCGCTGTCCGCTATATCTTTTCCGCCTTCGCTACGCTGCGCCGCAAAAGGATGCCGCTGCCATCGCTTACGCGGGTATGGAGGGCAGTTTGGGGTTTGGGTTTGTGTGCTACGCACGGAGGCTGGCTCGCTGCACTCGGGTCAGGATTACTCCGCTGCGCTCCGTGATCCTGAATAGGGTGTCGATACAGTCAAATCCTAAAACTGCTGTGCAGTTTTTACGGATTTTTTGTTTGAGCCAAAACGCTCGAGCGAGCTTGGCGTTTTGGCTCAAACAAAAAATCCTGACTGCTATGGCAGTCAGGATTTGTCTGTCGGGGTGGCAGGATTCGAACCTGCGACCTCCTGGTCCCAAACCAGGCGCGATAACCGGGCTACGCTACACCCCGAAAAAAACAGCGGAGAGACAGGGACTCGAACCCTGGCGACGTTTGCACGCCGACAGATTAGCAATCTGCTCCGTTACCACTCCGGCACCTCTCCTGTTTTTTGTAAGAACGCTTGTAATTAAAGCGGTTGCAAATGTAAATTACTGTTCCGTATTTTACAACTTATTCAGGGGTTTTTTTGCGGATTTTTTTTTGGACGTCGGCAAATTATTTCACAATCAAATGGATATCCTTAAAATATCCGATGTATTTTTAGACTTCGGTATATATTTGCCCGTTTTGACCTATTCGCTTATGAAAAATTGGATTGTCTTTTTATCGCTTTATTCTGGTGTCGTTTCGGCGCAGGAAGCAAAATCTGTCGTCGTGGCGCAAGACACCTCATTTGTGAGGCTGCGCGACTGGAGCAGCGATTTCACTTTTGATATGAAATATGCCACACCCGACAATTTCCTGAAAGCCACCGTGTATGATTGCGCAGAATGCTATTTGCGTGAGGCTACGGTGAAGGCTTTGATTTCAGCCAATCAAGCGTTGTTGAAAAAAGGTTATCGCATCAAGATTTTTGATTGTTACCGGCCGCTGATCATCCAGAAAAAAATGTGGGCCATTGTCCCGAACCCGAAGTATGTCGCCGATCCCGCGAAAGGTTCAATCCACAACCGCGGCGGTGCCGTAGATATTACACTTGTTGACGCGTCCGGGAATGAACTCGATATGGGAACGGCGTTTGACCACTTTGGTCCGGAAGCCGCACACGGTTATAAAGGCATTTCGAAAAAAATCAGGAAAAACCGCGCGATGCTCCGGAAAATCATGGAGCAAAACGGTTTTCGTGCCTTTGAATCAGAATGGTGGCATTACAACCTAGACGGCGCGGCTAAATTTCCATTGGCCGACTTCGTCTGGACGTGCCCTTAATTTTCCAAACAGGGCAACACATCCATAAAATAACGCGATGGCTTGTATGGTTTGCCATCGGTTTCGGCGGTCAAATCATCTTTTAGGATGTAGTCTGCGGTTTCTGTAGTATATTTAATCCGGATATAGGAAATCTTCGAAGTCTTCAATGCTTCCATGGCGTCTTTCGTGAAGAGGAAATAGCCGGTCAGGATGCGGTTGTTCATGTCGTCATTCCGTACGCCGGTGCCGCAGTCGGACGCGTCGATATGGATCATCGTGGCGATTTTCCCGCTCTCGAGTTGCAGGTAAATCCGCGAGTTCCTGTCAAGACAGTTCGCCTTGATGAAATCCTTGCTTTTCTCCAGGAATTGCACATTCAGCGTCGGCAACCCATCGGTCACGGCCACCGAAAAATAAATCTGTGATGAACGTCCGGCAAAGTTCCGCTCATAAACCAATTGGTTGATGGTCGCCTTGTACTCGCCAACCGAATCCTTGACGTTCGCGCTCCATTCACAAGGATTCTGCGAACGACAAATTCCTGAAACCAATACCAGTAAAACTATCGCAATAGCTCTCATCTTCAAATTTTCGCGCAAAGTAAAACTATTTTTTTGTTGTGCGCATCGGTCGTGAAAAAGTAATACTGGTCGCCGCCGTCGGTCAATTTCCATCTTTTTCGTAGCGACGCCACATCTTCGGGGAAGTTTCGAGCCGTGACATTCGCCTTTTGGCCGGAGATTTTCTTCATCGATATTTTGTCATAAACAATTGTTTCGATGATGCGAAAGGTCCGCCCCGGAAAACCACGAACCAATTCATTTGCCGTGTACAAATGGGAATGCCGGTGCAATTTCCCGACGCTGAAACGTGCCGCAATCTGCTCGAAGCCGCCCGATTTCATGACCGCGGCATTGGGTTCGAACAAATAGGTAAGTGGCAGTTCGTAGCGTACGTCGGGTTTATTTCCCAGAATAAAGGAGAAATGGCTTTCAACGTCTTTGGTAATATTGACTGTGTGCACGGTGATTTCCCCGGAGTAATGTTCCTCGATTTCCCACAACAACTCTTTCACTTCATTTTTCATCGCAACCACGTGGATGTTTTTGACGAACGCCAACGCTTCCAATCCTTGCGAAATATCCAGCAGCGGCGAGACCTTCAGTAGGATTTTCCCGGCGTAGCGAAAATAAGTAGTGAGATTTTCCGGTACGTTTGGCTCGCAATCGCCAAGCAGAAACACTTTTCCTTTGGCGTCATGGCGGCGCGACGGATCGATGTAAATCCAGTCAAATCGATGATCTAGTGCTTTGAGACTCGTCAATCCGTCACCGGAAATGCAAGAGATGTTATCGATGCCCAGCGTTTTGAAATTATGCTTTGCAATTTCGGATAACTCCGGGTTGATTTCGCAATGCGTCACCGAGCCGACTTTTTTCGCGAAATAGAAATCATCCACGCCAAACCCGCCGGTGAGGTCGATCAAGTGGTTTCCTGAAACCAGCCTAGCTTTATACGCTGCCGTAATTTCCGATGAAGTCTGTTCGACCGTTGTCTTTTCGGGCCAAATGATGTTTTCGGACGCAAACCAAGTCGGCAACTTGTCCTCCGCTTTGTTCCGCGCCGCAATCTGGTTCAAGATGAGTTTCCAATCGATGTCCGGAAAAGGGTTTTTCGCCAGCGCTAACGTACCGATATCCGAGCCGGTTTGCGCCCGGATGAACGCCTGTACTTCGGGACGCAGCAGCTTTTCCACTAGTTCTTGAATACGTAGTTGACGATGTTAGCGCCCATTTTCAGGGCTTTTTCACGCACTTCATTCGGGTCGTTGTGCACTTCCTGGTCTTCCCAGCCGTCGCCCAAATCGGTTTCGAAAGTGTAGAGCAATACGAGTCTGTTTTCTACGAAAATGCCGAAAGCCTGCGGGCGTTTGCCGTCGTGCTCGTGGATTTTCGGGATGCCTGCCGGAAACGCGAAAGGTTTTTGGAAAATGGCGTGCGATGCCGGGATTTCCACCAAATCCTTGTCCGGGAAAATGCGTTTGATTTCGCGGCGGATGTAGTCGTCCATGCCATAATTATCGTCGGCGTGAAGGAAACCGCCCGAAAGCAGGTAATTGCGCAAGTTCAGGACTTCGGCGTCGCTGAACACCACATTGCCGTGCCCGGTCATGTGGATGAAAGGATACGAAAACAAATCGGGGCTGCCCGGTTCAACCGTTCCGGCTTTGGTCTTGAGGTTCGTGCCGATGGTGCGGTTGCAATATTTGGCAAGGTTCGGGAGCGATGTAGGGTTGGCATACCAATCGCCGCCGCCGTGGTATTTCAGGAAAGCAATTTCCTGCGCGCTGGCCAGTATCGGGGCAAGCAAAAGGATAAAGAGTAGTTTTTTCATCGGAGTTCGTTCAGGATGTCATCGGCCTGTTTGGTGTCGAATTTAAGGTTTTGTGCCATCGTTTTGGCTTTTTCGGCCCATTCTTTTGCCATCTGCCTGTCGCCTTTGAAGAAATACAATCTTGCGATGATGATGTGCACATCGTAGGCGTTGTTAAGTTCCAGTGAACGCTTCGCCCAATCAATCGCGTCATTCAGCGCTTCCGGTTGGCGGATTTCGTTCATGTATATTTTCGCCATTTCCTTGAGTTTTGCGGCGTTATTCCAAGCATTTTTTGACGCTCCGGCAGACGCATATCTCACGTAACCTTTCCAGTTCTTCGTTATTTCCATGATTTTCAAATCGAAAGTGAACAGCAACGAATCGGTCTGGCGCATCGCAATTCTTTCCACGGGCGGCCGCTTTTTGAAATAGGTGGCCGTGTCGCCAGACTCTACGGCAGGCGTAAGCCATTCCTGTACCATGTTGAGGATTTTACGTTCGACGCGTTTGGCCGATGATACGGCGGCGAATTCAGGCTGTTTCTTCAGCACATACTGGAATTCCCGCGAATTGACGTCGCGCACACCGTTGGCGATGATTTTCCAGTTCATGTTTGAAACGAGTTGGTCTTCGTTCAGGTTCGACAGGTATTTTTGTGAGACGGCATCCGTATCCAGATTGGCTTTCCGAAGCGCGCCGACGTAGGCCAAGCAGTTTTCGGCGTTGGTCACGTCGGCTTCAAACTGCGATTTGAGATAGGGCAACTGCATTTTCGGATTTAATGCATTCTGGCCTTCCTTGATGAAATTGTCGGCTTTGATTTCGCCGTTTGCCACATATAGTAATTCTCCGCTTTTGTCGAAGAACAGGAACACCGGAAACGCCCGGATATTGTATTTTTTTCGGATCGCCATGCCAGCCGCCGATTCCATGTCCTGCCAGCCGCACACGAAATTCTTGTTGTAGAATTCAATCACTTTCGGATCGGTGAATACTTCGGTTTTCATCATCTTGCAGTGTTCGCACCAATCGGCATAGCCCATGAACAGCAACGGTTTGTCTTCGGCCTGCGCGATTTTCAGCAACTCCGTTAGTGACCCGTCGCGGAAATCCATCTTGGGCTGCGCGGTGGCGCCAAGGGCAGACAACACCAGAAAAAGGAAAACTAGTTTTTTCATGCTTCGTTGATAAAGACAATGCTGTGACAGGCCACGACCGCAGCGGTTTCGGTGCGCAGTCGCGTGTCGCCTAAAGTAACAGGAACATATTGATTGGCCAAGGCCGTTGCGATTTCTTGCGCCGAAAAATCGCCTTCCGGGCCAATCAGTAGCGTCACGTCCTGACTGGGTTTAGCCGCCGATTTCAGCGATTTTCGATCGGCTTCGGCGCAGTGCGCGATGAACTTTTGGCCTTCTGGATTCAGTTTCATGAACTCCTTGAAGGTCATGGGCGCGTTGAGTTTGGGCAGGAAAGTGTGCAACGACTGTTTCATTGCCGATTGGATGATTTTGTCGAAGCGCTCGGTCTTGATGATTTTGCGCTCGGAATGGTCGCAGATGAGTGGCGTGATTTCGTCGATGCCGATTTCGGTGGCCTTTTCCAAAAACCACTCATAACGGTCGTTCATTTTGGTAGGCGCGACGGCCAGATGCAAGCGGTATTTCGGGTTCTCGACACGCTCGAACCCAACCACCCGAACCATGCATTTCTTCTCGGACGCCAATGTGATTTCGGTCTTGAACAGATATCCCAAACCGTTGGTTACAAATAAAATATCACCTTCTTTTTTCCGGAGCACTTTAACGATGTGGCCGCTTTCTTCCTTGTCAAAGGAAAAGCCGTCCGACGCCTCGTTGATATGTGGGTTGTAGAACAATTGCATCAGAATGCGATCCTGGCTTTAGAAACGACCGACGCCTGTTCAAAATCGCCCGTCAGGAATTTGTGATAGGCCGCAATCCCGATCATGGCTGCGTTGTCTGTCGTGTATTCGAATTTCGGGATAAAGGTTTTCCAACCGTATTTTCCTTCCGCTTCCATCAAGGTTTTGCGGATGCCGGAGTTGGCCGATACGCCGCCGCCAATGGCAATTTGCGTAATGCCGGTTTGCTGCACGGCCATTTTGAGTTTGTCCATTAAAATATCGATAATCGTATGCTGGACCGATGCGCAGATGTCGTCTATGTTCTCGGTGATGAAATCAGGATTTTTTGCGACATGGTCATTGATGAAATACAGGATACCGGTTTTCAATCCGGAGAAACTGAAATCCAATCCGGGTACTTTTGGCTTCGTGAACGTAAAGGCTTTCGGGTTGCCGGACTGCGCGTGTTTGTCCACGAGCGGGCCGCCGGGATAGGGCAGGCCGAGGATTTTCGCGGTTTTGTCAAACGCTTCGCCCACGGCATCGTCTGTGGTCTCGCCGATGATTTCCATGTCGAAATAATCGTTCACCTTTACGATTTGCGTGTGGCCGCCGCTGATGGTGAGCGCCAGGAACGGAAACTCGGGTTTGTCGAATCCTTCCTCATCGATGAAATGCGCCAGGATGTGCGCCTGCATGTGGTTGATCGCGATGAGCGGAATGCCCAAGGCCAAAGACATTGACTTGGCGAACGAGCCGCCCACGAGCAGCGAACCCATCAGTCCCGGGCCTTGCGTAAAGCCGATGGCCGTAAGTTGCTCTTTGTTGATGTTGGCTTTCTTGAGCGCGGCATCTACGACCGGAACGATGTTTTGCTGGTGTGCACGCGAGGCCAATTCAGGCACGACACCGCCATATTGCTGGTGAATGAGCTGGTTGGCGACAACATTTGACAGCACTTTGTCGTTCTGCAATACAGCGGCAGCCGTATCGTCGCACGAACTTTCCAGGGCAAGGATAAATACAGGATTTTCAGGCTTCAAAACGCTTGATTTTTTTGGAACTTTATTAACAAACGCCGGTAAAAAAATCTTATTTTTACCACGGAGCCAAAATTAAGGATTTTTTGCCAACGGCTGTGCGGCAAAATAGTTAACGTGGAGAAGAAACAGGTAAAACCATCGCGCCTCAAACGAGCCAGGAAAATCATTGTCCGGAGCATATTGGTTTTATTGCTGTTGCTGCTTTCCACCTGTGTGGCGCTCACGATTCCGACGGTCCAGACCAAACTGGGCGAGTATGCCACCGAACGCATCAACCGCGATTACAAGACCAACATCAAGATCGAACAAGTCGCCATTACCGTTTTCGGCGGGGTGAAGTTCAAACGGGTCATGATCCGCGACCATCACAGCGATACGTTGATTTACGCCAACCGGTTGCAAACCAACATCCTGAGTTTTAAGAAACTGTACAACGGCGATTTAATCTTCGGCAACATCCGCGCAGACCGCATCACGCTCAACATGAAGGTTTACAAAGGCGAGACCGATTCCAACCTCGACCGTTTCATCAAGGCGTTTGACGACGGAAAACCTTCATCGGGGAAATTCCTGATGACTGCCGACAAAGTCACCGTGGCGCAAGGCCGTTTCCTTTTTACCGACGAAAACCTGGAAACCCCGAAAGCGCTTGATTTGACACGTCTTGATGCGTCCATCGACAAATTGCGCATCAAAGGTCCGGTCGTGACGATGCAGATTAAAGACATGGCGTTCCAAGACCATCGCGGGCTTTATGTGGAACGGCTGGCCGGCGATTTCCGGTACGACAAGACCAATATCGTCCTGAAGAAGATGGATTTCAAGACGGCGCGCTCGTTCATGAACGGCAACCTCGTCTTGACCTACAACAAGACGTTCCGGGATTTCAACAACAAAGTCCAGTTTGACATCGACGTGGATTCGGCGTCTTTGGCCACGAATGATTTACGCCATTTCTACGACGAACTCGGGAAAGACCGCCACTTTAAATTTTCATCCCGGATTACAGGCACACTAAACAATTTTACGGCGAAGAAGCTCAAACTCGTCGATGACCGCCAATCGGAAATCGTCGGAAATGTGACGTTCAAGAACCTGTTGGCCGACGAAAGCAAAGGGTTTTTCATCGGCGGCACGTTCAATAAAGTAGCATCGGATTACGACAACCTGACGGGCATTTTGCCGAACATCCTCGGTGGCCGATTGCCCACATCGCTCAAGAAACTAGGCCGTTTCAACATGCGTGGCGTGGCCGAAGTGACGCACGACCATCTGGATGCAGACCTCTACATGACCACGGCCATCGGCAATGTGCAATCGCAATTGCTGATTACGAACATGGAAAATATCGACCGCGCCGATTACAAAGGATATGTCATCTTGGAGAATTTCCAGTTGGGCCATTTCCTGGAGCGGAAAGACTTGGGCAACGTGACATTGAACCTCGACATCGATGGGCAAGGGTTCAAGCAAAAATACCTGAACACGACGTTTTCGGGCGACATCTATAAAATCAACTACAACGGCTACACGTACACCAATGTTAATGTAAACGGGCGTTTCAAGGAACCGGTTTTTTCCGGGAAGGTTTTCGTGAACGACCCGAACCTGTTCATGGATTTCGACGGAAAGGCCACACTCGGCAAAAAAGACATCCTGTATGACTTCCACACGAAAATCGATTATGCCGACCTGGTCAAGCTGAAACTCAACAAGACCGATACGATTTCGGTGTTCAAGGGCGAGGTGCGGATGAAAGTATCCGGGAATTCAATCGATAACATGCGCGGCGACGTGTACATCACCCAGACGTCTTACCAGAACGACAAAGACACGTATTTCTTTGATGATTTCGCGATTTCCTCGTCGTTCGATGACAACAATGTGCGCACGATTGCCATCAATTCGCCCGACATCATCCAAGGCCAACTCGTGGGCAAGTTCGAGTTTGGGCAACTTCGGAAAATGGTCGAGAATTCCCTGGGCAGCTTGTATGCCAACTATTCGCCCAACAAAATCAAGCGCGGGCAATTCCTGAAATTCGATTTTACGGTCTACAACAAAATCATCGAGATTTTTTACCCGGGCGTTTCGGTTGGCCCGAATACGAGACTCAGCGGGAACATCAACGCAGACCGCGACGATTTCAAGTTGAATTTCTCTTCGCCGCAGATTGGTGCGTACGAGAATTTTTTCGACCGTGTCAGCATCCAACTCGACAACAAGAATCCTTTGTATAACGCCTATATCCAGATGGACAGCGTGCGTACGAAGTATTACAAGGTCGCCGATTTCAACCTGATCAACATCACCAAAAACGACACGCTTTATGTGCATTCGGAGTTCAAGGGCGGCAACAAATTGGCCGATACCTACGACCTGAACCTGTACCACACCATCGACCAGCAGCGAAACAGTGTGGTCGGTTTCAGTAAATCTGAGTTGAAATTCAAGGATTTTCTTTGGTACATCAACGAGAAAGACGGCGCCGACAACAAAATTGTCTTCGACAAAAAACTGCACGATTTCAGGATAGACAACCTCGTGATGTCGCACGAAGACCAGACAGCCAAACTCAACGGCACGTTGCGCGGATTGGATTATAAGGATCTGCAACTGGCTTTCAAGGACATCGATCTGGATAAAATCACGCCTTCGCTTGACCGTTTCAAGATTGACGGCAAACTCAACGGCGTGGTGAACCTCAAACAGGAGAAGAACATTTACCAACCGACATCGTCGTTGGAAGTGAAGAATCTGGTGGTCAACGACAACGAACTCGGAACGCTCAATATCGAGGTGCGCGGCGATGACACCTTCAGGAAATTCTACGTGAATTCAGAATTGGAAAACCCGGAATTCGAATCGTTCAACGCATCCGGGAATTTCATTGTGGAAGAAAACCGCACTGTGGCCGATCTGGACCTGAAGTTCGACCGGTTTAATTTGGGTTCACTCAGTTCCTTGGGCGGCGACATCTTGACGGACATCCGCGGTTTCGCCTCGGGCACGGTCAGGATCGACGGCGATTTGAACGATCCGGAAATCAATGGCAGGCTGTTTTTGGACGGCACCGGAATGGCGATTCCATACCTCGGAGTCAACTACGAAATGGAGCGAAAGTCTGTGGTTGACGTGACAGAATCTGCCTTCATCATCCGCAATGCGCTGATCCGCGACACGCTTTACCATACGCGCGGCTATTTGAATGGCCGTATCAAACACAAGAAATTCGGGGATTGGCAGCTCGACCTTGACGTGACTTCAGACCGATTGCTGGCGCTCAATACACAGGACAGCGAGGACGCGATTTATTACGGAACGGCATTCATCAAAGGCAACGCGACGGTTTCTGGCCCGATCGAAGGATTGCTCATTTCGGTAAACGCAGAATCGGAGAAAGGCACGCACGTAAGGATTCCGATCAACGATGCGGAATCTGTGGGCAGCAATGATTTTATCCAATTCCGATCGCCAAAGGAACGGCTCAGCGAGGAAAAAGGCACCGGAATGAAACAGCGCGACTATAATGGCGTGGAACTCAAGTTCGATTTCGACATCAACGAAGACGCGGAGATCGAAGTCATCCTTAACCGGAATACCGGCCACAGCATGAAAGGAAATGGCCGCGGTACACTGTTGTTCGAAATCAATACGCTCGGCAAATTCAACATGTGGGGCGATTATCAGGTCTATGACGGCGAATACAATTTCCGGTATGGCGGCCTGATCGACAAGAAATTCAAGGTCAAGAAATTCAGTTCGCTCGTCTGGGAAGGCGACCCGATGCGTGCGACGCTGAACCTGGAAGCGACTTACAAAACAACGGCGAATCCAGGAATTTTGCTCGAAAACCCGTCATTCAACCGCAAAGTGCCCGTTGACGTGGTCATCGGCATCCGCGGGAATTTGACCAATCCGGAACCAGATTTCAACATCAATTTCCCTACGGTTTCCTCGGTGCTGAAATCGGAAATCCAATACAAACTCGACGATAAGGATACGCGCCAGACGCAAGCCTTGTATTTGCTTTCCTCGGGCGGCTTCCTGAGTCCGGAAGGCGTGAGCCAGTCTGACTTTGCCGGGAACTTGTTCGAGCGCGCGAGCGGTTTGTTCAACGATATTTTCCAGGACGAAGACGGAAAGTTCGTGGTCGGGTTGGATTATGTCTCCGCAGATCGCCGCCCGGGTATCGAAACCGACGGCCGTGTCGGCGTAACACTTTCCACGAAAGTCAACGACCGCATCACGATTAACGGAAAAGTAGGCGTTCCGGTAGGCGGCATCAACGAATCGGCCATTGTCGGCGACGTGGAAGTGCAATATCGCGTGAACGAAGACGGCACGCTCAACCTACGGGTATTCAACCGCGAGAACGACATCAATTATATAGGACAAGGCATCGGCTACACGCAAGGCATCGGTTTGACCTATGAGCTTGACTTCGACACCTTCAAGGAATTCGCCAACAAGATCTTCAAGAATCTAAAGGTCGATAAAATGACCTCGGGCGACAACGACGTGGTGCCAGATTCTACGCCACTTCCTGATTACATTGAACTCGAAGGGAAAAAGAAGGAGAAAAAGCCTGAGACGAAGCCCAATACCGAAGCGGTGCCACACGAGGAGTAATTAATAGGTAATAATGAATAATTAATAATTAATAATTGGTAGGAGAGACGGTACTTCTGTTATTTTAAAATCTACTCGTTATTCATTATTAATTATCCGTTATTCATTCGTCCTGCGCACAACTTATCAACGAAAACGTTTGAATTTCTAAAACTTTATTAAAATACCAAAATCGCCGGATGGATTCTCTATCGGGTTTGCTAATTTTACATTGTAATACTTAAAAAATGTCAAAAAACATAAAGAAGATTGGTGTGCTGACTTCAGGTGGCGATTCGCCGGGGATGAACGCCGCCATTCGTTCGGTGGTGCGTACCTGCGCGTATCACGGCGTGGAATGCGTCGGGATTTACCGCGGTTATCAAGGCATGATTGAGGGCGATTTCAAGGAAATGGGGCCGCGCTCGGTGAACAACATCGTCAACAAAGGCGGAACCATCTTAAAGTCTGCGCGTTCCAAGGAATTCATGACGGCGGAAGGCCGCAAAAAAGCCCATGAACATCTCCTGAAAGCCGGAATCGATTCTTTGGTCGTGATCGGCGGCGACGGGACGTTTACGGGTGCCGAAGTATTCAATAAGGAATTTGGCTTTCCGGTGATGGGAATTCCCGGGACGATAGACAACGATATCTACGGCACCAGCCACACACTGGGCTATGACACGGCGCTGAATACTGTGGTAGAAGTTATCGACAAAATCCGCGACACGGCTTCATCGCACAACCGGTTGTTTTTTGTGGAAGTCATGGGCCGCGACGCCGGACACATTGCGCTGAATGCGGGCATTGGCGCGGGTGCGGAGGAAATCCTGATCCCCGAAGAAGACCTTGGCCTAGATCGTTTGGTGGAATCACTCAAAAGGAGCAAGGCATCGGGCAAATCATCGAGCATTGTGGTGATTGCCGAGGGCGACAAAATCGGGAAAAGCGTGTTTGAACTCAAGGATTATTTCGAGGAAAATTATCCGGAATACGACGTTCGCGTTTCGGTACTCGGACACATGCAGCGCGGTGGTTCGCCGAGTTGTTTTGACCGCGTGCTGGCCAGTAGGCTGGGCGTAAAGGCAGTGGAATCTTTGCTGGAAGGCAAATCGAATTACATGGTCGGGCTTACGAACGACAAAGTGAGTTTGACGCCGCTGGAACAAGCCATCAAGGGAAAATCTGAAATCGATAGGGAACTGGTCAGGGTTTCCGATATCATGACAACATAAGAAGTTGGTAGTTGCTAGTTGTTAGTTGCTAGTTGCTAGTCAATTCTTCTAACAACTAGCAACTAACAACTGAAAACTAAAATATTAACCAGGAATCAAGATTTGATCGTGAGGCATTTCAACTCCGAATTCCGCATTCAAACTAAAAATGTCTAAAGTAAAATTAGGAATTAACGGTTTTGGCAGGATTGGACGCATCGTCTTCCGCGAAACCTACAACAGGGATAATGTAGAAGTAGTGGCCATCAATGATTTGCTCGACGTGGATCATTTGGCGTATTTGCTGAAATACGATTCAGTGCATGGCCGTTTCAATGGAAAAGTGGAAGTGAAGGACGGAAAATTGTTCGTCAACGACCGCCATATCCGGACAACGGCAGAAAAAGACCCGGCAGTTTTGAAATGGGATGAAGTAGGCGTGGACGTCGTAGCAGACTGTACCGGAATATTTACCGATTTGGCCAAAGCCGATGCGCACCTGAAAGGCGGCGCGAAGAAAGTGGTCATTTCCGCGCCATCTGCCGATGCACCGATGTTCGTGATGGGCGTGAACCACATGAAAATGACCGCTGCCGATACGATTGTGTCCAACGCTTCGTGTACGACCAATTGCTTGGCACCACTGGCCAAAGTCATCCATGATAATTTTGGCATTGTAGAAGGTTTGATGACCACCGTACACGCCACAACGGCGACACAGCTTACCGTTGACGGGCCGTCCAGAAAGGATTTCCGTGGCGGACGCGCGGCGCTTCTGAACATCATTCCGGCGTCTACGGGTGCGGCCAAAGCGGTGACAAAAGTGATTCCTGAACTGGAAGGCAAACTCACAGGCATGTCTATGCGCGTTCCGGTTGCCGATGTTTCTGTGGTGGATTTGACCGTAAAACTGGCGAAAGAGACCACTTACGACAACATCATGGCGGTGTTGAAAAATGCGTCTGAAACAGATTACAAAGGCATTATCGGTTATACCGAAGACGACGTGGTGTCGCAGGATTTCGTGTCTGATACGCGGACCTCGATTGTGGATGCAAAGGCCGGTATTGGTTTGAATTCGACGTTTTTTAAGCTGGTTTCTTGGTATGACAACGAATACGGCTATTCGAGCAAGCTGATTGACCTTTGCGTACACAGCGCAGGCTTGAAATAATTTTGAGATGTAAAAAATCCCGTTAGATTTGTGACGGGATTTTTATTTTTTGAATGCGGATGTTCCGTGCGTAGCACACAGGATGAACTGCGTTAGCGATAGAGGCCAGCACCGCGTGCAGCCGATAGCGCGGGCCGCAGGCAACGCCCAAAGTAAAATATAACCGCTAGCTGTCTAGCCGCTAGCCACTAACCACTAGCCACTTTATGAAATTACTCGTAGACAGCGGTTCCACCAAGGCCGACTGGATTTCCATTGACGACAACGGCAAAGTCTTGTTTACCACGCAGAGCCTTGGGCTAAACCCGGAAGTGCTGGGGAAAGACCAAGTGATTGCACGGCTTGATGACAAATTTGACATTTCGCACAACCGCAAAAGCGTGACGCACCTGTATTTTTACGGCGCGGGCTGCGGCACCGACCGCATGAAGAATTTCCTGACCGGCGTGTTCAAGGAGTATTTCCCGAGCGCGGCCGTAACGGTTCAGGAAGACACTTACGCGGCGGTTTACGCGACGACACCGCGCGGTGAGGCGGCCATTGTCTCGATTTTGGGCACTGGCTCAAACTGCAGTTTCTTTGACGGGTTGGTGTTGCACCAGAAAGTGCAGTCGCTGGGGTATATCTGCATGGACGATTGCAGCGGCAACCAGTTTGGGCGGCAACTCATCCGCGGCTATTATTTTGGGAAGATGCCGGAAAAATTGGCCAAGGAATTCGAGAAACGCTACAACGTAGACGCAGACCACATCAAGCACAACCTCTACAAAGAACCGAACCCGAACGCGTATTTGGCGACATTCGCGAAATTCCTGATCGAGTTCAAGGACGAACCGTTCTGCCAGCAAATCATTTTTGCAGGTATGGAAGACTTCGTGGACAACTACATCAAGCAATACGACAACCACAAGGAAGTGCCGGTGCATTTCATCGGGTCGATTGCATTCTATTTGCGCGACGAACTCAAAACGGTGTTGGACAAGCACGGCATTTCGTTGGGCAATGTGCTGCGCAGGCCCATTGACGGGTTGATTGCTTACCATTCCATCAACAAATAATGGAAATCGCGATTATAGCCCACGATGGCATGAAAGCCGAAATGGTGCAGTTCCTCAACAAGAACCGTGCGCTCTTGGAAGCTGCCGATGTGAAACTGATCGCTACGGGAACAACCGGGAGCAAGGCCGAGAAAGCTGGCTTCAAGGTCAAGAAAATGCTTTCCGGGCCACTGGGTGGCGATGCGCAGATTGCGGCCCGCGTAGCCGAAGGCAAAACCAAAATGGTGTTGTTCTTTAAAGATCCGCTGGCGAACCATCCGCACGAAGCCGACGTGAATATGCTCATCCGGGTTTGCGACGTGCACAATGTGCCGTTGGCGACAAATGAAGCGAGTGCGCAGTTGTTTATGAACTCTATTCAGAGGTAGTTTGGACAATGTCCAAACTTACTTTTCTTTCCTTTGTATCGCTGCCGCTGGCCTTCTTTTGTCTCGCAACAAAAGAAGCAAAAATGCGGTGCGGCCATGAAATAGGCTAAAAAAATCGAATCGAGCGCGAAAAGAAATTAACTCGCTAACGCTCAGACAGAATTTCTTTTGAGTACACGCGCTTTGATTCCGATTTTTTCTTCACGCCGATTTCATGCAAGCCGCGACTAAGCGGAATATTTAATTATTTCGGCTCGCTGGCGCAGCGCCCGAAAAGAGGGCGTTTCCAAAATTGGCTTTCGGCAGACAATTTTCTGTCGTTTCCAGAACGGCTTCGGTTTGGTTCTTCAGCCTTAACGTTTTGTTACTTTAGCTCACCGCGAAAATACTTGTGTGCGTTGGTCGCTCCGTTCGCCTTTTTAGGCTCGAGTTGCGTCAAGGTAAAAGTAAACCGCCGGTCGGCAAAAACATCACTTCACCGCTGTCATCGAAATCTCCACATTCACCTGTTTCGGCAAAACGGAAACCTGTACGGTTTCGCGCGCAGGCGCATTACTCTCTGTAAAATAACTGCCGTACACCGCGTTGATGCGTGCAAAATCGTTCATGTCTGTGATGAAAATCGTGGTTTTTACGACGTGGTCGAATGTCATGTCGGCGGCGGCCAGTACCGCTTTCATGTTTTCCATGACTTGTTTGGTCTCGGCTTCGATGTTGTCCAAAACCAGTTCCCCGTTGGTGGGGTTTATCGCAATTTGCCCCGATGTGTAAAGTGTATTTCCGGACAGGACGGCTTGGCTGTACGGCCCGATGGGTGCGGGTGCTTTGTCGGTGAAGATGATTTGTTTCATAATAGTGGCTAGTTGCTAGTTTTTAGTGGCTAGTTATTAGTTGCTAGTGGCTAGTTTGCAAATGCAATAGCCTATTCATTATTAATTATTAATTACCGAATGGTTCTGTCCGGCTGGTTTCGTTTTTCCCATTTCACATCGCTCAACACGCCGGCCTTGATGCCGATGAAGAAATTCCAGTAGGCATTGTCGCCAAACGGTGTCCAGTTGAAATCCATCCGCCAGCTCAAAAGGTCACGCTCGAATCGGAATTGTGTAAATGTCACACCTTTTTGTACGAAATCATATCCGGTGGAAACCCCGACTTTCCATTTGGAAGTCAAATCGACGTTCGTGGATATCATGAGCGAGTTGCCGACGATCTTGTTCTCCCGCCGTGCGTTGGAGTAGGTAAGCGCGTAGGCGAGTGTCAGGTTCCAAGGGATTTTCGATTGGAAAAAACCGTCGAATTCGCCGTCTTCGCTTTCGTCGTCTTCATTGAACTGGCTCTGGCGCCGGTCGCTGAAATCCGTATTGGTGCCGAACAAATCGTCCTCGCGCCCGCCGTTGCGCAAACCTTGGTCGTTGTCTTTCTTCTTGAGCTTGTCGCCGTCCGAACTGGACAACGAATAACCGATGGTCATGTTTGCGCTGGTCATCCTGAACAAACTGCCGCCATTGTCGATATTGAAGGTGTTGATGCGGCGGCCGGCGTTGTCAATCGCATACGGATCGAGCGTGGCTGCAAAGTTCACATTCATCTTTTCCTTGAACAACAGCGTGCCGCCACTCATGCGAAGCGGTGCCCATTTGAGCGTGTCGGCGGCGATGTTATAGCTCGTGGAGAAGTTGAAGTTGTTGAGCAGCATGATCTTCTTGGGTTCGGTCTTGGTGCTGTCGCGGTCGGTCACTTTGGCCTCAAAAGTATTGTTGAGTGAAAAGCCTACGACATTCGAGTAATTCTTGGCCGGGGCGCCGTACATGCCGCCTTCGAAACGGGTGTAATCCTTACGCATTGTTCCAGAACCGTCCGGATCATACGTGTCGTAATACTTGTCGAAACTCGGCACGTAACTGTAGGAAACCGATGGACGCATCACGTGGCGGATGGCCTTGATTTTCTTGTCTTCACCGAAATTGAACGTACCGTAAATCGTCGTACCCACGCTCGCCGCGAAATTGTAGGTTCGGTACGCGTCAAATCCTTTCACGTCTTGGGTAATCAACGAATCCTGCGCCGCGCTGTAGAATTTACGGATGGTCTGTAAATACCAGACTTCTTGGTAATTGACCGATGTAGACGCACTGAAATACTTGAAAATCTTAAAGTTCGTGCTCAGCGGAATCTGGTGCTGGAACCCGACTTCGGCGTCGCGGAACATTTCCGGCTTGAAAAACAAGGAATCTGTGGTTTCGATCTGGTTGCGCGCCTGCAAGTTGTATTGCAGGTTGATGTTCTTGATGAAACCTTTCTTGATGCCGTCTTTTGGGGCGAACGGAAAAATCCGATCGACGCTGGCCTGCAACGTCGGCAAGGTCATGTTGATGGTTTCGGTCTGCGTGTTTTGCTGATGCGTGGCGGTAAGCGACATGTTCACGGCTGGGACAGAATTGAATGTCCGGGAATAAGAAACCGACGACTGCAAGGTATTGTTGAGTGTAGAACCGACGTTGATCTGGTTGATGGATTGCTGGAAATACTTGCTCGATCCTAAGTTGACCGACGCCGAAAATGTTGAATTCGGGTTGGATTTCGGGTCTTTGCGGTGCGTCCACTGGATGTTGTAGATGTTGGTCTTGGTATAGTCCGGGAAGCCGCGTTCGCTGTTGATCAGGTTTTCGAACCGTACGTTGACATTGCCGCCGAACCGGTAACGCTTGGCGTAATTCGTCTCGAACCGCATCCCGTAACTGCCGTTGGTGTAATAGTCGCCGAGCACGGCCAAATCCAGGTATTCGGAAATCGCGAAATAATAGCCGCCGTTCTGTAGCGAATAGCCGCGTTGGGCCGAATCGCCATACGTCGGCACGAGAATGCCCGATCGGGCCTTGGTAGACATCGGGAAAAAGGCGAATGGTAAGGCGAGCGGCGTGGGCACATCGGCGATGACCAGATTGGTGACGCCAACCACGACTTTTTCGCCCGGCACGAATTTGACGCGATCGGTCTGGAAATAATATTCGGGGTTTTCGATGTCTTTTGCGGTGGTGAATCGCACTTTCTTCATGAAATACACCGAGTCGTTTTCGCGCTTGGTGAGTTCGGCCTTCACTTTAAATTCGCCTTGGTCGGTCCTTGAATTCCAAATCAATCCGCGTTTGGTTTCGGTGTTGAAGCGAATAGAATCCGGCTCGACAATGTTCTGGCCTTGCTTAAAAATCGGGTATTGCGTGTATTTGCCCGTGGAATCCTTGATGCGCCCGGCATAGACTTCCTTTTTTTCATAGTCCATGACGATGATGCCGGCCTTGAGTTCGATGTCCTGATAGTACAATTCGGCCTTGTCGTAGAGCGTGATGAGTTTGCGTTTCTGGTCGATCTTGGCGTAGGTTTCCGCCTTGTATTTGATTTTATCGGAGAGCAGCGGCTTTTTCTTGAGCGAGTCTTGTTTGGTCGAGTCTGCAATTTTCACCAGGTCGGCCGCGTTTATATCAAGGCTGTCCAGCGGCTTGGTTTGCGGTGTTGAAATGGATTTCGTGACGGGTTCCTGAGCGTAGCCTTTTGCAGCACAAATTGTTAGGAAGATTGCTGATAAAACGATATTAAATAAGTTTGTCTGCAAAGGTTTATGTACTACTTTTGTAAAAAATGGTGTGTTTTGGCGCGCCAAACTTACTGATAAATTTTCGTCAAAAGTAAGTAAATATTGCATTTATTGCCGAGCGTTTAAATTAAATTAACTTTTACTTTCTATGGGTTTACCAAACAAAATCAAAGCGATTTTTTTACTTGTTTTTTGCACGGTTTCCTTCACTTCCTATAGCCAGAATTCTAAATTTAAAGTGGCGCTTGACGCGGGTCACGGCGGCAAGGATTTCGGTGCGGTCTACCACGGCCACATCGAGAAAAATATTGCCCTGGGCGTGACGTTAAAGGTCGGGAAAATACTGGAGAATACGCCGGGCTTTGAGGTTTTGTACACCCGAAAGACCGACGTTTTCATCGAACTCATCGAACGGGCCAACATCGCCAACCGCGCGGACGCCAACATTTTCGTCTCGATCCATTGCAACGCCAACAAGAATTCGGCGGCATCGGGTACCGAAACTTATGTCATGGGTATGACCAAGAACGCATCGAACCTTGAAGCTGCGCGTCGGGAGAACTCGGTCATCACGCTCGAGAACGATTACAAACAAAAGTACGAAGGCTATGATCCGAACCATCCGGAATCTAAAATCCTGATCGACATCACTACCGAAACTTATCTGGAAAATTCCATTGAACTCGCCGGAAAAGTCCAGGACCAATTCACCGACAAGCTCGGCAAGAAAAGCCGCGGGGTGAAACAAGCGCCGTATATGGTGTTGCACAAGGCTTATATGCCGCGCATCCTGATTGAAATGGGTTTCATCTCGAACCCGGATGACGGCGCGTTCCTCGATTCGGAAGAAGGCCAGCAGCAAATCGCGAAAGCCATCGCTGATGCGGTCATCAGTTATAAAAAAGAATATTGGGGCGGCGGGCAGCCCGATGAAGATGGTTTGAAGCCGTCGGACCGCGTACCGAAACAAGCGCCAATCCCAAAACCGGATCCGGACACCGTGGTGACCAAGCCAATAGCGAAAACACCGCCAGTGACCACGCCTGTAAAGACGCCGGTCAAGCAACCTGAAGTAAAACCCGAACCGGAAGCGCCTGCGGGCAATGTGGTTTTCAAGGTGCAACTCGCCGTAAGCAGCAACAAGCTGGAACTGACACCGGCCAATTTCAACGGGCTGGGCGCGATTTCAGTGATCATGTCGGGCAATATGTACAAATACATGTACGGGCAAACCGGCGATTATAACGAAGCGAAAAGGTTGCAGGGCGAGGCCAAATCCAAAGGCTATTCATCGGCTTTTTTGGTGGCGTTCCGCGACGGTAAGAAAATCACGATAGACGAAGCCTTAAAGCGATAAACAACGCCCAAGTCGTCGGATTGTCTTATTTTTGCCGCGACGGGCTGCGTCAGACCAAACCATTTAAATTACAAGCCATTGAAAGTTTCAAGAGAAATCAAGACCGCCATACTCGTTATCGCTTCAATCCTTTTATTCATTTGGGGTTATAGCTTCCTGAAAGGCCGCGACCTGCTCGCCGATTACAAAACTTTTTACGTACATTACGACAATGTAGAAGGGCTGGCGGTATCCGCTCCGGTCACCATCAGCGGTTTGGTGGTAGGCAAGGTGAGCAGCATCGAATTGGTGCAGAACACCGGCAAACTCATCGTCGAGATCCAAATCAAGAACGATTTCCCGATCGCAAAATCCAGCGTCGTCAATATTTACGAGCCAGGACTTATTGGCGGCAAGCAAATCCAGATCGTCCCAAACCTGACCGATAAAAACCTCGCTGAAAGTGGCGACACCCTCCAAGGCGGCGTCGTTCCAGGTTTGACGGCACTCGTGGGCGAAAAGTTGACGCCATTGCAGGAGAAAGTCGAGAAAATGGTCGTGAGCATAGATGCGGTCATGGCCGATGTAAACGGCATCCTCGACGAAAAGACAAAAGCCAATTTGCGCAGCAGCATCGCCAACCTGAACGAAACACTCGCTGAATTCAAAGGCGTTGCGGCCAATACCAACGACATGTTGGCCGACAACAAGGCCAAGATCAGCAGTACGTTGGCCAATGCCGACAAAGCTTCGGCGAACCTGGCCAAGATTTCCGATTCCATCGCGAAGGCCGATTTGGGCAAAACGATCAAAAAATTAGATGCCACCCTTGCGAGTGTTGACCAGATCATGAACGACCTCAATGCCGGAAAAGGCACGGCAGGCAAAATGCTCAAGGACGAAGCGCTTTACACCAACCTGAACAAAACCTCCAAGGAACTGGAACTGTTGCTGCAGGATTTGCGCCTGAACCCGAACCGTTACATCAACGTGTCTTTGTTCGGCAAGAAAAACCGCCCTTATGTGGCACCCAAACCAGAACAAGAAACACCAAAAACACCATAACGAATGAGTTATCTTGACAACCTGTTGTTTGCGATTTTGCTCGGTATCGGGATCGGATACTTCAGCATCAATGTCCGCAAACTCATCCGGAACATCAAACTAGGGCAGGACGTGGACCGCTCGGACAATCCGTCGGCGCGCTGGGGCAACATGGCTTTGATTGCGCTCGGGCAGTCCAAAATGGTCAAGCGGCCCATAGCGGGTTTCCTGCACATCATCGTATATGCAGGCTTTGTGATCATTAATCTGGAAGTATTGGAAATCATCATAGACGGTTTGTTCGGCACGCACCGCGTCTTGTCGTTCATGGGCGGTTTCTATGACTTCCTGATTGGTTCGTTCGAAGTGCTGGCGCTGTTAGTGTTGGTATCGGTTATCATTTTTCTCGTGCGAAGGAACGTCATCAAACTCAAACGTTTCATCCATGCTGACCTTAAGGGTTGGCCGAAGAGTGACGCCAATTACATCCTGTACTTCGAGATTGTCCTGATGTCGTTGTTCCTGCTCATGAACGCCGCCGATTTCCATCTGCAAAATTTGCCGGAACACTTCGGGCATTACAGTAAAGCCGGTGCTTTTCCTGTGTCGCAATACATCGCCCCGATTTTCGACGGGATGGATTCAAGCTTGGTGTCTATGCTCGAACGATCGTTCTGGTGGTTGCATATTGCTGGAATTCTGGTCTTCCTGAATTATCTGTATTTCTCCAAACACCTGCACATTTTGCTGGCGTTTCCCAATACGTATTACGCCGATTTGAACGCGAAGGGCAAATTCAACAACCTGGAATCGGTGACCAATGAGGTGAAACTCATGATGGACCCGAATGCCGACCCATTTGCCGCGCCGGCCAATCCGGATGCCGCACCGGCGAAATTCGGAGCCAGCGACGTCCAGGATTTGAACTGGGTGCAATTGCTCAACGCTTATACGTGTACCGAATGTGGCCGATGCACGTCGGCATGTCCGGCAAACATCACCGGCAAGAAATTGTCGCCGCGTAAAATCATGATGGACACGCGCGACCGGTTGGAAGAAGTCGGGCGCAATATCGACGCGAATAAAGGTGTTTTCGTCCCCGACAACAAGACGCTGCTCAACGACTACATCACGCCTGAAGAGTTGTGGGCGTGTACGACGTGCAACGCTTGCGTCGAAGAGTGTCCGGTGAACATCAGTCCGCTTTCGATCATCATGGACATGCGCCGCTATCTGGTCATGGAGCAAAGTGCCGCCCCGATGTCGCTCAACGCCATGATGACCAACGTCGAGAACAACGGTGCGCCTTGGCCCTACAACCAGATGGATCGGCTGAATTGGAAAGAGGAAAATTAATTGACAATGGATAATTGACAATTGATAATGTAAGGAGTGAGAAATTTAAAAATTAATAATTAACAGTTAAAAATTAGGGAAGAGTTTCGGATGATGGGTCTTTCGACTTTCGACCTTCGACTTTCGACCCTTTTAAAAATTCTCTTATAACGAGGTTAAGGGGTTTTTAAGCAAACTTAGAAACCAAATGAAAACGGAAGACATTGACAAGAATTTGCAGGAAGCATTTGAAGACGGCAAACACATCAGCCCGATCCTGCCTGAAGGAATTAAGAATTATTTGATTGATATCGACGGGACAATCTGCGATGACATCCCGAACGAGGAACCCGAAAGGATGCTCACCGCAGCGGTTTATCCCGATGCGCTGGTTACACTCAACAAATGGTACGACGAAGGCCATGTGATTTTTTTCTTCACGTCCAGGACCGAGGCGCACCGCGAATACACGGAAACCTGGCTCAAACAGCACGGTTTCAAATACCACGGCATTCTCTTCGGAAAGCCGCGCGGCGGAAATTACCACTGGATTGACAATCACTTGGTAAAAGCTACGCGCTACCGGGGCAAGTTCACCGACTTGGTCGAAAAGGAAGTGACCATTCAGGTGTTCGACGACGGCAAACACGAATAAGTGAGGCCCGCAACCATAGATGTACCGGTTGCCGCCAAAACAAAATATTATGGAAGAACTCAAAGTACCTACAATGGCCGAAATGATGGCTTCCGGACAACAGCCCGAATTCTTGTTCTGGGTGGGTTGTGCCGGCAGTTTTGACGACCGTGCCAAGAAAATCACCAAGGCATTCGTGCGTTTGCTCAATCGGGCCGGCGTGTCGTTTGCCGTTCTCGGAACCGAAGAAAGCTGCAATGGCGACCCGGCAAAACGCGCGGGGAATGAATTCCTGTTCCAGATGCAGGCCATGATGAACATCCAGGTGCTCGACGGGTACGGCGTAAAGAAAATCGTGACGGCCTGTCCGCATTGTTTCAATACGCTGAAAAACGAATACCCGGAGTTGGGCGGCAACTACGAAGTCATCCATCATACGCAGTTGCTCAAGTCTTTGCTCGACGAGAAACGTCTTTCCATTGAAGGCGGGCAATTTCGTGGCAAGCGCATTACATTCCACGACCCGTGTTATCTGGGCCGTGCCAACAACGTGTATGAAGCGCCGCGTGAACTCATCCAGAAACTCGATGCCGAACTCGTCGAAATGAAGCGTTCACGGGCCAACGGCTTGTGCTGTGGCGCCGGTGGTGCGCAGATGTTCAAGGACGCCGAACCGGGCAACAAGGAAATCAATATTGAACGGACCGAAGAAGCGCTCGGGCTCGAACCGACGATCATCGCGGCGGGTTGCCCATTCTGCAACACCATGCTCACCGACGGCGTGAAAGGCAAGGAAAAAGAGGCCGACGTAAAAGTAATGGACGTCGCAGAACTCATCGCCAACGCACAGGATTTATGACAAGAAAAGGCATTTTACTATTCGCGATCTTGTGCGGGACGATAGCGTTTGCGCAACCTGACGCGTTGCAGGAAATCCTGGCCAAAGAATCGTGCGAGTGCGTCAACGCGAAGAAAAGCACCTTTTCGAATCCGGATGTGGAAACGCTCAAAAAAGAATTCGGGTTGTGCGTGCTGGCCAGCTACATGAAACATTCCGCGGAATTCGAGAAAGAATACAAACTCGATTTTTCCGATAAAGAACAATTGCGCGGCATTGGCGAGCGCACCGCTTTGAAGATGATCGACCTTTGTCCGGAAGTTATCATGGCCATTGGCGTGGCGGCCAATCAGGGCGAGGCCGAATCCATTTCGTCGGACATGCAAATCGAAGGTTCGGTGTCCGGAATCAAGACCGATCAGTTCGTGACCTTGCAGGTGAAAGACAAGAACGGCCGTGTGCACAATTTGCTGCTGCTGGAGTATTTCGAGACCGCATCGTTGTTCACCAATAACGAAATCAAAAAAAACGACCGCGTCACGGTGAATTATTCCGAAGTCGAGATGTATGATCCGGTGGCGAAGGAATTCCGATATTACAAAGTCATCACCGGTCTGGCTAAAAACAATTAAAATAGGGCATTGGCCCGTTAGAGATGTATATTCCATTCGAAAACCTTCCTGAAGATTCACGCATCTGGATTTATCAGTCCAACCGCAAATTCACCGACGATGAAATCGGGGAAATTGACCTTGCCGTCAATCAATTCGTCCAGCAATGGGCAGCGCACGGCACATCGCTCGCCGCGTCCTACAAAATCATGTACAACCGGTTCATCATTTTGGCCGTGGATCAGGAAATGTATTCTGCGTCCGGATGTTCCATCGATGATTCGGTGCGTTTCATCCAATCGCTGGAAGCGAAATACGGCGTGGACTTGCTCGACAAAATGAACGTGACATTCCGCAACGGCGAGTTCATCGCCCATAAATCTTTGGCCGATTTCAAGAAAATGGCGAAGGAAAAAGCGGTGTCATCACAAACCATTGTGTTCAATAATCTCGTTAATACCGTAGGTGAGTGGAATGACTTCTGGGAAGTTCCGGCCGCCGAAAGCTGGCACAGCCGATTTTTCTAAACCGATGAGATATTGTTTCCTATTGATGGCGTTGATCAGCCAACTGGCTATGGCACAACCGGGTATGGTTGATGTCGGCATGCACAAACAAAAAGAAGGCGTTTGGGTGGACAGCGTTTACAACGCGCTGAGTTTTGACGAGCGCGTGGGCCAATTGTTCATGGTGGCTGCGTTCTCCAACAAGGATTCGCTGCATGTGGCCCAGATCGACAACCTGATCACCTGTCACAACATCGGCGGATTGTGCTTTTTCCAAGGCGGCCCGGGCCGTCAGGCAAAACTTACCAACCGTTACCAATCGCAATCCAAAGTGCCCTTGTTCATCGGAATCGATGCCGAATGGGGTTTGGCCATGCGGTTGGATTCCATCAACCGTTTCCCTTGGAACATGACACTTGGCGCCATCCAGGACATCAACCTGATCAAGCGCGTGGGCGACGAGTACGGCAAACAGGCACACAGGCTCGGGTTGCATTTCAATTTTGCACCGGTGCTCGACATCAATACCAACCCCAAAAACCCAATCATCGGCAACCGCTCTTTCGGCGAAGACAAGGTAAACGTCACCACACGGGCGATGGCACTCATGAAGGGCATCCAAAGCCACGGCGTGCTGGCCACGGGCAAGCATTTCCCTGGCCACGGTGACACGTCCGTAGATTCGCACCACACACTACCGCTGGTGAATTTCTCCAAACAACGGCTCAATGAAGTAGAATTTTATCCGTACAAAAGGCTTTTTAACGAAGGATTGGCCTCGGTCATGGTGGCGCATTTGAGCGTGCCGAGCCTTGAACCGCGCGAAGGTTATCCGTCGTCGATATCCTATAACGTCGTCACCAATGTCTTGCAGAAAGAACTGGGTTTCGGCGGATTGATCTTCACTGATGCGCTCAACATGAAAGGCGCGTCTAGTTTCAAACAGCCGGGAGAAATCGATCTGGAAGCGTTTCTGGCGGGCAATGACATCCTGTTGTACGCCGAGAATGTCCCGAAAGCGTTCGAGAAAATATGTGTGGCTTACCAGGATTCGATTATTTCTGAGGAACGATTAGCGCATTCGGTAAAGAAAATCCTGCGCTACAAATACCGCGTCGGGCTGGACAATTACAAGCCCGTGAAAATGGAAAACCTTGACCGCGACCTCAATACACCGCAAAACGTCGCGTTCCAGTATGAATTGTACGAAAATGCGGTGACGGTCATCAAGAACGAAGACGAAATCCTGCCCATCGACAAGATCGAGAACGAGAAAATCGCGTACGTCAAATTGGGCGACGACAAACATTCGCCGTTTCTCTCGACGTTACAGAAATACACCGAGATCACCGAAATCAACGAAGACAACATCGACAGCCTCAAAGTCAGGCTCAAACCGTTCACAAAAGTCATCGTAGGATTCCACAAACCTGATGGCGCCTGGAAAAACCACAGTTGGAAAGCGGAAGAAGTCGCCAAACTGGATACCATCGCCAAGTACAGCAACGTCATCCTGGACGTTTTCGCAAAGCCGTATGCCTTGCTACAGGTGAACAACTTCAACAAAATCAAGGCGATTGTCGTATCGTACCAAAATACGGACGTGTCGCAG
This sequence comes from Flavobacterium longum, assembly GCF_965137575.1. Taxonomy (NCBI): domain Bacteria; kingdom Pseudomonadati; phylum Bacteroidota; class Flavobacteriia; order Flavobacteriales; family Flavobacteriaceae; genus Flavobacterium; species Flavobacterium longum. The sequence goes on along the minus strand of NZ_CBCRZJ010000001.1, from coordinate 561,319 downwards.
GTGGTTTCGGGCCAATTGCTTTTTGGGGCCATAGAATCCAAAGGCAAATTGCCCGTGACGATCAACGCGGCGTTTCCGGTTAACTTTGGGTTGCGCACACGAAAAATAGACCGTCTGGGCTTTACGGCGCCGGAGAATGTAGGGATGGATTCGCAAGTCCTCAAAGGCATCGACCAACTGGCCCAGAAAGCCATCACCGGGAAAATGACGCCCGGACTGCAAGTGCTCGTGGCGCGCAGGGGGAAAGTCATTTACCAGAAGTCATTCGGGACACACACTTACGAATCCAACCAAAAGGTCGTCAATACAGATTTGTACGACGTAGCTTCGCTCACCAAAATGGTCTCGACGCTGCCCAATGTGATGCAGTTGTACGACCAGGGAAAAATCAATATGGATACGGAATTGGGCAACATGCTCCCGATTTTCGAGAATACCGACAAACGCCACATCCATTTTAAGGAATTGCTCTCGCACTATGCGAAACTGCAGGCGTGGATCCCGTTCTACAAAAACACGCTGGACAGTCTGAAACGGCCTAGCGAAAAATACTACAGGAAAACGGCAGATGCGCAATTCTCGCGGCAAGTGGCTGAGAATCTTTTCATCCGCAGCGACTATCAGGACACGATCATGAAAGCCATCGCCGACAGCAAGTTATTGCCCAAGCGCGAGTACAAATACAGCGATTTCACGTTCATCATCCTCAAGGATTATCTGCAGAAAGTCACTGCGACGTCACTGGACAGCCTGAGTTATAAAAACTTCTACAGAACCATCGGGATGAACCATACCATGTACAACCCGTTGCGAAAAGTGGATATGAGCGTGATTCCACCGACCGAAAAAGACACGTATTTCCGTTACCAGACCATCCAAGGTTACGTGCACGACATGGAAGCCGCGATGGAAGGCGGCGTGGCCGGGCATGCGGGCATTTTCTCGAATGCCATGGACATCGCCAAGATCATGCAGCTCTATCTTTGGAAAGGCCATTACGGTAGCCACCAATATTTTTCGGCCAAGACCTTCGACGATTTCAACACCTGTTACTATTGCCCCGCAGGAAACCGTCGTGGCTTAGGTTTCGACAAACCGCAATTGCCCGGACAATCAGGCCCGACTTGCGGTTGTGTCTCGCCTGCGAGTTTCGGCCATACCGGATTTACCGGAACCATGGCATGGGCAGACCCGGAAACCGAAATCGTGTATGTGTTCTTGTCTAACCGGACGTACCCGGACAGCAACGCCGCGAATGAATTGTCTAAACAGAACATCCGCGAAGACATCCAGAAAGTGATCCAGCAGGCGATAATCAAGTAACGCAATAGGTGTTTTCTGGCGTATTTTTCATGTTTTTCCGTAAATTCGTATTCCTTTTAACAACGCTCATGACATCAACTCATCTATCCGTCATGCGTTTAAACACAGAAAACAACCAATGAAAATCGCCATAGTCTGTTACCCAACATTCGGCGGAAGCGGTGTCGTTGCTACCGAACTGGGCATCGAACTCTCACACCGCGGCCACGAGATCCATTTCATCACCTACAGCCAGCCGGTGCGTTTGGCGCTTTTGAATCCGAACGTGCATTACCATGAAGTCATCGTACCTGAATATCCGTTGTTCCACTACCAGCCGTATGAGTTGGCGTTGTCGAGCAAACTCGTCGATATGGTTAAACTCTACGGCATCGAATTGTTGCACGTGCATTACGCGATTCCACATGCCTACGCCGGCTACATGGCCCAGCAAATCCTCAAGACCGAGGGCATCGACATCCCGATGGTCACGACGCTGCACGGTACCGATATTACCCTTGTTGGCAACCATCCGGTGTACAAACCTGCCGTGACATTCAGCATCAATGCGTCGGACGTGGTGACTTCCGTATCGAAAAGCCTGCGCGACGAAACCTACAAGTTCTTCAACATCACCAAGGAAATACACGTCATCCCGAATTTCATCGAACTCGACAAAACCACAGAAGGCGCGAAAGTAGCCTGCCGCCGCAACGTCATTGCCCGTGAAGACGAGCGCATCATCACGCACATCAGTAATTTCCGCAAGGTGAAACGCATTCCGGATGTTGTCAAAGTTTTCCACAAGATCCAGCAGCAAATCCCGGCCAAGCTCATGATGGTTGGCGACGGTCCCGAAAAGGAAAAGGCCGAAGCGCTCTGCCGTGAACTCAACATTTTGGACAAAGTGATTTTTCTGGGGAACAGCAACGAAGTCGATATGATTTTGAGCTATTCGGATTTGTTCCTGCTGCCTTCCGAATCAGAAAGTTTCGGTCTGGCGGCGCTCGAAGCGATGGCCTTGGGCGTGCCCGTGATTTCCACCAACGGCGGCGGTTTGCCCGAAGTGAACGTCGATGGTGTTTCAGGTTATTTGTCCGAAGTCGGCGACATTGAATCGATGGCAGCCAACGCGATTAAAATATTGGGCGACGATGCTGCGTTATCTGAGTTCAAGAAAAGCGCACTCGGTGTGGCACGTCAGTTCGATATTAAAAACATCCTCCCGATGTACGAAGGTTTGTATCGGGAAGCCATCCAAAAGAAACATGAGCAGAAAACTGTATAGCATAGGCCTTATTTTTTCGGTACTGATATTGGCCTCTTGCGGCGCCGGGAAATCCACGTCGGCCAAAAAACCTTTGTATGAAGTGCTGACCCAACAAGAAAACGGCGGCGGAAACATCCAATTCTACGAAATCATTTCCGACGAAAGCGAAATCGGGATGTTGCTCGGCGATGAATATTTGCAAGGCAAGGTCAAGGCATCCGATATCAAAACGGCGAATTTTGTCATCTTGAATCTGGGAGAGAAAAGATCGGGCGGCTACCGCGTAGGCGTGGAAAAGGTTGAGGAATTCCCAGATAAGATTGTAGTCACGGTCAAGGAAATCAAGCCCGACGGTTTGGTCACGCTGGCGCTTACCTATCCGTACGCTGTGGTGAAGATCAATTCCAAGAAGCCCATTGAAATTCAATAAAAAATCCCGCTAATTGCGGGATTTCTTTCTTTTTTATTCTGGTTTAGAATGTAAACCTGATGCCCAGTGCGATGTCTGGCCCGAAGCTGTTGTTCACATCGGCATAATCGCCGCCGAAATAAATTTCCGGACGGAAATCAAGCGAGAGCTGTATCGGCGCTTCGTCGAACACATACTCGATCCCGATGTCACCGGCCACGAAAATGAACGTACCGCTGTCGTCATCCCAATCTGGATCTACGTGATCGTCGTCAACGTCATACGTTCCGAGTCCGCCGCCTACACCAGCATACCAGTTAAACCCGCCGTCAATATTCCAAACCCATTGGTACAAACCGGCAATTTTCATGGCGTCGTAATGTTTGCTGTCGCGCCAGCCCAGGTCAAACTCCAGGCGGTTGTTGCTTGACAGGCCACGTTGGTAAGAAATCTCACCACCAAATCCGTCATTGTCGCCCAAACGCAAACCGAGGGCATTTTTCCTGATTTCCTGAGATTGGGCTGCGAATCCGAACCCGATCATCACAATCGCAAAAATGATCTTCTTCATAAGAACTTTAGTTATAGTTAGTGAAGCAAATTTAGAATGTTAAAATCAGGTGCGTGCCCATTTTAACAAAACGATAAGTGCTTTTCCACAAGTTCTACAACTTTTCGTAGTACTAGTTCAACAAACCGTCGAGTTCCAGATTGAAATACTGACGGTCGAGTAGTGCGTCCATGTCGAAAAGGTCTTCTTCCGGTTGCGGCTGGTGCTCGTCGAACCGATAGAGCTTCCAACGTTTGCGGTGGTATTCCAGCGCCGTGAGGTTTTCAACCCAATCCCCGGAATTCAGGTAAAGCGTGCTGCCATCTTTTGCGGTGCGCATCAGGATTTTCGGCTCATGGATGTGGCCGCAAATCACGTAGTCGTATTTCTTTTGGATGGCCAAATCCGTAGCCGTGTCCTCGAAATCTGAAATATAGGAAACCGCCTTCTTCACGCTGGCTTTGATTTTTTTGGAAAAAGAGTAGGGCGGACGCCCGGTTTTCTTCAGGCACCAATTCACCAACCGGTTCATCAGGATCAAATAATCGTAGCCCAAACCGCCCAGTTTCGCGATCCATTTTGAATGTTGCACCGATACATCGAACACATCTCCGTGGAAAACCCACGCTTTTTTGCCGTCCAGATCCAGCACAAGTTTGTCCAGGATGGAAATGTTCCCGATGCCGGTATCGCTGAATTTTCGCAGCATTTCGTCGTGATTGCCCGTCATGTAATACACTTTCGTGCCCTTGGCGGCAAAATCGAGGATTTTCCGGATGACTTTTAAATGCGCTTTCGGGAAGTACGATTTCCGGAATTGCCAGATGTCGATAATGTCGCCGTTGAGAATGAGCGTCTTGGGTTTGATCGACGACAAATACTGCAACAATTCCTTGGCGTGGCAACCGTACGTGCCCAGATGCACATCCGAAATCACCACCAATTCAACCTTTCGTTTTTTCATGTCGTAAAGTTTCTTGCAAAGAAAATCCCGAGAAATGACCCAAAAAGCAAGCGAAGGTTAAGAAATTGGTTTTGGGCGTTGCGCTTCACGCCGGGCTTTCCGCACTCGCTTTTGCAGCCCCCAACGGTTTTATCCTACTGCGCTCCATACCGTTTGGTGACGCCACGGGTTTAAAACCTTTGGGTTCTTTGTAAAGAGCTCAAACAATGCTGCAATCCCTAACGCGGCCCCGACCATGTGCAGCGCACGAATCATCCACCTCACCAAAAAACTTTGTCGCTTTGCAACTAAACCTTACATTTGTCAAAACCCCACACATGGCCGGAAACACCTTCGGGACATTTTTCAAGCTTACCACATTCGGCGAATCGCACGGCACGGCCATAGGCGGCGTCATTGAAGGTTGCCCGCCCGGTCTGGCGATCAGTATCGAGGCCATCCAGCGTGAGCTCGACCGCCGCCGTCCGGGGCAATCGGCCATCGTTACCCAACGAAAGGAACCAGACCAAGTACAATTCCTTTCGGGTATTTTCGAAGGGAAAGCCACCGGTACGCCCATCGGTTTTACCATCGCCAACCAAGACCAACATTCCGCGGACTATTCCCATATTAAGGATGTTTACCGCCCAGGTCATGCTGACTATGTTTATGAACAGAAATATGGCCTGCGCGATTACCGTGGCGGTGGCCGTAGTTCTGCGCGTGAAACGGCTTGTCGTGTCGTGGCTGGCGCCTTGGCCAAACAAATCTTGCCCGAGGTTAAAATTAACGCATTCGTGTCGTCTGTCGGTGATATCTTCATCGACAAACCATACCAAGCCCTTGATTTCTCCCAAACCGACAGCAACCCCGTTCGTTGTCCTGATTCGGCAACCGCCGCCCGCATGATGCAACTCATCGCCGAAGTCAAAGCCCAAGGCGATACGGTTGGCGGAACGGTAACCTGCGTGCTGCAAAATGTGCCCGTCGGTTTGGGCGAACCCGTTTTCGACAAGTTGCACGCCGAATTGGGCAAGGCCATGCTTTCCATCAACGCCGTTAAGGGTTTTGAATATGGCTCCGGATTCTGCGGCGCCCGCATGAAAGGCAGCGAACACAACGACGCTTACAACCCTGACGGTACAACCAAGACAAATCTTTCCGGCGGCATCCAAGGCGGCATTTCCAACGGCATGGACATTTATTTCCGTGTGGCGTTCAAACCGGTTTCCACCATCATGCAACCGCAACAAACCATAGACGCGTCGGGAAATACCATATCCATGGAAGGAAAGGGAAGGCACGACCCGTGCGTGGTGCCGCGCGCCGTTCCTATTGTGGAAGCCATGGCCGCCATCGTCCTGGCCGATTTTTACCTGATCAATAAAATTTACCGATAATGAGCAATACCGCAACCCAAAAGAAATCGTGGCTTTCGAACCTCACGGTGCAAATCATCCTGGCCATGCTGTTGGGCGCCGGACTGGGCATCTATATTTATGAAAACACGTCGCCGCAAGGAGGCATTTCTCCGGACTGGGCCAAGTCTTTCAGCACGAACATCAAATTGCTCGCGACCATTTTCATCCGTTTGGTGCAAATGATCATTTCGCCGCTGGTCTTTACGACATTAGTGGTGGGCATCGCGAAGCTCGGCGACATCAAATCGGTAGGCCGTATTGGCGGAAAGGCGTTGGCGTGGTTTTTCACCGCTTCGTTCATTTCACTTTTGATCGGAATGTTCTGGGTGAACATGCTGCAACCCGGCGTCGGTTTGAAACTGGCGAATGTTGACATGAACGCGGCCGCAGACATCGCGCAGAAAACCGAAGATTTTTCGGCCCAGAAATTCATCGAGCACATCATCCCGAAAAGCGTGGTCGAGGCCATGGCAACCAATGAAATCCTGCAAATCGTAGTGTTTTCGATCTTTTTCGGACTCGCTGCGGCATCCATCGGAGACATGGCGAAACCCGTCGTAAAAGCACTCGACAAGACCTCGCATATCATCCTGAAAATGGTGGGCTATGTCATGAAGTTCGCACCGTTGGGTGTCTTCGGTGCCATTGCATCGGTATTGGCCATCCACGATTTGAACAACTTGGTGGTTACTTACGTGAAATATTTCGGATCTTTCATGGTAGGCATCGCATCGCTTTGGGTGATTTTGCTTGCCGTTGGGTTTATGATACTCAAGAAATCCATGGTGATTTTACTCAAAAGAATTGTCAGCCCGTTGTTCATCGCCTTCGGAACCACCAGCAGCGAAGCGGTTTTTCCGAAACTAACTGAGGAACTCGAACGCTTCGGCGTCAAGGACAAAGTCGTATCGTTTATGTTGCCGCTGGGTTACTCCTTCAATCTTGATGGCAGCATGATGTACATGACTTTCGCCAGTATTTTTATCGCGCAGGCTTATGGTATTGACTTAAGTGTAGGCACACAGATGACGATGTTGCTCGTTCTGATGCTTACCAGTAAAGGAATTGCCGGCGTGCCGCGCGCCAGTCTGGTCGTCGTAGCGGCTACTTGTGGCATGTTTAAGATTCCCGTGGAAGGCATCGCGCTGATACTTCCCATAGATCATTTCTGCGACATGTTCCGCAGCGCTACGAACGTGTTGGGAAATGCCTTGGCCACTTCGGTGATAGGGAAGTATGAAGCCGATAAAGACTAGTAAAACCAACCATTTTTCTACAATTGACAACTTTTGTCGAAAAGTTTTTTTTTGGATTTTTTTTTATAGCTTTACGGCTGAATCTAATTAAAAAAACTTTTATGAAAAAACTATTACTATCAGCATGTCTGGCGTTTGCTTTTTCCGCTAATGCGCAAGACATTTTTTACACCGAGGATTTCTCTGGCCTTACGGTAGGCAATATCGGTACAGACTTGACTGGCGTCACTCCGGGGCAAGGTGATTACTTAACTTTTATTGCGGCTGCTGGAACCAATGAAGCTTTTCAAGTGGTAGAAGATGCTGACCCGACGTATGGCAATGTATTGCAGATTACGGGTTCAAATACAGCCACCAACTCGCGTTTTATGTGGCAAGCTGGCTTTGACGCGCTTTGGATGGGAAGGACGACAGGGAATGACATCCTCGAAATCGAATTTGAACTTTATACAGGACCTGCTACTACAAGTAAGAACGCACAACGTATCGTCGTATATGATGCTACCGGTACCCAAGCGCTAGTGGGGTTGTCTATGGTCGAAGATACAAAGGTGATTTCTGGTGTAGCTTATTATGACAATGCCGGTACATTGGGCAACTTCCTATTCAATTTGGGCGCTACGCCAGTCGCGCTTCCTGCTGATACTTGGGTACGTGTAGGTATGAGTTTCAACTATGCTACCGGTGAAGTTATTTGGAGGTGTGACGGTTACTTTGACGGATTTATTACAGGTGCAGGACTGGGTGTCGATCCGGCCGAAATCGACTTCATCTTGGCTGCCGGTACAGGAAACACCGTTGCGGCTGTTGCAAAATACGACAACTTTACGGCAAGGGCTTCTGCAGAAGACACATTGGGCACACCACAGGTGATTGCTCAGAACGTAGTTTCTGTTTACCCGAACCCAGCGACCAACATGGTAAACATCAGCAACACCAAGAATATCGAGACGGTTTCCATCACAGATATGAACGGTCGTGTGGTGAAGTCACAGAAATTTGACGGCGTTACTAATGCCCAATTGAACATCAGTGATTTGGCTTCAGGTGTTTACGTAATTGATGTCATCGCTGAAGGCGTTTCGACGGTAAAGAAAATCGTGAAACAATAATTCACAATTCAAAAAATGATAAGGCCCGGCAGTCGTCGGGCTTTTTTTATCGGAGAAACTTAGCCCGTATTTCAGGTGTCGGAAGCATGCATTGGTCTTTCTTTCCGTACCATTTGTAGCGGTTGCGCGCCACGTACCGATAGACCGTGTCACGCAAACTTTTCGGGAAAACCTGTGCCAATGCCACCGGAATTTTCCAGCCAACGTGTTTACCGATTTCCAGTGCCGCGTCCGATTGGACGTAATAAGCCTTTCCGGGCACGTAAACCACCATACTGTCCATTTTTTCCGGATCAACGCCCAAGTGTTTTAGGATTGCCCTGCCGTTTTCAGATTGCAGTGAATCGAATCGAAAGATGTCTTTCTTATCGTGTTTGATGACGTATTGCACCAAGCCGTCGCACAAGTTACACACACCGTCGAACAGCAAGATGATTTTGTCTTTGGGTATCTGGGAAATGTCCATATTACTTTTTTGCTTCCACCAATTCCAAAACGTCCAGCCCGACTTTCGAAGTGAAAATGCCGTAGTTTACCACGGCCTTGTTTTTTTCGATGCTGTCAATCGTCCCAACGGACTTGCCATCGTTCATCCTGACGCGATCTCCGACTTTCAATATGGGCTTGGGTTTTTCTTCGAGTTTGGCTTTTTGTTTCTTTTCCTTTTTCTCTTTGCGGATGGCTTCGACGGCCACTTTTACTTCAGCCTCGATTACTTTAATTTTTTGCGCTTCCGCCTTTTGCACGGCGGCCGATGCCACTTTCTTTCGCTTGGCATTTTCCATTTCAACCAATTTCAGGAATTCCCCGATCATGGTTTTCTTGTCTTTGTTGTTGTAGTATTTATCAGCCATGTCCTGCAACTTCTGCCCGAGGTAAATCGACTTTTGGTTGCTGTCATACAATTCCTGGTAATTTTCCAGTTTCTGCTTGATCTTGGCGTTGATGGTTTCGAGTTTCTGGCTTTCTTCCCGCGCCTTGATTTCTTCCTCTTTTAGCGTTTGCGAGGTTTTCTCCAGCTTGGAGCGCTCTTTCTGCAACGTCGCGATGGTTTTGTCGAAACGCACCTTTCCGCTTTCAATCTTCTTTTTGGCCCGGTTGATCAGGCCGTATGGGATGCCGTTCTTTTGCGCAACTTCAAACGTAAACGAGCTGCCGGCCTGTCCCAAGACCAATTTGTACATCGGTTCCAGCGATTTTTCGTCAAAGAGCATGTTGGCGTTGAGTGCATTTGGTAGTTCATTGGCCAGCATCTTCAGGTTGGCGTAATGCGTCGTAATGATACCGAACGCTTCCCGGTGATAAAATTCCTCAAGGAATACTTCGGCCAGCGCGCCGCCCAATTCCGGGTCTGAACCCGTGCCGAATTCGTCGATCAAGAACAATGTTTTTCCGTTGCATTTCTTCAGGAAGTAATTCATGTTCTTTAACCGGTAGCTATACGTACTTAAATGATTTTCAATGGATTGGTTGTCGCCAATATCGGTCAATATCCTATCGAACAAAAAGGTCTCGCTTCGTTCATGTACCGGAATCAACAAACCACTTTGCAACATCAATTGCAACAACCCAACGGTCTTCAGGGAAATGGTTTTTCCGCCCGCATTCGGCCCGGAAATCACAACGATGCGTTTGTCCTGATGTAAGTCAAATGTCTGCGGGAATGTTTTCTCTTTTTTTGCTTGGTTGGTCAGGTATAATATCGGGTGGTACGCTTCCCGGAAGAAAAGCCTGCGCTCCTCGGTAATGGTAGGCAGCACACTGTTGGTACGCACGGCGTATTTCGCTTTCGCCGCAATCACGTCAATGTCGCTCAGGAAATCCTGATACTGCAACAGCAACGGGACATGCGGCCTGATCTGCGACGACAACATCTTGAGGATTTTGGTGATTTCCTCGCGTTCTTCATATTCAAGATTCGCCAATTCGCGCGAGTATTTCAGTGTGGCTTCAGGTTCGATGTAAGCGATGCTGCCGGTCTTGGAACTGCCCATGATGGCGCCTTTCACTTTTCGCCTATACATGGCCAACACCGCGAGCACACGGCGGTTTTCCACAAAACTCTCGCGAATGTCATCCAAGTACCCCAAGCCGTTGTAATGGCTCAACGCCGTCCCGAAACTCTGGTTCACTTTTCCGCGGACGGTGTTCATCTCGCGGCGTATCTCGGTCAGGCGCGGCGACGCATTGTCTTTGATCTCCCCGAATTTATCGACGATGTTGTCTATCGCCGAAATGATTTCCTTGGTAACAGGCACGGCCGCCGACATCGCACGAAGCGCGGGGTAATATTCCTCAAACTTCTTAAAGAACAACAGCAACAGGTTGGTCGTCTCGGACACCACGGCGATTTTCCGGAATGCTGCCGGTTCCAAAAAACTGTCTTCTATGGAAAGGAACTTGATTTCGGCGCTGATGGCCTCGAAACCGTGATTCGGGATGGCATTGTTATTTTGGAACGACGATACGTACTCCGACGTCATCCGTAGCGCGGCGAACAAAACGTCGCGGTCTTTGAATGGCGCTATATGCAAGGCTTTTTCCTTGCCCAGATCGGTATTGCAAATGCCCGATAAGGTTTCCAGAATGGTCGGAAACTGTAAATCCTGCAACGTTTTTTCGGTGACGGTCATATCGCGGTGATGGAACGCAAAGTTAGTTAAAATTGGAAGTTTCCCCGGCCACGGCAGGATTGAATTTGGCTATCTTTGGATAAAAATTAAAGTATGGACATCAAGATCGAGCCGTCCTGGAAAACCGTGCTCGCCCCCGAATTCGAAAAGCCTTATTTTCAAGACCTGATTACGTTCGTAAAGCAAGAATACGCTTTTGGTCGTTGTTATCCGCCTGGTCCGCAGATTTTTGCAGCCTTTGACCATTGTCCTTTCGATAAATTGGAAGTGGTGATCATCGGCCAAGATCCCTATCACGGCCCTAAACAGGCGCACGGACTTTGTTTTTCGGTAAATGATGGAATTGATTTCCCGCCGTCGCTGCGCAACATCTTCGAGGAAATCCGTCGCGATCTTGGCCAGCCCATTCCTGCGTCGGGCAATCTGGAGCGCTGGGCGAGACAAGGTGTGTTGCTCTTGAACGCGACACTCTCCGTCCGGCAAGGACAAGCGGCAAGCCACCAAGGAAAAGGATGGGAAACGTTCACGGATGCGGTCATCCGGACGGTATCCGCGCAAAAGAAAGACGTCGTATTCCTACTGTGGGGCGGCTATGCCCGCAAGAAATCTGTGCTGGTCGATCAGTCTAAACATTTGGTGCTGGAAACCGGGCATCCGTCGCCGTTAAGCGCCAACAAAGGGCACTGGTTCGGGAACCATCATTTCAGCAAAACCAATGAATGGCTCGCATCAAAAGGGAAACGTGCAATTATCTGGTAACTAGTTTACCGTAAATTCAAAAACGCCTGTTTCGTCAAGGCTCGGCGATGAAGAAAAGATGTTCATCACCAAGTTGTTGCCCGGGCTGTTGGAGCGCAGGAATACCTTCTCAAAATCGTCAGTATTGTTGCTGAAATTCAGCCTGTACGTACCCGGCTGCATGACACGGACACCGCCATCGAACAAATATTCATCCGCAACCCCATCAAATTCGAGAAACCCTTGCACGAAAAACCCAACATTGGCCGAACCGTCCGTTCCGGCCACAAAATTTCCGGTAACATCCACGAGTTCCCATTGAGAACCGTTTAGTTTTTCCAAGAAAAAGCTGAATTGGAAACTGTTGGCGCCGGTTGTGGCACGAACATCGAGCAATTCACTTTGGCCAGCTTCCGGAAGCAATCTCGGGATATGGGCTTCCACCAAAACCACATCACCGGCGTTGTATGTCGCCGATGGGTTTTCAATCGTCATCAGGCCAGCCGCTTGCACATAGACGGCATTGTAGAAACCGTCGTCATCCGTATCGCAGGCGAAAAGCAGTAAGGCCAGGGCAGGCAGTAAGTATCTCAGTTTTTTCATCGCAGTATTTTTTTAAAATCGGTATCCGGCGCTGAGCCCAACGCGGGATAATACATCGGGGCTTTTGTCTGTGTTGAAGAAATTCGCGCCAAACCCAACGGTGAGCTCTATCGCGAACTGTTCTTTGATATACAATTTATAGCCGAGCGCGCCGCCCGCACCAAAATCGGAATAGTTGCTCTTGGCATTGGTGTAAAAACCGTTGCCGTTTTCGTCGACTTCCCGCACCGTTTCACGGAACTCGCCGCCATTGGCCGACAGGAAGGCTTCTGCAAAATAGAAACTCTTTTGGCTTTTCGACAGATTGTAACGTACGAACGGGTTTACTTCGTATTTAGGGAGATTGTTCCGGTTGCCGGCGTCGAAATCGTCTTCGAGTTTGCTGCCGCCCGAAAAACCAGCGAATACGCCTACGGACCAATCTTGGTCGATGAAATATTCATAGGTAAGGTTCGGCTCAGACTTGAGCGCCAGAGACAAAAGGTCAACCCGGACTTCGTGCCGGCCGTCGAGCATTTTCTCTTCTTCCTGTGCATGTGCCACACCGAAAGCGCATAAGGCCAGAAAAAGTAGTTTCTTCATAGCGGATGTTTTTGCGAAGATATGAAATTGATGTTTTGGTTCGGTGCGGTTTCCCAAAAATCAATTCAGCGTGAGTGCGCCCAGGATTTCCTCAGACATGAACGGCCCGCCCGGATATTTGGCGGTGTAATCGAGGTTGAGCCACACTTGCCCGTGTTCGTCGATGTGGTAGTGAATTTCCTTGCCCTGGGTTTCTTTCGGGAACAGGACTTTCTTGATCAAGTAGTTGATGCTTTCCAATTCTTTTTTGCGGCCCACCAGAATTTCCGGATAAATATGGCCGGTCGTGTGGATCAGCCGCGGCGTACCGCCTATAGACCGGATGCAGGCAGCCATCAGGATCGCATGGTCGTCGCAATCGCCGGAAAGATAATTCAACGATTCGCTGGCCGTGGCAATATAGTCGCGGCCTTTCGGGTCGTTGACGTAATTCCAGCGGCCGTTGATTTCCTTGAACACCGCAAAGCATTGCACCAGCGTCCGGTAGTCGCCATAACTCTTGTGGTTCTTGAAATGTTTGTTGGTGGCCATCACCGCGAAATTCCGCACCTTAGGATTGTCGTACTGGATGGCCCGCAGGATGGCACTTTTGTTCGGGAACGGCAACAGTTTGGAAATGATGATGTCCTGCGGGTTTGGATCGTCGGCCATCGCATACACCATGGAACGATAGTCATCGTAAACGCGCGAGAAGCCGTAGTTCCCGAAAAGGCTGCCGTACACCAGCGAGAACAGATACAAGAAAATACAAATGATGAGCACTTTGCGCAACAGCCTGAGCAGGAGTTGCAACAAGACGACGATCGCGATGAAAAGCAGGATGCGGTCGATGGCTATCGGCCATTGGGGATCGATGATGTTCTGGTGGATGATGATGAACACCGGAATGGCAATCAGGATATTCAGTATCAGGATGATGATGGAATCCCAGGGTTTTTTGACCGTGAGCTTTTCCCTGATTTTGTCAATTGGAATGTCCTTGAAATTCATCGCCGATAAAGCCAAGCTACAGTGTCTTAACCATTTCAGCAAAAGTACCCTTTTTATCAATAAGGGAAAGTTCGAGCAACTGATTTTGGACTTTGTTTAACATATCTTCGGCCAAGCCGGACTGCGACCATTTCGTCATGCCGAGCCAAGTCTGGATGTCATCTTTTTTCTGGTGGAATTTATCGGCGAGTATGGCATCGATTCCCGGAATTTCCTTGAATGTGGCCGTAACGCTATTGATTACGGACAACATGTTGGAAACGGTGTCACGGTCGGAAGCCAACACTTCATCGCGCACGGCAATCACGAAACAGGGCCACGGCGTGGGGCAATCGGCAATACGCCTGAAGATGCCTTTGTCCACGAGCGGTTTGGTCATGAACCGTTCCCACATGAAATAATCCGCGTCGCCGTTGGTCAAGGCTTCGACCGCGCCGTCTATCGTATGGACAATCCTGAATTTTAAATTCTCGGTAGTCCAGCCTTCATTAGCCGCATTGACATAGGCCATGAGTTGCGATCCCGAGCCTTCACGGCTGATGGCGGCCGTTGCATATTCAATATCTTCCATTTTGTGGAACGGCGATTCGGCGGCCACATGAATACCCCAAACTAATGGCGACGCAACATATTCCTGTACGATTTTCGATGGGTTGCCTTGGGTAATGTCCTTCACGATGCCTTCGGTAAGGATGACGGCGATGTCCGTTTCTCCATTGCGCAACATCTGGCACATTTTGCCGGTGCCTTCCGGTACGTCGATCCAACTCAATTCGATGCCTTCTTTGGCGAACAGGCCTTTCTCCAAAGCGATATGCCACGGATGGTTGAAGTGTTCGGGTACGCCCGCGACGGTAATTTTCTTCATTTCGAGATGATTTGTTGCAGGTGATGGGCCAAATGGTGCGGGTAATCCTGCATCAGGTAGCGCAGGTTGGTTCGTGTGCCATCAGGCATCAAGACTTGGCGTTCGAGTTGTGGTTCGGTGACCGTTGCCATCACCCAAAGGATTTGCCGGTTCAACGACAGCCACAATTGCATCAAATCCGAGGTGTCCATGTCGTGATAGCGGTTGATGGCCACCAATTCATCCTGACGGTATTCCCGATATACATAAGGCTGCGGCAGCCCGTGGATTTCCGTAAATCGTTGCAGGTTGTTCAGCGCCGAGTCTATTAAATGACCGATGACTTGTTTCCGCGACCATTTTCCCGGGGCATACGGCTGTCGCAATTCGCTTTCCGCCGCACTCTTGAGGTATGTTTCGCCGTTGGCAAGGAGTTGTCTTAACGCATCGATGATCGGTTCCAATGATTCTCTTGTTTAGTTTCCTGCAGCCAGTTTGTCCAGCGTATATGCAATGAGTTCATCGACGGCTTTGTAAGGATCGGCGCTGAATGTCCCGTTGGCACGATTGGCGATGATGGCATTCAGTGACAGCGCGTTATGCCCGAGCAGTTTCGATAAGCCGTAAATGGCGCCGGTTTCCATTTCGAGGTTCGTGATTTTGTTCTCGCCGAAAGTAAAGTTGTCCATCTTGGCATTCAGCGATTCATCCTGGATGTTGAGCCTGAGCACACGGCCTTGCGGACCATAAAAACCGCCGGCGGTGGCGGTAATTCCTTTGTGCATGCGGCTGCTTTCAATCCGTTTGGCCAGTATTTCCGAACACCCGATAATGTACGGTCGGCCTTTCCTCAAATCCCAATTGGTATGGGCAATAAATGCGTCTTCAATGGCAATGTCCGTGATTTCGTCGATGCAGTAGGAGCGAAGCATGTTGTCCAGCCCCAATCCGTATTTAGACATCACGAAACTGTCCACGGGAATGTCCGGCTGCAATGAGCCCGATGTCCCGATGCGGATGATGTTGAGCGAGGTCAGGTTTTCTTTCGGTTTGCGCGTTTCCAGATCGATGTTTACCAGCGCATCCAGTTCGTTCATGACGATGTCGATATTGTCCGGGCCAATCCCGGTTGACATCACGGTCATGCGCTTGCCTTTGTAAAAACCGGTTTGCGTCTTGAATTCGCGTTTTTGGGTGGAAAATTCGATGGTTTCAAAAAATTGCGTGATTTTCTCCACGCGGTTCTGATCGCCCACAAAAATGATGTCGTGCGCAATGTGTTCCGGACGCAGGTTGATGTGATACACGCTGCCGTCTGGGTTGAGTATGAGTTCTGAGGATTTTATCATGTTGGTCGAATGTCGAACGTCAAATATCAGACGAATGGGACGTATTAATTATTCATTATTAATTATTCATTGATGTCACCCGCCGACACGTTTTACCCTAAATCCTTTTCCTTTGAGCAAGTCCATGATTTTGTCACGGTAATCGCCCTGGATCAGCATTTCGCCGCCGCGGAAACTCCCGCCGACGCCGAATTTGGTTTTTATTTCCTTGGAAAGTAATTTGAAATCCTCGTCGCTGCCTTCGTATCCGTCGATGATGGTGACGGGTTTTCCGTTGCGTTTCTCGAATTTGCAGATGAGCGGTTCTTTTTGCAGGTGCAAATGATGCGGCGCAACTGCCTGCGTTTCTTCAGGAAGTGGCTCGTGGTCGGGGAAAAGGTTTTTGAGTTGGTCTTTGAGGTCCATAAAGCGCGTTTAAAAGTTTAAAGTTCAAAGTTTAAGGTAGTGATAACCTTGAACTTTGAACTTTAAACATTGAACAAACGTATTACTTTTTGATCAAGCCCAAATCCACCAGACGCTCGTGCAGGAATTCGCCGGCCGTGATGTCGTCGTAGCGCTTCGGGTTGTCGGCGTCAATCGTGCTCGGCAACACGTCGAGTTTCATTTCCGAAATCGGGTGCATGAAGAACGGGATGGAATACCTTGAAGTGCCCCACAATTCCCGCGGTGGATTCACCACTTGGTGGATTGTCGATTTCAAGCGGTTGTTGGTGTGGCGCGACAACATGTCACCTACGTTGATCACGAGTTCATCCGGCTGGGCCATCGCATCGATCCAATCGCCGTTGTGGTTTTGCACCTGTAACCCTTTTCCTTGTGCGCCCATCAACAGGGTAATCAGGTTGATATCGCCATGCGCTGCAGCGCGTACCGCGTCTTTTGGCTCGTCCGTGATAGGCGGGTAGTGGATCGGACGCAAGATGCTGTTGCCATTCTTAATGTACGGGTCAAAATAGAATTCATCCAACCCAAGGAACAAAGCCAGGGCGCGCAATACATAAACGCCTGTCTTTTCAAGCATTTGATAGGCTTCCTTACCGACTTCGTTGAAATGCGGCAATTCCTCCACCGTAACATTCGCCGGGTATTCGCTTGCATATTTGGAGTCTGCGTCGACGTACTGCCCGAAATGCCAAAACTCTTTCAAGTCTCCGGCCGAACGGCCTTTGGCGTGTTCTTTCCCGAACGACACATAGCCGCGTTGGCCGCCGATGCCCGGGATTTCATATTTTTCTTTGGTCTCGACGGGAAGCGCGAAGAACTTGCGTACTTCATCGTACAATTCGCCCACGAGTTTGTCATCTAAAAAATGACCTTTTAATGCCACGAAGCCAATATCTTCGTATGCCTTGCCGATTTCATTTACAAATTTTTGTTTACGTGCCGGATCGCCCGACAGGAAATCACGTAAGTCAACACTTGGGATGTTTTGCATACTTAAATTGTTTGTTAATAACTCAAACGCTTGAAACGCCTGAAAAAACAAATGTAAAGAATAAATTGAAATCGGAATTTTAAAAGTTATCAACAATAGATTTGCGAGGATGCGCGCCGATCAAATTGTTAAAACAGGCTGCTCATCGAGAAATACTGCTTTTCACGGAAGGCCGGCATCGGGCAAAATGGGAATCATTTATATTTGGATAAACCATAATCCATCGACTATGAAAAAACTTTACTTTTTGATGCTACTGGCGGCCACGGGCACTTTTGCACAAGGTTCGCTATGCGAAGACCCGATAGTCATCACGTCGTTGCCGTATTCCATCACCGGTGACACGGCTAACTATCTAGACAGTTACGATCCGCAGACCACGACGCATCCGGTATGTTCAACCACTACATTCGGTAACTATTACCATGGCGGAAACGATGTGATTTACGCTTACACGCCGGCGGCAAGCGGCACGATTAAAGTGGAAATCCCGTCCGCACTCGCTTGGACCGGCATGTTCATTTACACCAATTGCGCAGACATTGGGGTAACTTATGCGGCCTGCGCCACCGGACCAAGTGCCGGCGCGCGTACGATTGATAACTTCGCGGTCACCGCCGGAACTACGTACTACATCTTCATTTCGTCTTGGCCAACACCGCAAACCGTGACTTACACCTTGAATGTGACCAACACGTCGCTGGGCGTGAACGACATGCCAGAGGCGAAAAATGTCGCGCTCTATCCAAATCCGGTAAGTTCGACGATCAGTATTTTGTCTGACTTTACATTCACCAAAGCCGTTGCTTACAATGTCAATGGCCAACAAATCGCGCTGAAGATCACCGGAAACGACATCGACGCTTCGGCGTTGCCATCTGGTTTTTACGTGCTGGAACTCACTATGGGCGACGGCACACAGCTCCGCAAGAAGTTCGTGAAAACCGGAAATTAGTTTAATGATTGATCCGACCTGAAAGCCTTGACATTCGCGCAAGGCTTTTTTTTGGTCGCTCATCGGATTTATAGGCCGTCCAAAGATTTTATGCGCCTGCTTGCAATGTTATTTCCTAATTTCGACGGCAATTCATACTTTTGACAAGTTTTTTAACATAAACGGAAACCGCCATAATGAATTTCGAAAGAAGAAACCTGACCGACGAGCAATTGCTCGACCTCTACAAAAGGCTGCTCAAGCCAAGGTTGATCGAAGAAAAAATGCTCATCCTGATCCGTCAGGGCAAAGTGTCAAAATGGTTTTCGGGAATAGGGCAGGAAGCCATCTCGGTTGGCATCACTGCCGTGTTGGGCGAAGACGAATACATCTTGCCGATGCACCGGAACCTGGGTGTGTTCACCGGTCGCGACATTCCGCTTTACCGGCTTTTTTCACAGTGGCAAGGCAAGGCCGCCGGATTCACCAAAGGCCGCGACCGCTCGTTCCATTTCGGGACGCAGGAGTACAATATTATAGGAATGATTTCGCATCTCGGGCCGCAATTGGGCGTCGCCGACGGGATTGCGCTAGCCAACAAACTCAAGAAAAATAAGAAAGTCTGTGCCGTATTTACCGGCGAAGGTGCCACCAGCGAAGGCGATTTTCATGAAGCGTTGAACATCGCATCGGTTTGGGATTTGCCCGTTTTGTTCATCATCGAGAACAATGGCTACGGCCTTTCAACGCCGACACGAGAGCAATACCGTTGCGAGAACCTGGCCGACCGCGGCATTGGTTATGGCATGGAAGCACACATCCTGGACGGCAACAATATCCTCGAAGTATATAACGAATTGTCTGACATCGTAGCATCTATGCGCGAGAAGCCGCGTCCGGTACTCATTGAGTTCAAGACATTCCGGATGCGTGGGCACGAAGAAGCGAGCGGTACCAAGTACGTTCCGCAAGAATTGATGGATCTGTGGGCCGAAAAAGATCCGGTGGACAACTACCGACGTTACCTCACCAAACAAGGCGTTTTGCGTCCGGAGAAAGACGAGAAATGGCGCGAAGACATCAAGGCTGAAATCGACGACAACCTGATGATCGCCAATACAGAAGCCGAAATTGTCGCTGACCAAGAAGTGGAATTAGGCGACGTGTACAAACCCTATGAATTCGAACTGGTTACACCGGGCGAAGAAACCGAAAACATCCGTTATGTGGACGCGGTATCGCAAGGCCTGCGTCAATCCATGCAACGCCATGACAACTTGGTCATCATGGGCCAGGACATCGCAGAATATGGCGGTGCGTTCAAAGTGACCGACGGCTTTGTGGCCGAATTCGGTAAAGAGCGCGTCATCAACACCCCGATTTGTGAGTCTGCCGTAGTGTCGGCGGGCATGGGTTTGTCCATCAACGGTTACAAAGCCATCGTGGAAATGCAGTTTGCCGATTTCGTCTCGACTGGATTCAACCCGATCGTGAACTACCTAGCCAAAGTGCATTACCGTTGGAACGAAAAAGCCGATGTAGTCGTACGGATGCCATGCGGCGGCGGCACGCAGGCAGGGCCGTTCCATTCACAAACCAATGAAGCGTGGTTCACGAAAACACCAGGATTGAAAGTGGTTTATCCTGCGTTTCCGTATGATGCGAAAGGTTTGTTGAACGCGTCGATCAACGATCCGAATCCCGTGATGTATTTTGAGCATAAGTTGCTGTACAGAAGTGTCTATCAAGATGTTCCGAAAGATTATTACACCATAGAATTAGGTAAGGCGACGAGGCTGCGCGAAGGGAAAGACGTCACCATCATCGCCTTTGGTGCCGCAGTTCATTGGGCATTGGAAACACTAGATCTCAATCCTGAGATATCGGCCGATTTAATTGATTTGCGGACCTTACAGCCGCTGGATAAGGACACCGTTTACGCCTCGGTAAAAAAGACAAGTAAATGCATCATTTTGCAGGAAGATTCGATGTTCGGCGGTATCGCCAGTGACATTTCTGCGATGATTATGGAAGATTGTTTCGAATATCTCGACGGTCCGGTGAAGCGCGTGGCCAGTCTGGACAGTCCTATTCCGTTTACGAAAGCCCTTGAAGACCAGTATCTTCCAAAAGGCCGATTTGAAACCGCACTTAAGGAGTTGATGGCCTACTAAAACAAAATATTTTGTTAATAAAAAGGGGCTTTCGGGTTCCTTTTTTCATTTAAAATATCTTTATTTGTAGCGTAAATCGATACCTACTATGATTAAAGCATCTGCTTTGAAATTTGGCTGGCTGACTTGTCTGTTTTTACTTTTCGCAACGGTCAATGCCTTTGCGCAATGTGATCTCGTGATTACTAATCCGTCATGTCAGGCTGTTTCGACAAACTTAACGTCAGCCGCAGTTACTGCAGGAAGTCCCAGTATAGGCACATTGACCTACTGGCAAGACCCAGCGGCTACAATTCCTGTTGCCAACCCTGCAGCGGTGACAAATAGCGGTTTTTACTATATCAAAAATACAGTAGGGGCATGTTCGAGCGTAGCCCAAGTGGCTGTCACGATTGGTACGACAGCGCCAACTGCCGCACCGTTTCTGACTACTTTGTGTCCGCTTTCTTCACCTACAAATATTTATTTTGATTTCGTGGATGTCGGTCAAACGGCGTTTAGATGGACGTATTCCATCAACGGCGGCCCAACCGTTACAGGTACTCAGACGGCACCCACATCGTATAACCTGACTGGACTCACCCAAGGCGACGAAGTGTATTTCACGGTTTCTTTTATCGGGGTTTGCACGCCGCCACTTGATATTACTGCGTTTCCCGTCAACACACCGAATTTTAATTTCACGGGAATGAATATGTGCGTCGGAATGACGATGCCGACCGTTTCTCCAAATGGTATTGAAGGCGTTTGGAACCATCCGCAAGTCTTGAACGGAACCAACAACTATGTATTTACTCCGTTGCGATGCCAAAATTCACAAACCTTAAGTATTACGGGTGTGCCATTAGTTACGCCAACATTCACCGCATTGGCTCCCGTCTGTGAGGGTTCAACGGCGCCAACGCTTCCTGCTTCTTCCAACAATGGCATTACGGGAACTTGGAGCCCGGCAACCATCAATACTTCTGTTACAGGGGTGCAAAATTTTACGTTTACGCCAGCGGCTGGGCAATGCGCTAATTCAGTGCCGTTCTCGGTAACCGTAACCCCGAGAGTCACGCCTACATTTTCGGCCTACCCGGCCACGATCTGTCAGAATTCGACTGCTCCGGCGTTGCCGGCGTCCACTAATGGCATTTCCGGCACATGGAATCCGACCACCATCAGTACGACCACACTCGGGGTTAAGACCAGTACGTTCATCCCAAACCCAGGGCAATGCGTTTCCGCCACGCCGGTGACCATATCAGTTAATGTGGTCCAAAATGTGGCGCCGACTTTCAACCCAATTGCACCTTTCTGCGCCGGAACAACGCCACCATCACTGCCCGCAACCTCTATTGAAGGCTTTGCTGGAACTTGGAGCCCGGCAACGATCAGCAACACCGCCAGCGGTTCATACACGTTCACGCCGAACGCCACGGTTTGTGCCACTCCAGCCACGATTAATGTAACAGTGACACCCGCGCCAACAACGTCATTCTCGGCTTTCCCAACGGGCAACCTGACGATTTGCGCCGGCTCAGCCGTTCCTGCGCTGTCCACGAACTCATCGAATGTACCAGCTGTCACGGGCACTTGGAGTCCTGCGGTGATCAGCAATACCACCAGCGGCACGTATGTTTTTACGCCAACAGCCGGGCAATGTGCGTCGCCTTTCACGTTGAATGTCACGGTCACGCCGCAAACGGCTTTACAGTTCAATGCTTTACCACTTAATTTTTCGATTTGCGTCGGGTCAACACCGCCACCGTTGCCCGCGCAGTCAGACAACAATCCACCGATTACCGGTGCTTGGAACGCGGCAACCATTGATACGGCCACGCCAGGGGTAAAGACCTATACGTTCCAAGCCAATGCGGGCCAATGTGTGGCTTCCTTTTTCTACACCATAACCGTAGATGTCACACCGAAGACCATCCCGATATACGGGCCAATCCTGCCGTTCTGCGAAGGTACGGTGCCGCCTGAGGGCTTGGCGCTGCCAACCACGGTAAACGGTGTTATAGGAACTTGGTCTCCGGCTTCGGCCATCGACAACACCATCATGGGATTGACCACTTATACCTTTACACCGGCGGCCAACCAATGCGCCGAGGTGACGCAACTCAACATCAACATTACACCGCGCACACCAACGTCTTTTGCGCTCCAACAGATTGCACCTTTCTGCGCCGGAACAACGCCGATTCCTACTTTACCTACAATTTCAGATAATGGCATCACCGGAACATGGTCGCCAGCGGTCATCGACAACAACGCCTCTCAGACGTATACATTTACACCAGATGCGGGGATTTGTGCCACAACCGTGACAATGGACGTTACCGTTATCCAACCTATAAACCCTGGATTTTCGGATATCGTATTTTGTGAAAATGCGGCTGTTCCGGTATTGGCGACCACATCGCCGCTAGGCGTCAATGGTACGTGGAGCCCAGCAGTTATTGATTTGACCACAGACGTCGCGCAGTACGTTTTCACCCCTGATGCGGGAGAATGTGCGCTGCCACAGACCATTACGGTTACCATCAATCGCGTAACGTTGAACTCGGTCACTTGGACGGCGACCAGTTTTTTCAGCGACAATGCCGTCATAACGGTTAATGCCGCCGATGCCGGAAATTATCTCTATCAGTTGGATTTCGGGCCGCTTTATGCCAGCAATATCTTCACGGATGTGGCACCGGGAACGCATACCATTACCGTTTATGACGCCAATGGCTGCGCGCCGGCCATCGTTGCGGAAGACGCGGTGACGATCGTGGACTATCCAAAATTCTTTACCCCGAACGGCGACGGTTTCAATGACCGATGGAATATTTACGACCTGGCCACGGTAGGGCAAGGGCAAGCCGTGATTTACCTGTTTGACCGCCATGGCAAATTCCTGAAACAGATTGCACCGTCCGGATTGGGTTGGGACGGCACCTACAATGGGCAACCATTGCCGTCGAGCGATTATTGGTTTGTCGTGAATTATGTGGAGCAAAACGTACCGCGGGAATTTAAGGCCCACTTCTCATTAAAAAGATAAAAGCCTCAGATGAGGCTTTTTTTTTAGATTTTAATTTCTCCGTCAAATTTTTCATCATCGGTCTTTTCTTCAGGCTCCTGATGGAATGACGGCTTGTCAGGAACTTTGTTAGGATCGACGTCTGCGCGCTCATCCTGCGTCAGTGAGCGTTTTTCGAAATCGTGCGCATCGCGCGTGTTGATTGGGCTGTCTAATCCCAGTCCTGACTGGTCGTCATGTTTTTCCGGTTGCTGTTTTTGTTTTTCCATAATTATTGTTTTTTCGTGAAGTTCGTGATATTACACGCCAAAATGTTATCGGATTCATGAAATACCTTTATAGAGTACCCATACTTTTATTAAGGAATATTTGACATTTTAGCTTCGGCGCGTTAATAATTTATATCGTAAATTAGGATACAAAAACCGCGATATGAGGCTGAGCATCGAAAGAAAACCCGTTAAAGTAATCCCTGATTCCAAGCGCGTCATCGCGCGTTTCTTCTTCAATGGCGACGAGCGTGCCGTAGCGCTAATCAAAAAAGTATTGTCGCTGAGCAAAGAAGCAACCTTTGCCATCGTATCGCCGCTGCTCCAGGATTTTTCCAAACGACACCGTAACATCACCCGAAAATTGCAGCGCCATTGCGAGAAAGTGTCGCAGTACATCCGCGAAGCAGGCGCAAACCCAGATGAGTTGGACGAGTACACACGGTTATTGATCGGCTCATACTTTACGCACGAATACTCGATAGAATCGGCTGCTTTTTTCAATCCGTCCATCGTGGAAGATCCAGATAGAAGCAACTTGGAGGACGGCCAGCAAAGGGTCATTTTGAGCTTTCGGGCGGTCGGTGAAGGCCACGTGTCATCCGTTGTGTTTCGTCGCGCGATGATTGACCGTCACAACAATATTATGGTCATGCCCGCAGGGAATTACATAGATGAAGCCGAGCGCGTACGGAACGCCGTCTATCAGAAACGGTTGTTCATCAGAAAAGGCGAGGACGAAGGCATCAATGCGGATTTCCTGAAAATGGTCGATGAAAAGTTGGGCGACACATTTGAATATGAGGACTTGAAGGCCATCGTCCTGGAAGCCAAATCGCAGACTGCCGATGCCCGGACATTGCGCCAATACAATTTGATCCTCGCGCTTTCCGACAGCTACCGCAAAATCAGTTTTTCAAAGGACACCGACATTTCGGACCGCGTCATTTTCCCGATTTCCGATTTGGAAAGCCGGGGCATTGAAGACGCGCGCTTCGTGAAATTTACCCGCGAAAACGGAACAGTCGTCTACTACGCCACGTACACCGCATTCGACGGTTCGTACATCATGCCCAAATTGCTCAAGACGACCGATTTCTACGAATTCAAGACCAGCCCGCTGAACGGCGCTGGGGCTAAGAATAAAAACTTGGCGTTGTTCCCCAGGAAAATCAATGGGAAGTATGCGATGTTGTCCAGGATTGACGGTTGGAACAACTACATCATGTTTTCGGACAACATCAACGTTTGGGAAGAACCAATTAAAATCCAATCGCCGGAATATCCTTGGGAATTTGTCCAGATCGGGAATTGCGGATCGCCAATTGAAACCGAAGAAGGTTGGCTGGTAATCACGCACGCTGTCGGGCCGATGAGAAGATACAGCATTGGCGCATCATTGCTGGATTTGCACAACCCCGAAATCGAAATCGGCCGACTGGACGAACCGTTGGTGTTGCCGAACCCAGACGAGCGGGAAGGCTATGTGCCCAATGTCGTGTACTCCTGCGGATCCATCATCCACAATGGGGAACTGATTCTTCCATACGGATTGTCGGATCACAGTTCTACTTTCGCTACGGTAAACTTGAACCTGCTACTGGAACGAATGAAGGCCAACAAGCGGTTAAAATAAAAAAGCCTGTTCGAAAACAGGCCTTCATCATCAATCAAATTGTTACTCGGTTTGTGATTCCAAGTTATCTTTCTTATCCCTGAAATCCATCGCTCCGGTCAGGTCTTGCCCCTCAGCGAAGTTGGCGTCGTCCGTTTCCTGCTCATGCTCGGCGTAGTGGTGCTTCGCGGTGTCGCTTCGGGCATGGTCGCGGTTGCGCTGGTTGGAGTGTTGGTAATTTTGTTGGCCGTCATGGCGCTGTTGGTTGTTGTGTACGGTTCCCATAATGTCAAGATTTTGGTTGTCTTACAAAGGTCGGCGATACAAGATCCGCAAGCCTTACGTAACTCTTGGTAAACCTTACAAGATTGTCAGAACATCCCCAGCAACCAGTAAACGATTACAAATACGATAATCATCCCTAGACAGCCGCCGCCCAGCTTCTTGGCGCTGTAACCGGCTATCAGGGTTTTAAAGAATGAATTCATGTCTTTTAGTTTTGTGGGATTGGTATGCCCAGGTTTCGGTGCGTGTCCTCGATGGCACGTCTGTTTTTATAATCAATCCATGCCTGACCTTTGCGGCGGCGCATCCAGGTGTCGAAATGCCGCATGATGGCCACATTGTACGCAGCTTTGGCCAGATTGCCGATTTTACGCGGGAACGCCCTCAAACTCATGGAAAATCCCGGTGTTACATATTTCATGTAGTGCCAGTAACCTTCCGGCATGTAAAGCATTTCCCCGTGGTTCAGCGTGGTTACAAAACCTTTCGCTTGTTTTAACGCCGGCCATCGGTCAAAATCAGGGTTGTCAAAATCGATATCCTCGCGCGAAATCAGTGCGTGCGGAATCTTATACATATACGGTGTCTGGTCGGGCGCAAAAATGACGCACCGTTTCACGCCATGGAAATGAAAATGCAAAATATTCGAATAATCGATGTCAAAGTGCATGAACACTTTTGAATTCTCGCCACCGAAAAACAACATCGGCAACTGCTTCACGAGTTTGAGGCCAATGTCCGGCCATTTGAAATCGTTCTTCAATACCGGTACTTCCTTCATCAGGTTGTACAGGAAAATGCGGTAATTGGTAGGCTCACGTTCCAGCAGGTCGATGTAATCGGTCATTTTCATCTCGGCGTGCGCCTCGTTGAACTTGTCCTTGTGCGACACCGGCCGATCATCATACAACGGTACGGTCTTGTCGCCCGCCACCGCCTTGATGTAGGCCAGTTTCCATTTTTCGTAAGCAGGCCAGTCGGCCGTTAGTCGTTCAATAACTACAGGCCTTTGCTTCCTCACATAGTGGTTCAAAAAATCTTCTTTGGAAATGGTTTTAACGCGCTCGATTTCGCTCAGCTGTAAGCCCATAGACAGTACAAAAGTTTCGTTCGTGTTCCCGCCGCGAAAGCAGTCCTTAACAGTAAGGAAACAAAATTAGAAAAATTTAAAAATCTGCTAACGCGCACCCGCCATTATAAGTTAAGTTTAACAAAA
Source organism: Flavobacterium longum (assembly GCF_965137575.1). NCBI lineage: Bacteria > Pseudomonadati > Bacteroidota > Flavobacteriia > Flavobacteriales > Flavobacteriaceae > Flavobacterium > Flavobacterium longum. The sequence continues at coordinate 534,367 of NZ_CBCRZJ010000001.1, read as the reverse complement.
CAGGCGAGGAACGAACGATGGCCCATCAAGGCTGGATCCCGTGCAATTCGTAGTACATCTGGTTCGGGTCGTAATCAAAGTCGTAGTCGAACTCTTCGTGGTCGGAACTGTCGGAGTTGATGCTTACGATGTTGTCAAGATTGTCGCCAATGGTTTCCGGGGTGAAATCATCTTGTCTCATGGTGTTGGTTTTTTTAGTTGATGTCACAAAATTGCAGAAACCAATCCGACGGCGTTTTACATCGTTTTCGTAAAAAATTATATAATTATGTCGTGACGCGCTGAAATCAGTAATTTCCATTGAGCAACGTACCGCCAATGGGCGACTTGGCTTCGATGCCCAGCTTCTTCATCATCTCGTACGTCGTACAAACCGCCGCCGAAGTCACCGGTAACCCGATTTGCTTTTCCATGAGGTCGATCGCTTCCAGTGATGGCATTTGCACGCAAGCCGACGCCACGACCAGATCTGCGCCTTCGGTATTCAACCGCTTCACGATTTCGAGTAAGTTCATGGGGTTTTGTGCCGCCACTTCCAGGTTGTCCGGGATTTCCAACGCGATGGAATCAATCACTTCAAAACCTTGGTGCTCAATATAATCCACGACCATGTCGGTAAGCGGCCGCATGTACGGCGTGATGATCGAAATTCTCTTCGCGCCGAGCACTTTCAGCCCGTTGATCAGCGCGCCCGCACTCGTAACGATAGGCGTAGGGAAACCATTGGCCACCGTTTCCTGATGCAGGTTCACTTCGGACACGCAATGGTAACCGCGGCCCATGCTCATGATGGCCACCAAACAGGCGTAACCCATGACGTCCACATGTGCGTCGGACAGTTCCGTGGCGCATTTCAGGCTCATGGCATCCATGGCCTCGAGTTCTTCCTTGGTCACTTTTTTCATCCGCATACGGCTGGAATGAAACGTAAAGCGTTCGGGCAAAATGGTTTCCCGGGCGCGGAAAACCGCCGGGATTTCGGTTTCCATGGTCACATTAGACGAGGGCACGATTTGCCCGATGCGGAATTTTTTCATGTTATTCAATGGTGGCGTATTTCAATTTCTGTTGCGCTTCTTCGCGGGAATATTGCGCCTTCACGATTTCCTTGCCTTGTTTGTTGATGAACCCAAAGTAACCAGCCACGTTCTTCACCAGTGCCACGTCTTTCCCATAGGCGCCGAAATCTTCGATCTTTTCATACACGGGCGCAACGACTTCCTTCCCCGAGCGATCAATCAGGCCATACATGTCGGCTACCGATTTCACCCGGGCAAATTCGCCCGAAGCCAACGTGAATTTTTCGATTTTTTCATAGACCGGCTGCACCACGGTTTTTCCGCTTTTATCTATGAAACCGTACGTTCCCGCGATTGATTTTACCAGCGCCCAGTCTTTTTGGTAGTCGCCGTATTTGTACACTTTGTCATATTGCGCCTGCGTCAGGCTGCAAGTCAAGACCGCAAGGCCGAGGATTATTTTTTTCTTCATCGTTGTTTTTTATATTTTTTTGGGCGTGCCGGCGCACCAGCACAGGGTTTTCAATTAAGGTTATGTTTGCGCCGTCGCGCTCTCGGCACTCGCTTTTGCAGACCTTTGGGGTTTTATACCCGAGGCGCAGCCGAACTATATGGAGCGTAGCGGAGTAAAATTCAAAGGTCTTGCAAAGAGCTCAGACAAATGCCTCCATCGCTCACGCATTCCAGCCGCTACTTCAGTTCCCGAACGGTATTTATGAGCGTCCCGATGCCTTCCACCGTAGCTTCCACGACATCGCCGTCCCACATCCATTCTTGCGGATTGCGTCCCGCGCCCACGCCGGCAGGTGTTCCGGTAGCAATGATATCGCCCGGCTCCAGGGTAAATACCGTGCTCAAATCTTCAATCAGGTCATTGATGTTAAATAACATGAATTTCGTATTCGAACGTTGCTTTTCCACGCCATTGAGCGTAAGCCACAAATTGAGGTTGTGCGGGTCTTCAATTTCATCCTTGGTCACCAAAACCGGACCCATCGGTGCAAAAGTGTCTTGTCCTTTAGACACAATCCATTGTCCGGCCCGCCGGCAATCGCGGGCAGAAATGTCGTTGATGACCGTATATCCGAAAACATAGTCGAGCGCGTCTTCTTTCTTGACGTACTTTCCTTTTTTACCGATGACCACGGCCAGCTCACACTCCCAATCCAGTTGCTGGGTAAGTTTGGGGTTCAGGACGATGTCGGTGTGCGTGCCCGTAACGGCTGTTGGCGGCTTCGAGAAAATCACCGGCTGTTGCGGCAATTCCTTCGACGTGTCCAGCGTGCGCGCGCTTTCGGCCACGTGCTCGGTATAATTCAAACCGATGCCGATGATATTCTTACGTGGTTTCGGGATAGGTGCCAGAATCACGGCTTCCTTCATCGGGATCGAGCAATCCGCGATGGTGTTTTCGTTTGCATCGGCCAGTGCTTTCTGTATCCGCGCTACTTCGTACGGTCCGGCATCGATCAATTCCAGCATCGTATCCGGAAAATCAATATTGTTCTTTTGGCCGAATCGCTCCAGATCTATAATGGTATCGTTGTTCAACACGCCCAATTTTTGTGCGCTTGATTGGTATTGGTAAGTGAGTAATTTCATTTATTTTTCTTTGACAATAATTTGATGACAGCAATCCCGACCACGCCCGAGAAGAAAACGATGCAAGCGTAACCTATGATTACACGGAACATATCGGGTTTGTTGACCAACGATGCGCCCAGAAATATAAAAAGTATGGCGATGGCAATGCCCGTCAGCGGTTTAAGGTTGTTCATTTGGAGATTATTGATGGCCATTGTTTTCAGTATATTCCCTGGACTGGTACAATCCCAATCCTTCGATCACCGGCAAATCGTTGAAATTGAATAAGCATGCATCTTCGGTCTCCGAAGCGTTGTGGTGTTCATGCCATGCCCAAGACGGCACGCAGAAAATATCACGCTCTTTCCAGTCGAAACGCTGCCCGTTGATGATCGAGTAGCCATTTCCTTTGGCGCATTGATACACGAATGAACCGGTATGTCTGTGGGCTTTCCCTTTGAATCCGGCCGGGAGCAACTGCATGGCGGCGCCCATGGTCTGCATGACGTGGCCGCCGGTAAGCGGGTTAGAATAACGCATCAATATGCCGTCAAAAGGCGATACTTCATTCACTTTTGCCGCTTCCAAGAGCGCCGGATAAACCAACTTCCAAGAGTATTTGAACAACGGCGAATAGGGTTTGTCCCAGACCAGATCAGCCGGAATCACACCCGAGCCGTGAAATGACATCGGGGAGAAGTTCAGTGGTTTCACCAACGGCTGCTTGCCGTCGTATACCGCATAATCATTGGCTTCCAGCGCATTCACCAACGGAATGTCCAGTCCATCTTGCCAGATGCAGGTTTGGCCGCCTTCTTCTACGCCGTGCTCATGCCAGGTAGAATTCGGGGTAATCACGAAATCATTCACTTCCAGCATGATCTTGTTGCCGTCCACTACGGTATAGCCGCGGTCGCCTTCCATGATGAAGCGTAGGGCAGAAGCCTTGTGGCGGTGCGCCGAGGTGCTTTCGCCAGGCCGTGTTACTTGTATTCCGGTATACAACCAGCCCACGGCTGCCGATACGTCTCGGCGTTTGTCGTTCACGAGATATACCACGCGCCGGCCGGCTTGCTCCGGTGTCACCAGTTCAGACGACTTTATCACTAGTTCACGCAAGTCGTCATACCGCCACAGCATCGGGACCGAACTTGCCCGCGGTTCCCAAGGTTCGATATCATTGGCAACGGTCCAGAGCGCGCCGGCTCCAAGCGCTTCGAGTTCTTTGTAGTAAGCCTCCAATTCCGGTGTATCCGTTACGCGTGCACGACCCATCACGTCGTCTGAATATTTCGCTTCCATTTAGTTTTTGATGATTTTTTGGTTGAGTGTCTGTTCATCGATTTTTCCCGAGACGATGTACACGCCGCTGGTGAGCGGGCTTAAATCAATGGCTGACGATGCGTTTGTTTGCATGACCAATCGCCCCAGCTGGTCATAGACATACAGCGGTCCGTCGGTAACGGTATCGAGAAAAAGCGCTCCAGTGGTTGGGTTCGGATACAAGCCCAACGATTTTGTTAAATCAAGGTCTTTCGTGGCCAAAACGTTGTGGGTAGCCGATCCGCCCGAAGAAAAATAGTCACATACTTCGGTGGACGATGAATTGTATACCGTGATGTTGACTGTATAATCGCCGGATTGTGTGACCGGAATGAAAAAGTCGTTGTCAAAGGTCAATACAGGCAGCAGCATATTGAAATAATAGCATACAGAAAGGTCAATAGTGTTCCCGTTGATCGTATAGGTGTGGCTCAAGTAACCCGCACCGTTGAATGAAATGGTCTTGACATTTACGTTCACGCCTCCGGTAACGGCCGTCGCGCTCGACTCGGTGATTTGGATGGTTTGCCCGGCGGCGGCAGCCGACAACAAAGCAAATGCGAACAAAAAGAATAGTTTTCTCATGACTTTCCGGTTTTAGCGGCGAAATTCAAATTTACGATTTTATCCGGTGGGAGATTTCCCTCAGGGCAAAAAATACACTTTCTTGATTTTACCGTTCTCGACGTGATAGATGGCCACACCGTCAATACTGCCGCTGCCAAAAGTCACGTGTTCATTGTCGATGACAATATTCCCCCGCACAATCCTTCCTTTAAGCTCGCAATGCAGGTTGGGTGTTTTGAGGAACATGTCCGCATAGATTTTCCGCATCGTTTCTTTCCCCTTAAAGTCGAGCTTTTCCGGAAAAGTGTATACTTCCACATCGTCGGCATAGGTATCCAGAAAAGCCTCAATGTTCCTGAAATTGTAAGCGTTGAGCTGTCTTTGCACCAACTGTTCGGGTGTCTCTACAAGCAATTTTTCAGGCTGAAGGACAACGCCGTTATGGATGACCTTGTTGATTTTCGTCACGTTTTCAATATTCGCCGAAGGATCGGCATCGAGTAAAACCAGATCAGCCTTTTTTCCTTTTGCAATGCTGCCCAAGGATTGCTGTTTGCCGAGTACTTTCGCGCCGCCAAGTGTCGATGCTTCCAAGATTTGCCAATTCGACAGTCCGGCTTCGCGCATCCTCAGGATTTCGTCCAGATAAGATGAGGCATGCAGTGTCCCGATATTGCCGGCATCGGTTCCGGTGGCGATGGTCACGCCGCCGTCGGCCAGCTTTTTCAGGTTTTTCATGCATATGCTGTTGGCCTCCAGCACGCGTTTCAACTGTTTGTCGCTTACGGTGTACTTCCGGTACGCGTTGACCAATGCTGTGTCGGCCAAGTGTTTTAGGTCAAGCAACGAACCCATTTGGTGCGGGTCGGCCATGCGTAAATCATGGTTGGAGATGTTGAGTTTCTGCCCGAACGTGTCTTCGTAACCGTCCGAAACCACGAGTGTAGGACAAAGGACAACCTTCTTCTTTTTAAGGAGTTGCACGAAACTATCCGGTATCAGTTGGTCTTCTACGCTGTGCACCAGATAGTCGCAACCGCTTTCGGCCGACAGCGTCGCGGTGAAAAGTTCGGTGGCATGCACCGCTACTTTAATGTTGTTCTTGTGCGATTCGTCGATGATGGCCTGCACCACCGGAAGGTATTTCCGTGCCGTGGCTTCCATGTCTTTTCCTTCACCGTTGGCGATGTACCAGATCTTGATGAAGTCTGGCTTGTGGGCAAGTTGCTCCCGAACCATCTTTCTGGCGTCGTCGGGTGTTTGTACAAGATGGAACGGTGCATCGTCGCCCAAATCTTTGTACACTTCCGGCAAATAAGTCGTCAGCAAAGGGCCAGACATGAGGACGGTTGCCGCTTGGGTTTGTCCGGCCAGTTCCTGTTTGTGTTTGAGGAAATGATAGGTTGCGCCCGGATCGATTACGGTGGTGATGCCGTTGGCCAGATACCGCCGCAACGCCGGAGTAAAATTGTCGTGGGACGACTTGATTTCCTTGTCATATGGCATTAGGTAGCGCAAATCGATGGCATCCGGCCGCGCGTACAGCCCGCCGTTCTGGAAAAAGTGGACGTGCGCGTCGGTCATGCCCGGCATCAGGAATTTGCCACTTCCGTCAATGACGGTAGCGCCGACCGGAATGGGCACTTTACCTGATTTCACGTCGGTGATTACAGTTCCGTTGATAACAACTGTTTTACCGGGCAGCATCCGGTGTTTTTCTACGTCGGCCAACGTGACGTCGGTGATGTAGGTTTGCGAAAAACCGGTGATCGCCCAAAACCCGGCAAAAACCGAAACAAGGCTATTTTTCATGACTATTTATTTTTGCGCCCGGAGGAAGGTAAAGACACTTCTGGATTCGCGGTGTTATTTTTTATTGAATTCGTCGTGATTGTCGATAAACGTAATCTTCCGCGTCGGCGCTGTATTCACACGCAAATCGAAAATGTCGAACCGGTTGTAATGACCCAAGATGTCGTGCATTTGCTTGGGCTGGATGCATTTCTCCAAATCGATATCGGCGTACGCGATGCCTTCCACATCGATCAGCGGTTCGCCGATAACGGCACCGTTCGGCCCGATGAAGCCTGAGAACGCCGCGCTTTTCCGGGTCAGCAATTCCTCGGCATTCGGGACGTCTGTTTTCATCGCGTCCATGATTTCGGGTGAAACGGTAGAACAAGATACGATCGTAAAGAGCTTTCCCTCAAAGGAATGGGCCGCCGCGCGGATTTTTATCGCTTCGGCCATATTGTAATCGGGAGGTGCCACCGGGAGCGAAATGTAATTCGCGATGTGGATGAGTTCACCCTGTGACAACAAGGTGAATCGCGCCAAAGTATTCGTGTTTTCGCCACAAGCAAGTGTTCCAATCGGCCCGATTTCGGTGTCATAGACTTTTAAAGACGAACCGTCGCCTGACGTCCAGGTAAGTTTTTCGGCCCAGGTCGGCACGAGTTTGCGGTGTTTCCCGATGAGCGTTCCGTTGTTGTCAATAATCAGGTTCGTGTTGTAAATCTCCCCATAACTGCTGCCGCGTTCATTGATCCCGATGACGATGTGGATGTCGTGCTTTTTGGCAGCCTGCAGCAACCTGTCGATTTCGGGCGACGGCACGGCCACGGACGCTTTGTACAACTTCTCATACCACGCGCTGCCTTGTACGGGTGTCATGATCCAGTTCCAATACGGGTAACCGGCCACGAAAACTTCCGGGAAGGCGATGAGTTTCGCACCATTTCCAGCGGCTTCCGCGACAAACGAAATCGCTTTATCGATGGTTTTATCGATGTCGAGGAATACGGGCGCGGTTTGTACGGTGGCGGCTTTGAATTTCTTAAACTCCATAGTTAGTGAGTTGTGGATTATGAGTTGTGAATGGTGAACTGGGAAATCCTGTCTCGCATTTCGTCCGAAAATGGATCGGCCTTGATGCCATCGGTGGCTTTGTCTATCGCGACGTTCACCAGCGTGACTTCGCCTTCAAGACAAGTCGTGCCATCGGCATGCGAAAACCGGAACCCGCAGGTCACCGATGCGCCACCGACGCCTATTACCCAAAGGGATTTGTCCAGCACGTCGCCGATACGCGCCGCCTTTTTGAATTGCACTTTCAGGTCTACCGTCGGGATGCCTTGCCCGGTCTGGTGCATTTTTGAAAACGGACGGTCGAGCGCCTGCGCGAACCAGTCTTCCACCAAATCATTGAGCATTTCCAGGAAACGCGGGTAAAAGACAATGCCCGCAAAATCGACGTGTTTGAAGCGTATCAGTTCTGGTTTGTTGAATGTCTGCATATTAAAAACTTTCGGCCGAAGCCTTTTTCCAATCGTAATATAGGTAATCCGGAACGGTTTCAGGCTGCAGCAAACAACCCGTTTTGGGTTCCGGGAACAGTTCCGCAAAAGTCCTGATGCGGGTTTTGTCGATGCGCATCGATACGACATCACGGCCCACTTTGTCCGGGTGGTCAATCCCTGCCGAAGCCATGAGTTCCATGGCCGCGTGTACGGTTTGGTGCTGGAAACGTGCCACGCGGATGCTTTTCTGCTCGGGCACCAAGCCTTTCACCAAATGCGGATCTTGCGTAGCCACACCGGTCGGGCACGTATTGGCATGGCATTCCAGCGCTTGGATGCAACCCAGTGCGAACATCATCCCGCGTGCGGAGTTGCACAAATCGGCGCCCATAGACAGCGCGCGTACGATATCGAAACCAGACACGACTTTCCCGCTGGCGATGATCTTGATTTCGTCCTTCAACCCAAACCCGACCAGCGCGTCGTATACAAAAGCCAATGCATCGCGCAAAGGCATGCCCACATGGTCTGAATACTCCTGTGGCGCCGCGCCGGTTCCGCCTTCGCCGCCATCGACGGTAATAAAATCAAGGTAAGTGTTGGTTTCCACCATTGCTTTACAAATCGACAGGAATTCAGATTTGTTGCCTACGCAGAGTTTCATCCCGACAGGTTTTCCGCCTGAACCTTCGCGCAATATCTTTACGAAATCCATCAGTTCCAACGGCGTCTTGAAGGCCGAATGCCTTGGTGGTGAAATAATGTCGTGTCCTTTTGTGACCAAGCGGATGGCCGCGATTTCGTCGGTGACTTTTTCTTTCGGAAGAATACCGCCGTGCCCCGGTTTCGCGCCTTGAGAGAATTTAATCTCGATCATCTTTACGTTGTCGAGTTGCGCGCGTTTTTCATAATGCTCACGGGAGAAATTCCCGTATTCATCGCGACAGCTGAAGTAGCCCGTACCGATGTTCCAGACCACGTCGCCGCCTTCCTGCAAATGGTACGGAGACAATCCGCCTTCACCCGTGTTGTGGTAAAAGCCGCCTTGTTTCGCGCCGGCGTTCAAGGCCAAAACGGCATTCTTGCTCAGCGATCCGTAGCTCATCGCACTGATGTTCAGCAAACTCGCCATATACGGTTTTGTGCATTGCGACGACCCGATGCGCACTTTGGGATTCTGATCGATTTCGCCGAACGGCACGGCCTTGATGCTGTGGTTGACCCATTGGTAGCCTTCGTCATACACGTCGAGCTGCGTCCCGAAGGGTAACATTTCATTTTCTTTCTTGCTGCGCTGGTAAACTAGGCTTCGCTGCAACCGGCTGAAGGGTTTCCCCTCGGTGTTGTTCTCGATGAAATACTGCCTGATTTCCGGGCCAAAACCTTCCAGCAAGTATCGCATGCGGCCCAATAGCGGAAAATTGCGTTTGATGGCTTGTTTGGACTGGAACATGTCGTATAAACCCATGACGATCAGCGGCAGAAAGAACACCAGCAAAAACACGAACTTCCAATTGATGTACGTCAAGATTGCCGTGAGCAGCAACAGCCCGATGATGAACCAGATGAAGGCTTTTCTCATGACTGGGATTGTTTTAACTTAAACCGCTGAATTTTTCCCGTTTCCGTTTTAGGAAGCGTCTCGGTAAATTTAATGATTCTCGGGTATTTATACGGTGCCGCGTTTTCCTTGAACCAATCCTGGATTTCCTTTGAAAAATCATCACTGGCTTTGGCCATATCCTTTAGCACAATGTGCGCGCAAACCAACATCCCGCGTTCCTCGTCCGGCATTCCAACTACCGCACATTCGGCTACATCAGGATGGAGTAGGAGTACGCTTTCCACTTCAGTCGCGCCGATGTTGTAACCCGAGGAAATGATCATGTCGTCGCCGCGGGCCACGAACCAAAAGTAGCCGTCTTCATCTTTCCTGAAAATGTCGCCGGTGATGTTCCAGCCGTTTTCGACGTATTCCTGTTGTTTTTCGGGACGCGCCAAATATTTACACCCCGTGATACCGCGCACCGCCAATCTTCCGGGTTCGTTTGCGGGCAATTCGTTTCCGTCGGGGCCGATGATTTTCGCTTCATAGCCATAGACGGGCAATCCGGTAGCGCCAGGTTTCATGTTGCCTTCGTGCGAGGAAATGAAAATGTGCAGGATTTCGGTGGAGCCGATGCCGTCGATTATTTTAAGACCCGTGGCATCATACCAATCCTGCCACACTTTGAGCGGCAATGTTTCGCCGGCCGACACGCATTTGCGCAAAGATGAAATGTCGTAATCCTTGACTTTGGTCGTGATGACACGCCATGCGGTAGGCGCCGTAAAACAAATCGTAATCTTGAAATCCTGAATGGCTTGCAACAGCAATTCGGGCGTTGGCTTTTCGATGAGAAACGTCGATGCGCCATAATAAAAAGGAAACAACACCAAACCGCCGAGGCCAAAGGTGAATCCGAGCGGCGGGCTGCCTGTGAATACATCATCTGGCATGGGTTGCAGCGAATATTTCGGGAACGCTTCGCATATCAGTAAAATATCGCGATGGAAATGCGAGGTCATTTTCGGCAAACCGGTCGTGCCGGACGTAAACCCGATCAGGCAGATGGTTTCGGCCGTCGAGCCAAAATTGTCGAAGCTTTTAGGTTTCGATGCCATCGCGGCTTCCAATGATTGCGTGCTTTTGGCTTCGCCGTCAAATGTCATGACTTGTTTCAGGAAAGGTGATTTGACTTGACGCATTTCATCTTCCAAACGATAGTCGCACAAAGCATGTGAGATTTCCGCGCAGTCACACATCGTCGTCAATTCTTTTTCCCGCAGCAGCGGCATCGTGGCCACAACCACGCCGCCTGCCTTTATGACGGCAAACCAGCACGCCACCATCATCGGGTTATTGGCTGATCTAATCAACACTCGATTACCCGGAACCAAACCCATATTGTCAACCAATACATGGGCAATCTGGTTGGCTTTCTCAAACAAATCGCGGAATGTCCAGTTTTGGTCAAACGTCCTGATGGCGATGCGTTGGCCGTTTCCTTGGGCGATGTGTTGGTCGAGCAGACGGTACACGCAATTCAGGTCGTCGGGAAATTCAAAACCCGTATGTCCGAAAATATAATCGGGCTGCAGGTGTTTCGGCGGCAGGTTGTCGTGGGCAAAATTGTCTGGATATTGAACCATGTCAAACAGATTTTAAGAATTGGTCGATGGCGGAAAAATAAGCAGTCGGTGCATCGAGCCAGCCGTAGTGGCCGCAATCGTCGAGCAGCACCAATTTAGATTTTTTGAAAGCCCGATGGATTTTTTCGGCGGTTTTCACCTCGAGCACATCATTTTTTCCTTGTAGCACGAGTACCGGTTTATTGAAATATGCAAGGCCACCGGCGCAGTCAAAATGAATGGCTTCGAGGTTTTCCCAGACGATGCGGTTGATGTCCAGGTTGGTCTGGGCAAGTCGCTGTGCAATGTTTTCGGCAAATTCTTTACGGTATACATATGCAGGCGCCATGGCACGGCCACGCCCGATCCTTACGGTATGACTATGGTCTCCGGCGGACAGTTTCCTGTTCCAGTATTGCAGCGAATCGCGCTGGGCTGCGGTCAGCAGGCTATTCATCCGGGTATTTACATAGTCGCGAAGGCCGAGGTCGATGCCGCCCGAGGACGAAAAAATCAAGCCGGCAATTTGTTCCGGGTGTTTGGTGGCATAATACGCCGCGAGCATACCACCGAACGAATGCCCCAGCACAACCCATTGTCCGATGCCGAGATGTTTCCTGAGATTTTCAATGTCATTTACCATCAAGTCCATCGAAATCGCCGAGTGATTGATAGGCTTGACGGTCGATTTCCCAGTGCCACGCTGGTCATAAATGATGGTTTGGTTGTTCTTGGAAAGCGCCTGCGCCAAGCCAACGAAACCATCTGAATCTAGCCCCGGGCCGCCGTTAATGATCAAAACGGGCTGGCCGCTCCCGAAGATGCGGTAGTGAAGTTTCGCGCCGTCACTGTCAATCGTGCCTTCGGTTTGCGCAAAAACCAATGGGGACAACAGCAATATGAACAGCAATTTTTTCAAGATTTCTTGTGGCTTTCCGGTTTCAACGCTTTCTTCATGTGTTCCTTTTCGCGACGTTCGGCGCCTTTCATTTGATAGAATGGCGTTACGCCCGATTGGTATTGTGGTGCGACATCCGATACCGGGAATTGCTCATAGGCCTGGGCATGGCGAACAAAAGCCGGATCGAGCAGTAGCGGTCGGCCCAACGCCACGATATCCGCGCGGCCGTTCAATATGATGGTGTTGATCTGATCGATGTCGGTAATTGAACCCGCGGTCATCGTCGGGATGTGCACGGTGTTGCGAACGGCATCGGCAAAAGGCGTCTGCCACATACGGCCATACTGAGGCTGCTCATGCGCGACAGTGTAACCAGTGGAAACGCTAATGATGTCGGCACCTGCTTTCTTAAAGGCATCGGCGATGAAGAACACTTCGTTCTCGGTAATGCCGCCCTCGGCCCAGTCTGATGCGGAAATGCGCACCGAAATCGGTTTCAACGCAGGGAATATCTTTCGTACTTCTGAAAATACACGAATCGGAAATTTCAGTCGGTTCTGGATGCTGCCACCGTAACCGTCGTTGCGTCTGTTGGTGAGCGGCGAAAGGAACGACGCCAGCAGGAATCCGTGATGCGCCTGCAATTCGAGCATGTCAAAACCGGCTTCATCGGCGTTTTTGGCGGCAGCCACGAATTGCGAGACGACTTTGTCCATGTCTTGGTCGGTCATCATCTCGGGCATTTGGTGTTTGTCGCTGAACGGGATGGCTGAAGCCGCAATAGGCGAGAGCGGCGTCCTGACCTCGCTTTTGCGTCCGGCATGGCCAAGTTGTACGCAGATTTTGCTGCTGCTGTTCTGGTGGGTAAAATCGGTGACGCGTTTCCATGCCGCGATTTGTTCGGGCGTCGCGATCATGGGGCAACCATCCGTTATTTTGCCGGTTTCTGATACCGCGGCCGGTTCGGTGATGATGAGCCCAACACCGCCCAACGCGCGGCTGCCGTAATGCACGAGATGCCAATCGTTGACAATCCCATTTTTTGCCGATTGCTGTTCCATGGGTGCCATCGCGATCCGGTTGTGCAAAGTCACGCCGCGAAGCCTGAGCGATGTAAAGGCCGCCGGTGTTTTAGAATTCGCATTGATGGTTAAATTGAATCCAGCTAGAACCTTGTCTGTAAAAGACTTGTCTCGTATCGATAAATTTTCAAACGTGACTTTTTTGGCGCGTGTCATTACCCCGAAAGCGAACTGCATGAACGGATGCTGTACGTGCCGGTCCATGTGTTCGAACCAGTCGAGCGATACGTTTGCGGCATGCTGGATGGTTTCCACGCGGCCACGACGGGTTTGGTTGTACTGTTCGAAAGCCGCTTCCACGTTATCCTGATTGGCGATAACCGCATCAGACAAGCCGATGGCGCAATCCATGGCGAGTTTGGTGCCGGAGCCGATGGAGTAGTGCGCCGAAGCCTTGGCGTCGCCCAGCAGGACGATGTTGCCGTGGTGCCATTTGTCATTAGTGATATAAGGAAATTGCCGCCAGTGCGAACGGTTGGAAATGAGCGGATGTCCGGCGAGTTCCGCGGCGAAAAGTTCCGAGAGTTTCGCGATCGTGTCTTCCTCATTCTGGGTTTCGAAACCGGCGCGTTCCCAAGTCTCGGGTGCGCATTCGAAAATCCAGGTGCTCATGCCTTCTTCGTATTGGTAGGTGTGCGCGACAAATGTTCCGTACGGCGTGGTGCGGAAGAAATACGCAAAGGCATCGAGCGGCCTTGTCGAGCCGAGCCAGACGAACTTGTTGCGTTTCATCTCGATATGCGTCCCGAATTCAGTGGCGAATTGTTCGCGGATGCCGCTGTTGATGCCGTCGCAGGCCACGATGATGTCTGAATCCGTGAATTGCGAAAGGTCGTCGGCATTGTGCTCGAAATGCAGGTTGACGCCTTCTTCGCGGCAGCGCTGCTGGAGCAATTGCAACAGCGTTTTCCGGGAGCAGCCGCAAAAGCCGTTGCCGGTGATGCGTACCGATTCGCCGTTGCGCACGACATCCAGGTCATCCCAATAGGCGAAACGGCTCCGGATAAGTTCGTAAGAACGTGGGTCACGGTTGAGGAATTCGCTCAGGGTTTCGTCCGAAAACACGACGCCGAACCCGAACGCGTCGTCGGGTTTGTTGCGTTCGTACACATCGATCTGGCAATCTGGGATCGCTTTCTTGGTCAGGATGGAAAAGTAAAGGCCACCCGGACCGCCGCCAATAACAGTAATTTTCATCAGGTTGGGGTGCAACAGGGATAGCAGCGGAAATCCTTTTGGGTTGCGCGAAGCGAAATGCCTCTAGGTTCAGTGCGATTACTGGCGCAAGCCGAAAGATTGAAGCGGATAGCCCGGTGCCGTTTGCGAAAACGGCAGTTGCCATAAAAAATTAAACGTTCCTTTTTATTGAGAACACCTCGCCGATCTTGGTATAGTTGGAGCCCGCCATACGCGCTACCGGTCGATACGTGTCCATATTAATCTTGTAATTATCCAGCAAAACCGACTCGTCGAAATGGAACATCACAATGCGCCCGACCATCAGCACGGCACCGCCAAACTGATGCCCTTCCAGCGCATAATGGTGCACGAGTTCACATTCAAATTGTATCGGGCTTTCCTTGACGCGCGGCGGTTTGACCAGTACCGACGGCACTTGCGTTAACCCTGCGATGTCAAATTCGTTGACTTCCGGCGCCACGACATTGGCTGTTTCATTCATCTGGACAACGGTTTCCTCGGTGACCATATTGACCACGAACTGCTTCGTTTCCAAGACGTTGTTGAGCGTATCCTTGTTTTGGTTGCCCGTACGCACGGTCGAAAACATCACGTGCGGCGGATCGTCTCCTATCGCGTTAAAGAAAGAAAAAGGCGCGAGATTGACCAGGCCGCTGGCCGAGACCGAGGAAATCCATCCGATGGGACGCGGAATCACGGCACCCGAAAGCAATTTATAGATAGCCGATTGCTCCAGTTCGGTAGGGTTAAATTGCATTGGTCTGTTGTTTCTACAAATAAAGTGAAATTCTCAAAAAATGCCATTGCGACGGTGGAAGAAATTGCAGACCATTCTCAAAAATCACCATTGTACGTAGAAATCAAAAAATACTGGTGTTTACGCAGTATTTCACGGATTATCCAAAGAAATCCCTATTAAAATGCTGAAATAGTGACGAATGTCACAAGACGGAAGTTGCTAAGTTGAGATATTTACGCAAAATTAATATACATGATCCCTACATGTCCTAAATGCCGCAATGAAAATATTGTAAAAAGCGGCGTGGTTAAAGGCCGTCAGCGGTATTTGTGCAAGCGTTGCCAGTATCATTTCTCGGTCAACAAGCTCGGAAAGAAAATCGATAATTATTACGTGACCAAAGCCTTGCAGCTCTATTTGGAAGGAATGAGCTTACGCGAGATCGAGCGTATTCTCGGGGTATCGCACGTTACGGTGAGCAGCTGGGTAAAGACCTACAAAGTGAAGCGTCCGGAGAACGCCGATTATCACCCGACGTATAAAATTTATAACCATGCCGAGCTCGTAGAATACCTGGCCGACAAAAGCCACATGACGGGCACAGGCATGATTATCACAGAGTTGGGAGACAAGTTCATGCTCATCAAGTGGGAGCGTTTCCGTCAGTAGATAACTATACCATTTTACAAAAATATAGATGGAAATTTTTTTCAGGGCGATGAAACAGGAATTTGGCCGTAGAAACCAAACACTGAATCCCTATGAAAAAAATGAAAATCACCTTGCTGCTTCTGCTGTCCTGTTGGTATGGCATGGGGCAGGGCTCGACCGACTACGGTCCGGGCATGAAATTTAACCTTAATGAAGACGGCAGCAAGTACATGCGCATCTTGGCCTGGAACCAAATCTGGATGCGGTCCACGCAGCTCAATCCGGGCACGATGGTAGGCGACGAGAGCGCTTCGACCACGACCGACATCGGCAACCGCAGGCTCAGGATGCTGACGTATTTCCAACTTTCAAAACGCTTTATGATCGTGACGCATTTCGGGATAAACAACCAGGTGTTCGACACCGGCGGCGCATCTGGCTCGGCCAACACCGGCGGATACGGCGTGGGCAAGAAGCCGGGACTGTTCTTTCATGATGCCTGGAATGAATATGCCGTAATCCTGCCCACGGAAAAGCAGAAGTTTAGTTTGTCTTTGGGCGGCGGCTTGCATTATTACATGGGCTTGTCGCGCGAGACGATGGCTTCCACACTGAACTTCCTCACCATCGACGCGCCCATCTTCAACTGGCCGCTGATTGATAACTCAGATCAATTCGGCCGTCAAATGGGTATCTTCGCCAAAGGCAAGTACGGCAAATTCGAATACCGCTTGAGTTTCAACAAACCTTTCGCCACCAACTTGACACCAACGGACGTTACTTCGGAAGACGCGGCCGTAGCCGTAGACAACAACGGCAATACGAAATGGTCTAAGGCAGGTTATTTTGAATACCAGTTCCTAGATAGCGAATCCAATTTACTGCCGTACAAAGTCGGAACGTATCTCGGCTCGAAGAAAGTATTCAACATTGGCGCGGGTTTTTACACGAATGCCGATGCCACGCGCTCGTCGGTCAACGGCAATGTCAGGAAGCACGACATCAATTTACTGGCTGCCGATGTGTTCGCCGACCTTCCGGTAGGCAAGAAGGAAAACAAGATGGCCGTGACGGCGTACAGCGTTTTTTACCACTATGACTTCGGCCCAAATTATTTGCGTAATATTGGAATCATGAATCCTGGCGTGGCCGACGCAAGTTTCACCGGAGACCGCGCATTGGCCGGTGCCGGAAATACGCAGGCCGCCATCGGGACCGGAACCATCTGGTACACGCAGGCCGGTTTCCTCTTGCCGTGCAAAGCCGAAAAGCCAAAGGTTCGCGTGCAGCCATTCGGGGCGTTCACGTACAAGAATTTCGAGGCGCTGGACAAGGCTTCGACACAGTATGACCTCGGTGCGAATTTCCTGCTCGAAGGACATCACGCCAAGATCACCGCACAGTATTCGGCACGTCCAGTTTATACGGCAGCCGATGAGATAGGCGGCATGAAAGGAGATATTATCCTGCAATTGCAGATTTACCTATAAACCAAAACAAAATATTATGAGCAAAAAATCAACTAAAGGGATCTGGAAAGTGATTTCGGCCTCGTCGGTCGGGACACTTATCGAATGGTATGATTTCTATATCTTCGGCAGTTTGGCCGTCGTGATTTCAACCAAATTTTTTCCGGCTGACAACCCAACGGCCGCATTCCTCTCGACTTTGGCCACTTTCGCGGCAGGCTTCGTGGTCCGTCCGTTCGGCGCATTGTTCTTCGGACGTTTGGGCGACTTGATCGGCCGCAAATACACCTTCATGGTCACGCTGTTATTGATGGGCGGCGCGACGTTCCTGATTGGTTGTATCCCGAGTTATGAAACGATTGGCTTTATGGCGCCGTTACTGGTCTTGATCCTGCGCTTGCTGCAAGGTTTGGCCCTGGGCGGCGAATATGGCGGCGCGGCAACCTATGTGGCCGAACATGCCCCGAAAGGCGAGAAAGGGTATTGGACATCCTGGATCCAGACCACAGCCACGGCCGGTCTGTTCGTGTCGCTGATGGTCATCTTGGCTACCAAAACCTTGTTGTCAAAAGAAGCATTTGATGAATGGGGTTGGCGCGTACCGTTCTGGGTATCGATCCTGATGGTCATGGTGTCTTACATCATCCGCAAGAACATGCACGAATCGCCGGTGTTCGCCAAGGCCAAGGCCGAAGGAAAAACCTCGGTCAACCCGCTCAAGGAAAGTTTCGGCAACAAATACAACCTCAAATTCGTCCTGCTCGCGCTGTTCGGCGCCACCATGGGCCAGGGCGTGGTTTGGTATACCGGCCAGTTCTACGCGATGAACTTCATGAAAACCGTCATGAATGTTGAATCGTCGCAGGTCGATACACTTTTGGGTATCGCGCTGTTGTGCGGCACGCCATTCTTCGTAGTCTTCGGCTGGTTGAGCGATAAAATGGGCCGAAAAAGCATCATGATGGCGGGCATGCTGTTGGCCATCGTCCTGTACAGACCGATTTATAAAGCGATGTACAATGCCACAGACGTCTCTGTAAAAACCGAATTGGTGGATCAGACCAAACTCGTTGCCTCTGTGAAGGACATCGATGCGACGAAAAAAGACTCCATCTATACCACCACGAAGATGTACGCCGATGGTACCGCTTTCGAGGAAGTGAAAACCGTCCATATGGAAAACGGAGTACGCCTCAAGGCCGACGACGGAAAGGATAAAGTCGACACCAAAGTCACCAAGACCATCAACAGCTCAGACAAATGGATGCTGATTTTCCTGGTGTTCGTCCAAGTGATTTTCGTGACGATGGTGTACGGACCGATTGCGGCATTCCTGGTGGAAATGTTCCCGGTCAAAATCCGATACACATCGATGTCATTGCCGTACCACGTGGGCAACGGCATCTTCGGCGGTTTGCTGCCGGCCATTTCAACTTATTTCGTGACCACGGCCAAAGACGCCGGCGACCCGGAATTCTATCTCGAAGGCTTGTGGTACCCGATCATCATCGCGGGTGTCTGTTTCGTTATCGGGATGATTTACATCGACAAGAAAATCAATACTATTCACGACTAATCTCATTATCATGAATGCACTCAAAAGAATTTTAGGAAGCGTCTGGATCGTAATGGCGGTGCTCACGGCGTACTATTGCATCGATATTTTCGGCCCGAAACTGACTTCGGGCAAACAAGACGACTTGGTGTTCGGTATCATCATCTTTTTCGTGTTAATGCCGCTGGTATGCCTTGGCCTGGCCGTGTTCGGGTTTTACGCCCTGCGCGACGAATACAAAGATTGACAAACGTATAACCTGTAAAGAAAGCTCCGCTACGGCGGAGCCTTTTTGCCATGAAGAAGCGACATATCCAAAAACTGATGCTCATCAGCGTGATCTTAGTGATGGCGCTCAACATGCCATTGATATTGCTATTCAATTCGGCCGGTAGCGTCCTCGGTATTCCGGCCATATTGTTTTACGTGTTTTCAGTTTGGGGAATGTCGGCCATTGTTTCATTGATCATAATCAAGCGATACGGTGAGTAATCTGGGTTTATTGTCGATTTTGCTGGTGTATCTGGCCTTGCAGTTCTTCGTGGCGCAATGGGCGGAGCGCAAGCGCAACTCCAAGTGGACGAACAACCCGTACGTGTATTCGTTGTCTTTGGCGGTGTATTGCACGGCCTGGACGTACTACGGAAGCATCGGGCTGGCGGCTCGATCAGGATTGAATTACATCCCGATTTATTTGGGTCCGGTGATCATTTTCCCGGCCTGGATTTACGTGATGAAAAAAATCATCCGGATTTCGCGGGTCAATAAAATGGCGAGTATTGCCGATTTCATTTCGCTCCGTTATGGCAACAGCCGTTTGCTCGGCGCTTTGGTGACGGTGATCGCACTCTTGGCGATTTTGCCCTACATCGGGTTGCAGCTCAAGGCAATTTCCGAGACATTCCACGTGGTGACCGGCACCGAGAATTCAGACAACATCCTGCTTGATTCGTCTTCTTATGTGGCATTCATCTTGGCGTTATTCGCTTCTTATTACGGCACACGTTACGTGGATGCATCCGAAAAACGAAAAGGCATCGTCACCGCCGTGGCGCTGGAATCCGTCATCAAGCTGGTGTTTTTCCTGATCGTGGGCATTTATATCACGTTCTTTGTCTTCAATGGTTTCGATGACATTTACCGGCAAGCGTCAAAACTTCCTGGTTTCGTGGAGAAAAATACCATCAACGGCCTGGAAGGCGGCATGAATTGGTTCATGCTATGCGTGTTGTCGTTCCTCGCGATATTCGTCTTGCCGCGGCAATTCCACATGTCCATCGTCGAGAACAGCCGCGAACGCCATGTACGCACCGCCATTTGGTTGTTTCCGCTGTATTTGCTCTTGTTTAACTTGTTTGTTTACCCAATTGCTTGGGGCGGCAACATCATGTTCGACGGGCAAAACACGAATGCCGATTTATATTCGCTGCTCATTCCCCAGAGTCTCGGCAACAAGTTCATGACCGTGCTCGTGTTTTTGGGCGGATTCTCGGCTGCGATTTCCATGATCGTCGTCTCGTCGATTGCGTTGTCCATCATGCTCGGGAATAACTTGCTTATTCCGTACGGGTTGCTGGGGTCGTTACAGGCCGATTCCCGTGAACGCAACAACCGCCGCATCGTACGCATCAGACGCATCGGGATTTTCTCCATGATTATCTTGGCTTATGTATATTACCGATACTTCATCGCTGACTTCTCGCTCGTATCAGTCGGGATGATTTCCTTTGCCGTCGTGGCGCAACTCGGGCCGTCGTTCTTCGGGGCGATGTTTTACAAACGCGGCTCATTCAAAGGCGCGCTTTGGGGTATTCTGTCGGGTCTGGCCGTCTGCATCTATACCTTGTTATTGCCGACTTTCCTCGAAGGGTTTGACCCGAAAAGCACTTTTGTGGAAAATGGGCCGTTCGGGGTTGAACTATTGAGACCTTTCCAGTTGTTCGGGTTAAACTACCTTGAACCGGTACCGCACGCGCTGTTCTGGAGTTTGTTGGTGAATACACTGGTTTTTCTGGTGGTTTCGGTCAGTTTCAAGGGCAATTATCGCGAGCGCAATTATGCCGAGATGTATGTCGATATCGACCGTTACATCAACAACCACGAGAATGCGTTCGTCTGGAAAGGCACGGCTTACATCGCCGACATCGAGAAGGTGCTGCGCCGCTTTTTGGGCGAGGAAAAAACCGCGCGCGCCATGGACATCTTCAAACGCAAATACAACATCGGGAAAGACGTGACCAACGCCGATGCCAGGCTGATCAAGTTTGCCGAAAACCTGCTCACGGGTTCCATCGGGACGGCATCGGCCAAAATCCTGATCGAGGGCGTCACCAAGGAAGACAAAATCAGCCTGCCGGAAGTATTGCGCATGCTCGAAGAATCGCAGGGCACGATCATGACCAACAAAAAGCTCGAGGAAACCTCCAGGGAATTGCGTGAAATCTCACAGCAACTGCAGGACGCGAATGCGGCGCTGGTCCATAAAGACAAGCAAAAAGACGAATTCCTCGACACGGTGACCCACGAATTGCGCACCCCGATTACGGCCATCCGCGCGGCCACCGAAATCCTGCAGGACGACGACGAAATCCCGGAAGCGCTGCGCAAACAGTTCCTGGACAATATCATTTCGGAATCAGATCGGCTCGGACGGCTCATCGACAAAATCCTCGATCTGGAAAAATTCGAAAGCGGGCGGCAAACCCTGCATCTGGAAGAAGCGAATCTTTGCGAAACCATCAACAAAGCCGCGCAGCCGCTGCAACAATTGATGGCCAACAAAGACATCCGTTTTACATTCGAGGGCAAAAATACCGGGGTCGATTGCTATTATGACCAGGAACGCATCATCCAAGTCCTGACGAATCTGTTCTCGAACGCCATCAAGTTCTGCAAGGAAAAAGACGGCGAGATCAAGGTTACGGTAACCGGAAACGATGAATCGGTACTGGTGCGCGTGTACAACAACGGGCGCAACATCAATGAGGAAGACACCGAGGCGATATTCGATAAATTTTACCAATCTGGACAGCAAAACATCCGCAAACCGGTGGGAAGCGGGCTTGGACTGGCCATTTCGCGCCAAATCATCGAGGCGCACCAAGGCCGTATCTGGGTAGAAAACCATCCGGACAACGGCGTGTCGTTCCTGTTCAGTTTACCAAACCATACGATATGAAAAAGATTTTGATTGTTGACGACGAACCGAACATTGTCATGGCGCTGGAATACACCTTCCGCAAGAACAATTTCGAGGTTTTCATTGCCCGTGACGGACAGGAAGCGCTCGACATCCTGGAGCAACAAACACCCGATTTGATCATCCTGGACATCATGATGCCACACGTGGACGGTTACGCCACGGTAACGCAAATCAAGCAAAACCCGAAGCTGGGGCGGTGCAAGATTTTATTCCTGTCGGCCAAGAGCAAGGAAGCCGAAATCGAGAAAGGACTACAGCTCGGCGCCGACGCCTATATGACCAAACCATTTTCCATCAAAAAACTACTGGAGCAGGCCGATGCTTTGCTCGAACCTTAACGACAACATCATGAATTACGAATCATTTTACAAATACAGTCTCGAGCAGCCGGAAGATTTCTGGCGTGAGCAGGCATCGCGCATCGATTGGTACGAAAAGCCACAGGTCGTATTGGGAAAAGACGAAAACGGCTATCCGCTTTGGTTCCCGGACGGTACGCTCAATATGTGCTACCTGACCATAGACAAACACATCGCCGACGGCCATGGCAACGACATCGCCCTGATTTACGACTCGCCGGTGACACAAACCGTAAAGAAATATACCTTTAATGAAGTCAAGACCGAAGTGGCCAAACTCGCCGGTGGCTTGCAGGCGCTCGGTTTCGGGAAAGGCGACACGGCGATTATCTATATGCCGATGATTCCGCAGACGGCGTTTGCGATGCTGGCCTGTGCGCGGATCGGCGTGATCCATTCGGTGGTTTTTGGCGGATTTGCGCCGCACGAACTGGCCGTACGCATCGACGATTGCAAGCCAAAAGTGATCATTACGGCGTCGTCCGGAATAGAGATCGACAGGTTAATCGCGTACAAACCGCTGGTGGATGAAGCTATCGAAGTCGCGGAATATAAACCGGAGAAAGTCATCGTCCTGAACCGAAAACTGGGCGCGCGTGTGCCGTTCAAGAAATACGATGTGGATTATGGTGCATTGGTATATGGCTCCGAAGAGGCAGACTGTGTGCCGGTGGAAAGCCATCATCCGTTGTACATTTTATACACATCAGGCACGACCGGGAAACCCAAAGGTATCGTTCGCGACACCGGCGGGTATGCCACGGCGTTGTTGTTCTCGATGAAATACATTTACGATTCGGCACCGGGCGAGACGTTCTGGGCGGCTTCGGATATGGGCTGGGCGGTAGGCCACAGCTACATTTTGTACGGGCCATTGTTGAACCGGAACAGCACGGTCATTTTTGAAGGAAAACCGGTGCGTACGCCGGATGCGAGTACGTTCTGGCGCGTCATCGCAGACCATAAAGTCCGGGTCATGTTCACCGCGCCCACGGCCATCCGCGCTATCAAGAAAGAAGATCCAGACGGACTGCTCATCAAGAATTACGACTTGACTTGTCTGAAATACCAATTCCTCGCCGGTGAACGTTGCGACGTCCCAACGCTGGAATGGTACCGAAGCCATATTCCGGTTCCGGTCATCGACCATTGGTGGCAAACAGAATCCGGCTGGCCGATGCTCGCCAACCAGATGGGCTTGGAACCGTTGCCGATCAAGCCCGGTTCTGCGACCAAACCCGTGTGCGGTTACGACATCAGGATTTTTAACGAAGCAGGGCAGGAGTTACCGGCGGGCGAAGAAGGTTTGGTCGTGATCAAATTGCCGTTGCCGCCTGGGAATATGCTCGGGCTTTGGGAGAATGAGGCCAGATTCAAGGCCGGTTATTTCAGTAAATTCGAAGGTTATTATCTGGCCGGCGACGGCGGTTACAAAGACACCGACGGCTATTGCTACATCACCGGACGTGTGGACGATGTGATCAACGTAGCCGGGCACAGGCTTTCTACCGCCGACATGGAAGAAGCGGTTTCCACACACCATCACGTGGCAGAATGTGCCGTAGTAGGCATCAACGACGAATTGAAAGGGCAAGTGCCGTTCGGGTTTGTCGTACTTAAGGCAGGCGATGACAGCCCGCCATTTAAAATCGAACACGAAATCGTGCAATTGGTGCGTGAACAGATTGGTGCCGTGGCTTCGCTGCGTAGCATTGTCGTCGTGCAGCGGCTTCCGAAGACGCGTTCGGGTAAAATCCTGCGCAAATTGCTCCGTGCCATTGTAGATGGCGAAACCTTCGCCTTGCCATCGACGATAGACGACGAAGCCATCATCGGCGAAATCCAGCATGCTTTGGCCAAATACCGCCGCGAACAAGTGTCGTGAGCTATACCAAATCAGCAAGAATACACCGAAACGAGCCGCAAGCTTTAGTATATTTACATTTTAAACCCTACCGGAGATGAGTTATTACAAAATAAAAAACCTCGAACAATACTTCAAACATTATAAAAAATCCATCCGCGAACCGCAGAAATTCTGGGGCCGCGTGGCCAGTGAAAACTTCGTCTGGTACCAACAATGGGAAAAGGTCGTGGAATACGACATGGCCGATGCACGCGTGGAATGGTTCAAGGGAGCCAAGGTCAACATCGTCAAGAATTGCATCGACCGGCATTTGGCCAAACGCGGCGATAAAACCGCCATCATCTTCGAACCGAACAACCCCGACGAGCCAGCGTTGCACATTTCCTACAACGAACTCCACGAACGCGTTTGTAAAATGGCAAACGTCCTGCGGGACCAAGGCATCAAAAAAGGCGACCGCGTTTGCATTTACCTGCCGATGATTCCAGAATTGGCGGTATCTGTCTTGGCTTGCGCGAGAATCGGTGCAGTTCATTCGGTCGTTTTTGCCGGATTTTCATCATCGGCATTGGCCTCACGCATCAATGATTGCGAATGTAAAATGGTGATCACCTCAGACGGCAGTTACCGCGGCAACAAAACCGTTGACCTGAAAGGTATCGTGGACGAAGCGCTGCAACAATGCCCGACCGTAACCACAGTGCTGGTAGCCAAACGCACCAATGAAGCCGTACCGATGCAAGACGGCCGCGACCAATGGCTGCAACCGCTCTTGGATAAAGCCTCCACAAATAACGTGGCCGAAATCATGGACGCTGAGGATCCGTTGTTTATTTTGTACACATCGGGCTCAACCGGTAAGCCTAAAGGCATGTTGCACACCACGGCCGGTTATATGGTTTACACGGCTTACACCTTCAAAAATATCTTCAACTATCAGGACAATGACGTGTTTTGGTGCACGGCCGACATCGGCTGGATTACCGGACATTCCTACATCGTTTATGGGCCACTGCTCAATGGTGCCACGACCGTGATTTTCGAGGGCGTGCCGTCATACCCGAATTTCAGCCGATTCTGGGAAGTCATCGAAAAACACAACGTCAACCAATTCTACACTGCACCAACCGCGATCCGCGCCCTGGCCAAGGAAAGTTTGGAATACGTGCAGAAGTATCCGCTGAGTTCGCTTAAAGTCATCGGTTCCGTGGGCGAACCCATCAACGAAGAAGCATGGCATTGGTACAACGACCATGTCGGCGGGAAGCGTTGCCCACTCGTGGATACTTGGTGGCAGACTGAAACCGGTGGCATCATGATTTCGCCGTTGCCGTTCGTTACGCCAACCAAGCCAACGTATGCGACCTTGCCGCTTCCGGGCATCCAACCGGTGCTTATGGATGAAAAGCGCAATGAAATCGAGGGCAACCAAGTGGTAGGCAGCTTGTGTATCAAATATCCGTGGCCATCGATGGCGCGTACCATCTGGGGCGACCACCAGCGTTTCAAAGACACGTATTTTTCTACGTTTCCCGGTAAATATTTTACGGGCGACGGCGCGTTGCGTGATGAAGTCGGATACTATCGCATCACCGGCCGCGTGGACGACGTCATTATCGTCTCGGGCCACAACCTCGGCACGGCGCCAATCGAGGACGCCATCAACGAACATCCGGCCGTCGCGGAAAGTGCCATCGTAGGTTTCCCGCATGACATCAAGGGCAATGCCTTGTACGGCTACATCATCCTGAAAGACATCGGCGAAGGCCGCGACCGCAACAACTTGTCGAAAGAAATCAACCAATTGATCGCCGACCAGATCGGGCCAATCGCGAAACTCGATAAAATCCAGTTCGTATCAGGCTTGCCGAAAACCCGCTCTGGGAAAATCATGCGCCGGATCTTACGCAAAGTGGCCGAGGGCGATTTCTCTAACTTCGGCGACATATCGACTTTGTTGAACCCGGAAATCGTCGAAGAAATCAAGAACGGACGCTTATGATGGATAACGTGAAATCGATTAGGCCGTTCATCGGTGCGGCAGACTTTGAAACGTCCCAACGGTTTTACCGCGAACTGGGGTTCAAGGAAATTGAGCTCGCCAACGGATTTTCGGTATTCAAGACGGGCAACTTTGCGTTTTACCTGCAAGATGCGTACGTCAAGGACTGGATAGACAACACGATGGTGTTCATGGAAATCGAAAACGTTCCGGCTTTTTACCAACAACTAAAGGCGTTAAACTTACCGGAAAAGTTTCCTGGTGTCCGCGTACTTCCGGTCCACGAGATGGAATGGGGCAGGGAGTGTTTCCTGCACGACCCAAGCGGTATCTTGTGGCATTTCGGGGAATTCTACTAATTTGAAACAATATGAAAAACCGCTGCCTATAGATTTCTAGGGCAGCGGTTTTGGTGATGTGTTTTTGCGAAGTGTGACGATCGTGGCGGAAATCCTTCAGCACACAAGGCGACTATGTAGTCTTCGCGCCTATTTTGAATTGGGCTCTCTAAAAACGTTTAACAAAATTTACGGGTTTCCCGTAACACATCTTGCCTTCTTTTCATTAAGGGAACCCGCAGCTTTCCCCTTCCCGGTGCTAACCTACGATCGGTAACGATTAGGCCGTTACGGGAATTCCGCACCAATTCTTAAATATTCAGTGGCTTGATGTCGCCGGCGGCCGTGATGACAAAGTACTTATTGTTCTTGATGATGGTATTCTTCGGCAATTGATCTTCGCGAAGTTTGATGCGCACCGTCATTTCGTAATGCACTTGGATGGTCGGTTCAGTGATATCGGCGCCTACTACGAACGTGTGTTGTTTGAGCGGCACACGGTCATAGAACTGCGTGGTGTTCTTCACCACCGAATTCACCACATCCTTAGCACCCGCATTTACGCTGGCTGCCGCAAACGCTTGGTAACTGCGGTAGCTTTCCATTGGGTAGGTCACATTGTAGGCTTCCTGTAAAATTTTTTCTTTCTTGGTGAGGTCGGTATTCATGATCATCGAATAGTTGCTGAGTTTCTGCTTGAATTCCTCGATGGCCTTGTTCTGCATGAAGTCATGGATATGGTCGTAGTTCACCGTGGCGTAATCCACTTTCGCCAGGTCGTAAATCTCTTGTTTGGCGCAGGCGGCCAGTACTTTTTCCATGTCGTTGGTGCGTCCGAATTTAATGATGAGATTCTTCTTCAGTTCGAAACCCGTCGGCTTTTCATTGTAGGTCTTTGGGTTGAAGATTTTCTTCTCGACTTCATAGGCATAAGTCGGGACGAAGGAAATCATGTCGGTCACGACCTCGATCGTCTTGTCGAAACTTTGCAGGTCGGCCACGACTTTGGCGATGCGTTCATCCATGAGACTGGTGGTTTCCTCGGCGGTTTTCCCGACTTGCAGGATGCTGAACGTAGCGATTTTCGCCGTCGCTTTTTCGTTGTACAACCCGCGGATCGTGATGGTCATTTCGTCCATCGTGGACGACGTTACCGGATAGGTGCCTTGTTGTGGCGATACGTAGCGGTTGTTGCCGTAGTTGGCGTTCCCTGAATCTTGTGCCGAAGCGATAAACGAAGCCAATAGCAAGGCTGTAAAAATCATTTTTTTCATGATGTAAAAATTTAAAGTTGATGGGGCAAGATTACGCCCGATGGCAAAAAGCCGCATGGCAAAACCCCTGACGATGCACTGTAAAGAATTTTCAACGTTTTACAGTACATTTACAGCAACGGATTTTCGTCTGTTCGTTACATTTGGCTAGCCGATGACAGGATTGGAACATTTCGCGCGATTGAAACAGCAAGTGCTTTCGGAGTACCGGAAGCATTATCCGTATTCGGGCGCCGACTGGAAGTCATTCTCGTCGCAGGACATCCAGAACTTGATTGCGCTCATTGAAGACAACCTGCGTGAAACCGTCAGTGAAAAATGGGTGTACACACATTTGAAACCGGCCGAAAACGAGAAGCTGCCCAGAAAAGACATGCTTGATATTTTTTCCAGGTTTTGCGGTTATTCGGGTTGGGACGAATTTTCACACGAACCTGCAGCCATACAACCCAAAAAAAAGTTTCGTATTTGGTTTTTGATTCTCGGCATAGGTCTATTGTTGACAACCATTTTGCTGGTGGTTTTCTCGGATCGGGCGCAACCGGCCAAACAAATCAAAGTGACCGACCAATATACCGGAAAGCCTTTGCCCGCCGAAGACGTAAAGGTTTTCGAAGCCGATCCGGTGGGGGAGAAACCCTTGCAAATGCAGGAAGGTTCTGTCGTGGTGCCGGGCGAGGCCAAAACCACTTTAGTGGTGAAAAGCCCGTATTACAAAACGAAGAAAGTAGTTGTGGATCCGAAATCGAATACGACTGAAATCAAGGTGACGCCCAACGATCAGGCCATGATGCTCAAAGCGTTTATGCAATCCGACATCAAAGATTGGGAAACCCGGAAGGTGCAGCTCGACAAGATTTTATCCAACGATTTGGAAGTCATCATCATGCTGAAGAACAACCTCGGTGCCGAATATTTCAACAAACAAGAATTCGCCCAGAAACTCATCATCCCGACGCCGTCTTTGCGGCAATACAAAATCATTGAAATCACACATGGAGCAGACCAAAAAATACAATTCATCCGGATGGCGCAGCAGTAAATGGCTGTTGTTGTTACTGTTTTCCGGTATTGCCATGGCGCAGGATATTGACTCATCCATCAAGAATCAATCGCTTTCAGCGCGTTTCCCTGCAGCCATGCTCGAGGCGCATCAGGAGAATTCCGTGGCGAAAATAGGCGACTTCTACCACTATCTCAACTTGCTTTCTGCGACCGACGACAAACAATTGCAGGCCCAGCTCAAGGAAAATATCTATGCGTTGTTCGACGACAAGAATACGCTCATAGACAACTTTCTGACCGAAAAAAATGATCCGATGCCGTTGTCCTATCTGCTGGATAATATCGCTGCAAGGGACTTCACCTTTTTGTTTAAGCCGGAAACGCCGAAACCACTGTATTTCAGAGACTATTGGTTCGATACTTATACATTGGAATGGACGCAGGATGGACAATCATCGGCCCGGAAAATCAGACAGCGCGTGTATCTGAAGCCCGAGGAAAAAACATTTGGCGCAACGACAAAAGCCGTTTTGTCGGTAACGCTCGGAGGTATCGAATAAACTTTAAATTATGTAAACGCCAATCGGGTTGCGTTCGCTAATTTAGGCGAATGGGAAAACGGGTCATCATCATTGGCGGCGGATTGGCAGGCTTGACGGCGGCCATCCATTTGTGTCGTGCGAAAGTAGTGGTGACGCTCATCGAAAAGAACGGATTCCCGAAACACAAAGTTTGCGGAGAGTACATCTCCAACGAAGTCTTGCCGTATTTCGAATCACTTGGTATCGATCTGTCGTCGTTTCATCCGGTCGCCATTTCAAAAACGGCGATTTCCACCACAAACGGGAAACTTCTCACTGCCGATTTGCCGCTCGGCGGTTTCAGCATCAGCCGCCACACCCTGGACGAAGCCTTGATGCGGCATGCCAAACAGAACGGTTGCGAAATTATACAGGGCAAAGTCACCGACGTAAATTTCAAAGAAGATCTGTTTACCGTGACTACCGAAGTCGCAAGTTATCAGGGAGAGATCGTGCTCGGTGCATTCGGGAAACGCGGCAACCTCGACCTTAAATTCAAGCGGTATTTCCTTTCCAAACCGGCGCATTGGCTGGCCGTGAAAGCGCATTATCACGGAGAATTCCCGGATGGCGTTGTCGCCTTGCACAACTTCAAGGGCGGCTACTGCGGCGTATCGAAGGTAGAAAGCGGCGCCATCAACCTATGTTATATGGCCGATGTAAACGTATTCAGGAAATATCGGGACATCGATGATTTCCAGCAGAAAGTTGTGGCCGGAAATCCACATTTGCGGCAGATTTTGAACGCCTCGAAACCGTTGTTTAAACCCATTTCCATCAGCCAGATTTCCTTTGAGAAAAAGTCTCCGGTGGAAAATCACATCCTGATGATCGGGGACACCGCAGGCTTGATCCATCCGCTTTGCGGCAACGGCATGGCCATGGCCGTACACAGCGCAAAAATCGCCTCCGAACTCATCATCGATTACATGGACGGAAAAATAACCTCACGAAAAACCATGGAAAACACCTACGTCTTGCAATGGAATGCCGCGTTCCGAAGCCGCCTGAGAACAGGACGTTGGATTGCGCGAATACTCAGGAGCGAAAAACTTTCAGCCATCGCCATGCAAATCCTGACGAGGTTTCCTGGATTGCTTTCCGGCATCATCAGGAAAACCCACGGAAAACCTTTACCTTCGGCAAAATGAGCATCGACACCACATCACGCGTACAAACCGCCGAAATCATGGACGATTTCAGCCTTTCGGGCGAAACGCTCCGTGACGCACTCGATAAAATCGCGGCCATCAACCGTTTCCTGGGCGGAAATCAAGTAACGCTGCAAGGCGTGGCGCAGTTGCTCCGAAATATGCCTGTTGAAAAAGAAATCACCATACTCGACGTGGGTTGCGGCAACGGCGACATGCTGCGTGCACTGGCCG
The DNA here is from genome assembly GCF_965137575.1 of Flavobacterium longum. Lineage (NCBI taxonomy): Bacteria > Pseudomonadati > Bacteroidota > Flavobacteriia > Flavobacteriales > Flavobacteriaceae > Flavobacterium > Flavobacterium longum. The sequence goes on along the minus strand of NZ_CBCRZJ010000001.1, from coordinate 503,794 downwards.
ACTATGGCCGTAAAAACAACCGCAATTTTAGACTGATCGGCGTCGATGCCAATGCGTTCACCGTGGACTATGCACGTCAACTGTCACAAGACCATCCGAACATTGAATTAATTTGTATGGATGTTTTCTCCACTGGGTTCGCCGATCTGGAATACGATATCGCACTGGCGACGCTGACATTGCATCACTTTGATGAGTCGGAAATCCTATCGTTGATGGACGTGTTCCAGCAACGGGCAAAAATAGGAATAGTCATCAACGACTTGCAGCGCAGCGCATTGGCGTACCGGTTGTTTCAGGGATTGGCCTTCGTTTGCCGGCTGAATCACATGTCGCGGGAAGACGGCCTGGTGTCTATCCTGCGTGGTTTCAAAAAACGCGAACTCGAACAATTGTCTAACAAACTTGGTTTCCGGAATGCCGTTATCCGCTGGAAATGGGCGTTCCGATACCAATGGATCATCACCTTATGAGTGCAAAAGTCATCGCCGCCGTGCATGAATTGCCGAAGTATTCCCGGTCGACCGAGGAAGTGTTGCCGCTTCTGGACGGTTGGCTTTCAGGGCAAGACGAGCGTTTTATCCGGAAAGTCAAAAAGATTTTCGAAGGCGCATCCGTGGACCGGCGGTATTCCATTATGGAACCGACGGAAGTTTTCACCGCCACGTCTTTCGAGGAAAAGAACGCCATTTATTGCCGCGAGGCCATCATTCTCGGGGAAAAAGTGCTCCGGAAAGCCTTGGAAAAAGCGTCATGGCTTCCCGAATCGCTGGACTACATCATCACCGTCAGTTGTACGGGCATCATGATTCCGTCGTTGGATGCCTACCTGGTGAACAGACTGCCGTTGCGGCAAGACATCGTGCGGCTTCCGGTAACCGAGATGGGTTGCGCCGCCGGGATTTCCGGGATGATTTACGCCCGAAATTTCCTGAAGGCGAATCCGGGCAAACGGGCGGCAGTCATCGCCATCGAGTCGCCCACGGCCACATTTCAGTTGGACGATTTTTCGATGCCCAACATCGTGAGCGCGGCCATTTTCGGCGATGGTGCGGCCTGCGTGCTGTTGTCTTCCGATGAAAGCGACCACGGTCCGGAAATCATCGGCGACGGCATGTACCACTTTTTCGAGGCCGAACACATGATGGGTTTCGCACTCACCAATAATGGGCTGAAAATGGTGCTGGACGTGGAAGTACCCGACACCATCGCGGCGCATTTCGGGACGATTGTGCATCCGTTCCTCGCTGCCCACGGACTGACGATTGACGATGTCTCACATCTGGTCTTCCATCCTGGCGGGCGGAAAATCGTCCAGACGGTAGAGAAATTGTTCGCCGATTCCGGAAAGGACATCGATGCCACCAAGGAAATCCTGCGGCTGTACGGCAACATGTCCAGCGCGACGGTGTTGTATGTCCTGGAAAAAATTATGGATAACCAGCCTAAAAAAGGGGAGACAGGACTGATGCTCAGTTTCGGCCCCGGATTTTCGGCGCAACGCGTGTTGCTGCAATGGTAAGCCGTGAGCTCATATCGAAACTGCCGTATGACAAACCGTTCTTGTTTGTTGACGAAATCTTGAATATCACAGAAGACGCCGTGAAAGGACATTTCACCTTCCGGCGGGATGCATGGTTCTACGAAGGTCATTTCAAGGGAAATCCGGTGACGCCAGGCGTTATCCTAACCGAAACCATGGCGCAGATTGGCGTGGTTTGTCTGGGGATCCATCTGGTCGGCGGCGCTTTGAACGACAGGACGAAGATTGCGTTGTCATCCATGGAAATCGAGTTTCTGAAACCGGTTTTTCCAGGGGAAAAAGTCACCGTGATCGGGAAAAAGATCTATTTCAGATTCGGCAAATTGAAGTGCACGGTCAGCATGCACAATGAAAACGGGGAAGAAGTGTGTAATGGTTCCATCGCAGGGATGATCACGGGTTGAAAAAATGAAAAGAGTAGTGATTACAGGAATGGGCGTTGTGGCGCCAAATGCCATAGGTCTGGATGCTTTTGCCGATGCCATAAAGCGCGGCGTGTCTGGAATACGGTTTGACCCGCAATTGGCCGACTTGGGATTTTCCTGCCAGATCGCCGGCAAACCTGATGTAGGCGAAGCGTTGGCTTTGCAGTACTTTTCGGAACTCGAGCTTCGGAATTTCAACGCCAACGGCATTTTGTACGGTGTGATTGCCGGCCTGGACGCTTGGCAAGATGCCGGGCTTCCACTAACTCCTGACACGGTTGATTACGACAGCGGAACCATTTTCGGGAGCGGCACATCTGGTATCGACAAATTCAGGGAAAGCATTTATAAGATTGACGACGGGCAGGCGAGAAGATTGGGCAGCACGGCCGTGGCGCAAACCATGAACAGCGGCGTAAGTGCTTATCTGGGCGGGAAACTTGGGCTGGGCAATCAGGTGACGACGAACTCTTCGGCGTGCACCACCGGCACCGAAAGCATATTGATGGCTTTTGAGCGCATCAGATCCGGGAAAGCGAAACGCATGTTGGCCGGCAGCACGAGCGATTCTGGGCCATACATCTGGGCGGGGTTTGATGCCATGAAAGTGTGCACCTTCAAACACAATGACCAACCCGAAAAAGGATCGCGGCCGATGAGTGAAAGTGCGTCGGGGTTTGTGCCCGGAAGTGGTGCGGGCGCGTTGTTGCTGGAAGAAATGGAATCTGCCTTGGCACGGGATGCGAAGATTTACGGCGAGATTTTGGGCGGAAACATCAACTCGGGCGGGCAACGCGCCGGTGGTTCGATGACGGCACCGAACCCGGATGCGGTGAAGAAATGCATTGCGGATGCGGTTGTTGATGCCGGGATTTCACCAGCAGATATCGATACCATCAATGGGCATTTGACGGCCACGGCGAAAGATGGCCTGGAAATACAGAACTGGAGCGAGGCATTGGGGCGGCGCGGCGCGGACTTTCCTTACGTGAATTCGCTGAAATCGATGGTTGGGCACTGTTTGTCTGGCGCGGGCAGTATTGAAAGTGTGGCCACCGTGCTGCAATTGCACCATGGGTTCGTTTTCCCGAATATAAACTGCGAAGATTTGCACCCGGAAATTGTTAGTATTGTTGATAAATCGCGAATTCCGATGTATTTCATCGAGAATACCGTTAAAATTGCGGCCAAGGCAAGCTTCGGGTTTGGTGATGTTAATGCCTGTGTTATCTTTGGTGCGTGGAACGGTGCGGCCCCGCGTTAGGGATGGCAATGGAAATCCCGCAGCGTAAGCGAGGAATTGTAATGGACAGCCCGGCGCGAAGCGCAACGCCCAAAAAATTAGACAACAACTAACCCCCAAATCATGAACAGAGAAACGATTATTAACCAACTGAAGGCTATTGTCAAGCCTTATGTGAAAGACCAGCAGGCGCTCGACAATCTGTCTGAATCTACCGATTTCATTAGCGATTTAAAAGTGAATTCTGCCAATTTGGTCGATATTGTACTGGATATCGAAGAAGCTTTCGGCATCACGATCGACAATGAATCGATGCAAAATATGCTGACCGTGGGCGCAGCCTTACAGATTGTGGAATCCAAACTGGGCGCATCATGATAGGCAACGACATTATTGACCTGGACCTTGCCGCGAGCGAAAGCAACTGGCAACGCAAAGGTTTTATAGAGAAAATCTTCACCGAGTCCGAACAACAAATGATTTTTAATCACGAAGTGCCGGAAATCATGGTTTGGATCCTGTGGAGCATGAAGGAATCTGCGTATAAGGTTTACAACCGACTGACCGCCAGACGCGCCTATATCCCGCAATTCTTCGAATGCTATGAATTGACCGTGAGGCCGAATTCTGCCACCGGGAAAGTGATTTGCGACGATTTGGTGTTTTATTCTAAAACCGTGATGTCCAAAGAGTTTATCCGGACGATTGCCGTCGTGGATGAACGCGACCTGCGCAAGGTGAAAGTGCTGGACAACGACGTAAAAATCAAGAAGACCAACGGCGTACCGGACTTTTTCGATAAAATGGCGAATGAATTCAGGCCGATTTCGATTAGCCATCACGGCCGTTTCGAAAACCTCGTGACGCTTACTGGATATTGAGCCTGGCCTTGAGTTTCAGGAACAGAAGCGCCATGATGTAGGCTTCTTCGGATGCGGTAGCCTGCTCGACCTTGGGCAATTTGAAGGCGGCGCACATGTCATTGAGGGCAAACGCGCCGTCTGCATCTTTCCATTTCCGGAACATGATTTCCAGATCTAACGCTTCGTTCTTGAGGCGCCCGCAGCCCATTTTGTCGAGCGCGGCGTTGATGAGTTCCACGTCGTAATGGATGCGATAGCCAACGAGAACCGCATTGCCTATATAATTGATGAATTCTTCAATAGCTTGAGGTTCATTGGCTTTAGGTAATTTGCTTTCAACCAGAAATTCATTAGACAAACCGTTGTCGTGTAAATAAACATACTGGAGCAAAACAATCTCGAAACTGTCGCCGACAATCATCTCATTGCCCACGACCGCCACGCCGCCAAAGGAAAAAATCACGTCCTTGATCGGGCTGTGGCCGGAAGTCTGTGAACACAACACGACGAAACGCGATGGTTTGGTCTCGAATTTCGCCAAATAACGCTTCCAAAATTCAGGATAATCCTTGTTGATATTTTTAATCCAGTCCAGCATGATTAGGAAAATTGGGTAAGCCTGAACTTGTCTTTGATGAGTTCTTCCAGTTCCTTGAGGGGAGCCAGGGCGTTCTTGAGTTTCTCGCGGTCGGTCTTTGATAATTCCTCCAGGTTGATGAATTGGCCTGAATGATCATACTTTAACCCTTCTAATGCGCGGAATTTAGACAACGTCAGGAACGCTTCGGCGCAATTCAGATACACTTCGGCGCGGCGTGGTTCTTCCATGGCCAACTGCTTGTAGCGCTGGTAGGTATTGTTGATCCCGCGGATGTTCTGGCCGAGCACGAGCAACCGCGCACCATCGATCAGCGGCATGAGCGCCCGTGTCTTGATGTCGAAACGGTCGCGGTTTTCGCCTTCTTCCTCGACGTAGAACTTTTTGAAAAAGGTGAGTGGCGGCGGCTTTCGGAGCGCGTCGTTGCCCAGATAGTCGAAGAAAGACGTGCGTTTGAGGACATCGGTGAAAATGGCGTCGGTGATGGCTTCCTCTATTTTTTGTTCGCCGAATGCGATTTCATAATCGAAGAAAATACTGGCGATGTCGTTGCCGTCTCCGGGGCGCATCATCCAGCCTTGGTATTGTTTGATCCAATCTGACACGGACTTGCACCACAACATGTTGGATGCCATATGGCCGTTCGGGCAAGGCGCATAACCGACATACTCCAGCGTTCCGGTGACTTTTTTGGCGAGATTCAGGAAATAATTCTTGACGTCACGGTATTTTTCGGCGGCCACATCCTCAAATACCAAAATACTGTCCTGGTCGGTGAGGAGCAACTGTTCCTTGCGGCCTTGCGACCCTATGGACAGCCACGCGAATCGGGCCGGTGGCGAACCCAAGTCCAAAATGGCGAGTTCTACGGAACGCCGGACAATGGCCAGCGTGATTTCGCCGGAAATGTTGTTGACATGCGTCAGTGGGATGTTTTTCTGGAGCGATGCTTGGATTAAATCGGTAAGCTTTCCGCGCACCGATCGGAGGTCGGCAGGGGTTTTTGACTTCTTGATTTCTTTGATGAGCACACCGGGGTTACTGGCTTGAGCCACAACAAGATCGCGCTGTGAGATAACACCTTTTATTTCGGATTTTTCAGAGCCGTCCTGTGTGACGCACAAATGGCTGACGTTGTTCTTGAGCAGGAGCAATTGCGCTTCGGCCAACGATACGTTTTCGGGTACGGTAATGACCGGCGACGACATGATCCTGTCTACGGTAACGGTAATCGGGTAGCGGCCAGTGGCGACTTTTGTGCGCAAATCCATGTCGGTCACGATGCCGATTGGGTGATTTTGGGCCGTGACGATGACGCTGTCCATCATATTGTCGGTCATCTGCTGCGCGCAATCCTTGATGATGGCGGCAGGCGAGACTTTAAGCGGCGCTTTGTTGTAGGACAACGTCTGGAAATACTGCATTTCCGCCGGCGATTCGTTGTAGGAAACATTGTCGGACATGAGGTTGCGCCGGCTTTCCTCGGGGTTTTTTGTGTTGGAGGCGAAACTCTCCAGGAAGAAGTTCAATACGTCGGAATTCTTCGCCAGATATGGGCGGAACGCATTGATGGGGATGGCGTACACAATGGATTCCTCGCGTGCTTTGGCCGTCATCATGTAGTTGTTCTTCGCAAAAAAAGGCCGCAATCCGAAAATATCGCCGGGATAACATTTATTAAGGAGCGATTCTTCGGCATCTGAAACAACCATAAGATTCACCACGCCAGAAGCCACGACATAAAAGCTGTCGTGCAGCGTATCGTTGATCTGGAAAAGCGTCTTGTTTTTTTCAATGCTGACCACACGGATGGCCTTGGCTATGGCGGTCAGATCTTCGTACGCTAAATAGTTGAATGGCGGATACTGGTTCAGGAAATCGGCAACGCGTCCGGCTATGGCACTCATGGGAATCGTTATAACTGTGGCTTGTAAAAATAGGGCTTATAATTAAGGATTGCAAGCCGTTCTTTGTCAAATTCTATTTTACATAATATAAATTATAGTTTGTTTATACCAGTCCATCAGGCGTCCGTAAGTCTAGGTTCATTATTCATTATCAATTGACAATTGTCAATTGATTTCCTATTTTTACAAAACAAACCCAATCTTTCAACTATGAGAAAATTTGCATTGATTTTATTTTTATTGCCCATGATCGGATTTGCGCAGAAACAATCCGTCAAGAATGAAAAACTGACTTTTGCGCAATACGACTTTATCAAGGAAGTCAATAAATTGTATCCGGATATTGTCATGTTCGAAACCGCTTTGACGCATTTTGAAGACGGCCACGTGACGTACTACCAGATCCAATTGAAAGCCAACGGCAAAGGTGGCTATGATTTCATCGGCAGCGACTTCGAAAAAACCGACATTTATTACAGGATTTATCCGGACAACAAACACATTTACTATTCCAGCAAAGCCAAGGGCACGCACGGCGACATTTACAAGATCGGAAATGATTATTACAATTTCCAGGTTTCGTCGTCAGACCAATTGACCATATTTGTGAACGGTAAACCCAAGTAAATCCTATTGATTTCAAACACAACCGGCTACTGGCCGGTTTTTTTTATGCTATCATTTTATAATATAAAACCTACATTTTTATTCGAATTGTTTCCGTTCATCGATTTCGCGCTTTTTGATGCAGAAGTTTTTCTGATTACATTGTAGTTTTGGTTTGAATAGCGCCCCAATCTGCTAAACACTTCACTCCTGTCGGCAATCTTTTCGCTGGCATCGGTTAATGTCCTTGCAGCTACAGGGTTTCTTTTCAATAAACAATAACGCAAACAATTGACTTAGGCCAAACCAAGGCCTTAAAGATTTGGTAAAAATTAGTTTGTTTTATTTATGGTGCAACCGGTTTGGGGCTAAATACCAACCGGTTGCTTTATTTTCAGGAATGGCCGTTTAGTGCCGAAATCGTTTCCACATTCCTTAAAATCTTCCTTGACGCCAGCAGTTATCAACATACTATAAATGAATAGTTGAAAACTTTGGAAGTTGATAGATAAAAGTAATCCTACATTCCATTTTCATTTTGTAAGAAAATATTTAAATATTTTTGAAAATGTTACCGTTCATCGATAATCAAGGTACTTTTAACATTTATTAATTTTGAAATATTACTTTCATCGATAGTTTTGTGCAGTTCGTCGATGTTTCCCCAAACCATGATCAGAACATGCAAAAATTGATGCCCCGAGAACTAAATATATGTAAAAACAGATTTAGCCTGTTTGAATTAAAACTTAACCTACAAATGAAGAAAATTTATGTTTTTATGGCTGCGCTTTGCACTTATGCGGCAAGCGCTCAGAACACAACGGTCACGTACACGGCTTCGACCGAATCTTTCGCCAACCCGGAAAGAGGATTTTACCAGCATGAAGAAACTTTTGCCAGCAATTACGATCCGCTGAGCCAATCTTCATTGACAAACTACCGCGTAAATAACAAACAAACGCTAATTCTTCGTTTGTTCTATCTTGACAGTTTCATCAACTCAGAAATCTCGAGTGCCTTTTTGACCGCGATGCAAACCGATTTTACCAGGATGCGCGCCGCCGGTATCAAATGCATCATCCGTTTTGCATATTCAGACGACGTCGATAATCCGCAACAAGACGCAACCAAAGCGCAGGTTTTGGCGCACATTGCCCAACTCAAGCCGGTGCTTTTGGCCAACGGAGACGTCATCGCGACCGTACAAGCCGGTTTCATAGGAACGTGGGGCGAATGGTATTACACCGATCATTTTGGTCTGCCGCCAAACGCCACCGATTACGCCAACCGCAAAGAAGTGGTAACCGCGCTGGTGAACGCCTTGCCGGCCGGACGTATGGTTCAGGTGCGCACGCCCAAACTCAAACAACAGATGTTCAATGCACAGGCTGGATTGTCTCTGACACAAGCCTTTACAACGGCTACAATTGCCCGTGTGGGCCACCACAATGACTGTTTCCTGGCCAGCGAGGACGACGAAGGAACGTACGACAACATCACGAGTGACTACGCTTACCTCGAGCAAGAAACGAAATATACGCCGATGGGCGGAGAAAGTTGTGCGGTAAATGCGCCACGGTCACTCTGCCCTACTGCTTTGGCCGAATTGCAGAAATTCCATTGGAGTTATGCCAATATCGATTACCATCCGGGCGTTTTGGGTGACTGGCAGGAAGGCGGCTGTTTTACCGATGTGGAAAAAAAACTCGGCTATCGCTTTGAGATGAAAACCGGTACCTTCCCAAATAGTGCTTCTATTGGCGGCATCATGCCAGTGGAACTCAAAATCGCAAATGTTGGATTTGCTTCTTTGTACAATCCCCGTACTGCATACCTCGTATTCAGGAATGTAGCCAACAATGCGGAATATTCAGTAGCGATCAATTCCGACCCACGTTTTTGGAGTTCGAACGCCACTACGACCATCAATGATAACATCGTGCTTCCGACGACCATGACCGCAGGTTCCTATAAATTGTTCCTCAAATTACCCGATGCCGATGCGGTATTGGCAATCCGTCCGGAATATTCAGTACGTATGGCCAACCAAACCACTTGGGAAGCGACAACCGGCTACAATGATTTGAAACACACCGTAACAGTCGGCACGGCACTCGGTGTGGGTGAAAACGATATCCGCACCAAATTGGTGGTTTATCCGGTACCGGCAAATAACGAACTCATCATGGAGTTGGACAACATTACGGACTACAGCGTTTCGGTTTACAACACTTTGGGCCAACGCATCGGCGTTTCCTCAAGGACGGAATCCACCAACAAAATGATTGTCAATACCGAAAGCCTGAGTAACGGCATTTACTTCGTGTCGCTCGAAAATGGTACGGCGAAAGTCACCAAACAAATCATCGTGAACCACTAATAAAGAAAGTTTAGTTTGTTTTATTGCAGAAAGGGCGGCCAATGACGGTCGCCCTTTCGCTTTTTTATTAAGGTCTCAATTTATTTTTTACGACGTTTCTTCAGGTTGTATTTAATCCCGAAGCGAACCGAGTTGGAATAATATTGGTCTTGAAGGTATGCTTCGAAACCAGCGGTGAGTTGTGTGTAGTCGAAAATCTGCCAAGCCAACTCACCAGTTACCCGTTGGAATTGGTTGGTGTAGTCATCGAAGAAGAAACCTGCTTCGAGCCTGGTTTGGATGTTGTCGGTTTCTTGCCCGAACTTCCACCCGATGCCGCCGCCGCCGTACAAGCGGTCGTCAATCATCCAGTACGGATAGCCCAATGAAGGCTCAACCGAAGCTTCTCCGATAGACGCTTGCGTACGTGCGCCCTCAATGAACGGCAAGAATTTCGAACGGACGTCTTCCCCTTTGTCATACGCCACTTTTACGGTGACGGCACCTTCATAAGATTTCTGCACATAGAACAATCGGTAACCCCGGCTGTCTGTGTAATGTTCGCCCTGCAATGCTATGCTGGCATTCAACATATTGAACAGATAATAATCTGCGTAGAGGTTCAGCCTCAGCGTGTATATTTTCTTGCTGTATGCCGGTCCTGTCTCGGCCGGGAAAATGTTGAACTCCGCCGACTTGAAATTCTTATTTCTTGTGTAATTCACGCCCGCACCAAAATGCCCGTAAATTTTCTTGAAGTCACTATACTCCGCCCTCGCCTTGCCCCAGTAATGGAAACTCTCGTTTTCCTTAGGGCTATTGAACTGGTATTGCAGGCCGCCAACGGCGTGGGTAATGTTGTCCGGATCCTTGATTGGGAGATCGACTTTGTACATCGTGCTGTAGGTTCCCGCAAAACTGTGCAGATTCCCTTTGCTGTCGTAATGGTTATACGATACTACGTTGCGGAACACTTGCGGATCTTCGCGGTTGGTATCTGCCGACGTATCGTATGCGAGGAAATCGCCGCGTTCTTTCCTGAACTTTCGGTTGAGTTTGTCCAAGACGTCCGGGTAGAACAATTCCGAATGGTCGGCCATCAATTCTTCCTGAAGCGCTTCGTCCACGAACTCGACATCGGTGTTGAGCATGCGCCGCAACTCTTCCTTCTCGGCCATATCGGGCAACGAGTTGGCGATGATCCAGGAATCGCGGAAGCGGTTGTTGTCATGGTATACTTGCGCCATGGTTGCCTTGGCCTGCACGTCGTTCGGATTCTTCACGATGTACCGCTTGTATTCTTGCTCGAGCAACTTCAATTGTTTGAGTTCGATGAGCCAAGACATCTTCGTCGGGAAATCGATTTCTTCGCTCAGCAGTGACCAATCATACGCTTTTTGATACTGGCCGTCATTGGCGAAAAGCCAAGCCACGTCTGTTGCCACGGGTTTAAAGTCCGCCGCTGGTTTCTTGTCCTGCATTTCCTTGAGCGCTTCCGGCTGGTCGTACGCCAACAAGTGCTGGATGTACTGCAGGTATGTCGCGAAACTCGTATCAACCTTCAGCAAATTCACCAGCGCCTCCCGGATTTTTGCTTGATTTTCAGGCGTGTAGAAATCGGCGATGTAACTGTTGAGCAAGTCCTTGTCGTTGGGTGTAACGAGCAATTGCGCGCTCAGCCATTTTTCCTTGGTGAGTTCATTCGGGTATTCAATGATCGTGTTCAAGACCTTTGAATACATGATGTTGTCCTTGGTCGGGAACTTCACACAATAATCCGCGAGCATTTTCCAGATTTCCTCTGCCCTGTCCTGTTCGATCAAATAATCGGCGTATTTCTTCCATTCTTCCTGGTTGATCGTGCCTTCGGCCATGAGTTTGACCTTGAGCTTGTCCATTTGGCGGGCGCGGATCACGTCCGGATCTTCGGCATTTTCATAGCTGCCGCCTTTCAGGAAACGCGTCACGCTCGCCTGATAACGCTTGAAATCGTCACGTGTTTTTTTGATGAGTTTGGCGTCGGCGGCTTTGTTGTCCGGGCCTTTGTATTTCAGGTCGCGAAGTGTCAATTTAGGTTTGCTGGTGAATACGGTGAACAGATAGCCGTCTTGGTATAATGACCTCGAGTAAACGACTGCTTCCCTTTTGAGTTGCGATTCTATCTTCGGCGCATTCTCGAAACTGCCGTAAAGGAACCAATATTGGTTGTCTGACAACGACGCTTCAGGGTTTGATTCCTGCACGGTATAGCTACCGTCTTCGGCAATGTGCTGGAATTTAGATGCCCGCCAGTCATTCACGATACGCCCGCCTTCGCCGCCGTCCACATAACGGATTTGCGGATAAGTCATGGCCATTTCCTTGAGATAATCGTCGAATTCAGACAGCATCCCATGGTCTTTGCCTTTGGTTTTGCGCCAGCCGAGATTCTTAAAGTTACGGAGTTCGTCTTCGCCCTGGCTGATGTTGCCCGGACGGTCAATTTGATACACATCGTCCGGGTGTACGAAATGCGTCCATATTCCTGTAAAAAGATACATCGATTCGTGGGCGAATTGCGTCTGCGAATTCATATAGAAACCAGAGGAAATTCTCGGGTAATCAAACAATTCCTTGTTGTATGGATCGAAGTCGAATTCACGCCCGCCGCCGTCTTCAATGCTGCCCAGATACAGACTGCATATGTATTTGATGGATGGCATACCTTCATGAAGGTAATTCACGCCGGCTTTGTCGATGTGGTTGGATGGCGGAACGTACGTTACCGGGAAGTCGCCGAAGTTGCTCACCTGCCACATTTTTTGTGCAGCCTTGAGCGCGGTTGGGATGAATTCCGGGTTTGGCCATTCGCCTTTGAGGAATTCCACGTGGTTGTAGCCGTGAAACGCCAACTCGTGTCCTTTTGCCTTGACGTCGTTCACAAGCCACTCAGAAACCGGCAACGTCTTGCGGCCGTCTTTCATCTTGGTGCTGTTCCATTGGTCAAACAAGAACGGCGGCGACGTCTTGTTCTTGTAATCGAAACAGATCATGGCCGAATAGTCAAGCCTGTATTTCTTGGCAAGCGCATCCATGTCCGGCCACCATACTTTTTTCACGTAATCGCGGATGGTGATGTCCATCTCGGCCTTGATCGGTTCTTCCTTTGAATCGTATAATGGCGAAGGAAAATCGTCCAGGAAAATCGTACTGGTGTTCGCAATCGGGTACGGCACGCCTTCGAGACCTTTCAACACTGCGCTGAACAGCAACCCGCGGTCAATTTTCGTAAAAGCCAAAGTGGTATTATAGAGGATGACTTTCCCCTTGCCTACCGGGTTTTCCAAAATGACTGGAAAGTTCGGATTGTCTACGGCAGTGGCAAAAACCTTGATGTTCTTGCTGAAGTTCTCTTTCGCAAAGCCGTAGTGGATGCTTTCTTCGCTGTAAGTTTTGTTCTTCATTTTCGGCAACACCGGCGTCTTGAACAAAAAGCCTTTTGATTTGACGTCTGTCGCGAATTCGGCTTCGGGCTTGAAACCCATCAGGAACGCGGCCCGCTTGTCTTCGTTGGCGAAAGGCATGAAAATCGTACCGCCGGCGGCCGCAAAATCCATGAGTTTATTGAGCGAAGATTGGCTCAGTTTCTTGGTATCGAGAATGCAGACAACCCTTGTCGATGACGGAATCGTAGGCGATGCCTCGAACGCTTTGAGATAAACTGCCAGATAAGGGATTTTGGTATAGTCGCAGATTTTGCGGATGTCTTTTTCGTAGTCTTTGCTGTATTGGTTGTTCTCGTCGATCAGGAATTCCACCAGCGGTGTAGATGACATGCCCGGAACACTGTAGTTGCGCAAGGCGATGTCGCGTTTGTTGTCGTCGCCAAAGAAATCAAAATCGTCGGCTTCCAGGTTGTCCCATTTACCACAGCCCGCCAAAGTCATGGCAAACGCCACAACGCAAAGCCAGCGATACACCTGTTTGTTGTTGATTCTCTTTTCCATGGTTAAAATATTAGTTCCGGAATCTTGCTCGCACGGGCTTCGTTGACGATTTCGTACACCTTCACATTGTGGTTGGTGTAGAACACGCCTATTTTTCGGCCGCGCTTGCGGAGCATCTCCAACTGTGCCATCAACTTTTTCGAGATGTCGCCGTTTTCCTCGCCGTACATATCGGGCGTTCCGCGGAAAACAAACAACAGCACGCTTTTCGGAAGCACGTACTCCGGATGTTTCTTAAAAAATTTGGGGTTGTGTATGTTCTTGAAATAGATGGAATCCATTCTTGGGTAATCAGCCATGAAATCGGCATAATTTACAAAGAAATGCTTATTCGTGCTAATGGTCTGCGCCGTATAGTCATTCACCACTGCGTACGAGTACGGATAGTAGGTCTTTGAAATCTGATCGTAGGCGTCGAGCACTTGCTTTGGTGTTGTGTCGGCCAGATCCAAGGTGGCGATCGTTTCTTTCTGGTAATGCATCGCCACGAATACCAATCCGGCAAATGTGGCCACTACCGCAATCTTGTTGAGCTTTTCCAGTGGCCTGAACAAAGGCTGGAACAACCGGATGATGATGGCCGCGTTGATTCCGATGACCACGGCTACGAATACCGATAAAGCTTGGTTCATCAAATCGGCGTCGATCCATTCGCTGTTGATGTGCGAAAGCAGCACGAGGAAATTAAAATACAAGAGGAAAGCGATGGCCGCGCCCCAGGTTTTTTCCTTGTTGTAGAACACGAATTTCATGAGCAGCACAAGCGCCACGATCGTACTCAACTGGTAGTACGTAATCAATTCGTTGTACGGAATCACCAACTGCGGGATGTAGGTGTAAGAACTCACCGACAGCAGGTTGGCGTGCAGGAACATGCCCAAATCGGCACCAAAATACAGGCAAATCATGGCATACACCGTCAAGACGATCGCGCAGGCCATCAAATACGCAATGACGCCCACGAGAAAGTATCGCATGGATTTGCGTCTGGTGAACAGCGCCGCCAACATGATAAACGGCGGAAACAGGATGTATAAGGTGAAGAGGTCAATCAGCCCTATGGTGATGAATGCCGCCAGGATGCTGAACAAGTAATTAATCTTTCGGTATTTCAGCAAATTCGGGCGCAACAGGAAAACCATCACCGGAAGCCCGAAAGCGAGCGCAAGGAAAATTGATTTGTTCTGCAACAGGAAATAAATGTTGGTCGGCGTCAAGGTGTAGGCCAACGCGAACGACAGTGCCGCTACAATCGGTGCGATGCTACGTGAAGGCGAAATCTTCCGGATGACCCAAAAAAGCAGGATACTCAACATCGTCGATTCCAAAATCCCCATGGATTGCAACGCGATTTCCGGGCTGACGTTGGCCATCTTTCCGTAGAAGTTCGTGAAAGCCAGGTCGCCGTTCACCGCTGTATCGTTCAAGAACCAGATTTGAGAATCGAAATCGATGACTTTCTGCAAATCGGCAATCCAAACGCCGGAAAGCGAATACTGGTCAAACCGGAAAAAATAATACCGGCTTCCGAAGGTGACCGCGGCCACAATCATGACCAGCGCAAAAAGGAACCAGCCGCTGCTGCCTGACGTAGTGCGCCGCTTGACGCCTACCCACGAAGTCAACGGACGTTTCAGTTCAATGGATTTCAAGGTGTTGTATAGGTTCTTCCGCGATGATTCATCGGAGAATTCTTTGAAACGCTTTAGGTTGCGCAGCCCGATGTAGTCTATGACAATCACCACCGACAAGATCATGACGCAATTGATGAGCGAATAAATACTGAGTTGTACGGTGATCAAGATGATGATGCCAATCATGCTGCCGTACTTGAACCATTGGTTTACAAGAAATTCCAAAAAATTGTTGGAATCCGAGCGATTCACCAGCTTCCGGTTGAAGTAAAACAACACCAGCAACATGAAGCACACGCGAACGAATCCTAGTATGATGGAGCTTGTCAGTATCATTTTAGTTGGTGAATTGAGGGATTTTCTGCAAATCGATCTGGCCGATGAAATAGTCAAAACCGGTTGCACTTATTTTTTTCTCGACGGCCGTGCGCATGGCTTCGGTACCGGCGTATTCTATTAAAGTAACGGGCAATTTATACTGCGTACTGATGTCGGCCAAACGGTTGGCGCGTTGCTGGAAATCGTCCTCGGCGCGCAATTGGTATTTTTTGTCGGTGAAGGAATAATCCGTCGCGACAGATTCTACGACAACGCCATCAACATAAGGCGCTGTTTGCGCAATTAGGTCAATGCCGGCGTTCTGCAAAAAGGTGTAATGCGGATACTTATCGTAAATACTTTTCAGCAAAGCAACCAATTCTGCCTTTTGTGCGGTCTGTTTTCCCCACGGCCCGAAATTATCGAAATTGTCCAGAAAGAAGCCATCGTAGCCCATCGCAATGGTTTCGCCGATGATCTTCATCAAGACCTGTTTGGTTTTCTCGGCCGTCAAATCCAGATAGTAACTGTCCCACAATTGGTTCTTGCCGAGGGTTGAACCCTTCAAGAGCGGGTAATGTTTGGCATGTCGGTTCACTTCGCCCAAGCTTATGTAAGCGAGCACTTTGTCGTTCTGGGTTTTCATTTTCTTGATCTCGGACGGCTTGTAATGTTCCTGCTCCAAGATCACGACATTGTAACCTTTGACCGTTTCCGGGTTGAGCCTGCCGTAGCACACCAATACGTTGGCCTTCCCGGTGGCGGCGAAAACCTTCGGGATCAATACCGACGGCAACACGAAAAGAAACATTTTAATAAGCCGCATAGTAATGATAGTCAAGGTTGTTGAAGAATTTCATATTCGCCCGAAGCGTCATCGCCACGAATACGGCCGCACCGCATACCATGCCCAGCACCGCGTATTCATAGGAGATGAAACGGCTGAGCGCGAAACCGACGCCAATGTTTACCAATACGGCCGTCATGATGGCTTTCAGTGGTTTGGCGGGCTGGCCGAGCGTAAACAAATATAAGGTATTGAGCATGCCCCAGGCCAGAAGCAGGTATCCGATGGCACCGAGTACGCAAACTTTCACGCTAATGCCCAGCAATTCTTCGTTGAATTGGCCTGAATAACCCCATGACGCGTAGATCATGAAATAGATCAGCACGAAAATCGCGGCGGCCGTCAGGAACAGGAAGAAAATATGCTGCCAATACATCTGCTTCAGCTTCTTGTTAAAGAAACCAGGATTGTCATAGGCCGTCACTTTTTGGGTAATGTCAAGGAATTTGGTGAACGATGCAATGCTGAATTCGAGCACACCGGCCAACAAAAGGAACATCAAAATCGCCATGTCCATCCCGAGTTCGTAGTTCTTCTCGAACAATACGATGAATGGCAATGGGCCGTCGCCTTGTGGGCAAGACCACGCTAGGATACGGTCGGTGAAGATAAAGATATAGGTAAACAACCCGTAAAGGAAATACTTGTAGTTGTGATAGAGGATAATGGCTGTTTTCGCGCGCATGTTCGTGATGGCTTTCTTCTTGCCGATTTTCACCTTAAAGAAGATGACCAAGAATGTCTTGGCGATGATCACAGCCGTAGCGATGCCGAACCAGTGCGTAAAATACGTCATCAGGTTGGTTTGCGTCTTGAGTGTGATGGCCACTGCCGTACCGGAAATGATCGCGAGTGAAATCACCCAGCGCTGTTGGATGGTGTGCAACGGCGCGAGCAACAACAACAGCAGCCCGATCAAAAAGGCGTACACGAACACGATCAGCAATACTTCGTACGGGTAAATGTGGAAAAAGAAATTGCAGACAAAAATCGCCGCGAGCACGAGCCCGATGGAAATCGAACCTGCCTTCAATAGGTAATTCACCGTCTCGCGCACCATGACATAGTCGCGATGGTTCCAATAGAACGAGGCTTGTTTGCCGATGACCTGAACGAATCCGCCCGTGGAAACGAGCCCGACGATAACGCCCAAAACGACCGCTGTAGATTGCACTTGGTTGAACCCAACGTAGGTCCAGAGTGAATATCCGAACACGACAATGGCTGCAATCTGCAGCAAAATCGGGATCAGGTGCAAGATGCCTTTCGGGTAATATTCAAGAAAGATTTTGGTTTTGACCCACATGTAGTCAGACAACTGGATCATTTTCGGGCCATTGGCTTCGGCCTCTTTTTCCTTGAGGTTTTTGGCACCGACGTGTTCGTCTGCGGTAGTGAGTTCGTAGTAGACCAGGTCGGCCAACTCGTAGATCGACGGAATGCCGTAGTCAGACTCCGTGTCTTTGTTGCGGATGCCCAGCGACTCGATCGTGGCCATGACCACTCGGTTGCTGACAGGCCGTCCTATCCTGTCCCTGATATCGAGTATCAGGGTTTTGATATTTTCGTTTTGGATTTCCATTGCAGTAGGTTTTGGGGCGTCGCTGTTCTGGTTCAAACGTTATGAGGCTGCTTGCCTTTGCTGGTCAAGCTGTATAAATATTGGTTCGACAATTTCTTTGGTATCTTTTCTGGCCACTCTTTCGTAAACGTCTTCGTATTCGCTGATGAACTTCCCGATGGTAAAGTTATCGACGACTTTCTTGCGTGCGTTGACGCCCATTTGCTGGCGCAGCTCTTTGTTTTGGAGCAGTTCGGCAACGCGGTTCCCGATTTCGACGTAATCTTTTGGTTTGCAGATGAAGCCACAATTCTCGTCGAGCGCTTCGGTTACGCCGCCAACGTCGGTAGCCACAACCGGAATTCCGCAACTCATCGACTCCAATACCGTGTAAGGGAAACCTTCGGAGATAGACGTCAGGATGGAAATGTCGCCCTCGCAGAACAACGCTTCCGGCTTTGAATGGTAACCGGCCAGGATGAAGTTTTCCTCCAAGCCCAGTTCGGTGATTAGTTTACGGCATTCCGCGGTATATTCCGGCACGGCATTGTTGTCACCGTAAACGAGGTATTTTACATTCGGGATAGACTTCTTGGCCACGGCGCAAGAACGGATCATCGTCAAGATGTCTTTCAATTCGAAAATCCTTGCGGCAGCTACAACGGTTGGAACATTTTCCAGATGCGCCGGTTTCGGCTGCGGGATGAATTGGTTGTGGTCGATGCCGTTGTAGATGACTTCGATTTTCTTCGGATTGGCACCGTACATTTTTTCCCAAGTCATATTGAACTTGTTCACCGAAAGGATTTTGTCGGCTTTGTAGTAAACCAATTCGGTAATCCTTTCAGACAAACGGATCAGCATTTTCTTGAGGAAGAACGAGAATTCCGACGTGTTGATGGCAATCAGCCTTTCACGGATGAAAACGCCGTGCTCGGTCACGATCAGCGGTGTGCCGTATTTGTATTTTTGGATCAGCGCCGGCATGACCGGGAAACCTGAAATGGTCAGGTGGCAAATGTCGGCCTTTGGCGCCGTGATTGAAATCGGCAACAGGAAACGGTACAGCCAACGCATGCCAACGGTCAAGTCTTGCAAGGTTGCGGTATTGTGTTTCTCGGTCGAGATGATATCGGTCACGTGGTAGCAGAAGGCTTTCCACACCACTTCACTCGTCATGACTTTCTTGTAGTCGTGTTTTTGGAAGAAACGCCACATTTCATAAACCGTGTCGTCGAGGTCTTCCACATCGGTTGATTCAGCATAAATACTGCGAAGCAACCTTTCGAAAATCGGGAGGAATTTCTCCAGAACATCCTGGCTGTCATCCTTCTGTTTCCTTTCAACGATTTTGTAGAACTTTTTTCCGTAGTCAATCATTTCCTGCGGCTCCAGCGGAGACCACATGGGCACCTGAATGACATTCTTGACGTTTTCGCTCAACTCGTAACGTGACTTGTGTTCAAACTCGGCGTTGATCGAATAAAGCGAATAATCTACATTCTTCACTTTATTACACAACATATGCGCCCAGGTTGAAACACCGCCGCCGTTGAAAGGATACGTTCCTTCGAGGATGAGTAAAACTTCGTACTTTTTCTTCATACACAGAAAATTTGTCCTGTAGCCGCCGATTTGGGGTTTGGACGGATTACGAAGCAAATGTAGAGAGTTGCCTTATGAGGAAAAAAAAGTTCAGTTTAACGCACCATAAACTCGATGAAATGCATATTTCTTAAATTACAATGCTATTGAACCGATTTTATTGACAATTTTATCGACAAAATGCACAATTCCACGAGATTAGAAGTGGGCTTCGCGGAATTTTTTGCCGATGAGTAACGTGAGTTTCGTCTTGTAATCTTCAATCAGCCATTCGCGGTAGTTCTTGCTGCAATGGCTCAGGCAGGCCACATAACGTTTCATCCGCCAGGAAATGTCGTCCTCCAGCAGCCGGGCGAGCATTTTCGCATTGAAAAGATCGGATGCGTTTTCAACACACATCGCGGCGTGTTGTTCCAGTGATTTGTCGAATATGGTCTTCGATTTCAGGTTCTGCGCCACGGCCATTTTGTGCTGTTCTTCGACATCGAACGAAACATCTGCGGTTTTGGCAAATTTGGCCCGCACTTCAGGCGGCATCGCGTATTTAAAGTTGAGTTCGATCTCGGCGTCGTCACGGATGCTTTCCAGGTATAATTCCGGCATCTTGAAGATGTGCTGCCAATCCACGGGTTGGTCCCAAAGCCCGAAACGCGCGGCATTGTTGCCCAAATCGATGATCAGGAAATCGTCTTTTCCGGGCAATTTCCTCGACCCGCGGCCAATCATCTGGAAATACAGCGTCAGGGATTTCGTTGCGCGGTTCAGGATGATGCTCTCCACGGTAGGTTCGTCGAAACCGGTGGTCAAAATGCCCACGGAAGTCAATATCGCGTCCGGCGTTTTCTTGAACCAGGCCAGTATTTCCCTGCGTTCTTCGGCGCCGGTGCGGTTGTCGAGGTGTTTGATCGGATAGCCCGCTTCCCGAAACGTGTCATAGACATACAAAGACGTGTTGATGCCGTTGTTGAAAATCAGCGTCTTCTTCCCTACCGATTTTTCCTGATAGGCATGCAGCAATTTCTCCTGCATCAGGAGTTGTGTGTACAATTCCTCCGAAGACTTTACCGTGTAATCGCCGTTGATGCCTACTTTAAGCGACTGCAGCCCAACATCGAAACTGTAGGTCGTGGCGCGCGCCAAAAAGCCTTTTTCGATGAGCGTGGAGATGTTGTCGCCTACGATCAACTCGTCGTAATTGTGGTTCATCGGCAACTTGATGTTGGATGAAAGCGGCGTGGCCGTCACGCCCAGTATGAAAGAATTCTTGAAGGAATTGAGCAACTTGCGGAAGGAATTGTAATGCGCTTCGTCGATGATGACCAGCCCGATGTTGTCCAGCTGCAGCTTGGCGTCGTTGATGCGGTTTTTCAGGGTTTCCACCATCGCCACAAAACAACTGTATTCGTGCTGATCGGGCAATTCCTTGACCTTGCTGTTGATGATTTTATTCTTGACCTCGAAACCGTCCAGCATGCGCGAAGTCTGTTTGCAAAGCTCGATGCGGTGCGTCAACACGACCACCTTCTTGTCGTGCTTTTCCAGGTAACGCCGGACAATTTCCGAGAAAATAACCGTCTTGCCGCCGCCGGTAGGCAATTGATAAAGCAAATGATAGTTCGGGCGCTGGTGGTCAAGGCGTTCGAATATCGCGTCGATATCGCCCTGCTGGTAACCGTAAAGTTCCTTTTTTTCTTGTATTTCGAGTTCGAAATCCTTGTCGCGCATATGCCAATTTGCCAATTTTGCAAAAGTACGTTTAAAAAACACTTGTTTGGCGGTAGGTCATCGAAATTTAACTTTTCCGAAGCCAAAAGTTTATGAATACGCCGGACATTTCTTTGGTATCGAAAGCCTACTTTTGTGATGTATCAAAACCTACCCATGTTTACCTACGACCATCTGTCCATTACCCAGGCCACACAATTACAAAAGGAATTGGCTTCCCAAATCCGTTTGACACCACTGGAAAAACCCATCGAAATCATTGCAGGCGCAGACATTTCGTACAACAAATTCAGTACGACGGTTTACGCAGGAATTGTTTTGATACGGTACCAAGACATGAAACCGTTTGCGTATTCGCTCGTGGAAACCGAGGTCAAATTCCCGTACGTTTCCGGTTATCTGGCGTTTCGGGAAATTCCAGCGGTAAAAATGGCTTGGGAACAATTGCCGCAAAAACCGGATTTGATCATCATGGACGGGCAAGGCATCACGCACCCGCGGAAAATGGGCATCGCATCGCATTTCGGTCTGGTTGAGAATGTACCCGCCATTGGGTGTGCGAAGACCATGCTGTATGGCGATTTTGCGCCGCTGGCACCCGAAAAAGGAAGCGTCTCGCCCATCATCGCAAAAGGGGAAAAATTAGGCTACGCACTCAGGACGCGAGACCAAGTCAAGCCTGTTTACGTCTCGCCGGGGCATTTGATCACCATCGATCAGGCGTTGGAAGTGATGAAAAACTGCATCGGGAAATACCGCATCCCAGAACCGACCCGGCATGCGCACAATCTCGTCAATGAATTCAGGCGTGGCGAAGTGTCGGCAGGTTTCCATTTACTACCGTAATCACGCCCAATGCAAGGTTTCCAGGATGTCTGAAAACGCGTGTGAATTTTCCCAACGCTGCCGGTTCGCTTCCGAGGAAATAGCGCCCAGCCGACTGTCGAAATCTTGAAGGAAACCGCTGAAAACGATGAACTGTATGGCCTGCTCGAAGGAATTGAACATGCTTTTATAGAACGCTCCAGGAATGTTGCTTCGCTTGGCAGCATACCGCTGTGCCGTTTCAATGTTGAACAGCATGAGGTCGGCCAGTGCATGCGCATCGACGCCGAGTGTCATAAAATGTTTGATGTATTTCTGCGCCGTGGAACGCCTGAGTTTGGCCCGACGTGATTTTACCGGAAAGTATTCATTCGCGATTTTGGCTTTGGCCTCGCCTACCAGTTTGTCTTCCTTTGGGTTGAAGATGAAGTCGTAATAGGTTTTTACCGGCGGGAATTTGTCGTACAACTCCAGTAATTGCTCGGCAACCTGTTCTTTGTCAAGGCCATCGAGGTATTTTTTCAGGTCGCGTTTACTCATGCGTAAAAATAACAAATTTACGGTGCGTGTTTAACATGTTTTGCACGCTTTTGTTGCTACTTTTGCCTGCAAATTAATCGTCATGACCAAAATATTCAAGATTGTTGCCCTGCTCGAAGGCGTTTCCTATTTGTTGTTGTTTTCGAACATGTTGTTTATCAAGCACAATAACCCCGAATTGTATCACACGTTGCTCTTCCCTATCGGCATGGCGCACGGCGTACTTTTCATGGGCTACATCATCTTGGCTTTTATGCTGCGATCCGAGGAAAAATGGGACAACCGCAAATTCATTGAAATCTGTGCGGCTTCCGTTATTCCATTCGGGACGTTTTACATCGACCGGAAATATTTCAGGAACGCTTAAATCGTCGAATAGCTCTTGTTTACTCGACTATGCTTTCGTCAGGGCGAAAGCAATGATTTCGGCGTGATCGAACGCAAGTTCAGGCAAGTCATCCAGTGCAAACCACCCGATTTCCTTGGCATCGTCGGCGGCAACAGCAACCGTGTTTTCGGGTACGTAAGCCATAAACGCCACCGATACCGTATGGTGCCGAGGGTCGCGTCCGGGCTTTCCGAAGGCTTTCAATTGGTCGGCATGTGTGATTGTCACCGAAGTTTCCTCTTCCAATTCCCGAATGGCCGCTGCCTCAAGGTCTTCGCCTTCGTCCACGAAACCGCCCGGTAATGCCCAGCGGTCCTTGAACGGTTCATTCCTTCTTTTGATCAATAAGATTTCTCTTGCACGAGTGGTATTTTTGAAAACCACGGCATCTACCGTGACAAATATGTTGGACGTTCTCATAGTGCGGTGACGTTGGGTTAAATGGCTCATTTTCCGATGCTAAATTACCATTAATTTGACGCTTCTGGATTGGTTTATCAATATAAAGGCGTATATTTGCGCTGACTAACTTAGGATTATTCCATCTTTTAAAGCAACTTAACCATTTATGAAAAAACATTTACTATACATTCCTGCGTTATTATTGGGATGTTTCGCCGCCACGGCGCAAAATGACTCCATAAAGAGCGACAGGGTCATGGACAGCGATCCGGAATCGTATCATAGGTGGACGATTGAAGGCGCAGTCGGTCAAAGTAAAGGTGTGAAACCGTATGCACCCGGTTTTTACTACAGCAACCCGAACACGACACTTCACCCCGATTTTAATCATTTCGATTTGGGCGCACGTTATATGATCAGTCCAAAATTCGGTATCAAACTCGGTCTTGCTTATGATCGTTTGCGAAACCAGGACGGCTCAGACAGTGGAGAATTCGATATGCGTGTATTCGGTGTGAATGTACAAGGTGTCGTGAACGCCGTGCGTCTTTTCAGTTTTGAGGAACAAGCAGGCCGTTTCGGTTTGCTCTTCCACGGTGGTTTTCAGGCGACACAAATGACTCCTAAAATCGGCGTGAATAAAGATGTCGAAGAATATAACGGTGGCATCTTGGTAGGTTTCACCCCGCAGTTCAGGCTGACAAGGAGTTTGGCGGTGACGGCCGACTTCACCTACAACGCAAACGTAAGGCAACACTTTAACTGGGATGGCTCTTATGCGAAGGCCGAAGACAACCTTTCGGGCAGCATGTACACCATGTCACTCGGTCTGTCGTATTCATTCGGGCGCGTTGGCCTGCATGGCGACTGGGCGGTTATTCCTGATGCCCGTGCCGAAGACATCAAGGCGCTCGACGAACGCATAGGTGAACTCGAAACCATGATGAACGATACCGACAAAGACGGTGTGCCGGATTATCTTGACGTAGAGAACAACTCGATTGCAGGTGTGGCCGTAGATACAAAAGGCCGTATGGTTGACTTGAATAAAAACGGTGTGGCCGATGAACTCGAAAAATACATCGATACGCAGGTTACCACCGCTACCGAGAAAAACAACAATTCAGAAGTCATCAAGCGCTTGATCAACGAAGGTTACGTATCTGTGTTCTTCGATTTCAACAGCGCGAAACCGACACCACAGTCTATCCAGAATATGTCTTTCGTGTTGACATACCTGAAAAACAACCCGAACGCGACCATCCAGATTTCTGGCCATGCAGACGAAATCGGTGCTTCGGAATACAACAGCCAATTGTCAGCGAAACGTGCCGAGGCAGTACGCAGTACGCTCATCAAGGCCGGCATCAACGCCAGCAGGATTTCCATTACACCGGAAGGCGAAGACAACTCTGTTGATAAAAATTCAGCAAGTGCCCGCCAATTGGTGCGCAGGGCGACGTTCCTCATCAACTAAGAATATTGATAACTATATAAAAACCGCTGTTCCCGCAGCGGTTTTTTTTATACCTTGAAAATAAAAATGGAAGCCCGGGACACTTTTATCGTCGCCTTGCGCGGAAACACAGAAGGAAACGTCCAGCACGCCTGTGCCGAGGAAAGATTCCAAAATGAAGTCATGCGCCCGATTTTGAAACTCCAGAACGATTTGTTTTTGGATGTGTTCAGGAACTACGTGGCCAAATACAAGAATGATTTTTACGCCTACCCGACCGAGAAGAAAATGCAGTACATCGAGAATGCGGTGCAGAAAGACATCAAATTCAGGAATTCGCTCAAAGGCATGGTCATCGCCCTATTTACCATCGCCGAGTACAATGAGTACATCCAGAATTCATCGAAACTGAACAAACGCATGATGAACATGCTCATCGAACGGCTCAAAAGCCAAGTCATCCTGTTTGAGTTACAGGCTTAGTTTTTTGGGAACAGCAAAGTCGCCGTCGTGCCTTTTCCTTGCTTGCTTGTGACGTTGAGGCCAACGCCCAGCAAATCGCACAGCCTTTTAACCAGCGACAAGCCGAGTCCGGTGCCTTTGATGTCTTGGCGCTCGGTGGGCTGCGACCGGAAAAATTGGTCGAAAATCTTATCCAGATCTGCTTCTGCGATGCCAATCCCGATGTCGATGAACGAACACGTGACACCTTCGTCATCTTCCGAAAGAATAATCTTCACCAAGCCGCCAGGGTTCGAATATTTCAAGGCGTTAGACAGCAGGTTCGTCACGATGACCGACACGAGATAGCCATCGGAATGGATATAAAAATGGCGGTCGAAGGTAAAGTCTATACTGAGTTTTTGCGCCGCGATTTTCGACGAATACCGCTCCAGCGATTCCATGATGATTTCAGTGAGCGCCAGTTCGGTTTTCGTGATTTCAGTGCGATGGTTTTCAAAACGGGCCAACATCAGCAGTTGGTCCACGAGCCTGTTCAGCCGGTCTACTTCCCCGATGCAATATTTGATTTTTTCCTCATATTCGGCCGTATCGCGCGGCTTGCGTACCAACACTTCTAACGTGCCTTTCACCACAGCCAATGGCGTACGGAGTTCGTGCGACGCATCCGATGTGAATTGTTTCTCACGCTCAATCGCCTTTTCGATGCGGTCCAGCAGTTTGTTGATGGCCGAAGACAATGTGTAAAGTTCATCCCGGTTCGGCGGCAGCGCAATCCGCTGGTCAAAACTTCCCTCGCTGATGCGCCCGGTAGTATCAATAATGTCGTTTACCGGACGGATGCTTTTCCCTGCCAAATAAGAGCTTATGACATAAAGTATCAATAAAACCAACGGAAACGTGATGCCGAGGATGACCAGCAAACTGTCCAGCACGCGCTTTTGTTGTTCGGTGGACATTGCAATGACGGCATACCCTACGAAGTGGCCTTTGTTGTGCAATTCGGTCTGCGTCTGGCGGATGCTTATGCCTCCAAGTGTGAGATTGTGGTATTTTTCCTTTGGATTTTGTTGCAAAGACAGACGGCTGCTTTTTAGGTTCGGCGACTTCTCCCGCAGGTGCCCGTTTCTATCGTAAATCTCGACGAAAATCGGGTAAACGTTCAAATCATTGTGCTCGCTTTCTTCCCACTCATCCGGATCAACGAGCCTTGTGGTATCGGTACGAACGGCGGCTTCGTGTTGGTGATTGGTAACTTCCAAGGCCAATGTACGGTTGATTTCGACGTTGACCGATGCGGAAACCACGAGATAAATAACAACAAAAACGACGAACACGACCAACGCCGTTCCGAGCAGATAATGCAGTGCGATCCTGTTCTTTAAGGAAAAACCGGCCATTTATTGCGGGATATCGTCTGCAATGTAGCCAATTCCGCGGATGGTGCGAATGTAATCCTGCTCTTTTTTGAGGTTGAGTTTCTTGCGGAGCGAATTGATGAAAACGTCAATCACACCTGTATCATACTCGAAATGGATGTTCCAGACGTCTTCGATGATGCTATTGCGGTTGCATACCGTGCCTTTGTTTTTAATCAGGTATTCCAGTAGCGCAAATTCCTTTTGGGTGAGAAACACTTCATTATCACCGTTGAAGACCTGGTGTGTAGCGATCTTCATGAGGATATGCCCCAACTGCAAATCGTTGGGCGTTTGCACCGGATTGCGTAACTGCACCTTGATGCGCTCGAGCAACTCCTCGAAACTGAACGGTTTTTTGATGTAATCATTGCCACCGGCCTTCAACCCCGCGATGGTTTCCTGTAAGGTGTCTTTTGCCGTAAGGAAAATAATCGGTGTGCTTTTATCGGTTTCCCTGACTTTTGAACAAAGCGCCATTCCGTTGAGTTTGGGCAACATCCAGTCCAGCAGGATTAAATTGAACGAACCGCTTTTAGCCAGACGCAAACCTTCGGAACCGTCGGCGGCCCAGTCTGTTACATAGCCTTCTTCTTCCAATCCCTGCCTCAGGAATTTCGCGATTCCGGCTTCGTCTTCAACAATCAGGATTTTTGTCATTTTTTCACGATTGATTGTAACTTTTCGATATACATTTCCGGGGATTCGTCGTTGTAAAGCCCCATTTTTCCTAACACTTTGGCGTTGGCATCGAGAATTACCACCCAAGGGAAAAAGCCGTCCTTGTTGTATTTTTCCACGATGAGCAGGTTGTCGGCCTTGGTTTCAAACGGTGCCGATTCCCTGAAATCCGGGCGCGCCAACACATAATTCGCCGCAGCAAATTGCCGGAACGTTTCGGATTTGATGACGTTCTTTTCCAGCCGATCACACATGTCGCAGGCATCGGGCACAGAAAACAATAGGAAAACCAATTTCCCCTCGGAACGGGCCAACGTTTTGGCCAATTCCAGATCACTTTGCCATTGTTGTGCATTGCCTGTCACCGAAACAAGCATCAATAAGCCCATCATCGCTTTTATCATCGCAATAAAATTTGCGTCAAAGTTACCAATAAATCACGGCTCAACTATAACAGCCATCACTCATTTTAGGCCGCCGTTCAAAAACAGGAAATCGGCCGTCTGGTACCAAGCAATGGTTTCTTCGAGAAAACCTTTATCCATCGGAAGCGGCCGTAGCGCGTCGTTTTTCTTATCCCAACGGTAGAACGATTGTTTTTTCTGGTCAGACAATATGGCGATGCGATTTCCTTTCATGTAGCCCAATTTACGGTAGGTCGCCACGAAGGCGTGCGGTTCGTATCGACTGCCGAGCACGTCCTGTCCGAAAAAATTGGACTGATAATCCCAGTGCAACAAACCGAATAACGTCGGAAACAGGTCAATTTGCGAACACTGCGTCGGGATGCTTCGGTTCAGATGGCCCGGCAAATTAACCACCAACGCAGGAATATGGTAATTGGCGACGTCGATTTCATTTTTGCCCGCGCTGCTGGCGCAATGGTCGGCGACGATTACAAACAGGGTATTTTTAAACCACGGCTTTTGGGCTGCATCCTTGAACAATTGCCGCAACGCATAGTCGGTATATTGTACGGCGCCTTGCCGGTTCTTGCCTGAAGGAATCTTGACCTTGCCCTCCGGATATGTATACGGCCGGTGATTGGACGTCGTCATGATGAAGTGGAAAAACGGCTTTCCGGCCGCGTATTTTTCGTCGGAAACTTTCAACATTTTACGGTAGATGTCTTCGTCGCAGATGCCCCAGGCGTTCTCGAACGTGACCTCTTGGTCTTCGATGTTATGGCGCGTGGTCTTGATGTCGTCGCTGAGCACACTGCCGCGGCCACGGTCGTAAATCGCAAAGCCATTGCCGCCGAAAAAGGCGTTCATATTGTCGAAATAGCCATCGCCGCCATAAAAGAAATTGTTGTCATATCCTCTGGCTGAAAACACCTGCCCGATCGTAAAGAGGTTGCTGTTCCCGGGGCGTTTCACAATGCTTTGCCCAGGCGTTGGCGGAATGCTCAGCGTTACGGCTTCCATGCCACGTACGGTGCGCGTTCCCGTGGCATACATGTTTTCGAAAAACACGCTTTGGCCGGCGAGACTGTCCAAAAATGGCGTAATGGATGTATCATTCCCGAAAGTGGTCAGGAATTTTGCGCTCAGGCTTTCCACCATGATTACTACGATATTTGGTTTCGCGACGGATGCGATGGAATCTTTGATATGCCGTTTGATGCTTTTGCCCGATAGTTCATAGGATACATTTCCGGCCGACAATTTTCCACGGACAAGCGAAAAGGCACGTTCGTCTGAAACGGTCGTGTAGAATTCGTTGAAATCCATACGGTTGTTCCGGAAGGCGGCAAAGAACGAATACACGCCATTCTTCGATATCTCTGAATGGTAGCGGTTCGGCGACCATTCGGCGTCCGAATTATCCAAACCAAAAACGCCAATCAATGCCACCAGGACGAAACCTGCAAATACGGCGATGCGCTGCGTGCCGGTTGCTTTTGAATGAAATGCCTGCGAGAACGCACCGCGCCTCAACCCTATGAATACAACAAATAGCGTGACCAACAACACGCCACCTATCAATAACGGAAGCGGATACGATTCCTGGATATTGGCGACGACTTCATGCGTATAGATCAGATAATCGACGGCGATGAAATTGAATCTCGAGCGGAATTCTTCCCAGAACGTCACTTCGGCGAAGAAGCTGAATACGAAAATAAAAACCGTCAATCCGAAGAAGAAGTACGTGATGACCCGATCGGCCCGCTTGCCAACCCAACGGTTCGGATACAATGCGAAGTAAATGATGGCAGGCAGCAACACCAGAGATGCGGCTACGGCGTCGAAGATAAATCCCGTAAAAAGCGTTCGGAGGACATGCCCGGGCTGCAAAGAAACTTCTTGGAATTGCCACGCGAGGAACGCGATGCGCAGCAAAAACGAACACAGCAGAAACCAGCAGAAAAACAGGGAAATCAGTGCAAAACGATTGGGTAGAAAGCGGAAACGGTACATCCGGGTATTTTTTACAAAGTTCCCGATATGTTCCTGGCGCAACCTTAAGCCTGGCTTAAAACCACCTTAACGATTCCTTAAAAATCAGAGCAGGCCATTGTATTTCCGGATGAACCATTCAGCGGCCAACGACGCGGCGATAATGGCCAACAGCCAAACCCAGTCGATAAGCGGTATTTTCCGGGGCACACTTTTCTGGACGGCGCGGTATTGCTGGTCTTCCAGCAAGGCTTTTATGAGTGATTCCAATTGGTCCGGCATTACGGTTTTGCCCTGCGTCTGGGCTGCGAGTTGGTTCAGTTTTACAAGGTCCGGATTGACGAATTGCTGCTCGATGTCGAAATCCAGTATCTCAAAATAGCCATTGTAAACGGTATTTGAGTTCAGTTCCTTGACCGAAAAGTTATACTTCCCGGCGGGCAGTCCGTCCAGATTCGCCTTGAAATTGTTGGCCCGTTTGAGCAGGTCATAACTCTTGGACTGCTTTGTTTCCTTGTTGGTCACCGAAAGCGTCAGGCGCGCCTTGTCGTCAAACTCATAGTTCTTGTTGAAATACTGCGCGGTGATTTCAATGGCATCGCCCGCATTATAGAACGATTCATGGTTGACCACCAGTGAACGCTTCTTGTCGTTGGTGGCCAGGAATTGTACGATCTTGTCGATAAACAAATCGAATTTCTCGAACGAGCGGTTGTCCAGATGGCTTTGCATGCGCCATTTCCAGATGTTTTCCCCGAAAAGCATCGCCGATCGGCTTCCTTTTTCTTCGCTGAACGCCAGCAAAGGCTGGTCAAGCGCGACGTCCCGGATGCGTGAACCAAGCAAAACATTGGTATTGCCGTTGGGCTTGGCCGTACCGAACGGATGTTGCAGCGGTGGGAAATTCGCAAACCCGATGTCTTCTACGGCAAAAAGGTTGAACTCAGGGCTGAACGTGGCCAGATAATCTTCTGGCTGGCCGCTCATCCGGAATTGGAAATGGCTTTGTTGCTGGCCCAGAAACCCGAAATCGGTGTTCATGCCGGTAATCGTAAAAGTGTTGAGCCGTGCCAATTTGTTCAGCTCGTACACTTGGCGGAACGAAGCGTCGGGCTGGTAAAGGATCAAAATATTGAAATCCTGCAATGATTTTATTTCCAAAGGTTTAACTATGGAAACTTTCCGTTGCGCATTGGTTTCGATACTTCGTTTGAGCGCGCCGATGTCCGGATGGTTCAAGGACGCGACAATGGCCACTTCCGTGCGCTGGTCGATCACTTCCACCGCGAAACGCTGGCGGTTGTTGTAGGTGTTCTTCTCGGTTTCCTTTGACGTCAAGGCCGCCGTAAAAACCTGCAGACCGGTATTGTTCGCGGGAAGCAACACATTCACGACCGCCGATTTAGAATCGGGTGAAAACGCGACGGATTGCTTTTCGAGCACCGTATTTCCGCTGGAAATCGTGAAGTCCGCCGAAATGTTTTTCGTCCCGGAATATTGCAGGAACACCTCTACCGGGAATTTGTTCTTGTGGAAAGCATATTTGTTGGCATTGACGCGCGCCACCCGCAAATCCAGGAATGTGGTCGTGTCGCCGAGCACCACCGGGAAAACCTTATTGGCCGGGCTAAACGTATAGACATAATCATTGCCTTTCGTTTGGTTGCCGTCCGTTATCAAAACCGTCGGGAACATCTTGTTCTTGTAAATCGAAGCCAGGCTTCGCGAGATGGTTTCCATATCGGATTGACGGCCTTTGAAATCGGGCGATTCAAGCAAAGAAAATTCGGTATCGAACTGGTATGGTTGTACGTCGAACTTGTCTGACAATCGTTTGTCTTCGGTCAATTGTTTCCAGACGGATTGCGCGGTGCCGTCGGCTTTCAAGACCTTGATCGAACTGGAATTGTCCAGCACGATCGGCAGCGGCGTTTTTTCGGTTTCGAAATTCGTACTTGAAATGACCGGATTGATCAACAAAAGCAACAAGCCAAAAATAGAGACGAAACGCAACACGGCGAGAATCAGGTTCGTCCTGTTTCGCCTGCCTGCTTTGAAAAAGTATTGGAAAAACGACAGTCCGGCGGCAACGACTAGCGATAATAAAAGTAAAAGGACTGTGCCGGTTGTCATGAATTGATATTTCTATTCAAAAAATAAATATAGTAATTATTAGGCGGTTTCTGCCTTTTGAACGGTGGTAAAAATTTAATAAGAAAACCGATGCCATCGACATCGGTTTCCGGATTTAAATTTTTTATGATCTCATTTCTTTACAAATGGCATCGTGTTTCCGCTGCTTTTTACGGTAAGGTAATACATACCTTGCGGAAGCCCGGAAATTTGGATCTGTTGCGTCACATCTGCCGAAAAAACTCCTTGCATAACTGATTTTCCGGCGATGTCTACGATTTCGAATTTCTGCGATTCAAGCCCATTTCCGGTTATCATCAAAACCTCGGATGCCGGATTCGGATAAACAACCATATCATTTCGCTGTGATTCTTCAATCCCAAGTAGCGCTGTCGTATGATAACGCGCAATCGCCGCACCCCAATTGAAGCTGTACCCATACAATCCAGCGACCAGCAATTTCCCGTCAGGCTGCAGCATTCCACTGGTTGCAAAGCTGAATGCAGTGCCAAAAGTGGTCAAAACCTGTCCATCGTTGCTGAAGGTCGAATCGAGAATCCCGGCGTCAGTATAACGAAGCACGCCAAAATAACTGGTCGATCCTGTAGTTATCCGCCCCAATACGATGATTTTCCCATCGTCTTGGATTAAAAGCGCTTTCGATGCCTGGTCGTCGCTTCCGGAATCGACGTCGGTTTCGGTCACTCCATCTGTACCGAAACTCGTATCGGCCGTACCATCTGCATTCCAACGATTCAGTTGGATATCGCTTGTTCCGATGGTATGGCCCGATGTCACGATCTTGCCGTCGGCCTGCCACGCGATTCCCCGCAGGTAATAGCTTCCTTCGCCCGGAGCAATTTCCAATTTACCGAGCGTTCCATAAGAGTTGTCCACCGAACCGTCGTCAAACAACCGAACGATGCCTAAATCTTCGCTGGTATTTCCGGCAACGAGCATCTTTCCGTCAGGTAGTATTTTGAGGTGCGTCGCTTCGTCGGCAGGACCCCCGAAATCAACGGTATGTTTTCCGTCGTTGCTGAAATCTGAATCCAAAGTTCCGTCGGCATTTAAACGGACAATGGCATAATCATAAGCAGTTGAACTGTTGCGAGCCCTTCCGATTCCTACGATTTTTCCGTCCGGTTGAATCTGGACTTCGTTAATGAAAACGTATGGGTTGGATGTGTCGTTTCCAACCGGAAAACTAAATTTTCCTGCGGTTCCGAAACTGTTGTCAAGCGTACCGTCTGAGTTCAGCCTTATAAAGCCCGCGTGCGATGCGCTATTGTCCGTCTGCAATCCTGCCGTTCCGGCTACGATGATTTTCCCGTCAGGCTGAACTGCAACACATCGGCCGACGTCGAACTTATTGGTTCCTTTGATATCTACTGAAATCGTTCCGTTCCCATTCGGGCCGAATGTCGTATCCATAGTTCCATTCGCAGTGAAACGGCAAATGAAGAAATTGTAATCTGACCCGGAACTTGCTTTTGTCCAGCCCACAGCAATAATTTTTCCATCAGCCTGCATGGCAATGTCCTCGGTTTGTTGATCGTAATAGTATGCCGCGACAAATTTTCCTCCGACACCGAAAGTAGTGTCTAATGAGCCTGCGTTTTGAGCATGAGCCGCAGTTGCTCCGATTAAGGTTGCCGTCAGGGTGCACAACCTCAAAAATGTAATTTTCTTGATCATATCGTTTTTGTTTTGTTACTTATGTCAGCATGCCGCCGTCCACGTTAAGCACTTGTCCGGTGACGTACGCGCTCATGTCCGAAGCCAGGAACAAACAGGCGTTTGCCACATCCTGGGTCGTGCCGCCGCGCTTGAGCGGAATCGAATCGCGCCAACCTTGCACGACTTCTGCGTTGAGTTTGGCGGTCATTTCGGTTTCGATGAAGCCCGGCGCTATGGCGTTGCAGCGGATGTTCCGCGACCCGAGTTCCAATGCGACCGATTTTGTAAAACCAATGACACCCGCTTTTGAAGCCGCGTAGTTGGCCTGTCCGGCATTTCCTTTCACACCAACCACGGAACTCATGTTGATGATGGAACCTGAACGCTGTTTGAGGAACGTTTTCTGGATGGCTTTGGTCATGTTGAACACCGATTTCAAATTCACGGCGATGACTTTATCGAAATCTTCCTCGCTCATGCGCATCAACAGGTTGTCTTTGGTGATGCCGGCGTTGTTGATCAAGACATCGACGCTGCCAAAATCTTCCACGACCGCGTTTACGAAGTTTTCCGCCTGCGCGAAGTCAGCCGCGTCGGACTGGTAGCCTTTCGCCTTTATGCCCAATTGGTTCAATTCGTTTTCGAGCGCCAGGGCAGATTCGGCCGATGCGCTGTATGTAAAAGCCACATTGGCGCCGTGCGCGGCAAAAACTTCGGCGATGCCTTTTCCGATGCCGCGGCTCGCGCCGGTGATGATGACGGTTTTTCCTTGGAGTAGTTTCATGATGGTTTGTTTAACGTCCCAAATATAGCCAATTCGACCATTTGACGAAATACCGCCGCCACAACTTTTAACAAATGCTCATGTTTGGAATTCGGGCAAATCGCTTAAATTAGTACGTTAACTCATTGGCTATGTTCTCGAAAACCATAAACTTGCGACACGAGTTGGACCGCGCCAAACGGCAGGCTTCAGAACAAGATTTGCTGGCGTCGGTCACTGAAATCCTTGCGAAAAATAAAGCCGAACGACTTGATATTTTGCGCCGGCTTGAAAGTGGCAGCGGCACATCGTTGAACAATCTCAACCTCGAACAACTCGAATCGGACCGGATGTATCACATTGGCCACATCAAAAAAGTCTGTATCGATTACCGGCTCAGGTTCCTGGAAAGCAACATGTTCAAGCACGATTTTCCTGCTGAAGCGATTTCCGAAATCCGCAATCTGGAAAAACAGCACCAAACCACACTCAACGGTTTTAGGATCATTGCGCCTACCAAGGCTTTTCACCTTTTGAATTACAATGATCCGATGCTTTTCGTGCCCATCGGAAATGACTACTATTACTTAATCCACCAATGGGGCGACGATTTGAAGGCGTCGCGCAAGTGGCTGGTGTGGCCGCTGCGGAACATTGGGACATTTACGTTGCTATGTCTGGCGGTCAGTATTTTCGTGACCTTGATCTTTCCGGTCAATCGGCTGGGCGAAAATATCAGGATGGCGACAATCATTGTTTTCTTGTTTGCGTTCAAGTCCATTTTCGCCGTGTTCATGTACGGGTTCTTCATGGGTGGCCGCAAATTCAGCGCGCAGATGTGGAACAGCAAGTTCTACAACAGTTAAAAAAGCCTGCAATCCGGCAGGCTTTTAATTTTTGGATGAATACCATTTATTGCTTAATGAATTTCGCTGCCGCATTTCCTTTGTCGGTAATAACCTTAAAAAAATAATTACCTGCGGAAAGTTGGGATACGTCAACCGATTCAATGTTGCCGATCCTCGTCAGGATCAATTGGCCAAACATGTTGTAAATCTGGAATGATTTCATTTCAACATCACTTGTCGCCTGAATATGAAGTGTATTTTTAACTGGATTCGGGTAAAGTGCAAAAGCCGTCGAAAACTCAAAATCAGGCGCGACTAAAAGCTGGATGTTTGTCGTCGCGGTATTGGTGGTCACCGGCAAATTGTAATCGAAATAGATATTGGCGGTGTTTGAAAAATTGTCGCCTACCACGAGCGTGGGTTTCGTTTTGATTTTAAAAGCGACGAAACCATCGTTGTCGGCATCTTCAAAAGGCAAGTTAATACCTTCAAAGATAAACTCCAGCAAGTTTTGTCCGGTAATTCTTGTGACGAAAGGATGGCTTCCTGCTAACGGTACAATTGAGCTTACGTCGAATTTTGTGTAGTCGATGTGGTCTTTTACCACGACATTCTCGGCCGGAAAGTTTCCGGTATTCTCAAACCGGATGACGTAATGCGCGTAATTGCCTGCAATTTCCGGTGACACCGTTGGACCTTCAAGGCAAGTCTTATCGTTCGGGTCCAGTGAGCCACGAACCACTTGCTTGAATCCGGAAACATTGTCGGTGGGCGTTTCATCAGACAGCACCTCATGGATTGTCGCCTGAAAGTTCAATTGGTCGCCGATGTTCACCGCTGGTGTTTCGACTGGGGAATTTGCATTGAGCGTGATCTCGATGGCCCGCATTTCAAAGGGTTGCAGCCCAGCGTAATCCCAAGACAGCATACTTCCTGATTGCGTTGCGGCGGGATTGGCCGATACGAAATCCATTTTATCGTCTTCGAACAAGAACGTCACCGTTCCCGATTCGGTCGTTGTACCTTTGTTTTTGTAGATGATGCGGTAATGCGAATCAAATCCCGGGCGCGCCACATCGGTTGGCATGACCACAACTTCTAAATCTTGGTGCTCGCCATTGAACGCGATGCAGAAATCCTGGTTTAGCGGGCTGGCTTGCGATGGGAATTCGACCGCGATCGTTGCTGGCGAAACCGTGAAATAAGTAGGATTTT
This sequence comes from Flavobacterium longum, assembly GCF_965137575.1. Taxonomy (NCBI): domain Bacteria; kingdom Pseudomonadati; phylum Bacteroidota; class Flavobacteriia; order Flavobacteriales; family Flavobacteriaceae; genus Flavobacterium; species Flavobacterium longum. Next base: position 467,358 of record NZ_CBCRZJ010000001.1, on the reverse strand, counting down.
CCAATTGAGGCGACACCGTATGCGTTCCGGCCTGAACCGGAATGATGTAATGTCCCGACGCGTTGCCGATAAAGTTGGAACTGTTGACACCGTCGGTGACCTGTAGGTTCATCGTCGGGAACACCGGATCGGAAGCCTCGCAGCCATCGTTGTCGGCATCGACTGTGGCGGTTCCTTGAATTTCATAGTAATCGCCGCCCGGAACAAACGAACAGTAGGAATTGAGCGCACAGTTGTCTACATAAGAGTAATTGTCCTGAAAAGAAAAATTGTACATCAACTGCGTCACGCCCTGGATTTGGGATTCGTCCACGCAAATGTATTGCAAGGTCGGGTTGCCGGAGAAATTGAAGCCGGATTCGTCGTTGCCGTTCTTCGCCAACAAATATTGCAGTTGGTTGGCCTGACATTCCAAGAAATTGATGTGCGAATTCTGGCTCAAATCCAGCGCCTGCAGTTGGTTGCCGGTGCACGCAAAGAAATACAGGTCGGGCATCCCCGAAACATCGATAATTGTCAGCCCGTTGTATCGGCATTGCAGGTTGACCATGGCGTGAAGATGGCTTAAATCCAGCGCCGTCAATTGGTTGAAATCACAATTTAGGTACGTTAGGTTTTCGATTGTCCCGAAATTGATCGAGGCCAACTGTCCGCCTTCGCAAGACAAGGCTGTAAGTTGCTGCAGGGCAGACACGTCGAGGCTCGCCATGACATTGCCGTCACAATACAGTTCATTGAGGTTCGGGGCGCCGTTTAGATCCAATGAGGCCAACTGTCCGCCGTTTACACTGATCGACTTCAGATTGGCCAAATTCCCGACCGTCAACGAAGACAATGCCGTGTTTCCGGTTCCGTTAAAGGTTTCCAAAGCGGGAAAGATTGAAATGTCGAAACCTGCAAATTGGTTCTGTGAAAGATCGAGCGACTTTAAAAGCGGCAAATTTGCAGCGTCGATGGTAACCAATTCATTACCGGACAGCGACACTTCCGAAAGAACGGGCAGGTTTGAAATATCGATGCCCGTGAAATTGTTATAGGCCAATTTTAGGATTTGGATGGCCAAAAGAGTGCTCAAGTTGACGGTTGACAAACCGTTGAAGTTGACCTCTAAAGTCTTTAGGGCCGGCAGGTTAGTCAATGCAAGCGAAGAAAGTGAATTGCTGTTGGCATAGAGTTCTTCCAACACAGACAAGCTATTGATGTTAAGTGCGGTCAATCCGCAAGACTGGCATGACAACTTCTTCAGTGCAGGCAACATACTTACATCCAACGTGACAATCCAGTTGTTGTCGCACGTAAATTCCTGTAAGTTGGTGAACGACTGGATGCCCTCGAAACTGGAAACCCCCGAATTGGTGATACTCAACTTCCTCACGACAAGCGCCTCGCTGACTTGTATCTCACCATCGTGGTTGCTGTCTACGATAACGTTTACGCCCGATGCGTTCTGCGCTACGTAATTCGCGTAGAGCAATTTGTTCTTGAAATTCTGGTCTGGGATGTTGACGATTTGCGATTGCACGCACACAGCGGCGAAAAAGGCGAACAAGACGTAAAGTTGTTTCATATAAGGGATTTACATGGTAAATATATCAAAACGAACGGGAATAAAAAACCCCGCATGACGCGGGGTTTCTTTATACTGAAACAGGATTATCCCATTACTTCTTTTACTTTCTTGCCAATCTCGGCAGGCGAATCTACCACGTGGATGCCGCACTCGCGCATGATGCGTTTCTTGGCTTCTGCGGTATCGTCGGCACCGCCCACAATGGCTCCGGCGTGGCCCATCGTACGGCCTTTCGGTGCGGTTTCTCCGGCGATGAACCCAATGACAGGCTTGCGGTTGCCATCAGCCTTTACCCATTTGGCGGCGTCGGCTTCAAGCTGGCCACCGATTTCGCCAATCATGATGATGCATTTGGTCTCCGGGTCGTTCATCAACAATTCAACGGCTTCTTTCGTCGTTGTCCCGATGATCGGGTCGCCACCGATACCGATGGCCGTTGTGATGCCCATGCCCTGCTTCACCACCTGGTCGGCGGCTTCATAAGTCAACGTTCCTGATTTGGATACGATGCCCACGCTGCCCTTCTTGAACACAAAGCCCGGCATAATGCCTACTTTGGCTTCTTCAGGCGTGATGACACCCGGGCAGTTTGGCCCGATCAGGCGACAGTTCTTGCCTTTAATATAGTCGTACGCTTTAATCATGTCAGCTACCGGAATACCTTCGGTGATCGTGATGATGACTTTGATGCCTGCATCGGCCGCTTCCATAATCGCGTCTGCGGCAAAAGCCGGCGGCACGAAAATGATGGTCGTGTCGGCACCTGCTTTATCGACGGCATCTTTCACGGTGTTGAATACCGGACGGTTCAAATGTTCCGTGCCGCCTTTGCCCGGCGTTACTCCGCCTACGACATTGGTGCCGTACTCAATCATTTGCGACGCGTGGAATGTGCCTTCGCTACCGGTAAAACCCTGTACGATAATCCTTGAATCCTTATTGACTAAAACGCTCATGTTTTATTTTTTATATGGTTTGAAATGTTATGCAAAAGTAGCATTGTTTTTTGATTGCCGAAGCTGAAAACCCGAAAAATCCACTATCGTTTACGATGGCTGGCTCATCTGGTAACCGCGGAACAATTTCCCGTCACGGACTTCCCAGATCACGATGAAATGCGCCATCAGGATTTCTTCCCGCGGGTTTTCGATTGTCTTGACGAAATGCGAATACCGCACAGACACCAGATTGCCTTCGGCGAGGATATGGCTGATGCGCATCTTAGAACGCACATAGGCCTTGCCCATTTCGGCGCATAAAGACACAATGTCGACCTTTTTCATTTGCAGGAAACCCTTGCTGCTGTTCCAGTCCAGCAAAGCTTCCTCGTGGAGGAATGAACCGGTGAGTTCCGGGTCGAGCAACACGTCCGACTTGTAAAAATTCTCGACGGTTTTCTTCGGTGTCATAGGGATTTATCGTTTTTTAGATCACTCAACTTTTCAAGGATATCGGGAATCCTTTTCAGATTGGTCAGTTGCTTCATCTTCTCGCGCGCATCTTCGGCCGGCGACCCAAAATAGGATTTTCCGCCTTCCAATGATTTGCCCACACCAGATTGCGCCAAGATAACAGCCTTCTCTCCTATTGTAATACCACTGGTGGTGCCCACTTGACCCCAAATCGTGACTTCGTCTTCAATCACGACACAACCTGCAATGCCGGTTTGGGCCGCAATGAGGCATTTTTTCCCAATAACCGTATCGTGCGCGACATGCACTTGGTTGTCTATTTTAGATCCTGCGCCGATGGTCGTGTCGCCGGTAACGCCGCGATCTATGGTGCAAAGCGCCCCGATATGGACGTTGTCTTCAATCACGACGCGCCCACCGGATTTGAGTTGGTCAAAACCTTCCGGACGCTTTTTATAGTAAAACGCATCGGCACCGAGCACGGCACCCGAATGGATCGTCACGTTATCGCCAATCACCGCGTGGTCGTAAATCGCCACATTGGCATGGATCACGCAATTTTTGCCGATGGTGACGTGGTTGCCCACAAAAACATTAGGCTGGATTATTGTTCCCTCACCAATGATAGCCGATTCAGAAACCGACGCACGCGACGCGCGGAACGGCCGGAAATGATTCGTCAGTTTATTGAAATCCCGGAACGGGTCGTCTGAAACCAGCAACGCTTTTCCGTCAGGGCATTCCACGTCTTTGTTGATCAGAACAATCGTGGCCGCAGACTGCAACGCCTTGTCATAATATTTCGGATGGTCCACAAACACGATGTCGCCCGGTTCCACCACATGGATTTCGTTCATGCCATGTACGGCAAAATCATCGGCCCCGATAAAACGGCAACCAATGATTTCGGAAATCTCTTTGAGCGTATGTATTCTAGGGAATTTCATTTAGTGGCTAGTGGTTAGTTGTCAGGGATTAGATGCTCGAAGTTAGTGCAATCATCTAACTACTAGCAACTAAAAACTATCGACTGTTTATACCCGCTCCATGTATTTTCCGGTCGCGGTCTCAATCTTGATCTTGTCGCCTTCGTTGATGAACAACGGCACGTTTACGGTGGCGCCGGTTTCAACAGTGGCCGGTTTGGTGGCGTTCGTAGACGTGTTGCCTTTCACGCCGGGCTCTGAATAAGTGACCTCAAGCACGACAGATGCCGGCATATCTACAGACAAAGGCGCTTCGGTTTCGGCGTTGATGATGACTTTCACACTAGTGCCTTCCTTGAGCAATTCCGGTGCGTCCAAGATGGCCTTGTCCAGAACAATCTGCTCATAGGTTTCGTTGTGCATGAAGTTGTAGTTGTCGCCCTCGGCGTACAAAAACTGGAATTCATGTGTTTCCACACGCACTTCATCGATCTTGTGACCTGCTGAAAACGTATTTTCCAACACTTTTCCGTTGGTCAGGCTTTTTAGTTTTGTCCTGACGAAAGCCGGTCCTTTGCCCGGTTTCACGTGAAGGAACTCGATGATTTTATAAATGTCGTGGTTGAATTTGATGCACAATCCGTTGCGGATGTCTGAAGTACTTGCCATTTCGTGTTATTATAAATTTTAAATTCTAAATTTTTAATTGTTTGGGCGTTTCCCTTGCGGGCCGGGCTGTCCATTTCAATCTTTTCTTTGCAAGAAAAGGATTTACATTTCCATCCCTAACGCGACTCCCGGTTTCAAAACCAGTTGTCAATTAATACGCGCCAGAATATCCTTTCATGATGCCGCGGCTCGAATTCCTGATGAAGTCCAGGATTTCGTCGCGCTCCGGTGTGGCCGCCATTTCGGCTTCAATGATCGAAACAGCCTGCGACGTATTGTAATTTTTCTGATAGAGAATCCGATAAATATCCTGGATTTCCCTGATCTTATCCGATGTGAAATTCCTTCGGCGCAACCCGACCGAGTTGATGCCCACGTATGACAACGGTTCTTTCGCCGCCTTGGTGAACGGCGGTACGTCCTTCCTGACGAGCGATCCGCCCGAAATCATCGCATGGTCACCGATGTGGATGAACTGGTGCACGGCCGCCAGCCCGCCTATGATGGCGAAATTCCCAACGGTCACGTGCCCGGCCAATGCCACGCCGTTCACGATGATCGCATTGTCGCCAATGTGGCAATCGTGCGCCACGTGCGCCGTAGCCATGATCAGGCAGTTGTTCCCGATGGTGGTCTGGCCCGAAGCAATTGTACCGCGGTTAATCGTGACACATTCGCGGATGGTGCAGTTGTCGCCGATGATGGCCAGCGAATCTTCGCCGCCGAATTTCAAATCCTGTGGCACGGCTGCAATGACCGCACCCGGAAAAATATTACAGTTCTTGCCGATGCGTGCGCCTTCCATAATGGTGACGTTCGACCCAATCCAGGTGCCGTCGCCGATAACAACGTTGTTGTGGATGGTCGTGAACGGTTCGATGACGACGTTCTTGGCTATCTTGGCGCCCGGATGGACGTAAGCTAACGGTTGGTTCATAGTTATTGTGTTTTGACGATTTGGGCCATCAGTTCAGCCTCGGTCACGAGTTTCCCGTTGGCGTACGCGCTGGCCTGCATGTGGCAGATACCGCGGCGGATCGGCGAAATTAAATCGCATTTAAAGATCAAGGTGTCGCCCGGCAAAACTTTGTGCTTGAACTTCACATTGTCTATTTTCATGAAATAAGTCAGGTAATTTTCAGGATCCGGCACAGAACTCAAGATGAGAATGCCGCCGGTTTGCGCCATCGCCTCGATGATCAGAACGCCCGGCATGACCGGTGCGCCCGGGAAATGTCCCACGAAAAACGATTCGTTCATCGTGACATTCTTCAGCCCGACCACGTGCGACTCAGACATTTCCAAGATTTTATCGACCAGCAAGAACGGCGGGCGGTGCGGCAGCATAGACATGATTTTGTTCACATCCATGAGCGGTTCCTTGCACAGGTCAAAGCACGGCACTTGGTTTTTCTGCTCTATCTTGATAATTTTCTGGAGTTTCTTCGCGAATTGCGTGTTGACGAAATGCCCCGGTTTGTTCGCGATGACCTTTCCTTTGATCCGCGTCCCGATCAGCGCCAGGTCACCCACCACGTCTAGCAATTTGTGGCGCGCGGCTTCGTTCGGGTAATGCAGGGTCAGGTTATCGAGGATGCCGTTGGGCTTCACCGAAATATTGTCTTTCCCAAAAGCGACCTTGAGGTTTTCCATCGTCTTCGGAGAGATTTCCTTATCGACATACACGATGGCGTTATTCAAGTCGCCGCCTTTGATCAGGCCGTGGTCGAGCAACGTTTCCAACTCGTGCAAGAAGCTGAACGTCCGCGCATCGGCAATTTCGTCCTTGAATTCCACCAGGCTTTTCATCGTGGCATTCTGCGTGCCGAGCACTTTTGTCCCGAAATCCACCATTGTAGTGACTTGGTAATCATCGGCCGGCATCACCAGGATTTCGCTTCCGGTGGCTTCATCGGTATAAGAAATCACTTCCTTGACGGTATAGTATTCACGCGGCGCGTCTTGTTCTTCGATACCCGCTTTTTCCAAGGCTTCCACAAAGAACTTGGATGAACCGTCCATGATCGGCGGTTCCGATTCGTTGAGTTCGATAATGACATTGTCCAGGTCGCAACCCATACAGGCCGCCAGGACGTGCTCTGAAGTCTGGATCTTGACGCCCAGTTTCTCCAGATTGGTACCGCGTTGCGTGTTCACGACATAAGATGCATCGGCCTCAATGACCGGCTGCCCTTCCAAATCCACGCGAACGAATGTAAAACCATTGTTTACAGGTGCCGGCTTAAAAGTCATTTTCACTTCCTTTCCGGTATGCAATCCTACGCCGGTCAGGGAAACTTCATTCTTTATGGTTTTTTGCTTAACCATCATTTATTGTTTATTTGTTTCTTGAGTTCTTCGAGTTCGGCCACAATTTTCGGCAGGTTGCGGAAATGCACATAAGACTTGTTATAGTCTGCATACCCCAGTGCCGGCGAGCCTTGAATGGTTTCGCCATCGGCAACATTCCTTCCAATGCCCGATTGCGCCTGGATGCGGACGTTGTTCCCGATGGTCAAATGCCCCGCGATGCCAACCTGACCGCCAATCATGCAGTTCTTCCCGATCTTGGTGGAACCGGCCACGCCTGTCTGCGCCGCGATGACGGTGTTCTCGCCTATCTCTACGTTGTGCGCAATCTGGATCTGGTTGTCGAGTTTAACGCCTTTGCGGATGACCGTCGAGCCCATCGTGGCGCGGTCAATCGTGGTGCAGGATCCGATATCGACGTGGTCTTCGATGATGACATTCCCGATTTGCGGTATTTTCTTGTACGTGCCGTCTTGTTGAGGCGCATACCCGAAACCATCGGCGCCGATGATCGTTCCCGAATGGATGTTGCAGTTGTTGCCAATCACCGACTCGGAATAGACCCGCGTTCCAGCGAAAATAATCACGTTGTCGCCAATCACGGAATTATCGCCAATATAGGAATTCGGATAAATCTTGACGTTGTGGCCAATTTTTACATTGTTGCCCACATAGCTGAAACAACCGAGGTAAAAATGGTCGCCATATTTGGCTGAATCTGCGATGAACGACGGTTGCTCGATGCCGCACTTGTTGTGTTTGACCTGGTCGTAATATTCGAGGATTTTCGTGAACGCGCCGTACGCATCTTCCACCTTGATCAACGTTGTGGTAATGTCAGACTCCGGGACGAATGTGCTGTTCACGATCGTGATGCTCGCCTGGGTCGTGTAAATGTAGTTGTTGTATTTGGGGTTCGAAAGGAATGTCAGTGAACCTTCGGTGCCTTCTTCGATCTTGGAAAGTCTTGATACCGCAGCATTGGGATTTCCGACGATTTCGCCACCCAAAATGCCTGCTATTTGTTCTGCCGTAAACTGCATCCTCGAATTTTATAATCGGACAAAAATATAAAAAAACCGCTTCCGAAACCTATTTTTCGGCAAGTTGTTTCGGAAAGCATATGTAATACTTCGTGACCGGTTTAGACAGCGCCTTGAGGTTAAGTTGGTCCGAGGCTTCAATGACGTCTTCTATGGTCTTGTCCTTTTTGAGGATGTGGATCGGTTCGACGGCCGCGCTGTACGCCTGATTCTTTATTTTTCCCTTGAAAATGAAGTATTTGGCGTCAACTTCCGGGATGTTGTGCAAGGCCGAAAATTCACTGACTAGCCGTTGCATGTCTTCCTTCGGGAACTTATCGCTGCTGACTTTGATTTTCAGCAAATCGCGGTTGATGATGCGCCGGCAAAGTGATGCTAGGATTTCATCGTCGTGGTATTGCCAGTTCTTCAGCGCAGACATGATGTCGAAATCATCGAGCCTCGCAAATTTCTCGAGCATATTCCCATCGAAAGTTTCTCGTTGGACTTTGTTGCAGATAAAATACAACAGTGGTTCCGCACACAGCAATTGTATGCCGTGGCTGGTGAGTTGCTTGGCGCGTTGCAGGATTTTCATGAGCATCAGTTCGGCAACCAGGCTGGTTTTGTGCAAATAGGCCTGCCAATACATGAGCCGTCGCGCCATCAGGAATTTCTCGACCGAATAAATGCCTTTTTCCTCGATCACCAAGACGTCGTCGACCACGGCCATCATCTGGATCAAACGGTCAGAATTGATGTTGCCCTCGGCCACACCGGTAAAGAAACTGTCCCGCTTGAGATAGTCCATGCGGTCCATGTCGAGCTGGCTGGAAATGAGTTGCAGCATGAAACGGCGGTGGTATTCGCCCTTGAAGATCTGTATCGCCAACGACAATTTGCCATCGAACTCCTCATTGAGTTTGTTCATGAACAGCAAGGACAATTGTTCGTGGTGCACGCCTTCCACGATGCTGTTTTCCATGGCGTGCGAAAACGGCCCGTGCCCGATGTCATGCAGCAAGATTGCGATGTACAACGCTTGTTCCTCATCTTTCGAAATCGCGACATTCTTGAACCGCAACACTTCCACGGCTTTTTGCATCAGGTGCATGCAACCCAATGCATGGTGGAAACGCGTATGGTGTGCGCCAGGATAAACGAGATACGACAATCCCATCTGCGAAATCCTGCGCAACCGTTGGAAATACCGATGTTGCACCAAATCATAGATCAATTCGTTCGGCAAAGTGATGAAGCCGTAGATCGGGTCGTTGAAAATCTTGAGTTTGTTGATTTGGCTCACGCGGAAGGTTTTGGTGTGCAAATATAAAAAAGAAAAGAGGCTTAACGCCTCTTCCCTACACGATTATTGGGGTATTCAATTCAAAACGACCGTATAAGTTGCGCCGTCAGAATGTGTGTAAACCGCTGTGTTGTCGCAAGTGTCGTTGCCATAGTCCAGATCGCCGTCCAGGAATGTGCCCTGAAGATTTAAAATGCCTTCCGAGATGTAGCCGCAAGTGGCGTGTTTCACCAGTGGCGTCTGTATGGTTGCCGTGAGCGATGAGCCGTTCGGGCGTGTGACTGTGGCCGTACCAGCCGAAATTTCAAAGGTGTTGTCAATCAATACAAACGGTGTAGCCGCGCCTTCTGTCTGACGGATGGTGCGCGTTCCGGTGTGCGTGTAAATCGCTCCGTCCGGCGTGGTGATTTGTCCGTTGGTGACCGTGCGCGTCCATTGCGGTACGCTGCCGCTGGTTTGGTTGGTATAGGTTACCGTGCCCGCTACGCCGTACCCATTCACCACGTAATCGTTGCGTTGTATCGTCATCACACTTCCGGTAGCCATCAAATAATCCGTGAATGTAATGGTCAGCGATCCAGAGCGGGTAATGCCGTTATGCGTACAACCGCTGCCAAAATCTACTTCAAAAGTCATCGGAAAACTTGTTCCGACAGATGTTTGCGTTACGGTAGCGCAAGAAGTCAAACTGGTTTCGGTAAGGTCTGACGGACGCGAATCCAGGGCAGATTCTTCGTTGGCGGTTTCCATGCCCATCTGAAAATCTTCTTCATTGATGCGGTCTATGACGGCGCTGGTCTTGAGGAGTGCGGCATCGTCGAGGGCATTTTCATCATCTCTGTTACAAGATTTGAGTGCGAGCGCGGCCATGGCCAATACTCCGAAATACTTAAGCTTTTTCATGTGATGTGGATTTTTTAGGTGAAAAACGGGCGTAAGACGCGGGCCGGTTTTCAAGGTTTAACGCTTTGTTAAATTTAAAATTGCAGGTCTTCATCAGATGTGCCATATGCATTGAAATCGATGGATTCCAAGATTTGGTCATTGTGCTCCGGCAACAGCAATATCGGGTCTTTGGGCGCAAAAACTTGGTGCTGGTCCGGGTTGGCTTTATTATCTGTTGCATCCATAACGTTAGTAATTAGGGTTGATGTCGCTAAATTATGAGGTAAGCGCCGCGGTTGCCTTATAAGATTTTCATGTCATGTTATACGATTCAGAAATTCATTTTAACATTTACAATATCTTTAAGAGCACATTCGTTTTTGATATGCTAAATTGCCCGTTTTAAATATTTATGGATAAAATCAAGATACTTTGGGTTGACGATGAAGTTGACCTGCTCAAGCCACACATTCTCTTTCTGGAAAAGAAGAATTATGATGTAACCACTTGCAACAACGGCCGCGATGCCGTAGACGTATTCGCCGATGGCAATTTCGACATCGTCTTCCTGGACGAAAACATGCCCGGCATGAGTGGCTTGGAAACGCTGGCCGAAATCAAGGAAAAGAAATCTTCAACGCCGGTCATCATGATCACCAAGAGCGAAGAAGAATACATCATGGAAGAAGCCATCGGTGCCAAGATCGCCGACTATCTCATCAAGCCCGTAAACCCCAACCAAATTCTACTCGCGCTCAAGAAAAATCTTGACTTGTCACGACTGGTGTCCGAAAAAACCACGCTGGATTACCAAAAAGAATTTCGGAAAATCGCCGTGGAAATGTCTATGGTGAACTCATGGGAAGATTGGGCCAGCCTGTATAAGAAACTCATGTATTGGGAACTGGAACTCGAAAACATCGAAGACCAAAACATGGTGGAAATCCTCGAATCCCAAAAGGTCGAGGCCAATGCGCAATTCGGGAAATTCGTCGAACGCAATTACGAGGATTGGTTCTTGCCGAAGGCCGACCGTCCGGTGCAATCGCACACGCTGTTCCGCGAATTGGTCGTGCCGGAATTGCAGAAAAAAGACCGGCCGGTGCTGTTCGTCGTGATCGATAACCTGCGCTACGACCAATGGAAAGTCTTCGAAGGCATCGTCGCCAACCATTACAAGCTCGAAAAGGAAGTGCCGTATTACGCTATTTTGCCGACGGCAACGCAATATGCACGAAACGCCATTTTTTCCGGTTTGCTGCCGTCAGATATGGAAAAACAATTCCCGCAATTCTGGAAGAACGACGTTGACGAAGGCGGCAAGAACATGCACGAGGCCGATTTCCTTGCGGCGCAACTCAAACGCCTCGGGCTGCAAAACCTGAAAAGCGACTATTTCAAGATCACCAGCCTTTCCCAAGGCCGAAAGCTCGCGGAAGGTTTCAAGGCATTGAAAGACAATAATCTGGTGACAATCGTTTACAATTTCATCGACATGCTCTCGCACGCCAAGACCGAGATGGACGTCGTGAAAGAACTGGCGTCGGATGACAAGGCTTACCGTTCACTCACACTCAGCTGGTTCCAGAATTCGCCGCTTTTGGAGATGATCCGACAGGCGCAACAACTGGGTTTCAGGCTCATCATCACCACTGACCACGGTACAATCAATGTGAAAAACCCATCCAAAGTCATCGGCGACAAAAATACCAGTTTGAACCTGCGCTATAAAACCGGACGCAGCCTGACCTATGAAGACCGCGACGTGTATGCCGTGAAAGATCCGAAGCGCATCGGGTTGCCCACCATCAATATGAGCAGTTCGTACATCTTTGCCAAGAACGACCATTTTTTGGCGTACGTCAACAATTACAACCACTACGTAAGCTATTACCGAAATACTTATCAGCACGGCGGCATCTCGTTGGAAGAGATGATCGTGCCGTTTTTGGTGTTTAATCCGAAGTAGTTGTTAGTGGCTAGTTGATAGTTGCTAGTTGATAGTTGCTAGTTGATAGTTGCTAGTTGATAGTTGCTAGTTGATAGTTGCTAGTGGTTAGTTGTTGGTGGTTGGTAATTGGTGGCTGTGGCCGATGGTTTGGGCGTTGCCTGCGGCCCGCGCTATCGCCTGCACGCGGTGCTTGGCTCTATCGCTAACGCAGACCCGATTGTGTGCTACACACGAAACAATTTTTACGGCCGCGAAGTCGGGAACTATTTTTTTATTCGCGAATTCGTGGCAACTTTGCATTATGGAAATCACCTTCTCACTCGACCAGATCGATCACGTCGCGCAACAAGTCCTGGCAGCGAATCCTGAAAAAGTCATCCTGTTTAATGGTGCCATGGGCGCCGGGAAAACCACGTTTATCAAGGCGTTGTGCCGCGCACTTGGAATCGATGGCGTCACGTCAAGCCCAACCTTTTCACTCGTGAATGAATATGTATCCGGTTCGGGTGACACGGTTTACCATTTTGATGTGTACCGGCTCAAACGCGAAACCGAAGCGCTGGACATGGGCATTGAGGAATACCTATACTCTGGGAATTATTGTTTCATCGAGTGGGCAGAAAAAATCCCTAACCTGATTCCCGAAGCGCACAGCGTCATTGATGTGACGGTACTTTCGGACGGCGCGCGCAAATTGCGTTTCAGGAAAAATTAAACAACCGTTAATGGATTGATTTTTTTATCTAAATTAGACCGGAAATTTTCAAACCGGCCATGTCCTTAACACCATTCACCAAACAGCAACTGCTTCCGCAAGAAGAAAAACTCGAAGTTGCCCGGCATAAGAGCGAACTATTCATCGGCGTACCCAAGGAAACCAGTTACCAGGAGCGCCGGATTTGTTTGACGCCAGACGCCGTGTACTCGCTCACGTCGCACGGCCATCGGGTGCTGATGGAAGCAGGCGCCGGACTGGAAGCCGGCTATTGCGACAAGGAATATTCCGAAGCCGGCGCAGAAATGACCGCCGATACCAAGAAAGTCTTCGGTTGCCCGATTATCCTCAAGGTCGAGCCGCCCACACAGGACGAAATCGACATGTTGAAACCGGAAACCATCCTGATTTCGGCCATCCAGATCAAAACACGAAAGAAAGAATATTTTGAAGCGTTGTCGAAGAAGAAAGTGACGGCGCTTGCCTTTGAATACATCAAGGACGAAGACGGTTCGTACCCTGCCGTCAAGTCACTCAGTGAAATTGCAGGTACGGCGTCGGTGCTCATCGCTTCCGAACTGATGACACACAATGACTTCGGGAAAGGTTTGCTCTTTGGGAACATCACCGGCGTACCGCCAACAGATGTCGTAATTTTAGGCGCCGGAACCGTAGGCGAATATGCTGCCCGGACCGCACTCGGCTTGGGCGCAAAAATCAAGATTTTCGACAATTCCATAACCAAATTGCGCAGGTTGCAAAACTCTTTGACCGAGCGCGTCTTCACCTCGACCATCACACCAAAAGCCTTATTGAAGGCGCTGCGCCGTTGCGATGTGGCCATTGGTGCCATGCGCGGCAAGGAACGTTGCCCGGTCGTAGTGTCGGAAACCATGGTAGAACACATGAAACGCGGCGCGGTGATCGTCGATGTGAGCATCGATACCGGCGGTTGTTTCGAGACTTCGGAAATCACGACGCACGAAAAACCGACCTTCATCAAACACAATGTCATCCATTATTGTGTGCCGAACATCCCGTCACGTTACTCCAAGACCGCAACGCTTTCCATCAGCAACATCATCACGCCGTCGCTCCTCAGTATTGCAGAAGACGGCGGCATCGAAAGCGCCATCCGCCGCAACCAAGGCCTGAAGCACGGCGTATATCTGTACCACGGCATCCTCACCAATAAAGTCATCGGCGAATGGTTCAACATGCCGGACAACGACATCAATTTGATCGTTTTCTAGTTTCGGTTTTCGATTGTCCATCATCAATTTAATCCTATCTTTGCGCAAAAGTTTTACCCCATGAAATTCACGGCGCGCTTAGGTTATTACATGATCGGATTGACGATAGGCTTGTTCATAGTGGCGGCCATCTGGAGCGGCAAGGACACGCGTTGCAACTACTTCCCTAATGCGCGTGTACTGGCAAATTTCCGTTCAAAACCGATGGAATTTTCGCCCGAAGTAAAACAACAATTGAAATCCAGGACAATCGACAGTATGGACATCGTCAACACGCTCAAGACCGGAGACGTGGATTTTGACCGAAGCAATAAACCTGTGGGCCGCGGAAAAAAATATGTGGTGGAAGGAAAAACAGCAAAAGGGATTGCCATTGAACTGGAAGTCATAAACCTCGACGACAAGTCCATTCTTCAAAAAGTGACCAAACCATAAAATAAAAACGCTGCCCGAGAGCAGCGTTTTTTTGTGGTCGATACTGGGTTCGAACCAGTGACCCCCACGTTGTCGACGTGGTGCTCTGAACCAGCTGAGCTAATCGACCGAGCGGATGCAAATATACGATGTCATTTGTAATTTGCAAGGGTTGGCGGCGGAATGTTTCCTAAATTTTGTTTCCGGTATCACGGCGCAAACCTAACAGGCTATACATAACCGATTTCCGCGGACAAAGCGATTTTGCTCTTCATGAAATTTCCGGAGCCACGCCCCACGATGCGGCCTTTTTCATCGTACAATATGGCATCGGCAACAAACAATTCCGAAGATTTGAATTTGACTTCACCCACGGCTTTTACAATCCCGTGCTTGATGGGCCGCAACAACTGGGTGTTGAACGATACCGTGTAGACGAAAACGTGTGTAACGACTGAATTCACGGCGAAGAAAGCCGCATCGTCCAGCAGTTTGAAATATACTGAACCATGCGCCGCCTGGGCCGCGTGGAAATACCGATGGTCTATCGGTAAAGTAATTTCGGCTTTTTCGTCTGACACACAAAGCGTTATCCCTTTGTAGATTTCGGTGTTCACCGGCGCGGACAGATACATCCGTTCCAGTTTGCGGTAGTGCGTTTCGTTCATTTGGTCTTGGTTTTAGCCTGCTGCTTCAATGCCGCCTTTTGCTTGTTTTCCTCGACACGCCATCGGACGATGCGCTCAATTAACGCTTCCGGCAGCGGTTGGCCCAATGGGAATTGGATGGCGCCTTTGGATGTCTTGAAACCGGCAAGTTCGTCTGCAAACTGGGAAATTCCGGAACCTGACGGGTAAAAACCGACGTGCGACTTCCATACCGCGTAATATACCAACATGCCATAGTATTTGAATGCGGGCATGCCGTAGCTGATGACTTCTTCGGCTTGGGGCGCCGACTTCCGCACAATGGCCCGCATCGCGTCCAGGTAGGTCTTCGCTTCCGGCGGTTGGGCCATTATATATTGGTCTACAGTAAATGGCTTGGTTTGTAGCATACCCGCAATTTACGGATTTCCGGTGCAATCCGACTAAATTCCATTAACAAAAACTTGACATGTCGGATGCTAATTTGCAGTATTTTTACCGGCAAAATCTCTATCATGGCCAGACGCCCGGACAACGACCTTCCCAAAGCCAAAATTACTGCCCATTCCCTACACCGCGCTTTACACCTGTTTCAATACAGCCGCGGACACCAGTGGAAATTCTACGTAGGTTTGCTGTTCTTGCTGCTCACTAGCGCTACAGCGTTGGCATTCCCGAAACTCATCGGGACTTTAGTGGATTGCGCCAAGGAAAAGAATCTGGATGAAGCCAATACCCTGGCGTTGTATCTGGCGGGAATCCTGTTGTTGCAAGCTGTTTTTTCCTTTTTCAGGTTGTCATTGTTCGTGAATTTCACGGAGAATACGCTGGCCAACATCCGGCTGGCGCTGTATGAAAACCTGATCCGGTTGCCGATGACATTCTTTTCGCAGAAACGCGTGGGCGAACTCAATTCACGTTTAAGTGCCGACATTTCCCAAATTGGAGATACGCTAACCACAACAATAGCGGAATTCCTTCGGCAATTCGTGCTCATTGTGGGCGGCATCATCTTCCTTGCGGTTATTTCCGCGAAGCTGACCTTGGTGATGTTGTCGATTGTGCCGGTCGTGGCCGTTGCGGCTGTCATCTTCGGTAGGTTCATCCGTAAGTATTCGAGAAAAACGCAGGACATGATTGCCGAAAGCCAGGTTATCGCCGAGGAAACGCTGCAGGGCATCACGAATGTGAAAGCATTCGCCAACGAATGGTACGAAATCGGTCGGTACTCCGGAAAAATCAGGGAGATCGTGAAGATTGCCATCAAAGGCGGGCAATACCGTGGCTATTTTGCATCGTTCATCATTTTGTGTTTGTTCGGATCAATCGTTGCGGTGGTGTGGTATGGCGTGACCTTGGCCATTGCCGGAAACATTACCGTGGGCAGCCTGATTTCCTTCGTGCTGTATTCGATTTTCGTGGGCGCGTCATTTGGCGGGATTGCAGAATTGTACGCCCAAATCCAGAAAGCGATTGGCGCGACCGAACGTGTCTTTGAACTGATGGAAGAAACGCCGGAAGCGATCAGCACGAAATCATCGGGTCAGATTTCTAAGATCAGCGGTGATGTGACGTTCAAGAATGTGGCGTTCAGTTATCCGTCGCGGGCAGAAGTCCAAGTGCTGAAGAACGTAAACTTCTATGCGGGCAGCGGTCAGAAAGTGGCTATCGTCGGGCCAAGTGGCGTCGGGAAGTCGACCATCGCCTCGCTCCTGCTTCGTTTCTACGACATCAATGACGGCAAGATTTTGATTGACGGTAAAAACATCTATGATTACGATCTGGAACAATTGCGCGGAAACATGAGCATCGTGCCTCAGGATGTGATCTTATTCGGCGGTACGATCCGGGAGAATATCGCCTATGGAAAACCGGATGCCACGGAAGCGGAAATCAGGCAGGCCGCAAAGCAGGCGAATGCCTTGCAGTTTATTGATGGTTTTCCGGAGCAATTTGAGACGGTCGTCGGTGAACGCGGCATCAAACTCTCGGGCGGGCAACGCCAACGCATCGCCATTGCTCGGGCGCTGTTGAAGAACCCGAGTATTTTGATTCTGGACGAAGCCACATCGTCACTGGACAGCGAAAGTGAAAAATTGGTGCAACAGGCGTTGGAGGTTTTGATGGAAGGCCGCACGAGCATCATCATCGCACACCGGTTGTCAACGATCCGGAATGCAGACCAAATCTTGGTGTTGGACAAAGGGGAAATCGTGGAGCAGGGAACGCATCAGGAGTTGGTGGAGATTGAAAATGGGTTGTACAGGAATTTGAGTAGTTTGCAGTTTAGTGATTTTTAGTCGCTTCGAGTGATTCCGGAGCTTGCGGAGGAATCGTATCGAGAAGTGCGGAAAAACCGTAACCGGACCTCGATACATTTTGCGTCATTGCATGCCACAAAACACTCGGTCCAATGCCACTCACCTACGTCTACCTCCTAAAATGCGCCGACCAAACCTATTATACCGGAATCACGATTTCCCTCGAAACCCGCCTACGCCAACACCAAATCGGAACCTTCAGAAAATGCTACACCTTCAAGCGCCGCCCGATTGAACTCGTGTATTGCTGCGTATTCACCGACCCGCAGAAAGCGGTCACGAGAAAAGACCAAATTAAGAAATGGTCACAGGCCAAGAAAGAAGCCTTGATTGCCGCTAACTACCAGATGCTTCCCGGATTCTCCAAAAAGAGATTTTAGTTATTTCGCAGCCTTCCTGCGATTGCGTTCTGCCGTCAATAAAGTAAGTTCCCGACCGGTTTGGCCCGCTACCGATGTGTTTTCCTCAGCACGGCGGATCAAATATGGCATCACTTCACGCACCGGTCCGAACGGCAAGTATTTCGCCACGTTATAGCCATTTGCCCCGAGATTAAAGCTAATGTTGTCACTCATCCCGAACAACTGCCCGAACCAGAGGCGGCGGTCGTTGTGGGCAAGCCCTTTTTCCGACATCAAGGCCATTAATTTGTAACTGCTTTCCTCATTGTGCGTGCCCGCAAAAATCGCCATCGTGTCGATGTGTTTCATCATATAGTCCACGGCGCGGTCATAATTGACATCGGTTGCTTCCTTGGAGGAACAAATCGGCGTTGGGTAACCGTTTTCCTCGGCACGTTTGTGCTCCTTCTCCATATAAGCGCCGCGCACGATCTTCATGCCGATATGGAAACCTTCCGCAATCGCGTTGGCGTGCAGCCGTTGCAGATAATCCATCCGGTCGTGGCGGTACATCTGAAGTGTATTGAAGACAATCGCTTTCTCCTTGTTGTATTTGCGCATCATCTCGGCCACCAAATCATCGGCGGCGTCTTGCATCCAGCTTTCTTCAGCATCAATCAAGACTTCCACATCGTATTGATGCGCCAATTTGCAGACTTGGTCAAAACGACCTACGATCCTGCCCCATTCCAACGCTTCATCTGGCGTCAATTCCTTGCCTTCGCCCTTTTTTTCGTACAATGCAAATCGGCCAAAGCCCGTGGGTTTAAAGACAACAAACGGAATGGCTTTGTTAGAAGCTGCCATATCCAACGTTTTCAACGTCACTTTCAACGCATCATCGAAACTCGATTCTTCCTCTTTCCCTTCCACCGAATAGTCCAAGATCGAAGAAACGCCTTTGCTATACATCTTTCCCACGACTGGCAAGCAATCCTCGGCCGTCACGCCGCCACAGAAATGATCGAAAACCGTTTTTCGGATCAAACCTTCCACCGGCAGATGCAGTTTCAGCGCGACATTGGTCAATGACGTACCGATTTTAACCAGCGCCGGATTCTTGATCATATTAAAAAGGAAAAATGCCCTTTCCAGTTCCTTGTTGCTCATGGACGAGAACGCCACTTGCGTATTGTCGAAGATTTTCTCCATTATCGGGTGTTGCGGGAAGCTTGTTTGTTTGCAGCCCAAAATTAGAAAAAAAACCATGTTTGGCGGCACGGTTCGGTGAAATATTAACCATATTAATTTACAGCCAAAGACGGCTTGCATTGGCGAAAATTGCCGTATTTTGCGGCCGAAACACAAACTTATGAACTCCATTCCATCCAGCGGTTACGCGGTCTACTTCAATGAAAACGGTTATGACGCGCTGAACGAACTTCTCGAAGAGCGGCACTATTCTTCGATTTTCGTCATCGTGGACACCAATACCAATGAATATTGCCTGTCCAGTTTCCTGACGCTTTTGGCCACGGAATCGCGGATTGAAATCATCGAGATCGAAAGCGGAGAAGGTTTCAAATCCATCGAAAGTTGTTTGGAAATCTGGAGTATTCTGACCGAACTCGGCGCCGATCGTAAAAGCCTGGTCATCAATCTGGGCGGCGGCGTCATCACCGATCTGGGCGGATTCGTGGCCTCGACCTTCAAGCGCGGCATCGACTTCATCAACGTGCCCACAACACTTTTGGGTATGGTCGACGCCTCGGTCGGCGGAAAGAACGGCGTGGATTTGGGCAACCTCAAAAACCAGGTCGGGACGATCAATAATCCGGAAATGGTCTTGATCGATTCCCGATTCCTGGAAACGTTGCCGCAACACGAAATGCGCTCCGGGCTGGCCGAGATGCTCAAACACGGCCTGATTGCAGACAAATCGTATTGGGAAAAATTTCTCGATCTGAGCCAGGTCGATTTTGCCGATTTCGACCAGCTTGTTTACCGATCGGTGGAAATCAAGAACCACATCGTCACCCAAGACATGACCGAGAACGGCATCCGCAAAGCGCTGAATTTCGGCCACACGCTCGGCCACGCCATTGAAAGCCTGTTCCTGGAAACCGGACGCCCAATCCTCCATGGAGAAGCCGTGGCTGCGGGAATGATCTTGGAAAGTTTCCTCTCGCTGAAAAAAGGATTGCTATCGGCCAGTGAATATGCAGGTATAAAATCGACCATCAAACATGTTTTCGACGACCTGGAATTTTCCGAAAACGATGTCGCCGAAATCCTCGAACTGCTCATCCATGACAAGAAAAACGAGTACGGCAGCGTCCTCTTCGCGCTACTGGATGGAATTGGCCGGGTAATCGTCAACCAAACCGTTGATAACGAGTTGATTATAGCAGCCTTTGACGACTACAAAAACTAGCATTTTTTTAATGAAAAAATATTGTGGTTCGTTTGTCTATTTTTTTACATTTGCCATGTGAAAAAATCGAGAAACAACGCTACATATTTCGCCACAGGCATTGAAAACGCAAGCCGTTCCTTGTGTCACCAGCCATCGGTGCCGGTTTTGGGCGAACGTTGTTTTTTCCGGACTTCAGAATTGCTTGAAACCCAGCACGAACTGGAAATCATTTACGCGAACATCAGGGTTTGAACCGCACTTGACGCCGGTTTATCTCCTTTTAATTTAATATGTACGCGAAATGAACACCAAGTATATCGACCTGATCAACCAGACCTACTATTTTCCGCAGGAAGAATTTACGCTGAATAAAGACACACTGCTGTTCCACAACATCGACTTGATGAAACTCGTGGAGCAATACGGCACGCCACTGAAATTCACGTACCTGCCACAGATTTCCAACAACATCAAGCGCGCCAAGAATTGGTTCCGGGCGTCGATGGAAAAAAACAAGTACGAAGGCAAGTACTATTATTGTTACTGTACGAAAAGTTCGCACTTTGAATATGTGATGAACGAAGCCTTCAAGAACAACATCCACATCGAGACGTCGTCGGCTTTTGACATCAATATCGTCGAGAAATTGCTCGAGAACGGCAAGATCAACAAGAGCACCTACGTCATCTGCAATGGCTTCAAGCGCGATCTCTATGTGACCAACATTGCCCGATTGATCAACAACGGCCACAAGAATTGCATCCCGATCATCGACAATTATGAAGAGCTGGATTTGCTTCAGGCCGAAATCAAGGGCAAGTTCAAGATCGGCATCCGGATCGCTGCAGAGGAAGAACCGAAATTCGAATTTTATACCTCGAGGCTCGGCATCGGCTATAAGAATATCGTGGCATTTTACCGCAAACAGATCCAGGAAAACCCGAATCTGGAACTCAAGATGCTGCACTTTTTCATCAACACCGGCATCAACGATACAGCCTATTATTGGAATGAATTGGTGAAGTGTATCAAGGTGTACATTGCCCTCAAACGCGAATGTCCTACGCTCGACGGGCTGAACATCGGCGGCGGTTTCCCGATCAAGAATTCACTGGCTTTCGAATACGATTACCAGTACATGATCGACGAAATCATCAACCAGATCAAGATCGCCTGCGACGAGGAAGAAGTGGAAGTGCCGAACATTTTCACCGAATTTGGGTCGTTTACCGTTGGCGAATCCGGCGGCGCGATTTATCAGGTTTTGTATCAGAAACAGCAGAACGACCGCGAGCAATGGAACATGATCGATTCCTCTTTCATCACGACCTTGCCCGACAGTTGGGCCATCAACAAACGTTTCGTGATGCTGGCCGTGAACCGATGGAACGACAATTACGAGCGCGTGCTTTTGGGCGGACTGACCTGCGATTCGGACGATTATTACAATTCTGAGCAGAACATCAACGCGATTTACCTGCCCAAGTACAACAAGGAAAAACCTTTATACATTGGGTTTTTCAATACGGGTGCCTACCAGGAAACCATTGGCGGCTTCGGCGGCTTGCATCACTGCCTGATCCCGCAGCCCAAGCACATTTTGATCGACCGCGATGAAAACGGCATCCTGGGCACGGAAGTCTTCTCGGAAGCGCAAACGTCCGAGGACATCTTAAAAATCCTCGGATACAATAAATAATGTGGGAATTAGGTAAGCCGAACATTTGAAAAATTTATTATTTTGCGGCCATACGGCATCCCCGACTAAACTAAAATACCTCAAAATCTAAGACATAATGAAAGGACCAATCAGCCAGTTTATCCAGAAACACTACCTCCACTTCAATTCGGCTACCGTCGTTGACGCCGCAAAAGCGTACGAGGAACAATTGAACAATGGCGCACAAATGATGGTGACGCTGGCCGGTGCGATGAGTACCGCTGAAATCGGGAAGATTTTCGCCGAGATGATCCGCAAGGATAAAGTCCAGATTATTTCCTGTACGGGTGCCAACCTTGAAGAAGACATCATGAACCTGGTGGCGCATTCCCATTACGAGCGCGTGCCGCATTACCGTGATTTGACCCCGCAGGACGAATGGGCTTTATTGGAGCGCGGCCTGAACCGTGTCACTGATACGTGCATTCCGGAGCACGAAGCTTTTCGTCGTTTGCAGAAACACATCTACAAAATCTGGAAAGACGCCGACGACAAAGGCGAGCGTTATTTCCCGCACGAATTCATGTATAAAATGCTGCTTTCAGGCGTTTTGGAAGAATATTACGAAATCGACCTGAAGGATTCCTGGATGTATGCGGCAGCTGAGAAAAACCTGCCGATCGTCGTGCCGGGTTGGGAAGATTCCACGATGGGCAACATTTTCGCATCATACGTGATCAAAGGCGAATTGAAGGCTTCCACCATGAAGTCCGGCATTGAGTACATGACGTATCTCGCAGATTATTACATCAAGAATTCACACAAAGGCATCGGATTTTTCCAGATTGGCGGTGGTATTGCCGGCGATTTCCCGATCTGTGTCGTGCCAATGCTGTATCAGGACATGGAAATGCACGACATCCCGTTCTGGAGCTATTTCTGTCAGATTTCAGACTCGACCACCAGTTACGGTTCGTATTCGGGCGCGGTTCCGAACGAAAAAATTACGTGGGGCAAGCTCGACATCCACACCCCGAAATTTGTCATCGAATCCGACGCCACAATCGTGGCCCCGCTTATTTTTGCTTACCTACTCGACTTATAATAGACCTTTATGAAAAGAATCATTGTTGATTATTCCAAACTCACGAATGAAATCCTCAACCTTTTGGTGGAAAAGTTCCCCGACGGCTATGATGACTCCAACATCATCCGTTTCAGGAATGCCCAGAATGAATTGATCGAAGCCGTTGAAGTACGTACCGAAGACACTATCTATCTGGTGAAAGTGGGCACGAAACTCGCCAGCAGGCTGGAAAAATTTGAGGATGAAGACGAAGATCTCGACGCAATCGTAGAACCGATCGATCCAATCAAGGACATCGACGATGATGAAGATGCCGTTGATCCTGATGCCGACGAGGAGGAAGTCGATGTCACGAAAGATCCGGGCGGATCGGACGATGACGAGGAAGACGACGACGATGATTTCCAGGACGACGATACTTCCGACGACGAAGACGACGAAGATGAAGAATAACAAAAAAGGAGCCTTTCAGCTCCTTTTTTTATGATGTGAATATTGATTTGAGATCAAATCGACAGATAGCGCTCCGCGAAAACCCGGGTGTGGTGCCGCAGATGCCCAACGGTAATAAAACCAAGCGCCCGCACAGAAATATTCCTGCCGGATGCCGTCCCGACGCGTCTTAATTCTGCTTCTGAAAAACCTTTGTACAACAACAATGTGGCATGCCGTACAGCGGCGAATTCCTCCAGCAAATGCTTAAGATGCCGCTCGTTGGCGTGCGCCGCCAGTACATAATCGTCTTCCTCGAACCCCGGCAAAGCCGTCTGGTCCCCGCGTCCGATGCGAAGCGCCCGATAAGCAAAAATGCGCTCGGCATCTATCAAATGCTGGATAATGTCCTTCAGCGTCCACTTACCGTCCGCATACCTGAAATCGTGTTTGCCCAGCGGCACTTCTTGCACGAACCGGATGAATTCGTGCAGGGAAATCTCCAATTCTTCCATCAAATCCCCATTTCCGAATGCATCGATGTATGGCTGGAAGTACGGCGCATATTCGCCTGTCTGCAGTTCACTTGTCCTCAAAATTATTAATGATTCATTTTTAAATATTAATTGCTACGCGGAGTTCCTGCTCGCATTGATATTCCCGAACAACGACCGCACGACCAGTTTTTCATACGTGGCGAATGCGGGCGATTCGTGCAAGCCTTGCCCCGAGAGCGCATCGATTTTCATCAGCGCGTATTGCTGTATCGTGAGGAGCGGCAAAACGATTTGTTCGCGCATCGCAATCGACGCTTTTCCGTCCGGGTAATTTTCCATCAATTCTTTGTGGTTGGCGATTTTCAGTAGCAAACGCTTGGCATCATTGAATTCATCGGCAATCCGTTGCCAGAAACGCCCGAACTGCGGATCGTCTTTCATGTACGCCGTCAACGGCAGGAACGACTTGGCCAAAGACATCATGCTGTTTTCCAGCAATGTCCGGAAGAACAGCGAACGGCTGTACAATTCCTGAAGCTGCGCCCATCGGCCGGTTTGCTCGAAATGCAACAACGCCGCCCCGACACCGAAGAATCCCGGAACATTCTGCTTGAGTTGACTCCACGAACCCACGAACGGTATGGCGCGCAAATCCGCGAGGTTGAGTTTCTCGCCGGCGTTTCGCTTGGCGGGACGGCTGCCGATGTTGGTGGCCGCATAGTATTTCAGCGCGCTCCGTTGCTCGAGATATGGCACGAATTGCGGATCTCCCCGGAAATCCAGGTAGGCATCGTGCCCGATTTGTGCCAGCTCGTCCATCAACTTTTTATCGTCGGCCGACAATAACTCTTTTTCCTTCGTCCACAAATGGTTGTGGATGCCCGCCGAAATGAGGTTTTCCAAATTGTGACGGCAAGAATCGGGCGTCCCGAAATTCGAACTGATGGTTTGTCCTTGCACGGTCAATTGTATCTCTTGATTCGCGATATCCGGCCCAAGCGACGCATAGAATTGGTGTGTCTTACCGCCGCCGCGTGCCGGCGGGCCGCCGCGTCCGTCGAAAAATACGACGTCGATCCCGAATTCGCGGGACACGGCCGTGATGTCTTCCTTCGCCTTGTAAATGCTCCAATTGGCCATGAGATAGCCGCCATCTTTGGTGCCATCTGAGAAACCCAGCATGACCGTTTGTTTGTTGCCCCGCGAACTCAGATGGTGCGCATATTTCCTGTTGGTGTACAAATCGCGCATGATTTGGGCAGCATTCCGCAAATCCTCGATGATTTCCAACAGCGGGACGACATCTATTTCCGGATCAGGCCAGCCGGACATTTCGCACAAAGCCAAGACTTCCAGTACGTGTGCGGCGCTTTCCGCGTTACTGATGACGTACCGATGGCTGCCGCGTGGGCCGTTTTGCCCCTGAATGGTTTTCATGGCGCGGATGGACGCGACGGTTTCCTGTACATTCCCACTGAAGCCATCGGTATCGATCGGATCAAAACGGCGCGAAAGAAATTCCAGTTTGTCAGCTATTGATGAATAATCTAAACCGCTGTTTTTTAATACTATTTCAGATATTACTTCTAAATGTACTTTACTATTCTGTCGCACGTCCAATGTCGCGAAATGAAACCCGAACAAATGGATTTTACCAATCAATGCATCGACATTTTCGAGATAGAGTGATTGGTGCTCGTTGATCAGCAGTTGACGTATTTCCTGCAAGCGTAACAGCAATTCGTCTACGCCGATGAAAACGCCTCCATCGGCATAGTAGGCCGACCGATACAGACGATTTTCAAGATCGGCCACGATTTCATCAACTTTCGTGAAGGTGAGTTTCCGCCGAAGTTTGCGCAAATCAGCATAATACTTCTTCAGGACGATGTTGCGCAACCGCTCGGCAACGGCCAACGTCGTGTCGGCCTTTACGAACGGATTGCCGTCGCGGTCGCCACCGGGCCAGAAACCCATGCTGATGACCGGATGACCGGTTTCGTGGCCTACAATGTTGTTGCGGATGTGGTCGGCGATATCGCCAGCCGTATCGTAAAAGACGTTTTCCAAGTACCAACCCAGACTGACGGCTTCGTCGAACGGTGTCGGCTTTTCCTTTTTGATGAACGGCGTTTTGCCGAGCTGGGAAAGCAGTTGTTTGATGTCATTGAGATTGTCGCGGCGGACGGCTTCGGTTAAATCGGTAATGATGCCGAGTACCGAACCGGGATAGAATTGTGTCGGGTGCGCCGTCAGTACCGCACGGACGTTGAAGCGCTCGAGAAAATCCTGCAGTTTTTCCTTGGTGCCGCCGGAATCGATATTGTCTTTCACTTCGCGCAACGAACCCTTGCCTTCCAGGTTGTTCACGATCGGGAACGCGGCGTCTTCAATGGCATCGAACAACACTACTTGCCGCTCGATGTATTGCACAAACCGGAACATCAGGCTTATTTTTGAGGCTTCATCCTTGTCTTCCAAGTATTTATCAGCGAATTGCTCGAAGATTCCCACCGGCGATTGGCCAGCCGCGAACCCTTTTTGGCAGGCATCGGCGAAAAGCGGCAGCAGCGTTCCGGTGTTGTCGATCTCATGAAAGGGCAAGGTCAGGAATACGCTATTGTACACATGAAATTTTGACTGGACTTCACGCGCAAACCGCTCGGCTTTAGACAAGGTGTACATTTTTGATATTTTCGTTAAGGTAATAAAAAAACCCGAAGTCGCCTCCGGGTTTGTTGTCGTGATTACAGATTCTTGAAAATCGTGTGCATCAGCCTTTTCTTGTCGTTGATGCTTTCTTCCAAGGAAATCATCGTCTCGGTGCGGTAAACGCCTTCGATGTCGTCTATCATGAAGATAACATCTTTGGCGTGCTTGGTGTCTTTCGCCCTGATCTTGCAGAAAATGTTGAATTTCCCAGTGGTGACGTGTGCCACCGTAACAAACGGGATTTCATTGATGCGCTCCAAAACGAATTTGGTTTGCGAGGTGTTGTTCAAAAATACGCCTACGTAGGCAATGAAGGAATAACCCAGTTTCTCGTAATCGAGCGTCAGGGATGAGCCCGTGATAATGCCCGCGTCTTCCATTTTTTTGACACGCACGTGCACGGTGCCTGCTGAAATCAGTAATTTTTTTGCGATGTCCGTAAAGGGAATCCTGGTATTGTCAATCAGCATATCCAAAATCTGGTGATCGACCTCGTCTAGGCGAAACTTACTCATGTTCTTGTTTGTTTATGGTTTTCCGGAAACGGAATCTACCTCCGTGCCGTTGGTAAATTTCCTATTTCCGATAAAAAAATCTGCTTTTCGTCCTGCAATGGGCTGATCTGAAACACCATCCCGGTAACGTTCACCCAATCCGTCAAAAACCACGTGGCCAAACACTTGATCGGGGATTTCCGTTTCGGCGATGACGGCTTCAAAAGCGATGTCACCGTTGCGCAACACCTCGCTGAACTGAGCCCCAAAATTCGTTATTTTTTTGATACCATCACAATTTATACTGATATTTTTATACACAAAATCGAGAAAATTGATTTTATTTTGAGGAATATTCAAATAATCGTCGATTCTGTTATTAACTATAACGTTTTCGCAGATTGCCGTCAATCCCGAAGCCAACGCCGTGAAAATGAACTTCCTCGTGGTTTCCCGCTGGTAATCTTCAGGGAAATGACCCGCTTCGAATAATATTGTAGGGACGTTGTGCCATTGGAACGTATCGCCCACGCAGTTCCGATTGAACGAATCGTCGAAACGGCCAATCTGCCCAGGAATCATGCTTTGCAAAGTATCGTTCATCGCCGCGATGACGTTCATCGCCCGAATCCTGGCCGGGCTTACGTCACGCGCCTCATTGAACGACGGCGAGAGAAAAGACACCGTGGCAGGTTTTCCCGATTCGCCCGCGCCGTAAATCGTACGCTGGTCGTGCAGATTGAAGCAAAAGTCGGGATTTAGGGTGTGGAAATAATCCAGCAACGCGCGGCTTTCGGGTTGCGATAGGTTGAGAAAATCGCGGTTCAGGTCAATCCCGTTCGCGTTTTCCCGGGTATAGGCTTTCGCGCCGTCCGGGTTGAGCATCGGAACCATATAAAGCGTAAAGGACGCGAGCCAGCTTTGGGCAACAGCGTCGCCACTTTGAAGCCAGTTGAACAAGTCGAACAACGCTTTCGTGGTCGTGCTTTCATTGCCGTGCATTTGCGACCACATCAGGATTTTGGTGTTCCCTTCGCCCGCGATACAAACTTGGAGCGGCGCACCATTGACGGATTGACCGATGACAGTGACTTGACCGAATGCCCGGAAACGTTCGATCAGCGGCTGGACATGTCCTAAATGTAAGTACCGGCCGCCAATGCTTGGCTCACGGAAACGGTTAAAGGCTGACTCGAAATCCATCGGCGGTGTTTTGTTTCGACAAAAATAACCATCTTTAAATTTACATTTGTAAACAGAAATTGACCAAAATCGAGCGTTGAAAAATCAAAAATATACATATATAAAAAATTACAGCATATATAACTTAATATCAATACTTTAAACAAATCAAATAAACTATAAATTGAAATATTATAGTTGATTTAGCGATTGTGTACGAAACAAAAATGTACAAACATTCGTTACATTTGTATTGATAATACCATTATTTTGAACACCGAGGAATTCATGGAACGTTTGCGCAAACTCATGGCGCATCACACGCTGTCTGCAGCCGGTTTCGCCGACAAGATTGGCGTCCAGCGTTCGGGCGTGTCGCACTTGATGTCTGGCCGAAACAAACCCAGCCTGGACTTCATCCTGAAAATCCTGGAAGCTTTCCCGGATACCGATTTGTATTGGCTCCTGACCGGACAAGGCCAAATGTTCCGCAGTGAAATTCCGGTCGCAAAACCGCAGGCGTCGCAAGAAGAGAAAATTGTGGTCTTCTACCCTGACGGCACGTTTTCAAGCTACAAACCGCGTTAAATAAGAAAACCTCCGCCGATGACGAAGGTTTCCCAAACCAATAAAACAAACACAAAACGATCTATTGAAAGTTTTGTGCATTTACGTAAGAACTTTGAAATTGGTTTTGTTTGTTCAAAGCAGTACAGATGTATCGAATCCATTTTCGGGGATTTTGCCCTTGACGCCAACGAAATGCCCGGCCAGAACGCGTAAATCTTCAGTAATATTTCCGGTCGGATAAAAAGCGTCGCCGAGCTTTATTTCTTTTTTACCCCAATCGAAAGCGATGGGAATGATCGGTACTTTTGCTTTTAGTGCGATGTAGTAAAACCCTGTCTTCAATTCAGTTACCTTTTTCCGCGTTCCTTCAGGGGCGATGGCCATCCGGAAAGTGTCGCGTTTTGCAAATACCTCGGCAATCGCATCTACTTTATTGAGATTGCCTGTGCGGTCCAGCGGTGCGCCGCCCATCCATTCGAAGTACCATTTGAACGGGAATCGGAACAATTCCTTCTTGGCTACATAGTGCATTTCCAACCCGATGATGCCGCGTGCAAAAAGCCCAAGGTAGAAATCATGCCAGCTCGTATGCGGCAAAACCATCAGCACGCTCTTTTTGATGCTTGCGTCCATGTGGCCGGTAATCCGCCAACCCATCAGCGTACAGAAAATGAACTTGTATATGATTTTTTTCATTCGCCGGAATTTGTCGGTAAATGTAACATTATTCGTTTATTTTTGGGGAATGCCGGTGCTCAAGAAATTCCTTAGCTATTTGATGCCCATCAACGTTTATCGCAAGAAATCTGCGGTCAGCAAGTCATTGGAAGTCACTTGGGCCAACGGCGAACTCGTGCTCGATTCCCAGAACACGAATTACTCCTATGGCAGCCTGCAGCGGGTGTTGCGCATCGGATTGAAACACATCGGGTTCGATACCGTGGCGAAAATGGAAAACATCCTCGTGCTCGGTGTGGCCGGCGGTAGCGTCATCAAGACTTTAGTGGACGAAATTGGCTGCAAAGGAAACATCATCGGCGTGGAAATCGATCCTGAGATCGTAGCTATTGCGAACGAATGGTTTGGGCTGGACAAAATCCGGAACCTGCAGATTGTCGTGGACGACGCCTTTGAATTCGTACTGAAAACCAAGCAACGGTATGATTTAATCATCGTCGATGTGTTCCGCGACGCTACCATGCCGGATTTCCTCTTCGAACGATTCTTCGCCGACCGGATCGGGTTCCTGCTACAAACCGGCGGTTACATCTTGTTCAATACGATGACGCTCAACGGCAAGCACGACACGCGCAATCAGACTTATGTGGACGGTTTTGACCGCGAGAAGTTCAACATCTGCCTGCTTCCAAGACTAGAAGAACACAACGAACTGATCGTCATCCGCAAAAATGGCTAAAACCAGCGTTTCACCTTAAAATAAACGGCCAGTGCCAGCGCCAATAAAGCCATGACACCGAGCGTAATGTAGTATCCGTTCGGCTCGCGCAGTTCGGGCATGTGATCGAAATTCATCCCATACACGCCAACGATGAAGGTCAGCGGCATGAAAATCCCCGAGAAAATCGTAAGCGTTTTCATGATTTGGTTCATTCGCTGGTTCTGCGTCGAGAAAAAAATGTTCGCCGCGCTGTCGAGTGAATTCATGTCTGACTCGATCTGCTCGAGCAATTCCAGGCTTTTTTGGTGTAACCGGGCGAAGAAAGTATAATTCTCTTTTTGGATCCCGTTGAAATCATCGTCGTTCTTGATGCTTTTCAAGGTGTAAAGTGCGTCGCGCAACGGTAAGATGGAACGTTTGAGGAAATTCAGCATTTCGCGGTTCTTCTCGATGCGTTCGGGCGTATCTTTTAAATGGTCGGTCTTGGCCGATACGAGCAACGCCTCGATTTTGTCCTCGTAAGTCTCGATCGTGACAAAGAAATTCTGCATCACCGCATCGAGCATCAAATACAACAGATAATCGCTGCCTTTCTTCCGGACAATGCCGCCGCCGGTTCGGATGCGCTCCCGGATGTGGGTAAAGAAATCGCTTCGTTTTTCCTGGAACGACACCAGCAAATCGTCTTTGAGCAGGAAACTGATCTGCTCGACTTCCAGCGCGTCGCTGTCTTCGCGCTGCAACACGGATTTGATGCTGAAAAACAAGATGTCGTCGAGTTCTTCCAGCCGCGAACGCCGGTGTGTATTGAGCACATCGCCGATGATGTGCGGCTCCACGCCTACCAGTTGACACACTTCTTTTACAAGTTCTACCTCGTGCAACCCATGGATATTGAGCCATTTCACATCTTCCCGCTGCGCCGGATCGAACAATTCATGGCTGCATTTGGGCAAGGAAACATCTTTGTATTCTTCGTAGCCTTCGCTATTGTAGACGAAGAGTTGCATTTTGACCGGATCGGCGGTGTAATGGCCTGTATATTCGAACAAATTCGGGACAACGCGCCGGACTTCCTTGTATTTGATGCGTCTCATCGGAGATAATTTGTGTCTAAAGATAGGCGTTTTTGAAATTCCCTTTTTTACTTTTACGAAAATTTCAGGTATGGCGTTACTCATCACAAATATTCAGGAATTGCTGCAAATCCGCGGGCCGGAAGTGGCCAAAGTGTGCGGTGCCGAGATGGCGGTGTTGCCGTCGTTGAAAAATGCCTGGCTTTTGGTGGAAGGCGATTTGATTAAGGATTTCGGGGCGATGGACACCTGCCCTGACGTGCCCGCCGAAGTGATCGACGCGACAGGACGAACGGTGCTTCCGGCTTGGTGTGACAGCCATACGCACATCGTCTATGCCGGAAACCGCGCCGCAGAATTCGTAGACCGAATCAATGGCCTGACCTATGAGGAAATCGCTAACCGTGGCGGCGGCATCCTGAATTCAGCGCGCAAACTCAACGAAACCTCAGAAGACGAAATCTACGAACAATCGCGCGGTCGTCTGGAAGAAGTGATGAAACTCGGCACCGGTGCGGTTGAAATCAAGTCCGGATATGGTTTGACCGTTGAAGGCGAAATCAAGATGTTGCGTGTGATCAAACGGTTGCGCGAGACCTATCCGGTTGCAATCAAGGCCACGTTCCTCGGCGCACATGCTTTTCCGACGGCATTCAAGGACAACCACACTGGCTATATCGATTTGATCATCAACGACATGCTTCCGGTCATTGCCCGAGAAAACCTGGCCGATTACATCGACGCATTTTGTGAAACCGGCTATTTCTCGGTGGAAGAAACCGGGCGCATCATCGAGGCCGGAAAGAAATATGGCTTGCGGGCAAAAATCCATGTCAACCAATTCAACGCCATCGGCGGGATTGCAGCGTGCGTAAAACAAGACGCGCTTTCGGTAGACCATCTGGAAGTCTTGAACCCGGAAGACATCAACGCGTTGAAAAATTCAGAAACGATGCCGGTAGCCTTGCCATCGTGTTCTTACTTCCTGAGTATTCCGTATACGCCGGCGCGCCAAATGTTGAACGCCGGTTTGCCTTTGGCGTTGGCCACCGACTTCAATCCGGGTTCTACGCCGTCGGGCAACATGAATTTCGTAGTCGCCACGGCTTGCATCAAAATGAAGATGACACCCGAGGAAGCCATCAACGCTGCCACCATCAACGGCGCATATGCCATGGGATTGTCCGGGTCGCACGGGAGCATTACGACCGGAAAGAAAGCCAATCTAATCATCACCAAACCCATTGCTTCATTTTACCAGTTGCCCTACGCATTCGGCAGCAATCTGATCGAATCGGTAATCATCGACGGAAAAATCATCGCATAAAAAAAGTCCCGGTGGATTATCCGGGACTCTTTTCCTCATTACGAGATCGGAGTTATCTTAAGATGAAACTTGATTTCGATACGCCTTCGCCCTTGTCGTCGAAGATGTTCACGAAGTACGTTCCTTTTTCAAATTTGCCGCCTTTGAGGTCTTCGCTCACGTTGACACTCTTGTTTTCGTAAGGCACAACTTTTTGGAAGCTGTACGTCAAGGACTGATCGCCGAATGCAATGGTTTGCTTGTCGCCCAACACGTTGTTTTTACTGTCGATGATTTGCACATAATAGGTACGGTCTCCTTGCTTGGCGATGGCATTCTCAGCAATGGTAAAATTGACTTTCAACAAATCGGCGCGGCTGGCTTTGTCTGTTTCGATTTGTTTGCCTGAGCTTCTTTCCTTGTAGCCTCTGGTTTGGAGGTTGAGGACAGACAACTTAGAACCTTTTTCAACCGTTTTGGAAAGTTCTTCATTCTGCCCGATCAATACTTCGTTGTATTTCTTGGATTCAACCAGCACCGTTGCCGTACTGTCCCGTTCGGTCGTTAATTTGGTGTTCTCCTTTTTCAGGTTGTCCACCTGCGCGAGCAACTCCGTATTCTTGCTCTGCAAAGCGACTGCTTGCTGCTTGTATTTCTGTAACGCTTTTACGTCGCCTTTCGATCTCTCGAGTTCTTCCATCAATTTGACGACTTTGTCACGCTCTGCGATGAGTTCGTCCGACATTGAAGTGTTTTCGGCGATGGCCTTGTCGTAACTGACTTTGAGCGCTTCGAGTTCGCTCATCACCTTCGATTTCTCATCGACTAACGTAGTTTGGGTTTCCTTGGCATCGCTACTCATCTTGTACATGTACGCGAGGCTGGCGACCAATAGGAAGGCCAAAATCCCGATGATGACTTTAAGGTTCGTGTTGCTGCTTTGTTGATTTTCCATATTTTTTAAGTAAGTAAAGTGATAAGTAAATGTAATAAATAATTTAACATAACGCGGTTAAGCGAATTATATTATTTTTGGAAAAACTTAATGATGGAAAAACTGGTTCCGTTCACCGTGACCGACTTGGCCAAGGTAACCAACCACCGCAGCGGCGAAAGCAAGTTCGGTGAAACCATGCTCACCGTTCCGAAAGACGCCGATCCGGCCCATTTCCTCGCTTCATGCCCCGCGCGCTATGTGTTGTTCGGCATTCCCGAAGACATCGGGGTACGCGCCAATTTTGGGCGTCCGGGCGCCGCATCTTCTTGGCGAAGTGCCATCAAAGCCATCGCCAACATCCAGCAAAACAAATATTGCAAGGGCTACAATATTTTGGTGCTCGGCACGCTGGATGTTTCTGAGGAAATGGAAGCCGTAAAAACACTGGATTTCCACAACACCTCAGACCGTCAGCAACTCAACGAATCCGTGGCACGGATTGACAAAGATGTTTGCCACATCATCTCTACCATCGTAAAAGCAGGCAAAATCCCCATTGTGATCGGCGGCGGCCACAACAACGCCTATGGCAACATCAAGGGTGCGGCGCTCGCGAAAGGGCAACCGTTGAACGCGGTGAATTTCGACGCGCATTCAGACTTCAGGATTTTGGAAGGACGCCACAGCGGCAATGGGTTTTCGTATGCGTTCGAAGAAGGTTTCCTCGACCATTATTTCATCTTCGGGCTACACGAGAATTACACGTCCAAGAAAGTCTTGAAAACGCTGAAGAAACGCGAAGATGACCGCGTCCGGTTCAATACTTACGAAGAAATCAAGATACGCGGCGAGAAAGACATGGCTGCCGAAATACAACAAGCGTTCGACTATGTATCCAACAAACCGTTCGGGATTGAAATCGACCTCGATGCCATTCCCGGCGTGGCCAGCAGTGCCATGACCATCAGCGGGTTTTCCGTGGAAGAACTGCGTCGTTTCCTGTATTTCTTCGGCAAAAGCGAACACGCAACTTACCTTCACATCTGCGAAGGCGCACCGGATCTGGCCGAAGAAAAAACCGCGCATCTCATCGGAAAACTCATCGGTTATCTCGTGACCGACTTCCTGAAGGCCAACATGCCGCCGGAAATCGAGCCGGAAGAATCGGCGTAATCCCGAATTAATCAATTACCTTTGCCGGCCTTCATTAATGGAAGGCTTACTTTTATTTTATGCAATTCGAAGACTTATCATTATCCAAAAGCATCTTGACGGCTGTGGCCGAACAAGGTTATACCAACCCTACACCAATTCAGCAGCAAGCCATCCCAGTCATCATGGAAGGCCGCGACCTGGTGGGCACTGCGCAAACCGGAACCGGAAAAACAGCCGCATTCGCCATACCGATCATCCACCACTTGCACCGCAATGTCGGATCGTCCAAACGCCACAAACAAATCCATGCCTTGGTCATTACGCCAACCCGCGAACTGGCCATCCAGATTGGGGAAAGTTTCGATACCTACGGCAAATACACCAATCTGAGGCAACTGACCATTTTCGGCGGCGTGTCGCAAATCCCGCAGGTGGACCAACTCAAAAAAGGTGTTGACGTCCTGATTGCCACGCCCGGCCGTTTGCTGGACCTGCACAAGCAAGGCTTCATCGACCTGGACCATTTGCACGTTTTGGTATTGGACGAATCAGACCAAATGCTGGACATGGGTTTCATCCACGACGTAAAAAAAATCGTGAAGCTTACGCCTACCAACCGCCAGACCTTGCTCTTTTCGGCGACGATGCCGATGGCCATCCGCGAACTCGCCGAGATGTTCCTCAACGATCCGGCCCATGTGCAGGTTACACCCGTTTCCTCGACCGCGGAAACCGTCAAGCAGCGGATCTATTTTGTTGAAAAAGCAGACAAACGCAAATTGTTGTACCACTTGATCCGCAATGAAAACCTGCACGACGTACTGGTATTCTCACGGACCAAACACGGCGCAGACAATGTGGTCCGGGCGTTGCGCAAACAAGGCGTGGCTGCCGAAGCCATTCACGGCGACAAATCGCAGGGCGCCAGACAACGCGTGCTGGAAGCGTTCAAGAAGAAAGAAGTCGGCGTGCTCGTGGCCACGGATATTGCAGCGCGCGGCATCGACATCGACAAACTACCTTACGTAATCAACTTCGACCTGCCGAACATCCCGGAAACCTATGTACACCGGATTGGCCGTACCGGACGCGCGGGCGAAGGCGGCGTCGCGATTTCATTCTGCGCGAAAGATGAAGAAGTATATTGGAAAGACATCAAGAAACTGACCCGCGTGGACGCCAAGGAAATCCTGGACCATCCGTACCCATGGACGGGAAAAACGGAAGAACTCCAAGCGGCGCAGCAACCCAAGGCCAACACCAATAAAGGCGGCGGGCATGGCCACAACAAGAACAAATCACGCAAGTCTGACGCGTCAAAGAAAAATAAGAAACGCTGGTATTAATCGCGTCGATTGGCCTATAACTTTAGGATTAAACCTAAAAAAAGCCAACCTAGCGGTTGGCTTTTTCAGTACAGGTAAATATATCTTTAGATAACGTTTACATTGATTGCACTCGGACCTTTTTGTCCGTTTTCAACGGAATAGGTTACTTGGTCGTTTTCACGTACCGGGCCGTTCAGGCCACTGGCGTGTACGAACACATCTTGTCCACCGCCCGCAGGAGTGATGAATCCAAAGCCTTTCGCTTCGTTGAAAAATTTAATTGTTCCTTCGTTCATAAAAATAAAATATTAAGCCGCAAAGATAGTCTTTAATATTGATTTTTCTACGAAATAGAAAAATAATTTAAAATTTTTCAAGATAATTTTATTTTTATTGAATTTATTTTAAATTCTTCAGACGCAGGTTTCAGCCCAATGTTGCCCACCGTTCGGCCATGACGCAGGGCTACTTGCCTTTCGTCCCGATAAGATTCGCGATGATTCTAAACAGTTTTACAGGTTCAAACGGCTTGATGATGATATCGTTGATACCGGCCGATAGCGCTTCTTCGGCAATCTCTGCCTTTTCAAAAGCGGTTAAGGCCACCACCGGTGTATCGATGCCGAGTGCGCGGATGCGTCGCGTGGTCTCGAACCCGTTGATACCGGGCATATTGATGTCCATCAGGATCAGGTCGAACTCATTTTGGGCGAGCATTTCCAGTGCGGCGAAACCATCGTCGGCGACGTGGCAGCGATAGTTGTTGCTTTCTATGATCTTCTTGGTGACGACCTGGTTGATCTTGTTGTCCTCCACGACCAGGATGTTGAAGATTTGTCCCGAGGTCAAATCGACTTCGATGTTGTTGATGATTTCCATGGACTTGGCCGCATCGACCTCGAACCCGATTGTAAAAGAAAACTCAGAACCTTCGCCTTCCTTACTTCTGATGTTGATTTCGCTGCCAAAAGCCTCGATCAGCCGCTTCACGATGGAAAGCCCCAGGCCAGTGCCCTGATAATCATCTTTCTTACGCTCAATCTGGACGAACTTTTCGAAAATTTTGTCTTGGTCTTGTTGCGCGATCCCGATGCCGTTGTCCTTGACGCTAAACGCGATGAAATGCGTCTTGCCTTCTACCCTGTCCAGATGCGCCGAAACGATGACTTCGCCGTCGGTGGTGAATTTCAGGGCGTTGCTCACAAGGTTCATCATGATTTGCGAGAACCTGATTTTGTCGCCGATGACAAATTCCGGGATGTCGGTATCGATTTCGGCCATGACCACATTGTTGTGCTTGGCCGTAATGAATTGCAGCGAATTCATGATGGTGTTGATTTCATCCGAAATGTTGAACGTCAACCGCTCGAGCACCAGCCGGTTTTCCTCTATTTTGTTGATCTGCAGGATGTCGTTTACCAAAGACAGCAGGTATTTCGCTGAAAATTTCAGGGAGTTCAGGTGCGTGCTGCCGGCCAGTTCCTTGTGTTCATCCAAAATCATGTTGGTAATCCCGATGACACCGTACAATGGCGTGCGCAATTCGTGACTTATGGTCGAGACGAATTGCGATTTGAGCCGCGATGCTTCTTCCGCTTTCTCCTTGGCCACTTCGAGCGCGGCGTTGGTAGCAGTGAGTTCCTGGTTGATCTTTTTCTTGAAATTGTAGTTGCGATACAGGGTGTAGAGCAAAATCAGCATGACCAAGGATGCGATGATGAACAACGCCTGGATGATTTGCGACTTCTTGAAACGATATTCCTGGATTTCTCGTTCGGCTTCGATCTTCGCCATGGCGCGTTTGTACTCGTCGATTTCAAGGTTCACACTCTCCGCATCGGCCTTGTGGAGTTTTTCGGTATCGTACAAACTGTCCTTGATACGATCATACAACGCGAAATACTCATACGCTTCCTTAAATTGCCCGCGGCTTTTTAGGAATTTCGCATATTCCTGATAGGTGTAAGACAAATCCAGACTGTTGTCGTCTTTTTTCGCCTGGATGATCGCCTGCCGGAAATAATCTTCGGCCTTGGCGTATTGCCGGGCGTGGCCATTATAAACGGCGTTGAGCAACAGCCGGAAAGCGGCGGTATTGGTGTCGCCGAATTTCTGGTGGTGCGCATTCATGAATTGAAGGTGCGGCAATCCTTTGTTGAATTCGCCGGTTTCCGAATAGGCCAGCGCCAGATTCAAATGCGTCAGGACGAGTTTTGCGGTGTCTGCCGTTTTTTGGGCATACAAAATGGCATTGTCATAATGCCTGATGCCTTCGGGATAATTTTTTTTGTCGAAGAAATAAACGTTGCCCAGATTGTTGTTCACCCAGCCGATGATGGAATCATTGCCGCTGCGATTGGCGTACCGAAGCGCCTTTTTGTAGATGTCGATGGCTTTGTCGTTCTCGGAAAGCTCGTTGTAATTGCCGGCGATGGTGTTGTAGGCCGTTGCAATGAGGTAATCGTCTTTAATCTGGATGGCCTGCTTCAGGGCTTCGCGGGAATAATAAAGCGATTCCTTGAATTTAAGGTCCACCAAATATTTGTCGGCTTTATCTGTCAGTTTGGTGATGCTCTTCCGCGTGGGTTGTTCGCCTTGTGCGAAAGTTGCCGAAACGGTAAGCCACACCAAGACAGCAACAAAGGTTCTAAACTGGGGCATTAGCATTTTCTTGGGTAGGCCAAATATAATTATTCTTGCTTACGCCACATAGCGGTCCTGTTTTTTTTGGACAAACCACTTATTAATTCTTAGATTTGAATTCTTTCTCGAGCGCATCGAAAGCGGTGCTGCCGTAGAACGTCTCAGCGGTAAAGAAATCACTTTCAATGCGTCCGCCAACGATGATGTAATCCAGGATTTTCTCGCGCAACGCCTCAATCGTCACCTCGGGGAGTTTCCACGCCATATAACGGTCACGCGTCTTTTCACCGGCCTTCACCAAACGACTTTCGTATTTCTGGTAAAAGAAGTGTATTTCATTGTCCTGCGGCTTGATGCCGGTGCGCAGCTTTTCGAGGTCTTCGGCACTTTTCGAAAAATAGAGTTTATAGACCGTCGGCCCGAAGCTGCGCTCGCAGGTCATCATTTCCGGATAACCCGGTACTTTTCCGAATGCGCATTTGTTTTTTGCGATGAATTCCTTTGCATCGGCGGGCTCGATGTATTCAAAATCCTTGCGTATCGTACCGGACAGTTTCAGGGAAAGCCCATCGCCTTCACTTTTAACGTCTTGAACATTATGGTAATCGATATTGCCGTCGGTCACCTTGCCGGCCGGCTTTATGTAATAAAAAGGATGTTGATCTTGGTCTTCACCATTTTCCAGATGATACTTCTTAACGACGTTTTCGCAATCGTCGCGCATGATGTCGGCGTCCAGCCTGAAGCGATCCGACAATCTGAACAACGGACGGAAATCCTTATCGGCCGCTTGGATGACCGCTTCCGTCGTTTTACACTCCGCATTCGAATAATCCTTGGTCAGGAACAATTTCTTACCGTCGAAGGTGTAGAACTTCCAATTGCCGGTTCGCCGGCCATCCGTATAGAACAGATCGCCCACCAACTTTCCGTCGCGGAAGATTTTCCATTTCTCGATGCCGCCCTCGACCACAAGTTCCGAGGAAAAGTCGCTGTCGTTCCACTTTTTGCTGATCACTTTGAATGCGACTACTTTTCCGGCCTTGAATTTCCCGATCACCGAAGGCTTGCCGTAGCCGTCGTATTCGAAATAATCGCCGTCGAGCAAACCGCCGCGCACCGTGTATTTTCGGGTGAGCCTGCCTTCATAATCATAGTTCGTACATTCGCCGTCTTGTACGCCGTTGACGGCATTACCGATTGCTTCCGGACGCTGGTCCTCGCCCTTGTAAAAAGCGTAACGACCGTGGGGTTTGCCGTCCTTAAACGTGGCGTCGACCGCCTTGGCTGTTTCGGTACGGTACTCGACGAACCTGCCTTGATAAATCCCATCTACGATCGTCTGTTCTCGACGAATGGCGCCTGAGGGGAAAAACTGTTGCTGAAGGCCTTCCAGTTTGCCGTTTTTGTAGATAACCACGGACTTCTTTGCGCCGTTGACATAGTATTCAGTCATCAAGCCATTGGGCTGATTTGCACTGAATTCGGCCTCGCGCTCCGCCTTACCGTTTGGGGAATACCAGATTGCCTTGCCTTCCAACTGTAAAGGTTCGGCTGCAACAGATGACGTTCCGGAAAACTGCAATTGTCCGTTGGCGTAGTAGTCATTGACCAAAAAAAGCGTGCCCTCTTTTCTGACGACGCGGTAATAGACGGCCTGTTCGCGGGTCGTCGGCTTCCAGTCTTTATCGAAATACTGTTTTTCCTGCGCCGTTGCCGCCATTACGAACACGCAACACAGCAACAGTAAGGAAAACCGGCTAGCCACGGATGAGTTTCCGGTATTTGATCCT
This sequence comes from Flavobacterium longum, assembly GCF_965137575.1. NCBI lineage: Bacteria > Pseudomonadati > Bacteroidota > Flavobacteriia > Flavobacteriales > Flavobacteriaceae > Flavobacterium > Flavobacterium longum. The sequence goes on along the minus strand of NZ_CBCRZJ010000001.1, from coordinate 426,929 downwards.
TTTCGGCGTGAGGTCGGCACCGAGGCGTTTGCGTTTGTTTTCTTCGTAATCCGAGAAACTGCCTTCGAAGAAATATACTTCAGAGTTGCCCTCGAACGCCAGGATGTGCGTACAGATCCGGTCCAGGAACCAACGGTCGTGGGAAATGACCACCGCACAGCCCGCAAAATTCTCCAAACCTTCCTCAAGCGCACGCAGCGTGTTGATGTCCAAATCGTTCGTAGGTTCGTCAAGCAGCAAGACGTTGCCTTCTTCCTTGAGCGTCATGGCCAGATGCAGGCGGTTTCTTTCGCCACCTGACAGCATGGACACTTTTTTATTCTGGTCGCTACCGCCGAAGTTGAATCGGCTCAGGTAGGCGCGGGAATTCACTTGTCGGCCGCCCATCATGATGAGTTCCTGCCCATCGCAGAAATTTTCCCAAATGGTTTTGTTCGGGTCGATATTCGAATGCGACTGATCGACGTAGGCAATCTTAACGGTATCGCCCACTTGGAATTCACCGGCGTCCGGTGTTTCCTCGCCCATGATCATACGGAAAATCGTGGTTTTTCCGGCGCCGTTCGGCCCGATGATGCCCACGATTCCGGCCTGTGGCAGCTTAAAATTCAGGTTGTCATACAACAATTTATCCCCGTAACCTTTGGCCACGTTGACGGCTTCGATGACATTCGTACCCAGACGCGGCCCATTCGGGATATACAATTCGAGTTTCTCGTCGAGCTGTTTTTGATCCTCATTCAAGAGTTTGTCATAGTTCTGCAAACGCGCTTTTTGCTTGGTCTGGCGGCCTTTTGCGCCCTGACGCACCCACTCCAACTCGCGCTCGAGTGTCTTGCGTCTTTTGGAGGCGACCTTTTCCTCCTGCTCCAAGCGTTTCGACTTCTGCTCGAGCCATGAAGAATAGTTGCCTTTCCACGGAATGCCTTCGCCACGGTCGAGTTCGAGTATCCATCCGGCCACATTGTCCAGGAAGTAACGGTCGTGTGTCACGGCGATTACCGTTCCGGCGTATTGCGCCAAATGCTGTTCAAGCCACAGCACAGATTCGGCGTCCAAGTGGTTGGTCGGTTCGTCTAAAAGCAAGACGTCTGGTTGCTGCAAGAGCAAGCGGCACAGGGCAACACGTCGTTTCTCACCACCTGACAATACTTTTATCGGCGTGTCCGGATCCGGCGTACGCAAAGCATCCATCGCGATTTCCAATTTGGTGTCGATTTCCCAGGCACCGAGCGAATCGATCTTGTCCTGCAATTCGGCCTGGCGGTCCATCAATTTCTGCATCTTGTCTGCATCTTCATAGACTTCCGGCAGCCCGAATTGGTCGTTGATCTTGTTGAACTCGTCGAGTACGGCCATCGTTTCGGCCACGCCTTCGCGGACGATTTCGATGACGGTTTTGCTTTCATCCAGTTGCGGTTCCTGCTCGAGATAACCCACGGTATAGCCCGGCGCGAATACAACGTCGCCCTGGTAATTCTTGTCGACGCCCGCGATGATGCGCAAAAGCGATGACTTTCCGGAACCGTTCAAACCGAGGATGCCGATCTTGGCGCCGTAGAAGAAACTGAGGTAAATGTTTTTGAGTACTTGTTTGTCGCTGCTTTGGTAAGTCTTGCTCACCTTCTGCATCGAGAAAATAACTTTCTTATCGTCTGACATGGTTGGATTTTTTGTGAGCCGTAAATTTACTTTTTTCCGTCAAAAGAAAACATCAAAAAACAGGGAATATCGGCCCAAAATTTAAAGTCGTTTAAGTGATATCGGTATCCGGGATGCTGTTCCGCTACACGCGGCCTTTCAGCGAACTGAACACCCAGGCATTGGCCAAAAAGCCCACGCCCACGGCGCCGAACCCCCAGCCCGCCACATCGTCGTAGCGGAAAATGCCCAGCCCGATGAGGATAAAGCCCATAATAATCATGATGAGTGTGGCCCAGCCGAGCACGGTGTTTTTATTCATTGTTCCCATAGGTTAAGTCTTTTTGCGCCGGCAAATATCGCAAAAATATTGGCGCAATCCGATACAGATTTTAGGTTTTCGCCGATGACTTCGCGACTCCGGCGTTGATGAGATAAACGCCCAGCAACGTAACGAGCAACGCGCCGACGGTGATCCAGGTAATTTTCTCGTCGAGGATCAACACACCCAGCAAAATCGCAATGACCGGGTTGACATAAGCATAGGTAGAGACCACCAGCATCGGCAAATGCTTGATGGCGTAAACGTAACTTCCATAGGCCAGCAAAGAGCCGATGAGCGTCAGATATACCAAGGCCCAAATGCTGTTTGCATCGGCATACGCCAGTTCGCTATAATCATCGACAAAGAGCGAGACTAAAAAGCAACCCAATCCACCAATGGTGAATTGCATCGCAGCGTTTGAAAATGGACTTGTATCGAACTTGCTGTTCTTAAGGTAAACGCTTCCGATGGCCCAGAACATGCAGGCGATGAAGCTTGCGATGATGCCCCAGAAATAATCGGGATTACCCAAGTCTGACAGGTTGTCGCGGAAAATCAGAACGATGCCGATACAACCCAATGCAAAGCCGGCAATAACCTTTTTATTAAGTAAGTTCCTTTCCTTGCCGAGTATCAGGTTGATGATGACGATATACAACGGCATGATGCAGACGATGAGCGCCGCCAGTCCGCTCGGGATGTATTTCTCGGCCCAACCGATGGTGCTGTTGCTTATCGTAATGAGAAAAATGCCTGGTAACGCCTGACGGGCGAAGTCTTTCCAAGTGAGCTTTTCGAGTTTCCCGAACAACGCCATGCCCGCAAAAAGCAAAACACCCGCACTGAATTGCCGGATACCCGAAAATAAGAATGCGGGGAAATGCTCCACCCCGATGCGAAGCGCCAGGTAGGTCGTTCCCCAGAAAAAACATACGTTGAATAGCGCGATATACGCCTTGGTGTTGTTGCCCATACCGCGCAAAGATAGCGCTTTGCTGATGATAATTCAGGACAAACCCCAGACGGAAATCGCCTATTGCTTCTTACCGATCCGGTACAACCGGCCATCGTCGGTAATCGCATACAGCGCGCCGTCGTTCCCTTGCGCAATGTCACGGAAACGCTGGCGCTCGTCTTTCAGTAGCCGCTCTTCGCCCACGACTTTGTTGCCTTCGATGACCAACCGGCAAATGTGCGTACTGCTCAACCCGCCGATGAAAAAATTGTTTTCCCACTCCGGAATGGCGTCTCCGGAATAGAACGTCGTGCCGCTCGGCGACAATACCGGATCCCAATAATAAACAGGTTGTTCCATGCCTTCTTTTTGGGTGATGCCCTCACCTATTTTGCTGCCGCTGTACTCAAGCCCATAAGTAATCGTGGGCCAGCCGTAGTTTTTTCCGGGTTTGATGATGTTGATTTCATCGCCGCCCATCGGCCCCATTTCGCTGTTCCAGATGTCGCCCGTAACCGGATGGATGGCAAGCCCTTGCGGATTGCGGTGGCCGAGAGAATAGATTTCCGGCAGCGCGTTGGATTGGCCTATGAAAGGGTTGCCGGGCGCGGCTTTCCCATTCTTATCGATGCGCAAAATCTTACCGAGTGCCGCATCCAGATGTTGGGCCTTCGGGCGGGTTTCACGGTCTGACCGTTCACCGGTGCTGACGTACAAATACCCGTCGCGCCCGAACACCAATCTGGAACCGTAATGCTTATCGCCGTCGTACACCGGAACGGCGCGGTAAATCACCCTCGCATTTTCAATTTTCTTTTCATCTCCAGACAACTTTCCTTTGGCCACCGCGGTCAGGTTGCCGCCTTTGTTGGGTTCCGAAAATGACCAATATACCATGCGGTTATCCTTAAAATCGGGGTCGAGCACCAAGCCCAACAATCCGCCTTGGCCTTGCGCATCCACTTCCGGCACTCCGGTAATGGCATCGCTCATTTGGCCGTCATTGTTGACGATACGCAACGTTCCGGCTGCTTTCTCAGTAATCAAGAACCTCCCGTCGGGCATGGTGACGATATCCCAAGGGCGACTGAGTTTGTCGGTGATGATTTTGGCTTCGATAGCCGTAATTGTCTTGACACCGGCAACCCGGGTTTGGCCTGAGAATGCCGGTTTGTAATCGGTATTGGGATTTTCGGTTTCTACCGGTTGGCCGATGGTGCTGGAATTTTGCACGACGGTCTTAGGTGTCTTTTGTCCGCATGAACAAACCGACAGCGCTAGAAAAATGAAAACGAGGATGTTTTTCATGGCTCATTGTTTCCTTAAAGATAGCCATTGAAAAATACTCGCCCGCCATTAATTTGTTAATTAACGCCGTTCCATTGATCGGGCTGGTAATGAAAAAGCCGCTGCAGCGGCTTGTTTAGCGTTAGTGTAAGTGTTTTTTTTTGACTCCTAGCAGTTAGACCGCAGGGCTATAACTTGTCGATTCACGTGGCCCAGAATTTCAGCTGGATGTTGGCCCTCGGGGCGATTCGTTTTTGACTGCATCGGCGTCATTCGGGATGTAACCCGACTGCGGCCTGCCGGAAACCAACAGCTTGGCAGCCAACACAGCTATAAAAATCGACACCAACGCAATGATAACATGTTTGATTTTCTTCCGCGATTGTGCGCGAGAAGAGGTTTCGCACAACTGCATCCGTTCGCGCACATTCATGTCTTCGTGTTGTTCCAGTGCCATGGCGTAAAGTTCGCTGGCCTTGGCGTATTGCTGACGGACAAGATGGTTATCGCCTTCCGATACAATTTTCCTGACGCGATAGGTTTTTTCCAAATCCTCGCGGAGCTTTTTCAAGTCTTTATTGGCGGGGAACTGGGCCTGCAACGCCTCGCATTCCTCCAGCGCCCGCAACACGTCGCCTTTCATGGCTTCAATAGTCCTGATGGCATTCTTGATGGAAAATGCAGGGTTTTTGGCGATGATAAAGTTTGAATGGTCAATGTTCAATCCGTTGCGGTAAGTTGGTGCCTGGACACCTTTCGCTTCGAGGCTTTTTGAGACGCCGCGGTAGAGATTTCCCAACGTGATGGACGCCGATTGGTTACCGGTATTGCGTCTGACCGTATCAATCAAGGCGCCAGTGAAATAGGTCAGGGACTGTGCAGACTCATAAAATGACGGTTGTTTCGCATGGGAAGACGTCAGGATATAGCCGCCCCGAATGGCATCCGATGCGAGGTTCGACGGGCCGCGACCTTGCGTAAGCATACCACTGAAGCAGGCGTCCACAAAAAAGATATTGTGTTTGGCCTTAGACCGGTTAACGGCCTCCACCAAGAACGGTTTGTCAACCCCTGTATTTAGTGTCCCATCGATAAGGAGGCTGTCTGTGCCGGCAAGCGAATAACTGTCAAAGTTGGTACAAAGGCCATGTCCGGCATAGTAGAAAATAAAGGTTTCCAAGTCATTTCGCCTGGAAATCTTCAGTATATGCGTCCGGATTTCCGCCGTTGACAGATTCGTAAAATCGAAGATGTTGTTCTTTGGAATGCCGAAATAGGCTGGATCGGCAAACAATACCACCAACTCGTTGATGTTGTTGAGCACCGGAGGAATTGAGGGTATGGTCGGGTCTACATAGTCGGCGCAACCTATCAAAAGCACGAATGTCTTTTTGGGGTCTATCGTATAGGAACGCTCAGAGTAATACTTGATCTCACTGTCGTCGAGGGCAAATGACGTCGTCTTTTCCTCTGAGTGGATTGAGCCAAGCATTTCAAGTTTCTTGATTTCAGGATGCTTTTTACGAATGTTGATGCTGACATCCTTGAGCGCTTCGGCCACCACTTTTCCGACAAATTCCAGTGAGTGATGGGCCAGTACCTCTATCGCCGCTACGCAACTCGCGTAGAGGACAACGCCCGTATCGCCCATCGCATAAGGAACAGGAGCCGAAGGTTTCACCGTAATGTGGTATTTCGACATTACGCTGTCCTTGGCCAACATTTCTTTCAGGTCATGGAGTGCTTCACCTGAAATGGTCGCAGCTGAGATCGAAATTTCAATGCTGCGGACACCGTCTGATTTCCTAAGTAGTTTCAGCCCATTCCGACGAGTAAAATTTGTGTTCATAATCCAGTAAGTTTAGGGTTACTTTTGACGAAGCATTCGCAAAAGACGCCTCTGCAAACATCTTTTGTGATAATTGTCCGGCCAATTTTCCTTTGGCACGTCTAGAATTATCGTTCAGCCGATAATTCATTGCCGATAATTTGTTAAGATGTTTCATACTGAATTTGTTTAAATTTTCTAACAATTGTTAGTTAATGTACCAAATATATTTATTTTTTTGTTAAAATTTAACTTCTTTAAATAATTAACATTAATTGAGTTCGATTTTTTTAAATGCCCATTTTGTTGTCTTGGGATCGATTTTCTTGCTGCAACGAAAGGGGTGCGTTTTGTAGCTAATTTTTTTCTGGATATATTGCAGCACCAAACAAAAACTCATGAAAATCCTCGGCATCGGCTCGCGCATCAACCATCCGGAGCACGGAAAAGGCGTCATCACCAACGTATCGTCAACAGATTACTGGGTTACGTTCATCGAGGGCGGACTGGAAACCATTCCGCTTGACGACAGTTTCGAAACTATTGAAGCATCTGAGAATGAAGTGGATACCATCAGCTTGTACGATGTAGAGAAAACCCTCAAGAATTTACTCCAGCGTTGGTCAGACATCACGCCATCGGCACCGATCGCCGACAAGTGGAAAGGCGGCAAACTCATCCTCGACCCGGGCCAAGCCGGTGTGCAAGGCAAGGAAGTCCCGATTGATACGTTCTTCAACAAGATTGTCATGGTGCGCGACCGCTTGCGTGTCATGGAACAGAAAATCAATGCCAGCAATCTCGACAATTCCGAAAAAGTGGAATTGCAGCAATACATTACGCGCATCTACGGCAGTTTGACGACGTTTAATGTATTGTTTAAATTGCAATCTGACCAATTCGTGGGAGAGAAAAGCAAATAAAAAAGGCCATCCTTTCGGACAACCTTTTCTAACTAACTAAGTAACCAATCAATCATGAAAAATCATGCATGCATGTTATTCTTCTTTTTTGGGAACTTTGATTTAGTGAAGTAAAATTAGTCCAAAACAGTAAAAATCTGCTTACACGAAAGCGCCGGATGTTTACACGATTTAAAGGTCAGTTGAAAATTTTCACCAACATTTCCTTCAACAAATCGGCATGCGGCAGGTTGTTCGCGCCCACGCCTTTACTCTTGACATCGATGTCGCGAAGTGCACCCACGATGGCGCTTACTTTTTTCATCGGATAATTCTTGGCGGCCGAAACATAATCGGACACGAAATAAGGATTGACCTTGAGCGCAGAGGCCACATTCTTTTGGCTTTTGTCTTTCAGGCCGTGGTATTGCAACACATTCGAGAAGAAGGCAAACACCTGTCCTGTCGTGAGCACGATCGGATTGTCTTTCGGATTCTCGGCAAAATAATGCGCAATCTGGTACGCCTTTTTCTCGTTGCGTTCGCCCAGCGCTTTCCGCAATTCAAATACATTGTAATCTTTGCTGAAACCGATGTTTTCCTCGATGATCTTGGGTGTGATCGTGCTGCCTTTCGGAAGGATGATCTGCAACTTCTCGAGTTCGTTGTTAATCTTGCTCAAATCGGTCCCGAGGAATTCCACGAGCATCGCGGCCGCTTTGGTTTCGATGGCGTACTGCTTGCCCTGCAACACACGCTTGATCCAGTCGCCAACCTGGTTGTCATATAACTTTTTGCTTTCATAGACCACGCCGACCTTGTCTAGCGCTTTTGTCCACTTCTTGCGTTTGTCGAGGGTTTTGTATTTGTAGCACATCACCAGTACGGTTGTTGGCGTCGGATTCTCGGCGTAGCTTTCCATCTTGTCTATGTTGCGCGACAAATCCTGGGCTTCCTTGACGATGACGACCTGCCGTTCGGCCATCATCGGGTAGCGTTTGCAAGTGGAAATCACGTCTTCCATGGTCACGTCACGGCCGTACAAAACGGTCTGGTTGAAACCTTTTTCATCGTCCGTCAGTACGTTCTCCTCAATATAGTCCGATAATTTATCGATGTAATACGGCTCTTCGCCCATCAGGAAATACACGGGCTTGATTTGGCCGGCTTTGATATCGTTGACTATTTTGAGTGCTTCGTCCATGGTTTTGCGTTGACCTCCCAAAAGTAGCGTTTTCGGCCCGACCAAAAAAGATAATTTCGTTTCTTTGCGCATGCAACGACTGAATTTCCCGCCTTGTGAACTCCGCTTCAGGAAAGACGCCGACGTGGTGTCCGTGTTCGACAACATCCGCAGGAAATTCATCGTCCTGACGCCCGAAGAATGGGTGCGTCAACACGTTGTCCAGTATTTACTCAACGATCTGCGGTATCCAAAATCATTGGTCAACGTAGAAAAAGTTCTGAAAGTCAACGGCTTGTCCAAACGGTACGACGTCGTGGTGTTCAATCCGGACGGTTCCATTAAAATCCTCGTGGAATGCAAAGCGCCCGACGTGGCCATTTCGCAGGCCACTTTTGACCAGATTGCACGGTATAACCTAACGATGAACGCCGAATTTTTAATGGTCACCAACGGTTTGAATCATTACTTTTGCAGAATGGATTTCGAGGCCAAACAATACATTTTCCTTAAAAGTCTACCCGATTACCGATGACCAAACTCATTTTTGGACTGCTTCTTTTGCTGGCCGTTGCCGAGTCCTGTCCGCGCGACAAGGAAACCAACGACGCGGTCTTGATCGACGAAGCCGTTGTGGTTGACAGCGACATCGAAACCTTGCCCGACACGCTGGTGACAAATTATAAGAGTGCCTCGACATTGGGCAAGATCAACGAATTGACCCAACTTTTAAAGGAGCGCATAGAAAATGGATATCCCGGCGATGGCGTGGTTTTGTATGAGTTTTTTCGGAAGGAACACGGCAAATTGCTCGAACAACTTAATCAAGAAAGCGTGGATCTTTTTGACAAACGTTCCCTCACCTACGACGAAAAAAGAGACCGTTACAACTTATCGGATTCCCTGGCGGCAGCGATTAAGACCATCGAAGACGCAGGACTGAAAGTCTATGATGCCGAAGAATTCACCTTCATCTCACCTACGCCATATTTCTTTTATGATTTGTTCAAGGATGCCGAACTGCCCGAAGAATACAAAGCTTTCCTTAAGTTGGAAGCCATTCGCGAAGACGAAAATTTCAACAAAATGAGCGTGTCACAGATGCATGCTGAAATGGGCAAACAACTCATGGGTTGGGAAGATTTCCTGGTGCGTTACCGCGACGGCGGATTTGTCTATGAAGACGCGAAGAAGTTCTACCGCATCACCGTGATGGAATTCCTGTTCGGGACGGAATACGAAGGCTCGACCGATGCCGAAGGCGAAATCCGTCCGGAATTCAAGAAAGGGTTCGACGCGCTCGTGAAAAAATATCCGAAATCGGTATCTGCCAAGTTGGTCACCGCTTTCGTTCATAAAAACAGTAACGGGGAAAACGGGAACATCTGGCATGCCATGGAAAAGGAACGCGATCAATACTTTAACCGCGAACCGTGAAGAAAGTAGCCGTTGTCATATTGAACTGGAACGGACGGAAATTGCTCGAACAATTCCTGCCGTCGGTCGTGCGGTTTTCTCCTGAGGCCAATATTTACGTGGCCGACAATTTTTCTGGCGACGATTCGGTGGAATTCCTGCGGGTTCATTTCCCTATGGTAAAAGTCATCCGAAATACGGGCAACTTCGGGTTCGCGAAAGGCTACAACGAAGCGCTGCGTTTTGTGGAAGAAGACATTTATGCGCTGGTGAATTCAGACGTTGAAGTCACCGAGAACTGGCTCGCTCCTGTCATCGAGCTTTTCCAGCGCTACGAAAAAACAGCCATCGTCCAGCCAAAAATCCTGGATTACCGCAACAAACACTTGTTTGAATATGCGGGCGCAGGCGGCGGTTTCATTGACAGGTTCGGTTATCCGTTCTGCCGCGGACGTCTGTTCGACACGCTCGAACCCGACAACGGCCAATACAGTGATGAGGCCGACATTTTTTGGGCATCCGGCGCGTGTTTTTTTATTCGTAAGGAAGTGTTCCGCGAATTGAAAGGTTTTGACGGCGATTTCTTTGCCCACCAGGAAGAAATCGATTTGTGCTGGCGCGCAATCAACCTTTCACATAAAGTGAAATACTGCGGCACGTCCGCCATTTACCATGTGGGCGGCGCCACGCTCGACGGCCAAAACCCGCAGAAAACTTTCCTGAATTTCCGCAATTCGCTGCGGATGCTGGCCAAAAACCTACCACAGCGTAAATTACTTACAATCGTCTTGTTGCGGCTCGTCCTCGACGGTCTGGCGGGCGTGCAATTCTTATTCAAAGGTAAGCCCGAACATACCGTGGCTGTCATCAAGGCACATTTTTCTTTCTACGCCAATTTCGGTCGCGATTATGACAAGCGGGCCATGTTTCAGCAACCGCGCTATTACAAAGTATCGAGCGTAGTCTGGGCATATTTCGTCCAAAAGAAGAAGACATTTCAGGAACTATTTTAACAATAGTTTATGTTCAGGGCGCAGATGCCATCGGCGTAAAACTGTTAAATTTGTAAACTAAACTAATCCTAATACTTATGAGAAAAGCCATTTTAGCACTCTCCGCACTCGCTCTGGTCACCGCGTCCTGCGGCACCAAGAAGAAGTTGGCCGAATGTGAAGCCAAGAACAAGGAAATCCAGGATTTACTCAATACTGCAACGGTGAAACTCAACACCTGCCTGGCCGAGAAAGACCAGTTGAACAGCCAAATCGACTTCCTGAAGAAAAATAATTCCGACCTAATCAATAACATGGGCAACATGACCACGCTTACCGCCAAAGGTGCCGAGAATGTGGAAAAAGCGCTCGAAAGCATGAAGGAGAAAGACCTCAAGATCTCCAGGTTGCAAGATGCCATCACCCGCAAAGACAGCGTAACTTTGGCGTTGGTTTCCAGCATGAAGTCTGCAGTCGGCATCAACGATCCCGACATTCAGGTCAATGTAGAGAAAGGCGTCGTGTTCATCTCGATCTCAGACAAATTGCTTTTCAAGAGCGGCAGCTACATCGTCAGCGAAAACGCGAAGACCGTGTTGGGCAAAGTGGCAATGGTCATCAAGAGCAAGCCTGATTTCGAATGCATGGTGGAAGGCCACACTGACAATGTTCCATATAAATCGAACGGCGTTTTGCTCGACAACTGGGATTTGTCCGTGAAGCGCTCCACCTCAATCATCCGCGTATTGCAGGAATTGGGCATTCCGTCTAAGCAGATGATTGCTGCCGGTCGCGGCGAATACATTCCGCTCGTGGAAAACAACACCGCAGAGAACCGCCAGACCAACCGCAGGACGCGTATCGTGATTTTGCCGAAAATCGACCAGTTCTACGACATGATCGAAAAAGAAATGAAAACGTTATCCGGGAAGTGATAATCGTCATTCCCAATGAATATAAGCACTCCGAATTTTGGGGTGCTTTTTTTTTGTTAAAAATTTGCGTTTCCACGCAACCAAACGAGTGGTCGCCACTCTTACGTTCACGTAAGACAAGTTGTGCAATAATACTATTAGTCTTTCGTTTCGTGTTATAAAAATTGCTTATGTCCATTTCTACGAGAAGATTTTCCTTAGGGCACATCGCTGCCATTACATTGCTTGCGTCGGTGCTCACCTCGTCGGCGACGCTGTTTTTCAACAGTAAAAAACAAGAAGACAAACAACCCGAACATTACACTTGCAACCTCAAGGTCAAGCGCATGGATGGTTACCAATACATCAAGCCGTTGTTGTTTGTGGATCCGGAGTGCGAGTCAGAAGACCTTGCATCGGTAAAATACAAGATCAATGCGTTGATCGATCGCGAGAAAGCATCCGGCAACCTGACCGCTGCTTCAATCTACCTGCGCAGTCAGACCGATTGGCTTTCCATCAACAACAATGAACAGTATGAACCGGGTTCGCTCTTTAAAGTGCCAATCCTGATGGCCATCCTCAAGATGAACGAACAACGCCCCGGCATGTTGGATCGGGTAATCACATACAACCAAAAACTCATCATCGGGCGGCAGGTGAATTTTGCGGCCAAGAACATCGAATTCGGGAAAAGCTACACTGTACGGCAATTGCTCGAATACATGATCAAATACTCCAGCAACGAAGCCACGTGCCTACTGGAGATGAATATGGACCGGAAAGTCCTGCTCCGGATGTTCACCGACATCGGGCTGGCAGCACCAAACATGGATGCCGAACACTTGTACTTTACGGCGCACGATTATTCGTTGTTCATGCGTGCCATCTACAATGCGGGTTATTTGAACAGGGAGAATTCCGAGTATGCCGCAGAATTGCTCAGCCAATGCGAATTCAAGGATGGCCTGCTGAAAGGACTTCCAACCGGAACCAAGGCGGCGCACAAATTCGGCGAGACCGGAAACGACTCCGAAAAACAACTCCACGAGTCCGCCATCGTTTACTTGCAAGGCGCGCCTTATCTGCTCACGGTCATGACACGCGGCAAGGATTTTCCATCGTTACAGCGTTTCATGGCCGAAACTTCACAAGCCGTCTATGACGAAATGAAAGCCAAAGCGGCGTTATAGAATATCCAGGCTGCCTTTTCCTTCGCGGACCACAACGGGTTCATGGCCAGACAAATCTACAATGGTTGACGGTGTGTTGTCTCCGTAACCGCCATCGATGACTACATCGACAATGTTTTGCCATTTTTCGAAGATCAGTTCCGGATCGGTGGAATATTCCAATACTTCGTCTTCGTCGTGGATAGAAGTCGATACGATGGGGTTGCCGAGCATTTGCACAAGGCATCGCGCGATGTTGTTGTCTGGCACGCGGATACCGACCGTGGTTTTTTTCTTGAATTCCTTAGGCAGGCTGTTGTTTCCCGGCAGGATGAAGGTATAAGCGCCGGGCAGCGCACGTTTCAACAGTTTAAACGTTGAAGTGTCAATCTGCTTCACATAATCGGACAGGTTGCTCAAATCGTAACAGACAAACGAAAAATTCGCCTTCTCCAGCTTTACACCTTTTATTTTCGCGATTTTTTCCAATGCCCGAGAATTGGTGATGTCGCAACCCAAACCATAGACGGTATCGGTCGGGTAAATCACCAAGCCACCGTCCCGCAGCACGTCCACCACGCGCTGGAGTTCCTTTTCTGAGGGCTTGTCTTCGTATATTTTAATGAATCGCGCCATGTCGATAGTTGGTAATTAATAATTGGTATTGAATATACGACATTATCACCAGTTATCAATTTATTGAATGATTTCAAGCCTCGCAAAACGAAGCAGCAATTTCTTGATGCCGCCGACCTCGAATTTGATTTCGGCCTTGCGGTCTGCGCCCACACCTTCTAGCCCTGTGATTTCGCCCTTGCCGAAGCGCTCGTGCATGACGATGTTGCCCACGGTGAGTTTGTCGTCGAATAGGTTGCCACCGCCCGGCGCTTTCGTCCCTACGGGTTTCAAACGCCTGATGTCGGCCGGCGGTTTCGGTTGGTTTTCCGTTACCCATTTCGGCGGCGCGGAACTCACGGGCTTCGACAACCGCAGTTTGGATTTGTCTACATCGCCGAAAATATCCGTGTTGAGCATCGGCCGGAAACGGTAGTTGCTTTCCTCCGGCGTGAGATATTCCAGGTATTGGTCGTCTATTTCCTCGATGAAGCGCGACGGTTCGCTGTCGGTGAGTTTGCCCCAGCGGTAACGCGATTGCGCATAAGTTAGATAAGCCTGCTGTTCCGCGCGCGTCAAAGCCACATAAAACAACCTGCGTTCTTCCTCCAGTTCGGCGCGGGTATTCATGCTCATGGCACTCGGAAACAAATCTTCTTCCATGCCCACAACGAACACGTGCGGGAATTCAAGTCCTTTCGCGAGGTGGATCGTCATTAGCGCCACCCGGTCGTCATCGCCGGTGTCTTTGTCCAGATCGGTCGCGAGCGCCACATCTTCCAGGAATTCAGACAACGAACCACGCGCATCGGCGACTTCTTTTTGTCCTTCTGTAAAATCCTTGATACCGTTGAGCAATTCCTCGATGTTCTCGATGCGGGCAATGCCTTCGGGCGTCGCGTCTTTCTTCAGTTCTTGTACAAGACCGGTCTTCTTGGTGACATGATCGGCGATGTAGAAGGCGTCGTGTTTTTCCTCGATGACCTGGAAACTCCGTATCATGGTCACGAAATCCTTCAATTTATTTTTCGTGCCCGAATTCAGTTTGAGATCGATCTTGTCGATGTTTTCCATGACTTCGAAAATCGAGCGCTTGTAATGGTTGGCCGCGATCGTCAGTTTTTCGACGGTCGTGTCGCCGATGCCGCGCGCCGGGAAATTGATCACGCGCACGAGTGCTTCCTCGTCTTTCGGGTTGATGACCAGTCGCAAATAACACAATACGTCCTTGATTTCCTTGCGTTGGTAAAACGACAATCCGCCGTAAATCCGGTACGGGATATCGCGTTTGCGCAGCGCGTCTTCCATGGCACGCGATTGTGCGTTGGTACGGTACAAAATCGCGAAATGGCCGTTGTTCAATTGCTGGTTCATCTTGGTTTCCCAGATGGTCGCGGCCACGAAACGGCCTTCCTCGGCGTCGGTGACCGAACGGTGTACTTTGATCTTCGGCCCGAAATCATTGGCCGTCCAAACCACTTTGTCGAGCTTGACTTTGTTCTTGTCGATGATGGAATTGGCGGCCTCGACGATATTCTTGGTGGAACGGTAATTCTGTTCCAACCGATAGAGTTTCGCGTCCGGGTAATCTTTCTGGAAATTCAGGATGTTGTTGATGTTTGCGCCGCGGAACGCGTAAATCGATTGCGCATCGTCGCCCACGACACAGATGTTCTGGAAACGGTCGGACAACGCGCGCACAATCAAATACTGCGAATGGTTCGTGTCCTGATACTCGTCCACCAAAATATACTTGAAGCGGTTCTGGTATTTCTGCAAAACCTCCGGATGCGTATTGAGGAGTTCGTTGGTCTTCAAGAGCAAATCATCGAAATCCATTGCTCCCGACTTGAAGCAGCGTTCCACATAGTTCGCATAGATTTCACCCAGCCGCGGCTTTTTGGACATGGCATCGGCTTCCAGCAATTCTGGGTTGTTGAAATAGGCCTTGACCGTGATGAGGTTGTTCTTGTAAGACGAAATCCGGCCATACACCTGCTTGGGTTTGTACACGTCTTTGTCGAGTTGCATTTCCTTGATGATGGCCGTAATGAGCCGGACGGAATCCTGCGTGTCGTATATGGTGAAGTTGGACGGATATCCGAGTTTGTCGGCTTCGGCCCTGAGGATGCGCGCAAAAACCGAGTGGAATGTGCCCATCCATAAATTCTTGGCTTCGTTGGAACCCACGATCTCGGCGATGCGGTTCTTCATTTCGCGCGCCGCCTTGTTGGTGAACGTGAGCGCCAAGATGTTGAACGGATCGACGCCCTGGTGCATGAGCCACGCAATCCTGATGGTCAGTACGCGCGTCTTGCCCGATCCGGCGCCGGCAATGATGATCATCGGGCCTTCCTTCTGCAGGACAGGCTGTTGCTGGGCTTCGTTGAGCTTGCCGATATGTTGTTGCATACGTTTTTTGAAAACCCCAAAAGTAAGGATTTCTTACCGAAAACGGGTTACGGTTTTCCCGTAATTCGATGGTTTATCGCTGTGTATTCCATCGGGACATTACTATCCTGAAATCTTATCAGAATTTTGTGTTGTTTTTTACGCCAGACGTTTATTTTTGTGGCTGATTTTACAGAAACCGACACAACGACCTACAATATCAAACACCATGAGCACCGACAAAATCATTGAACTTCTATTTTTCTGCCTTCCAGCGCTGATTACCGGCGCGGTGGCCTACTACTTCTTCCACATGTTCACCAAAAACGAAGAAAGACGCAGACATTTTGCACTCGCACGTCGCAACCAGAAAGAAGCCTTGCCCATCAGGCTGCAGGCGTACGAACGGATGGCGCTCTTCATGGAACGCATCGACCCGGCGAAATTACTGATCCGGATTGCCCCGATTTCAGAAGATAAGAACGATTATGTGAATTTCGTCGTGGCGCAGATTGAACAGGAATACGAGCACAACCTTACCCAACAGATTTACCTGAGCGACGATTGCTGGGGCATCATCACGACGTCCAAAAATGCCACCATCCAACTCCTTCGCAAAACCGCGTTGAACCCTGAAGTAACAGACGCCAACAAACTCCGCGAAACCGTATTGCGCGATGCTTTCGAAAACCCTGCGCCGAGCATTACGGCACTGGCATTCATCAAGAATGAAGTGAAAAGTTTCTTATAGCATTCGTGTCAGTTATCTCGTTTTACATGTGCATAACCTTCTAGCGTTATCGGACCACTCGACGAATTTGCAGTAATCGAAAATGTGACGTCGATATAATCGCCAACTGCGCCAAATTTATTCAAGTGCACCGTGGCCACCCCAGGCAAGTTGTTTTCGTTCCAAAAACTCCTTGTGTGAACATAGTCAAGCGCCGGATAATATTGATCGCAATTAAACCTAAACTCCGACCCGGTATAAACGCCTGGTTGCGTTGTATAGCCGTCAATGATAAGCCGCTTGCCTTCTCCAACATCGCCAAAAATACTCAGGGCGAAACTATTGTCGAATTGCGTTTGAATATTACCGTAGATAAAATTAGCCGGCATATTGTCGACCGTATAAACCAAAAATTCGTCGATTGCGGAACAAACCGGTAAACTTCCTACGTTGGTATTGCCTTCATTGAATGCATAACTCAGGCGACCAGTCGTTTGCACATTGTCGGCATCATATCCTATCAGGTCAAAATTTTCGTCTGGACCGCATACTAAAGTCGTAAACGTGAAGTTTCCTTCCGAAAGGATAGCGAATGATGTGCGCATGCCATTTTCCATACACACGTATCCATTTTCAACCACGCCTCCGTCACACGTCACTAATTTTCCACTGACGACAGTCGATAATGCTTCCGACGAATCAATTACGACATTTTGCGAGGCATTTCCGGAGAATGGACCTATTTGCTGAGAAAAAGTAATATTTCCGCAAGTGTCGTATATTTTCATCATTAAAGTCTGTCCGGCAGGAACGGCGCCATTGACCTGTCCGTTTTGATCGGTAATCTGCATCGCCGATTGCAAACCCGTCGCATCCAATCCGACGCCAACATTGGCCAATGCAACACCGTCAGAGTTTGTCAAAGTAATGTTCACAAATGCCGGTGTATCAAATTGATCGCAATTCCACCAAGAAAAATGCGACACTTCGCCCACATAAGCGTTGCCTTGCTTGGTCGCTGTTCCTTCCTGTTTCCAGTAGCCTACCGTTTCATCAAAATGCCAAATCGGAATGGATTGCGGCGCGGTCGCCATCTGCGAATCGTCAATCTTCATCGAGATTCCGGCATTGTGCCCGGATTTAATCTGTAGCTTCTGCCCTGCACTGCCGCGCAACTCGACGTTGAGCATCCCGAAAGTCTCGAGCACCTTGGGCTGGTTGTCTTCGCCTTTTGCGTAAAGCATGCCCGGCATCAAGTACTGCAGATTTTCATTCGAAGTTTCCAGATGGTACATCGATACGTTGACATCGCCTGTGTAGCTTGCGCCGTCTTCGGTCTGGAACGCGCCGTCAAAAGTCACTTTGGTACCATTGGGCAAATCGACGTCGGTAGTTTCACCCGAACTCACCGTAGCAACCGGAGTGATTGGAATCAGCATGATTTTGACATTGTTCTTTCCAGAAGTTGGCACCATTGCACGCGAACCGTCGATGAAGCCCGTTTTTGTGACCTTGACGAAGGCGAATTTTTCGTGAACGCTGGCGTCATTAAGGATGAAGATTCCGTTGGCGTCTGTCTGCACCGATTGACTGCCAATGGATACCGTTGCGCCGCTGATGGCGTGGTTGTCGTTATCGACGATCTGTCCGATGAAATCGCGTGATACGGAAGGCCCGAAGTTCTCAGCAAATTGTTCATCTGTAATGGACGAACCATTGTCGTCACTTGGGTTACAGGAGAAAAGCACTAAGGCCAAAAAAGAGCAGAATAAAAGCTTGTTTTTCATAGCAGCAATATTTTTACATAAAAATATATTTTTCCCGCCAAAAACAACGCGCTGTTGACTAAAAGTTACTTTTCATCGAGTAAACGCCGGAGTTGGACACCTTCATTCTCCGGCAACTCCGGAAGCAATTTTTCGTAGAATTTCCGCGGCTGGTCGTGTTTGAGGAATTCCCGGATTTTTTCACGGGCGAACTTCTGAAACTGCCACTTATGATGTACCAACGGATTAACCAACGCCTTGAGCATGTTCGTATCGCCAGCCGATAGGTAAATCAGGTTTTGCAACGCGTTTTGCCGAACGGAACTTTCAAACCGTGGCGTCGTGTAACCGAACAACTCGTCGTAATAAGTTACTTTTTCCGACGGCTCGTACTCTTTTAAGGCGAGCGCCATCGTCAACCATTGAATACGCAGGTTTTTGTCGTTGAACCCGACGCGGCCTTTGGTTTTGTCGAGGAGTTCCTTTCGTTTGTCTGGAAACAATTTCCAAAGCGTGCCTGCAGCGATTTCCTGCGTGATATAGGACTTGTCGTCGAGCAATGTCACATACTCGGGATAGAACGATTCCGGGAATTTCCCGATGGTCTGCGCCACGACCTGACGAACTTTCAGATCGCCGGTGGCCAACGCCGCACGATACACCAAAATTTTGTCTTCGAACGGCTTGTTGCCATGCTGGGCGGCGAAATCATACAACGATTCCTGTTTGATCCGGGAATGTCCGGGGCGTATCATCCGGTCTGTGTACATAGCGACGACATCGGGCCATTGCGCTGGCTCATACGGCGGCTGGCCCATGTTGAGCAATTCTCCGATAGCCGCATTTTTTCGGAGCAACGCCACGGCTTCTCCAATTTCGAATTTTGGGTTTTCTAGCCAACGCTTGCGGAAATCCAACAAATCGTAGTTGGACACCTTCGCAATTTCGGCCAGGAATTCATCGGTGTCCACATTCCTGAACCTGTATTTCTCCAAGTAATTTTTGACCGCCAAACGGAAATTGTCGGCACCGATACTTTCCCGCAAAACATGCAATGCCCAAGCGCCTTTCTTATAGAATGTCAGCGCACTCGCCTTTTCGTTCAACACCGGAATCGTGTCTGACTTGCTCGCCTGCTGGAGTTCTTCCGCCATGTCGTACAAAGCTTCGTAGAAGTAATCATCGCCGAAAACCGCGCGTTCGGCCAGCAAGGCGTAGTAGGTCGCAAAACCTTCCTGGAGCCAATGGTGCTTGCCCGACTTGGCCGTTACCAAATCGCCGAACCATTGGTGCGCCAATTCGTGTGCATTGACATTGACGTAATTCTTGTCGTTAAAACCGATGCTGTCCACGACGAAATCCTGTGAGAAAGTCGTGGCCGAAGTATTTTCCATGCCGGCATATAGAAAGTCGCGCACCGGCACTTGTTTGTATATCTGCCACGGATAAGCCACGCCGATTTCACCTTCCAGGAAATCAAAAATCTGTTTGGAATACCGATAGGTCGGTTCTACCCTAGCGTCATCGCCGACGCCATAATATTGTTCAAGTGCAATACCCGAAGCCGCAGTTTCCGTGCGCTTGGCGAATTTCCCGATAGCGAGCATGACCAGATAGGACGACATCGGTTGCCGCATTTCATATTGCCATTGGGTTTGTGCGGCAGTTTCCGTTTTGCCTTTGAGCACGCCATTTGAAATTACCGTAAAATCCTTGTCGTAGGTTACGGAAAGATTGAAAACCACTTTCTCGTTGACGTCGTCGAAACTCGGCAACCAATGGCTGGTGTATTTGCCCTGGCCTTGTGTCCAGATTTGTTCATCAGGCCGTTCTCCAAAGAAATACAATGTTTGCTTTGGGGTAGCCGTGTAGTTGAGATACACGATGTTTTTGCCTTTCCTGAAGCCTGTAAATAAATCAAGTGTTTTTGCTGTGGCCTTGTACTTTACCGGCTTGCCATTGATCTCAACCTGCCGGAACTGCATGTTCACCGCATCTATTTTGATGGTGTCCGTCTTGGAAAGTACTTCAAAAGTGTAGCTCACGTGCCCAGATACTGTCCGGGAGTCGAAGTCAATGCCTATCGTCGCCTCACAGGTCTTGAAATCGACATTGCGCGCGGCCTGCCCGGAGCCAACTTTTGGGAGCAGAAACAATAAAATCAAGAGGTAACGCATCAGTTAAAAGTTTTTGAGTCTGTCGAAATCGGCCGCGATTTGTTGCAGGATGCCGTCCACGTCGGTCGTGGCAACGGTTGTCGGGTCGCCGAACACCAGCGATGCATTGTGCGGCACGATCAGGCCATCGTCTTTGGGCATCGCCTTGCCCATGCCTTTCATGTAGGCCGGAATGTATTTGATGTGAGGCCGTTGCGAGAGCACGAGCGCCACGCCCGGTTTGAGCGGCTGTTGCACTTCGGGTTCGCCGCGCGTACCTTCGGGGAAAATGATGAGCGAAAAACCGTCGTCGAGCGCCTTGATCATTTTGTGGATCGGGTCGTTCTCCGGGTTTTCCTTGTCGCGCCGGCGTTGGATAAGCAGCGTATTGATGAAGAAGTTGCTCAGTTTTTCCTTGCGTTTGGTTTTGCCGAAATGGTCTGCGGCGGCCACGGGCTTTACTTTGTGGATGATGTTTCGGGGCAAAGAAGCCATAATCGTCATGGTGTCCAGATGGCTGTTGTGGTTCGCCACGATGATAAACTGCTTTTCCGCCGAAAGGAAATCGGTATCGCAAAACCTCACGCCTACGAACCAGCGCAAAAACGGGCGCAGCAGGAAACCGAACGTGAATTGAAGACAGATTTTTTGCATCAGTACGCCATGTAGTAAACCAAGTGGAAAAATACCGGCGCGGTGTACGCCAACGAATCGATCCGGTCCAGCACGCCGCCGTGTCCGGGAATGGTATTGCCCATGTCTTTTATGCCGATATCGCGTTTAACCGATGACATCACAATATCGCCAATGAATCCGGAAATGGCCAGCATAAAACTCACGAAAGTGGCTTGCATCGGGGTTAGCGGTGTGAGAAATGCCAGGAAATAGCCGATGATCGTAGTAGAAATAATCCCGCCGATGAATCCTTCCCAAGTCTTGTTCGGGCTGACTTTCGGGACGATTTTATGCCGTCCGAGCAACTTGCCCCAGGTGAACTGCATCACGTCGTTGATCTCGGTCAGGAAAACTAGGAACAGCAACAATCCACGTCCGCCCGCATCAAAGCCGGGAATTTCCTTGAGCGACAAAAGGTACGCCATGTGGCTGATGCCGAACACGGTAAGCATTAACACCCAATGCAGTTTCGACATCGATTGGATGATGTTGTCGGTGTCGCCTTTGAGGACGAGCCGCATCGGCAGAAACAAGAACATCACGACCGGAATGAAAATGATGTACGCGCCGTACCAGCCAATGTACGCCAGATAGTATTGGATCGGGATCGACAGGAAAGCCCAAAAGATGGCACGTCTGTCCGAGCCGCGGAAATCCAACACCGAGTACATTTCACGGAACGCAAAAAACGACAACAACCCGATGGCGATGTAGGAAATGGTCGCATTTATAAGTGTGGCGCCGATGAAAAGTGTCGCCATGAACCACCAGGATTTGGTGCGCGCTTTCAGTTCGGACAAGTTGGCCTGGGGTTTTAACTTTCCGAGGATGAAAAATAATACCGTCGCAAAAACCAATATCCCGAAAATGAGCGCGACAACCATTAGAAGGTCATTGTTCTGTATAAAATCAAAACGAAAAATCTTGTCCATCATCGGTTCATGTTTTTAAGTGTGGCGACCACTTTGGCCGTGCGGCGGTAACACGTAATCAGCAAACCGATGTTCATGGCCGCCAACAAATAGTAAAACACCGGCGGCCAGAAAATGGCGACGATGCAGCCCGCGCACAACAAGGCCATGCGGTGCGGCTTGGCCATTGGGCCCGAGAAAAAATGCCCGGTGCCCAGCGAGGCACCCAAGGTACGGATGTAAGCCGTCATTACAGAAAGGAAAACGGCCAGCCATGTGAGCGTCCAGCCGTACTCGAATGAGCTAACCGTAAAACCAACACCAATCAAAGTAAGCGTGTCCGAGACGCGATCAGGGATTTCGTTGTACAACCCGCCGTAGATGGATTTCCGATTGAATTCCACGGCCACCATGCCATCGAGCATGTTCATCAGCAACCGCAACTGGATGAAAACAATCGCCAACACCATACAAATGACATTTTTCCAATCTTCCTGCGGCACAAAGCAAGAATACCATGTCATGGTATATGCCCTGAATGCCAGCAAGGACAACCCGGCGAACACGATACTCAACAAAGAAATGGCGTTTGGGCTGACATTGCGCGCCGCGAGCCAAGCGGCTGTTCTCTTTGCCCAATTGGCTTCTCGGGAAGCGATGGGGCGGCGGTTGTTGGAATCTTGCTGCATGTTTGCGGGTTGCGGGCCAAACCCCAAAGGTTTTGAAAACCTTTGGGGTTTACACCCAAATTTACAATCCAGCCAAATATACAAATTACGGTTTTCCCGCATTTCACATTTGTAAATTTAACTTTATCTTCGTGTGCGTCGGAAAATTGGTTTTCAAAAGCCTCGCTTTTCCACATCCAAAGTACTCGAATGTCCAACCTGCTCGACACATCCATCGAATTCCTCAAAGGCGTCGGCCCTGCCCGCGGTGATTTGCTGCGTCGCGAGTTGGGCATCGGCACATACCGCGATTTGCTGCATTTTTTTCCGAACCGCTACATTGACCGTACGAAATACTACAAGGTCAACGAACTGCGCCCGAACCATTCCGCCGAAGTCCAGATTGTAGGGAAAGTAGTGAACATCAAAACCGTCGAGCAGCAGCGCGGAAAAAGGCTCGTGGCCACGTTTATCGACGATACCGGCCAAATGGAACTGGTTTGGTTTCAAGGCCACAAATGGATCAAGGAAAGCCTGAAACCCAATATGCCGATGGTCATCTTCGGCAAGGTCAATTGGTTCAACGGCGTATTCAGCATGCCGCATCCGGAAATGGAAGCGCTTGAAGAACACAAGCAAAATCTCCGCACGGCCATGCAGCCGGTTTATCCGTCCACGGAAACACTTGGCAATCGGGGCGTGAGCAACCGCGTGGTCAGCAAGATGATGCAGCAATTGTTTGTCGAAACACAGGCCAATTTCGCTGAAACCCTTCCGCCCTATCTCATCGACGAGCTGAAACTCATTCCCAAAAACGCCGCGCTGTTCAACGTCCATTTTCCGAAAAGTCAGGAATTGCTGGCCAAGGCGCGATTCAGGCTCAAATTCGAGGAGCTGTTTTTCATCCAATTGCAACTCATCACGAAAAACCTCATTCGCAAACACAAGATCAAAGGCAATGCGTTCACCACCGTCGGGAAACATTTCAACGATTTTTTCCAGCACCATTTGCCGTTTGGTTTGACCGATGCCCAGAAGCGTGTCGTTAAGGAAATCCGGCATGACATCGGCCAGGCCGCGCAAATGAACCGTTTGCTGCAAGGCGATGTTGGGTCAGGAAAAACCATCGTCGCGCTGATGAGCATGCTGATTGCGCTGGACAACGGTTTCCAGTCGTGTCTGATGGCGCCTACCGAAATCCTCGCCACGCAACATTTCAACGGGCTTACCGAACTCGCCAAACCGCTCGGCATCAATATTAAATTGCTCACCGGTTCCACGAAAACGCCCGATCGGAAAATCATCCATGAAGCCTTGGAAGACGGCTCGCTCGACATCTTGATCGGGACGCACGCACTCTTGGAAGACAAAGTGCAATTCAAGAATCTGGGGCTGGCCGTAATCGATGAACAACATAGGTTCGGGGTGGAACAACGCTCAAAACTATGGAAGAAGAACGACATTCCGCCGCACGTATTGGTGATGACCGCCACGCCGATCCCGCGTACGTTGGCGATGAGTTTATACGGCGATCTGGACATTTCGGTGATTGACGAATTGCCGCCAGGCCGAAAACCGATCCAGACCGTGCACCGCACCGACGGCAGCCGATTGAAAGTCTGGAAATTCTTGAAGGACGAAATCGCAAAAGGCCGGCAAGTCTATATCGTTTATCCGCTGATCCAGGAATCGGAGAAAATGGACTACAAAGACTTGATTGACGGTTACGAAAGCATCTCACGCGATTTTCCGCTGCCGCAATATTCGGTATCGATTGTCCACGGGAAGATGAAACCCGCAGAAAAAGAAGCCGAGATGAAGCGCTTCGCCGAAGGGAAAACCAATATCATGGTGGCCACGACGGTTATTGAGGTTGGCGTCAACGTCCCGAATGCGAGTGTCATGGTGATTGAAAGCGCCGAAAGGTTTGGCCTCTCGCAATTGCACCAGCTGCGCGGGCGCGTGGGCCGTGGCGCCGAACAAAGCTATTGCATCCTGATGACTGGGCATAAACTTTCCAACGATACCCGGACGCGCCTCGACACGATGGTACGCACCAACGATGGCTTCGAGATTGCCGAAGTTGACTTAAAGCTGCGCGGTCCCGGCGACTTGATGGGCACCCAACAAAGCGGTGTGTTGAATCTTCAAATTGCGGACTTGGTCCAAGACCGGGAAATCCTGCAAGTGGCCCGGAACATCGCCACCAAAATCCTCAAGGAAGACCCGACGATGGAACGGGCAGACCATGCTGCAATGCGCCACACTTTCATTGAATTGTCAAGGAAGAAAAACATCTGGAACTACATCAGTTGATGCCTAAACGAGCATCCGCACCATGAAAAATTTGGCGTAAAACGGCTGTTAAATTATCACTAACGCGCCAAATATACCGCTGTTAAAACCTTAGCTTTGCGTTGCGTTTATCAGCAAAACCTATGAAATTCAAGTACATTTTCTACATATTGGCCGTGGCCTTGGTGGCACTCATCGGCTACCGGATCCTGGAAAACAGCAGCGAAAAGAAAAACGAAAAAGAAAAAGGCAAGAACAAAATGGCCGCGAAAGTCGCCGGGATTGTATTGCAACCGCGGGAATTTTCAGACCAGCTCTCACTCTCCGGCTCCATAGAAGCCAATGAACAAATTGATGTACGTAGCGAAGTTTCGGGTATTGTGGAAAACATCAATTTTACCGAAGGCACGAATGTGTCGAAAGGCCAAGTCCTGTTTAAGGTGAACGATCTGGAACTCCGCGCCCAGCTGGCCAAAGCGAAGACCGCGCAAGGGCTGGCGTCAGAGAACGCCCGACGCGCCAAACTATTGCTCGATAAGGAAGCCATCAGCCGCGAAGAGTTTGACATCGCTACCGCCGATTTCCGTTCTGCACAATCAGAGACGCAACTCATCGGGGCGCAACTCGCCAAAACCACCGTACGCGCACCGTTTTCGGGCAGAATCGGATTGCGATCTATTTCGAAAGGAACGTATGTAACGCCGGAAACCGTGGTGGCCAAATTGGTGAATAACACGCAGGTGAAGATCACTTTTTCGGTGCCCGAGAAGTATTCGTCACAGCTGAAGAGCGGCAGCACGGTGTCGTTTACCGTGGCCGGCGCGAAGGAGAAATTCTCGGCAAAAATTTATGCGCTCGAACCGGAGGTGGACGTAGATACCCGAACCTTGCGTGTACGCGCGCTCGCCGACAACCGCGACGGGAAGTTATTGCCGGGAACATTCGCGAACGTGATGTTGCCGCTGGATAAAATCAACGATGCGTTGTTTGTCCCGACACAGGCGCTGATCCCGATCCAGAACGGCAAGAAGATATTCGTGGCCAGCAATGGCAAAGCCAAGGAAATCATCGTGGAAACCGGCGCCCGTACCGACAAGGATATTTTAATCACTTCCGGGCTGAAACCCGGCGACACGGTGTTGACGACTGGCGTGATGTCTTTGAAAGACGGCACTCCGGTTAAAGTGAAAGTCGATTGATGGATGGATCCCCTAGCCCCGATTGCAGCGGCATCCTTTTGCAAAGCGCAGTGACGCAAAAGATATAGCGGAAAGCGGGAAACAGCTCCAGAAATAAATGCTACAATTCCCATTATTAATTATTAATTATCAATTATTCATTGACTAAGTGAGTTTACCAACCCTAAGCATCAAACGTCCGGTACTGACGATCGTCTTGAACCTGTTGCTGATTTTGTTCGGCGTGATCGGGTACATGTTTTTGGGCGTACGCGAATTTCCGTCGATTGATCCTGCCCAGGTTTCCGTCCGGACGAATTATGCGGGCGCGAACGCCGATATCATCGAGTCGCAGATTACCGAACCGCTCGAGAAAGCCATCAACTCCATAGACGGCGTGCGGAACATCTCGTCCACGAGCGCGCAGGGTTCGAGCCAGATCACCATTGAATTCAACCTCGACAAAAACCTCGAGGAAGCCGCCAACGATGTGCGCGACAAGGTGTCACAGGCGCAGCGCAGTTTGCCGCAGGATATTGACGCGCCGCCGGTGGTTTCCAAAGCCGACGCCGATTCTGACGCGATCATTGCCATGACCGTACAAAGCCAGACCAAGAACGTACTGGAATTGTCTGATTATGCCGAAAACGTCATCGCCGAACGTTTGCAGACCATTCCCGGCGTATCCAGCGTCCAGATCTGGGGGCAACGCAAATACGCGATGCGGCTCTGGATCGATCCGGTCAAAATGGCGTCCTACGGCGTTACGGTGTCCGACGTCCGCAATGCGCTCGAAGCCCAAAACGTGGAACTGCCATCGGGGAAACTCACCGGCGCGAACACGGAACTTGTCGTCAAAACGTTAGGGAATCTGGCCACGGAAGAACAATTCAACAACATTATCCTGAAGGCCGAGGGCGAAAAAACCGTGCTTTTGAGCGATGTCGGGAAAGCGTCGTTGGAAGCCGAAAACCTGGAAACCAAACTCGCCGAATCTGGCCAGACCATGGTGGGTTTGGGCATCATTCCGCAGCCGGGCACGAACTATCTCGATATCGCCGATGCGTTCTACAAGCAGTACGACCAGATGCAACAGGATTTGCCCAAAGACATCAAACTCAACATTTCCATAGACAATACGCTGTTCATCAAGAAAGCGATCACGGAAGTCGTGGAAACACTCGGCATCTCGATTTTGCTGGTCATCCTGATCATTTATTTATTCTTCCGGAATTGGGCCATCGCGTTCCGGCCGCTCATCGACATTCCGGTATCGCTCATCGCGACGTTCTTTATCATGTGGGCGATGGGCTTTTCCATCAACGTATTGACATTGCTCGCCATCGTACTGGCTACGGGTCTGGTCGTGGACGACGGCATCGTGGTTACCGAAAACATCTTCAAGAAAATCGAGGAAGGCATGTCGCCGATCGAGGCCGCCATCAAGGGTTCGAACGAGATTTTCTTTGCCGTCATCTCGATTTCGATCACACTCGCCGCCGTGTTCCTGCCGGTGATTTTCCTGGAAGGTTTCGTGGGCCGATTGTTCCGGGAATTCGGCGTCGTGATTGGCGCCGCGGTCCTCATATCGGCCTTTGTGTCGCTCACCTTGACGCCGATGCTCAACGCCTACCTGATCAAGGGCGGGCAACAGAAACATTCGAAGTTCTACGAGATGACTGAGCCGTATTTCGTAAAGATGAACGAAGGCTATGCCGCATCGCTCAAGAAATTCATGGGCCGGAAATGGCTCAGCTTCCCGATTCTCGTGGTTTGTTTAGGCTTAATCGTTTTGTTTTTCAGTACGCTCAAGAAAGAAACCGCGCCGTACGACGACCGCAGCATGCTCACCATGGGCATCACCGCACCGGAAGGCGCATCGTACGAATACACCGACCGGTTCATGCAGGAACTCGATCAACTCATCACCGACTCGATTCCCGAAAAGAAAATCGCACTCATCATTACCGCGCCGGGTTTCGGTACCGGAGCCGTCAACTCGGGCCGCGTCCGTTTGGCCTTGGTGGAACCGGATGAGCGCGAACGATCTCAGCAACAGATTGCCGAAAACCTGACCAAGTGGACCAAACAATACCAAGAAGCGAAGACCAATGTTTCCGAACAACCGACGATTGCCGTCAACCGGCGCGGTGGCTTGCCGATACAATACATCATCCAGGCGCCGAATTTCGAGAAGTTGCGTGAGAAACTCCCGCAATTCATGGAAGAAGTCGGAAAAGATGACACGTTCTCCACATCGGACGTCAACCTGAAATTCAACAAACCCGAAATCAACGTCACCATAGACCGCGAGAAAGCGCAAAGCCTTGGCGTTTCTGTGATCGATGTCGCACAGACGCTGCAATTGTCGCTCTCCGGGCAGCGATTCGGCTACTACATGATGAACGGCCGCCAATACCAAGTCATGGGGCAATTCGACAAGAAAGACCGTGACGCGCCCATTGATTTGACCTCGATGTTCGTCAAGAGCGACAAAGGCCAACTCATCCAGCTGGACAACGTGGTCACGATTGAGGAACAAAGCAGCCCGCCGCAACTCTATCACAACAACCGTTACATGTCGGCCACCGTTTCTGCCGGATTGGCGCCGGGGAAAAGCATCGGCGATGGCATCGAGGCGATGGAACGCATCAAGGAAAAAGTGCTGGACGAAAGTTTTACGACCGATCTCGGCGGCGAATCGCGCGATTTCGTGGAAAGTTCATCGAACACTTCCTTCGCCTTCGGACTGGCGTTGCTGCTCATTTTCTTAATCTTGGCGGCACAGTTCGAGAGTTTCATCGACCCATTAATCATCATCCTGACCGTGCCGATGGCCGTTGCCGGCGCATTGTTTTCGCTCTGGCTTTTCGACCAGACGTGGAACATCTTCAGCCAGATCGGAACCATTATGCTCATCGGGCTCGTGACCAAAAACGGCATCTTGATCGTGGAATTCGCCAACCAATTGCGCGAACAAGGCAAATCCAAATACGATGCGATCGTCGAGGCCGCCGAATCGCGTTTGCGTCCGATCTTGATGACGTCATTGGCCATCGCACTGGGCGCGTTACCAATTGCCCTATCGTTGGGCGCGGCATCCACGAGCCGTATCGGCATGGGCGTCGTGATCGTAGGCGGAACGATTTTCTCGCTCATCCTGACGCTGTTCGTTATCCCGGCGATTTACATGATGTGGTCGCGCGAAAAGAAACGCCGTCCGGAACTTGACAGGGCCGACCAATACGAAAGAGAAGCACTTGACCACAAACCAGCCACACATGAACCGTAATGCCATTTTATCCCTTTTGCTGATTGCGGGTTTCGCGAGCATGTCTGCGCAGGAAATCCTGACCGTGGAAGACGCCGTGAAAATCGCACTCGAAAACAATTACGACATCAAGATCGCGGCGAACGAGTTGAAGATCGACCAACAGAATGCGAGCGCCGCCAACGCCGGAATGTTACCACGCATCGACGCACAAATAACAGACAACCACAGCATCCAGGACATTTCCCAGACGCGCGCCGACGGCAACAAATTGTCGATGGACGGCGGCAAGAACCAGAACCTGACTTATGGCGCGAATCTCGGCTGGACGGTGTTCGACGGTTTTAGGATGTTTGCGCGATACGACCAACTGAAAGAACTTGAAAAATTGGGCGACGCCGAACTGAAACTGACCGTTTTGGAACGCGTGGGCGAAGTCATGACGACCTATTTTGACATCGTGCAACAACAGCAACAATTGGCCGCGCTGGATTCTACGATGGTATTGTCACGCCAACGGGTGACACTTTCCGACAACCGCTACACCATCGGGAAAGCAGCAAAGCTGGAAGTGCTCAACGCGCAGGTTGATCTGAATACCGACCAGACCAATTTGCTGCGGCAACAGGAATTGCTGGCCAACGTGAAAACACGCCTGAACGAATTGCTGGGCCGAGACGTCAAGACCGATTTCCGTGTTGTCAATTCCGTGACGGTCGATGAAAGCCTGCTCCTGCCCGATTTGACGGCGCTCGCCGAAAAACAAAATCCTGCACTACTGGTGCAAATCATCAACAATCGCGTGGCCGAGCTCAATCTGAAGCAAGTCCGGGCGAACCGCTACCCGACCATTGGCGTGAGCACCGGCTACAACTGGAGCGAATCCAAATCGAGCCTTGGTTTTACGAGCGAATCCTACGCTAAAGGCCTGAACTACGGTTTTTCGGCATCGATCAATGTGTTCAATGGTTTTCTGCAGAAACGCAATGAAAAGATCGCAAAGTTGCAAGTGGAAAATTCATCGGTTGCCATCGAACAACAACGCCAATCCATTAACTCACAACTCACTTCCGCTTATCAAACGTATCTTACTAATATACAACTAATTGATATCGAAGATAAAAACGAGGAAATCGCCCGCCAGAACCTCGACATCACGATGGAAAAATACCGCATCGGCACGATCACGACACTCGAATACCGCACGGCACAGTTGAATTATCTCAACGCAAAAATCCGTCATTCAAACGCGCAGTTCCAAGCCAAATTGTCGGAAATCAACCTCAAGCAACTCGCCGGAAATCTTTCGCTCTCGAATTGATTTAATCTTTAAATTCGCGAGGCATTATNAATTATTAATTATCCATTATTAATTATTAATTAGCTTCATGATTTCCTACAACACCAAAGACTGGTTTACATTCATCGTGCGTTTCCACAGGTCTGATACTGTGTCAAAGCTCTGGCCGTTGATGTTGGCCATCGGCGCTTATTCGGGCGCTGTGGGCTGGCTTGAAGTGGAATATTTCCAACTGACCGATTCGGCCTATGTAAAGAACATTACCGTCATGCATGGTTTGCTGGGCTTCGTGATTTCGATGTTGCTCGTCTTCCGCACCAATACGGCTTACGACCGCTGGTGGGAAGGCCGCAAAATGTGGGGCGCACTGGTCAACAACAGCCGGAACCTCGCCATAAAAGTGGGCGCGATGTTGCCGGAAGACAAAGCTTTTTTCAGGAAAATGATCCCGAATTATGCCCAAATCCTGCACGAACACCTGAGCAACGCCGAAACCGCACAACAACTTTTCGACGGGCTGGACCTTGAGATCGACCACCACAAACACAAGCCGAATCAGGTCGCGAAGGTGATGTTCGACAAAGTCAACCAGTTGTATCAGTCCGGAAAAATCACCGGTGACCAGCTCATCGTGCTCAATGCCGAATTGCAATCCTTCACGGACATCTGCGGCGCTTGTGAACGCATCAAGAACACGCCGATCCCGTATTCCTACAGCGCGTTCCTCAAGAAATTTATCTTCTTCTACGTAATGACATTGCCCTTCGGATACGCGTTTTCACTAGGATATTACGTGGTTCCGGTCGTGATTTTCATCTTCTATGTACTGGCGAGCTTGGAATTGATCGCCGAGGAAATCGAAGATCCGTTCGGTGGCGACGAGAATGACCTGCCGACTGCCAAGATCGCGTCGAACATCCGCAAACACATTGAAGAAATCCTGCAATAACGAACGTTCAATTAATTGTTTTCCTTATCTTACGGCTTTATTCCAAAAGCCATGAACGAGCGGAAATCCCTACTCCACGCACCGTTATTGTCGCATGAAAAATCACTCAAGACGTTGGTGGAAAACCGCACCGTCTATAACCTGGAACATTGCGAACTCAACCTTTTCGAAACCTACCAGGAATCGCAACTCGTGCCGCTCAAATTCAATGATTTGGTCGTGACCAGCATGTTGCGCGGCAAGAAAGTAATGCATTTGTTCGACGACCCGGAATTTGAATACCTGCCCGGCGAAACGGTTGTGGTGCCGTCCAACGTGGAAATGAAGATCGATTTTCCGGAAGCGTCCAAACACAACCCCACGCAATGCCTGGCACTGGCCATTGACCACGGCAAGATCAACGACACGCTCAATTTCCTCAACGAGCGCTACCCGAAAGAAGGCACCGACCGCTACTGGCAACTCAACCACCAACATTATTTCTTTTACAATAATGTAGATCTGGCGACCACCATCAACAAACTGATCAAGGAATGCATGAGCACGTCGGTCACCAAAGACGCGCTCACTGATTTGACACTGCAGGAATTGCTCGTCAGGATCATCCAGACGCAAACGCTCAAGGCCACCGAAGAAGTGTCAAATCTGAACCGCAACCTCGCCATCACGCCCATCGTGGAATACATCCGGCAACACCTGCACGAAGACATCAACCTCAAACGTCTGGCAGACCGAGCCTGCATGAGCACCACGTCGTTCTACCGTTTGTTCAAGCGGGAATTGGGTGTGAGCCCGATCGAGTACGTGCTGAACGAAAAAATCCGTTACGCGAAAAAACTGTTGAAAAACCGACACCTGCAAATCAACGAAGTGTGTTTTGAAGCGGGTTTCGACGATTGTAACTATTTCATCAGGCTGTTCAAGAAATACGAAGGCATCACGCCCAAACAATACCAATTGCTCCATCAGGCAAATTAAGGGCGTTGCCTGCGGCCGGGCTGTCCATTCTATCTTTTGCTCGTGGCCTCGCAAAAGGATGCCATTGCCATCCCTAACGCGGGTCGCACTACACAGCAGCCCAGGTTGTATCAATCCGCTAAGAAACGTAACGGCGTCAGGTTTTCTGCCTCAGCTTCCGTAAACAAACGCGAGTGCACGATAAACCTTTTCCCGTACGGAATTTCGAGCGAGAAACTCGATCCTCGTCCGTCAACGGCGTCAATGGTAAGCTGCGTGTGTTTCCAATATTCGAACTGGTCGCGACTCATCCAGAATTCGCAACCGGCGATCTCGCCCAGACATACATCGCTCATCCCAAGTTTGAAGTCGCCTTTTTCAAAGCACATGGGCTGCGAACCATCGCAACAGCCGCCGCTCTGGTGAAACATCAACGCACCGAAATCGGCCTGCAATCGGGCAATGAGTAATTCGGCTTCGGGCGTCGTCTGTACGCGGTTGGTCATAGGAAATGGTGCATTAATAAAGTAAAACCCGGCAGTAGAAACCGCCAGGCAAACCAAAATTTAAAATCAAATTCAAACAACAATCAAGTCAGGATTAATTTTAGGATTTTTTACGGGAAACCCGTAACCCGATGTCCGTTTTTATCCGTTGGGAATACCCAATTATCCCCTTCCCAATTAAACGGAAGTTACAAAATCCTGAAAATTCCGATTACGGGAAACCCACAAAATCTCCTAAAAAATACTTTTCGAAATTGTTTAGAAAAAGCCCAGTTTGTTCTTGTCGTAAGACACCAGCATATTCTTGGTCTGCCGGTAATGGTCCAGCATCATCTTGTGCGTTTCGCGCCCGAAACCGGACTTTTTATAGCCGCCAAACGGCGCATGCGACGGATAAGCGTGATAGCTGTTCACCCAAACACGGCCGGCCTTAATGGCACGCGGCACTTTATACAACTGGTGCGCATCTCGCGTCCAGACGCCGGCACCTAGGCCGTACATCGTGTCGTTCGCGATTTCGATGGCTTCTTCCTCTGTCTTGAACGTGGTCACGCAAGTCACGGGGCCGAAAATCTCTTCCTGGAAAATCCGCATTTTATTGTGGCCTTTGAAGATTGTGGGTTGAATGTAGTAGCCGCCCGCCAATTCACCATCGAGCTTGTTCACATCGCCACCGGTGAGCACTTCCGCGCCTTCTTCCTTGCCGATCTTGAGGTACGATTGGATCTTTTCGTATTGGTCGTTCGAAGCCTGCGCGCCCATCATGGTATCGCCGTCGAGCGGATGCCCGGTCCTGATGGCTTTGGTGCGTTCCACTACACGCGACATAAATTTGTCATAAATATCTTCTTGGACGAGAATACGCGACGGACAAGTACAAACCTCGCCTTGGTTCAAGGCAAACAACACGGCACCTTCAACGGCTTTGTCGAAGAACGCGTCGTCGTGATCGGCCACCGATGAGAAGAAGATGTTCGGGGATTTGCCGCCCAACTCCATGGTTACAGGCAAAAGGTTTTCGGATGCGTATTGCATGATCAACCGTCCGGTCGTGGTTTCGCCGGTGAACGACACCTTGGCGATGCGGTCTGATTGCGCAAGCGGTTTTCCCGCTTCAGGGCCGAATCCCGTCACGATATTCACCACGCCCGGCGGCAAGATATCCTGCAACAATTCCATCAACACGATGATTGATGTCGGGGTTTGTTCGGCAGGTTTGACAACCGTACAATTCCCGGCTGCCAATGCGGGCGCGATTTTCCAAGTGGCCATCAGCAGTGGGAAATTCCACGGGATAATTTGTCCCACGACACCCAGTGGTTCGTGCAATACGATGCTTACCGTGTTTTCGTCGTGCTCGGCGATGCTGCCTTCCTCAGCCCGGATGACGCCGGCAAAATATCGGAAATGATCCACGACCAACGCCAGGTCCGCGGCACGGGTTTCCCGGACGGCTTTCCCGTTGTCTATCGCTTCCACGACCGCCAAGTATTCCAGGTTCTCTTCGATCCGGTCAGCAATCTTGTTTAGGATTCCCGATCGATGCGCCGCCGAGGTTTTTCCCCAGGTCCGAAAGGCTTCGTGCGCGGCATCCAGCGCCAATTCGATGTCTTCCTTTCTGGAACGCGCTGCCTTCGTGAATACTTTGCCGTCTATCGGGCAGATGTTGTCGAAATATTCTCCCGATACCGACGGCACGAATTTTCCGCCGATGAAATTGTCATACTTGGCCTTGAATGTTGGCCTTTGCGCTATGTTTCCCATAATTTTCGGTTTTTGGTTTAGCCAAATGTAGCCGCATGGGTTTTCGGTATGTAGCACAATTTTTCCAACCCATAGCACGAATGTTTCACTTCCGCAAAAAATGTATCAATTCGGCAAAAAACGACACTTCAAATTTAATTTTCGACAAAATTTTAATCCTTAAATTCCGAATTTGTTTTTCACCGAAAACGCTTTTAACTCCGCAGGCGAATGCCTATATTTGCAGCCTTGTCATAACACCCATTAAATGAAGATTTCCTATAACTGGCTTAAACAATTCATCAAGATAGACTGGAATGCTGCCGATACTGCGGCGCTGCTCACCGACCTCGGACTCGAAGTGGAAGTCGTTGAAAAATACCAATCGGTAAAAGGCGGCCTTGACGGCGTTGTGGTTGGCCATGTCCTGACGTGCGAAAAACACCCGAATGCCGACCGTTTGAAAGTAACAACGGTTAACCTCGGCGACGGCAATCCGGTGCAGATCGTTTGCGGCGCGCCGAATGTAGCCGCTGGGCAAAAAGTGCCGGTCGCAACGATCGGGACGACATTGTTCGACAAGGATGGACAGCCGTTTAAGATCGGGAAAGGCAAAATCCGGGACGTGGAAAGTTTCGGGATGATTTGCGCAGAAGATGAACTTGGGCTGGGTAAAAGCCACGACGGCATCATGGTTTTGGATGCGAACCTCAAACCGGGAACGCCGGCGGCCAAGGTGTTCAACATCGAAGACGATGAAATATTCGAAGTCGGGCTTACCCCGAACCGCGCCGATGCGATGAGCCATATGGGCGTGGCACGTGACCTGCGTGCCGGCCTGCTACAACGGAATGTACACGCCGAGCTCATTACACCGTCGGTCACGAAATTCAAGGTGGACAAACGCACGCTCAAGATCGACGTCGATGTCAAGGATGCGAAGTTGGCACCGCGCTATTGCGGGGTGACAATCTCCGGCGTGAAAGTGAAACCGTCGCCGGAATGGCTGCAGAACCGTTTGAAAGCCATCGGCCTGACGCCAAAAAATAACATCGTGGATGTCACGAATTACGTCCTGCACGAACTCGGGCAGCCATTGCACGCCTTCGACGCGGCCAAGATCAACGGGAAAGTCATCGTAAAAACCGTGGAAGCCGGAACCAAATTCCTCACGCTGGACGACGTGGAACGCACGCTGCACCAGGAAGACCTGATGATTTGCGACGAAAAAGGCCCGCTGTGTATGGCTGGCGTTTTCGGTGGAAAGCTTTCAGGGGTGACGGAAACCACGAAAGATATATTCTTGGAAAGCGCATACTTCAACCCGGTTACCATTCGGAAAACCGCGAAAAGACACGGCCTGAGTACCGACGCTTCATTCCGTTTCGAGCGTGGCATCGACCCGACCATTACCGACTATGCCCTGAAACGCGCCGCACTTTTGATCCAGGAAGTCGCCGGCGGTGAAATCACGTCTGATCTGATCGATGTCTATCCGAAGAAGATCGAAGATTTTCCGGTGTTGCTCAACTTCGGGAAAGCCGCGAAACTCATCGGGCAGGAATTGCCGAAGGAAACCATCAAGAAAATCCTGGCGTCGCTCGACATTAAGGTCAACAGCATTTCAGATGCCGGATTGGGTTTGGTCGTGCCGGCATACCGCGTGGATGTGAACCGCGAGATCGACGTCATCGAGGAAATCCTGCGCGTGTACGGCTACAACAACATTAATTTCACCAAGAAATTCAACGCGACCGTTTCCTATTCGGCGCGTACAGAAGACTATAAAGTCCAGAACATCATCGGGGCGCAACTCACTTCGTTGGGATTCCACGAAATGATGGCGAACTCGTTGACGACGGCAGATTATGTGAAGTTGTCATCGATGCTCAAAGAGGAACACAACGTATCGATGCTGAACCCGCTGAGCAGCGATCTGGCCGTGATGCGCCAATCGATGCTGTTCTCGGCGCTCGAAGCCGTGTCGTACAACATCAACCGCAAGAATCAGGATTTGAAATTGTTCGAATTCGGAAAAACCTACCACAAATTGCCCGACGGCTATACCGAAAACAAACATTTGTCGATGATTGTTACCGGCCAACGCCTGCAGGAAAACTGGGGCAGGCCGCAACAAGCATCGGATTTCTTCCTGTTCAAAGGCTATGTGAATACCGTATTGTCGCGTCTGGGCATCGAGAAAATCCAGAACCAACCCGCCAACAACGATATTTTTTCGGAGGGCATCGCGTTGGTAAGCGGCAACGAAGTCTTGGTGGAATTGGGCACGGTAAAAAAATCGCTGCTCAAGGAATTCGACATCAAGCAGGAAGTCTTGTTCGCCGATTTCAACTGGAGCGCTGTATTGAAACTCCTGACCAACAAAATCAGGTTTACTGATATTCCGCGTTATCCGGAAGTGCGTCGCGACCTGGCGTTGCTGGTAGATGAAAGCGTGTCGTTCGATGCCATCTACAAGATTGCCCGCCAGTCGGAAAAATCATTGCTGAAAGACGTAAACCTGTTCGACGTATATTCGGGCAAGAACTTGCCGGAAGGCAAAAAATCTTACGCCGTGAGCTTCACGATCCAGGACAATTCCAAGACCTTGACCGACGAACAGATCGACAAGATCATGCGCAAACTCACGCACCAATTCGAGAGTGAATTGGGTGCCAGCCTGAGGGCATAAAAAACAAAAAGCCGCTACGAGAGCGGCTTTTTTTTGGTCATTCAGGTGAATTACTTCGGCATCAACACCGTATCCACGACATGGATCACGCCATTGGATTGGTTGACATCGGCGATCGTGACTTTGGACATGCCACCTTTTTCATCAGTCAAGTACAAATCCTTCCCTTTCATCCAAGCGGTCAATGTGCCGCCATTCACGGTCTTGATCTTGGCTTTGCCGTTTCCTTCCTTGATCATTTTGGCGATGTCGGCCGCATTGAACTTACCGGCGACGACGTGGTACGTCAAGATATTGGTGAGCGTCTTCTTGTTTTCCGGCTTCACCAAAGTTTCCACAGTGCCTTTGGGCAGCCTATCAAAAGCCGAATTCGTTGGTGCGAATACCGTAAACGGGCCTTTCCCTTGCAAAGTTTCTACAAGTCCGGCCGCTTTCACGGCGGCCACGAGCGTGGTGTGGTCTTTTGAATTCACGGCATTTTCAACAATGTTCTTTGACGGATACATGGCCGCGCCGCCTACCATGACGGTTTTTTCCTGAGCTGTGGTTGTCGCGATGCCCATCGTAAAAATGAGCGCTGATAAAATGAACTTTTTCATGACTGGTTAAATTTTAAAGTTATTCCGCCATTTACGCCGAAATGCATGTTAGGGTTTTCATGCCTCGGACTGTTTCAGCATAAATTTTTCTTAAATCGGGCGTTTGCGCCTGGAAACCAGTTTGAATCAGAAATAAAAAAGTCCTATTTTTAAGCCGCAATTCTAAATCAACCCGTGACCACACCTACAATCTCCCGACGCATGAAAATCGCACTTGCCATCCCGTTTGTTTGTTGCCTTTGCCTGATGAGTTGGGAGTGCAAACCGCAAGACAAGGAACGCCGCCAGCACCGCAAGGAAGTCAATGTGGGCGCGGCGGAGAAAATGCAACGTTTCGTCATCGGCATTTCGGAATACGCCAAGAAAGCCAACCCAGGATTCATCATCATTCCGCAGAACGGCATCGAACTCGCGTTCAAGAAAGCCAATCACCGCGAAGGCATTGACCAGAAATACATGGCGGCCATTGATGGTTTGGCTGTGGAGGAATTGTTCTATTATGAAACGCTCAACATCGATTCGCTCCGGCTTGAAAACCTGCGAAAACTCAACAGCAAAAAGATCCTGGTGTCAGACTTCGTAACCAACGACGCCGACGTGCCCGATGCGAAAGCGCGCAACAAGAAAGAAGGTTTCATTCCGTTCGTGCGCTCAGAAAGCAATTATCATTACCGCCGCATCCCAGACCGCATCGTCGATGGCAATACAGACGATGTCACCAGCATCGAGCAGATCAAAAATTATCTTTATCTGATTAATCCCGAGAGTTTCGAAACGAAAGCGCAATATATTGAAGCGATTTCCAAGACCGATTTCGACTTGGTCACCGTCGATCTGTTCTTCGATAAATACAACCCGCTCACGCCCGAAGATGTGCAAAAGCTGAAGGTGAAAGCCAGTGGCGGGAAGCGATTGGTGATTTGCTACATCAACATCGGTGCAGCCGAAAACTGGCGTTATTACTGGAACCCAAGCTGGAAACTGGGCACGCCTGCTTTCCTGAAAAAACCATACGAAGGTTACGAAGATGAAATCTATGTGGAATACTGGAACCCGGTCTGGCAGAAAATTATCTTCGGCAACGACGATTCCTACATGAAAAAAATCCTCAACGCGGGCTTTGACGGCGCGTACCTCGACAACACGGAAGCCTACTACGAACTGTACCGAAAGTAGATCTGGACGTTAACAATTATTAATTATTAACTATTAATTATTAATTAACTTCCTCGCTTTTTCCAAATCCTCCGCGGTATCAATCCCGATGCTCACGTGCGCGGTTTCCACCATTTTAATGCGGCGGCCAAATTCCAGGTAACGCAATTGCTCCAGTTTCTCCGCGGCTTCCAATTTTCCCATCGGCCATTGGGCGAAATCCAGAATGGCTTCCTTACGGAATGCATACACCCCGATGTGCTGGAAATAATCTGCCGCAGCGTTCGCATCGCGCAAATGCGGAATCACCGACCGTGAGAAATACAGCGCAAAACCTTGCTTGTCGGTCACGACTTTCACATTATTCGGGTTGCCGATTTCGGCCGGATCGGTTATACGGCGCATCAGCGAAGCCAAATCAACTTTCTTTTCTGTATCGGCCTTGAACACCTCGAGCAATTCGGCCAACGGTTCGCGCTGCATGAACGGTTCGTCGCCCTGCACGTTTACCACGAT
The DNA here is from genome assembly GCF_965137575.1 of Flavobacterium longum. Lineage (NCBI taxonomy): Bacteria > Pseudomonadati > Bacteroidota > Flavobacteriia > Flavobacteriales > Flavobacteriaceae > Flavobacterium > Flavobacterium longum. The sequence goes on along the minus strand of NZ_CBCRZJ010000001.1, from coordinate 387,241 downwards.
GTCCGTCTCGATATCGGCCACAGCCTCGGCAATGCGGTCGCTGCCTGACTCGTGTTCCTTGATGCTCATGATCGCTTTTCCGCCATTCCCGACAATCTCATCGTAGATCAAATCAGCATCCGTGACCACGAAAACATCGTTGAACAAGCCCGTGGCCACCGCGGCTTCATACGTCCGCCGGATTACGGTCTTCCCGCCCAAATCCTGCATGAGCTTGGCGTGGAACCGGGTCGAGGCGTAACGGGCTGGGATGACGGCGATGGAGATCATGTTTTGGTGGCTAGTTTATAGTTGCTAGTTGCTAGTTGCTAGTTGCTAGTTGCTAGTTGCTAGTTGCTAGTTGCTAGTTGCTAGTTGCTAGTTGATAGTTGTTAGTGGTTAGTGGCTGGAAAAATAAGTAAAAATAATGTATTCCATGAAATGTAGTGGTTTTTTTGGGCGTTGCCTTCGGCCGGGCTGTACGCTGTAGTCCTCGCTGGCGCTCCGGGCTGCCGCTTCCATCCCTAACGCAACCCAATTATTAATTATCAAAGTCGTAATCCTTAAACCCGATCAGATACAACCGTTCCTTGGCGCGCGTCATGGCCGTGTACAACCAGCGTACATAATCGCGGTTGATGCCATCGGGCAAATACGGTTGCTCGATGAACACCGTATTCCATTGGCCGCCCTGCGATTTGTGGCACGTAATGGCATAGGAGAATTTTACCTGTAACGCATTGAAATACTCGTTTTCCTTGACTTTCTGCAGTTTGCGCCACATCGCCCGTTCATCCTCATAATCCTGCAGGACTTCCTGATACAATCGGTTTGATTCCTCGTAAGTCAACGATGGCGATTCAGAAGTCAACGTGTCCAACAACAATACGGTTTCCAGCGCGCGCTGTTCGGGGTAATCTACCATCCGTATCTTTACTTTGGCGAACCGGAAGCCATAGAGTTCCATCATTCCGAAAATCTCCAGGACTTCAATGATGTCGCCGTTGGCAATAAATGTCGCTTGGTCTTGTTCGGTCAGCCAGAAATAATTGTTCTTGACGACCATCAAAAAATCACCCGCCGACAATTCGCTTTCCTTGTCAAGAATACGGGTGCGGATCTGCTGGTTGTAGGCGTTCGCGCGTTTGTTCGACCGCACGATGAACGCCGTGTCCTCAATACTGTAGTTGCTGTATGCCGTATTGATCGCGTCCTGTATGTCATAACCGTCCTGCAGCCGCACGATATCCTTGAATCCGCGCAACGTGAATTGGAAATCAGTGATGAAATCGTCCTTGAGCAGTTCGCGCAATTCGGTGGCATTGTAGAGAATCCCGGACTTTTCTTCCTGCCGCATCACTTCGTCAAATTCAATCGAGCGGACTTCTTTTTGGTAGTGCAATGCCAATGCATCGGTTTCAAGCGCCGGCGAAAGTTCGAGGTTAACCGGCGGCAATTGCGCCGTATCGCCCAGCAAAATCATCTTGCAGCCGTTGCCGTTGTAAACGTAAGACACCAAATCGTCCAGCAATGAACCGTTCGCATACATTGCCGATTCCGTAGGCGCATCCGAAATCATCGAGGCTTCGTCCACGATGAATACCGTATTCTTGTGTTTGTTTTGTTGGAGCGTAAACCCTACCCCGCCGCCTGCGTTTTTCTTCGGAAAATAAATCTTCTTGTGGATCGTGAAGGCCGCCTTGTGCGAATAGTTCGCGATGACTTTCGCCGCACGCCCCGTCGGCGCCAAGAGTACGTACTTCTGCCCTATTTCCTGCAGGTTGTTCACCAGCGTAGAAATCACGGTCGTCTTTCCGGTACCCGCGTAACCTTTCAGGACATAAATCGCATCGTCGCCTTTTTCGGTCAGGAAACCCGCAATCTCGCGGAAGAAAATGTCCTGTTTATACGTGGGCGAAAACGGGAATCGCGAAGAAAGGATGCGGTAAAAATCGTGATCGGTCACTAGGTCTGGTTTCTGGTTTCCAAAGATAAACACAGTTGTCTTTTGTTTTATCTTTTTGACCATGAATTACCCGAACCTTCCAAATTCCGCCTACCAAAAACAATTCGCGAATTCGTGGCCTGCCTGACAAATATTTTCCGCTAAAATCGTATGTTTGCGTCTCTATCGAAAAATATGTCCCACACGCCCGACATCACCGAAAAGAAATACCGCAAGCTCGTACTGCTCGTCGGGACGAAAGGCTTTTCCTATGTCGTACATGACACGCTCAACCAGAAAGTCGGCGCGGTGAAACACATCGATTTCACGACATTCCCAAGGGCAAACAAAGTCGAAGACCATTACTGGAAAGCATTTGTGGACGATTACCATCTGACCCGCGAGTATGACGAAGTGCTCGTGATCCACAACAACAGCCTAAACACGTTCGTACCCAAAGCATTATTCGACGAAGATTTCCTGGGCAGTTACCTGCAATACAACGCCAAGGTTTTCGAGAATGATTTCTTCGACTACGACGACATCCCGAATACCGACATGAACAACGTGTACATCCCGTATGTGAACATCAACAACTTCCTGATCGACCAGTTCGGGCCGTTCACGTACAAGAATACCAACAGTATTTTGGTGTCGCGGCTGTTGGAAATGTCCAAGAATATTGATTCCAAAAGGGTTTTCGTGCATTTCACCAAACACTGTTTCGAGATTGTCGTGGTGCAAAACCAGAAACTGCTGCTGTTCAATTCGTTTGAATACCGTACCAAAGAAGATTTCCTTTATTACTTGTTGTTCACCGCAGAGCAATTGAACCTCAATCCTGAGACGTTTCGGCTTCAATTGCTGGGCGACATTTCCGAAGACAGCGAATATTTCCAAATGGCGTACAAATACGTCCGGAACGTGTCTTTGATTGACCTCGACGATTTCCCCGGCCACAGCAGCCTGTCCAAATCCGATCGGCTCAAGCACTTCATCCTGCTGCAATCGTGAGGATCATTTCCGGGAAATACAAAGGCCGCCGCATCCATCCGCCGAAAAACCTGCCGGTTCGCCCCACGACCGACATGAGCAAGGAATCATTGTTCAACATCCTGAACAACCATTTCAATTTTACAGGCCTGACCGTACTCGATTTATTTGCCGGCACGGGCAACATCAGCTATGAGTTCGCTTCACGCGGTGCCGCGCACATTACTGCCGTAGATGCCGATTTCGGTTGCATCAAATTCATCCGGCAAACCGCCGCCGAGTTTGATTTCGACATCACGCCCATCAAGGCCAACGTGTTCCAATTCGTGGAAAAGAGCAACGCAAAATACGACATCATCTTTGCCGATCCGCCGTACGACCTGGAACAAGGCAAGTTTGACCGTATTGCCGCAACCGTATTCGAAAAAGGACTGCTCGAGGACGACGGCATGCTCATCATCGAACATTCCAAATACACCAAGTTCGACAGCCAGCCACACTTGTCTTTCCAGAAGCATTACGGCGGTTCGGTGTTCAGTTTCTTTGAGCTTTTAACAGAATAATCACCTGATCCGGCGCGCATTTTCATCGACACTTTTTTCGGTGAAGTTTGATTTCACTTTCCCGAACGCATATTTTATCCCAGCCGAGAATTCCCGCGCATCCACGTAATAATTCGCGGTAGTTGAAACCGCCGCAGTCCGGAATTTTTCCTGAAAATTCATGTTCCTGAACAGGTCGTTCGCGGCCAGACTGAACGTCCAACTCTTGTAGGTTTTGGATAGCGCCAGATCGGCGATGAAAAACGCATTGTTCTCCAGAATACCTTGGTAACGCTTGGTAAAACCCCATCCGGTAACTGAAAATGTCCATTCTTTCGAGAGCGCGAACTGGTGATTCGAATAGCCGTAAACATACGGTTTCACGGCCAGTTTTACCGCACCTTTTTGTTCGACTTCGCTGATGTTGATGCTGCATACGTTGGTCGTGGTCCAGAACTTATACGCAAACGGCGCCGTCAACTCGATGCTGTACGTGGTTTCATGGTCGAAATTCTCGGGCCGGTGCGTAAGCAGGTTCGCCGCCGCATCGTACAGGAAACTGTAATTGACATTGTCCTTGGTTTTGTAATAACCGATTTTCAACGATTTGTCCTTGTATTGGAAATTAACGGAAAGTTCGTCCGAAATAGCCGGGTTCAGGTTGACGTTTCCGGTAAAGACGAAGTACGGATTGATGTAGGTTATGCCTTGGTTAATGGCCGAAAAATCAGGTCGCGAAATACTTTTGGCGTAGTTCAGCGTGACGGTTTTGGTGCTGTCGATGGCAAAATCCAGTTGCGCTTTCGGGAAAATCGTCGTGTAGTTCTTCGCTACGGCCGGATGGCTTTCGCCGCGGTTCTGGCCCAAGACGTTTGTGTTCTCGGCGCGGATGCCCGCAGACCAATTGACTTTTTTTACGCGCCCGGAAAGCTGTATATAGGCCGCGGCGATCTTTTCGTCCAACCCGTAAACCGATAGCACATCCGTATTTTCCTCGAAGTTCACATTGGCCACATCGGTCGTTGATTTTGCCGTAGAAAGCAGACCGCCCGCTTCAAGTTTTATGTCGTCGGTGTATTTTAAATCGTAGTCGATCCGTGCCGAAAATGCCCCAATACCGAAATCCTGGACGGTCTTGACAAAAGGGGCAAACTGCGTATCGTTGTAGTTGTTGAACGACCGGACGACAGACGGCGTGGCCAACCGCGAATATTGTGCACCTATAAAAATCCCCGCGTTTCCGGACGAAGTCCTGTTCGAATAGTTCAGCACGGCAACCATAAAATCCTTGCGCGAATCATTGTTGCCCACGGTTTCAATCTGGTTTTGCGCCATGCCTTCCTTATTTTCGGTCAAGGTATGGAAGCGGAAATCATCGGCCTGACGCCGTCCGTTGACACTCAGCGACAGGTAATCGTCACCCTTGAACTGCGTAAAAATGCTGCCGCCGTACAGCCATTGTCGCCGCTTGGAAAATCCTTCAACCAAATATTCAGATATGATGTCCGCGCCGGGGATTGTATACCGATTCCCGTTGCTTTCCCAAGGATGCAGGTTGTTGAAACTACCGTTTGCCCTGAATTCGGTGGCGCCGTGTTTCAGGCTGGCGCCCAGATTTTGGTACCAATTGCTGCCTTTCTTGAACGATGCATTTTGCGAGACCAACGTCTGGAAACCTTCGCGGCGGCTGCGTTTGCGCGTAATCAGGATGACGGCCTTTCCGTCTGCTTCGTATTTCGCCGACGGATTGTTGATGATTTCGACGCTTTTGATATCGTCCACAGACATGGCATTTAAGGTTTTTATGCTGGCAGCGGCGTTGTCGATGTAAATAAGCGGTTCTCCTTTCCCGACGATGGAAACGGCTTCGCGGTTGGCGCTGACTTGCACTTTCGGGAGTTTGGCCAGCAGATCCAGTACGCTCGGCACCGATTTGTAAATGGAATTGGCCACGTCAACCTTGAGGTTTCCATTCTTGTTGGTAAACGTTTTGGGCGAGGCCGACAATACGATTTCATCGAGCTTTTGCGCCGTAGAATCTTTCTCGGTTTTTTGGCCAAACCCGATCGCCGGAACCAGTAAAATCAATAGTATTTTCTTCATGCGTGCGACAGCCAATGGCGCCAGTCCGACGCGCGTTTCTCCCAGCGATATTGGTCGTAATCATCGCTCCCATGCCCGACAACCCCGGCAAAATCGTGCATTGACGTATAAGTGATGAACCTAAAATTTTCTTTCTGTAACCTGATGGCTTCCACTTGAAGTAAATCGTGGTATGGCGCGGCGTGCGTCCACAAATCATAGCATACCAGCACCGGAATGCCCAGGCCAAGCAGCAGTTGCCCCTGCGGCTGTGAAAAATCATAAACAGGTTTCGGATGCGTCGCATGCGCATGGTCACGGTTGGCCGCGTTGCGCCATTGCGCCAGTACGTTTTGGCGTTCTTCCGGGTTCTCGGCCAGCTGGCTCAGGATTTTTCCGTACGGATTGCCGCCGGAATAGATCAAATGGGAAATCTTGTGGTTGTTCACGGCCATTTTCGCGGCCACCGTTGCCCCATCGGCATGCCCGGCCACGACAATGTTCCTGCTGTCGGCCCAGCGTTCACGCGCCAGTTGCTTGACAATGAAATTGTTTCGCGCCACATGGTAATCCAGAAAATTCCGCTCTGAATATTGACGCGGCGGTAACTTGGTTTTTTCGTCCTTATAATAAGTAGCATTTTCAGCCAAAGTTGTGGCGTCCGCAATGACCGGAATGAACGGTGCCGCGGCAATGGCAATGTGGAACGCGTCCAGGAAAGGCTGTTCGTCAAACGGCAAAACCGGATGCAAACCGTTCGCATCGTACCGAATGAGCGGCTGCGGCAGGTTGTCCTGACAGAAAAACAACAGCGGTTTGCGGCTGCGGCGTTTGTTTTCCTTGGAGATGATGATCACATCGACAGGGTCGTTCTGGAACTTCATGGCGATGTGCAAATAGCCGAAATCCTCTGGCTGTTTCCGCGATCGCGCATAGACTTTAGATACCAATAGCATAATCGGAAAGTTTGGTTTTCATCCCACAAATTTGCGTGAGAACTTTGGTCCGGTAGGTTAATGGGCGGTTAATGCAAGGTTAATGTGGAAACGATTCGGGCAAAACCACTATTTTTGAGACAATTCTTTGCGATGAAACAAAAGATAAATCTCCTGATTGGATTTGCCGCCGTGGTTTTCGTGGCGCTGTCTGCGATGCAATACTATCTGGTGAAGACGGCTTACGATTACAAGGTCGCCGAATTCCGCAATGAAATCAAGGCCACGATTGCATCCACGACGAATGATTTCGGTGACATCGATTCGGCGCTTGTGGGCGAAAAAGACGCCTTGTATAGAGAATTGGCGCAGGACTACCGCCAAGGCAAACGCGCCGATGCCGTCAAGCAAGCCTTGTTACAAAGCCGTTACCGGGATGAAATCACCCGGAAACTCGAGTCGCGATTCGCCCGCCAGATGCCCGATCTTACCGTTGATTTTGCGGTCGTGCTCGACAAGTTCGTCCTGTATGACAACCGCAGCGCAACCGACACGATTTTCGCCGAAAAACCAAAAATCGCCAACACGTTGTATGGCAATCTGCAGTCGCTTGACGATGCTTTCCTGGTGAGGAATTACGTTGGAACCATCAGCGATACCGCGGCCGGGCATAAAATCCTGACCGAAGACACGTTGTACATTTCGGTACACAACTGGGAAATGATCGTGTTCAAGCGCATGATGCTCATCCTTGTTTTCGCCATCGTATCGATTCTCGTATTGGTTACGCTTTTTGTGGTCGCGATCCGGGCACTGATCAAACAAAAGAAAATCGCAGATGTCAAGACAGATTTCATCAACAACATCACACATGAATTCAAGACACCGCTGACAACCTTGTCGGTTTCAACCAAAATCCTGCAGCGCGACGGCATCCGAGAGAATGAAGCGGTGTACAACGACGTCGTGGACACCATTGGGCGGCAACACACCCGGCTGCACCATTTGATCGATCAGGTCATGACCGGCGCACTCGGGTTCGAGGCCATCGCACTCACCAAGGAAAAAGTGTCGGCGCGCGAATTCCTGGAAACCATCGTCGCCGATTTTTCGCTCGCGCATCCAAACGTCCCGATACAAACGGTCTTTCACGCCGATGCGCAAATCACCATCGACAAATTCCATGTGACCACAGCCCTCAACAACGTGTTGGAAAATTCCGTGAAATACGGTTGCCGGAACATTTCCGTGACCACGTCGCCGGCGCCAGAGGGTTTGAACATCGCGATCCGGGACGACGGCATCGGGATTTCCAAAGCCAACCAGCCGTTATTGTTCGATAAATTTTTCCGCGCACGACAAGGCAACCTGCACAATGCAAAAGGACTCGGACTCGGGCTGTATTATGTGGAGCAAATCGTCAAGGCGCACCGCGGAACGATTGGCGTAGCGAGCGATTTGGGCAAAGGCGCTACCTTTACGATCAACATTCCGGGCTGATGAAAAAGATTTTGCTGGCCGAGGACGATGCCGATTTTGCGAATGTGCTCAAGCAGTATCTGGGTTTGCACGGCTTCGAAGTGTTCCATGCAACAGACGGCCAAGCCGCTTTGGCGTCGTTTCAAACCGTTACTTTTGATTTGTGTGTGCTGGATGTCATGATGCCCAATCTGGACGGTTTTTCATTGGCCGAGCAAATCATCGCCATCAACCCCGAAGTGCCATTTGTATTTTTGACCGCACGGCAACTGAAGGAAGACAAAATCAAAGGTTTGCAATTGGGCGCAGACGATTACATCACCAAGCCGTTCGAAGCCGACGAACTCGTGTTGCGCATCCAGAACATCCTCAAGCGTGTCGAGAAAAAGCAGCCCACGGAAATGGGAATGGTGCCCATTGGGGACTATGTTTTCGATGCAGCACGGCTGGAACTCACACGCGGCGGCACCGTGCAACGCCTCACCGAAAAGGAAGCGCGATTGCTCGCATTTCTCTATGAAAACCGGAATGGCCTGCTCAAACGCGACGAAATCCTGCAAGCAGTTTGGGGCAACACCGACTTTTTCTCAGGCCGCAGCATGGACGTATTCATCAGCCGGTTGCGGAAATACTTCGGGGCCGACCCGCGCATCGCCATTGAGAGCATCCGCAACATCGGGCTTGAATTCAAAGTAAGATAATGGCGATGCTCTTCAACAAAAAATATTTCCTCATTTTCCTATTGGTGTTCTGCACCGAAGTGCTCATCGCCTTGTATGTGCACGACGATTTCGTGCGGCCTTATCTGGGCGATGTGCTGGTCGTGATCCTGATCTATTGCTTCCTCAAGTCGTTCCTGAACGTTAGACCGTGGCCTGCCGCTTTGGGCGTGTTGCTTTTTGCCTTTGCCGTAGAATTCGCGCAGTATTTGAATCTAGTAGAACGGCTGAACCTGCAACAATCCAAACTCGCACGCACGGTCATCGGGACATCTTTTTCCTGGATCGACATGCTGACTTATGTCATAGGGATTGCCATTGTGGTCGGGGCTGAAAAAATCAGCGCTAAAACCAACCGCGAATTCACGAATGAAAAATCTTAATTCGCGAATTCGCGGCTTTCTTGCCCAAAATCCGGTTCCGTGAAGTCCTTCTCGCTGAGCGACACAACGATGGTAGCGACGCTGTTACCGATCAGGTTGGTGATGGCGCGTGCTTCGCTCATGAATTTGTCCACGCCAAGCAGGAACGCCAAACCTTCCACCGGAATTTTGTGGATGGCCGTCAGCGTAGAGGCCAAAACGATGAAGCCACTTCCGGTGACGCCCGCCGCACCCTTTGAGGTAACCATCAGGATGCCGATGATGGACAGGATTTCGAGAAAGTTCAGATGAACATTGTACAACTGCGCCAGGAAAATGACCGCCATAGACAGGTATATGGATGTGCCGTCAAGATTGAACGAATAACCTGTCGGGACAACCAGCCCGACCACCGGTTTGCTGCAACCCATTTTCTCCAGTTTCCGCATGATGGACGGCAACGCGGCTTCCGACGACGACGTACCGAGTACAATGAGCAATTCTTCCTTAATATATAGGAGTAGTTGCCAGATGCTGATGCGGTAGTATCGAAGTATGGCACCAAGCACGAAGAAAATGAACACGGCCATCGTCGCATACACGCAAAGCATCAGTTTTCCGAGCGGAATCAGCGTAGCCAATCCGAACTTACCTATGGTGAACGCCATACCGCCGAACGCACCGATTGGGGCGAGATACATCACGTACTTCAGCGCGCCAAAGACAAAAACGGACGCGCGTTCCAAGATGCGGACAACAGCTTCCCGATGCCGGATGTAATTGAGCAAAATCCCAACGAGTATGGCCGCGGTCAACACTTGCAACGTCACGTTCGATAGGAAAAAAGCCCACCAACTGAAATCAGCAGAAGCGCCGGTGTATTTCGCAGCATCGCCGATGGCCAAACCGGACTTGTCTATTTTCCCTGGTCGGAATATATACGCCACGACAACCCCAATAGCCAACGCCAAGGTCGAGACGATTTCGAAATAAAGCAGTGCTTTCGCCCCGATGCGCCCAACTTTCTTTAGGTTGCCCATGCCGGAAATCCCGAGCACGATCGTCAGGAAAATAATGGGTGCGATGAAGATTTTGATGATTTCTATGAAACCCTTGCCTGCGATTTCCATCTTCACGGCGGTGTTCGGCGCGAAATGTCCGAGTGCAATCCCGGAAACGATGGCGACCAGAACCCAAAAAGTCAGGTTGGTGAGGATTGGCCTGATGGATAGCTTGGTGTTCAAAGTGATTAGGGATTAGTAACTCGTCGCTAGATGACTGCCATAGACTCAACATGGCCTTAAATCTTTAATCTAATTTTCTCCAGCAACTAGCCACTATTCACTAGCCACTATAAAAAAAGCAGGCCTGTAAGCCGGATTCTGTCTTCCGAAAGATTCAGAAGCCTTATCATTTATCTAGGCCAGCAGTTGCCCACTGGCTCCATCTTCCTACCCTCCGGCAACGGACGGGCCGTCCTTGAATGCCGGTATACTTGGAATTTCACCGCATAGAGTTTACCTGATTTCACTACAGCTTAACCTGTACATCCTTTCTGTTGCACTTGTCCTATCCGCTTTCGCGGACGGCGGGCGTTACCCGCTATGCTGCCCTATGGTGTCCGGACTTTCCTCTTCATTACTGAAGCGATAAGGCGGCCTGCGGCGCAAAGTTACATCATTAAGTCGAACGTCAAACGTCAAATGACTTGCAATCCGTTCGACATTTGACATTTGACATCGGACTCAAACATGAAAATCATGTAAGCAGGTTTAACTTTTCCTTACCAGCAAAGGGTTTCTGGTTGGCGTAACTTTATTTAAAACATAAAACCAATTGTCATGGACACTAACATGTATCACTACGCTACAGTATCCAAAGCCTTGCAGGAACTCAAGGAAAAAGGATTTACCGTCGATTTCAACCTACAGGAAAACCGCATCGTGGATTGCGGCGACTGTTTTGAAATCGTACACATCTACCGTTACGAAGGGCAAACCGACCCAGGCGACGAAGCGACCGTTTACGGCATCAAGTCAGACAAAGGTGAGAAAAGCGTATTTGTGGCCGGCGATTTGTCGTTCGATGAAAAAAGTGCGTCCCGGACTTTGTACGAACTCAGCATCAAAGGGCGAGACAACCGGAATTAATAGATGAATCGGCTCCACGCAAAACTCCTTAAAATCGGCAACGATCCAAAAGCCACGGCCAAGACCGTCGGGCTTCGGTACCTGTCAGACCGCGCCAAAGGCTTTACGAGGTATCGCGCTGGCGACGGTTTCAAGTACCGCGACCCCGAAGGCAAAATCGTCCGCGATAAGCAACTACTTCAACGTTTCGCAAAATTGGTCATTCCGCCGGCGTGGGAAAATGTATGGATTTCACCCGTCGAACACGGCCACCTGCAAGTGACGGGAACCGATACCAAAGGCCGCAAACAATACCGGTACCATCCGGAGTGGAATGACATACGGAACCAATCGAAATTCTTCAGGTTGCGTCGTTTTGCGGATGCGCTTCCAAAAATCAGGAGCCGCGTTGAAAAAGACTTGGCGCTGCCCGGATTACCCTATGAAAAAGTATTGGCGCTCGTGGTGAAACTGATCGAGACGACCAACATCCGAATCGGGAATGATGCCTATAAAAAATTGTATGGCTCATTTGGTCTGACGACGTTGCGCGACCGGCATGTCAAGTTTGACCGTGCTACGGTTTGGTTCGAATTCACCGGAAAGAAGGGCGTGAAACACAAAATTGCCCTGCAAAGTGCGCGATTGGCCAAGTTGGTGCAACGGTGCAAAGACATTCCCGGACAGGATTTATTCCAGTATTATGACGACGATGGAACGCACCGGTGTATCGGTTCCGGCGATGTGAACGCCTATATAAAGGAGATTTCCGGCGAGGACTTCAGTGCGAAAGATTTCCGTTGTTGGTCTGGAAGTGTTCAAGCCTTGTGTGCCTTTCAGGATATCGGCGCGTTCAAAAGTGACACAGAATGTAAAAAGAAAATCGTCGCGGTCGTGGATTTTGTCGCGGAAAAATTGGGCAACACGCGCAGCGTCTGCAAGAAATATTACGTCCATCCTGCGGTCATCGCGAGTTACGAAAACAGGAATATCGGGCGTTATGCCTGTCAAACCTGCGACGATTCCGTATCGCTTAACGGCAATGAGAAAGCGCTTGTGGCCTTACTTGACGAAGCAATTGACAATTGATGATGATAGTACAATGGTTTGAATCCAGAATTTATCCACAAAACGCCTGAATTGTCCATGGTCCATTTTCCATTGTCAATTTTAAATTTATCTTTGCGCTGATGGAGCAATTCGTAGTATCGGCGCGTAAATATCGTCCGCAGACATTCAAGGATGTCGTCGGGCAACAGGCCATTACCAATACGTTGCTCAATGCCATCGAAACCAATCACTTGGCGCAGGCGTTATTGTTTACCGGGCCGCGCGGCGTGGGCAAAACCACTTGTGCGAGGATTTTGGCGCGCAAGATCAACCAGCCCGGTTACGATGATCCGAACGAAGATTTCGCCTTCAACGTTTTTGAATTGGATGCGGCGTCGAACAACTCCGTGGACGATATCCGAAACCTGATCGACCAAGTCCGCATCCCGCCACAGACCGGGCAATACAAAGTGTACATCATCGATGAGGTGCACATGCTTTCGGCATCGGCGTTCAACGCATTCCTGAAAACACTGGAAGAACCGCCCAAACACGCCATCTTTATTTTGGCGACCACCGAAAAGCACAAAATCATCCCGACAATCCTTTCGCGTTGCCAGATTTTCGACTTCAAACGGATTACCGTAAAGGATGCGAAAGAACATTTGGCTGAAGTGGCGCAAAGCCAGGGCGTACAATTCGAGGACGACGCGCTGCACATCATTGCCCAAAAGGCAGACGGAGCCATGCGCGATGCGTTGTCGATCTTTGACCGCGTGGTGTCTTACTGCGGCAATAACCTGACGCGGCAGGCCGTGACCGAGAACCTAAATGTCCTCGATTACGAAACGTACATCCAGATAACGGATTTGATCCTGGAGAACAAAATCCCGGAACTGCTCATGGCCTACAACGACATCTTGTCGCGTGGGTTCGATGGCCACCATTTCATCTCCGGTCTGGCGTCGCACTTCCGTGATTTGCTGGTTGCGAAAACACCATCCACATTGACTTTGCTTGAAGCGGGCGAAGCCGCGCAGAAAATGTACGGCATCCAATCGCAAAAGGCTTCGCAGGATTTCCTGCTGCAAGGCATCGACCTGGCCAACGAATGTGATTTGCGCTACAAAGCCAGCCACAATCAGCGCTTGCTCGTTGAATTATGCCTCATGCAGTTGGCCTCCATCACCTTCGATGGAGAAAAAAAAAAGTTGACGGGTTTATAATCCCAGCCAACGTCTTCTACGGCCGCGTGTTCGATATGCCGGTCAAATCTCCCGAAATAATTGAAGTTGGGTCGAATGTCGAACGTCAAATGTCGAATGACCGCCCCTTGCCAGACAGTCAGGACCAGTCAATAGAAATCATTGTGTCACAGGAAGAAACGAATGTTGATCTGGCTGATGAAACTTCAGGGGAAAACTTCTCGGTAACTGCCACCCGGACTACAGACGAGATTACTTCGTCACCGCAACCCTTACTGGCAAGCGAAACAAAAGTGTCGGCGCTGTCCCTCAAAAGCATCCGTGCGAAAAAAGAGTTGGAGCAACGCACCAAGGCCAACACCAAGGAAGAAACGCATTTGCCCACCGAAGCCTTCAACGAAACCGATATGTTGTTGCAATGGACGAAATACGCCCAGCGACTGTCGGACAAAGGGCAGAAAATCATGGAATCGCTCCTGCTCATCAGCGACCCGAAACTGCAGGGCACGACCATCGTCCACGAACTCCCGAACGAAAGTGCCAAGATTGACTTTGAATCTGGCAAACACGAACTTGTGGGTTATTTGCGTGGCAAGCTACACAACCACGACATCGACATCCGCGTAGTCGTCAACGAAAGCATTGACAGCCGAAAAGCCTTTACGCCACAAGACCGCTACAACCGTTTGAATGAAATCAATCCGGGTCTGGAATTGTTGCGCAAGACGTTCGACCTGGATTTTTGACGACTAATTATTCGGTCACTTTCGCCACGAACGGCAGGAATTTGGCCTCTTCAGAAAAATTGCCACACACATCCACGACCCAGATTTTGGCCACATAAGGCCGGTTGTAAGCAAACTCAAAATTGCCGCCGCATACATCGCTCCTACCGATGGTTGGCGTGGTATGATCCCCGGAACAGATGAACCGCTGGCCTTCGAATTCCACGCACAGATACACCGGCAACCAGTCGTAATCGCCCAGCGTGTAGGCTTCAGATCGTGAATTATCCGTGACCGTATGGTTGATGCCCACGTTGTAGCCGCGCACGATTTCTTTGGTGTAATTGGAAAGCAATGTTTCCGGCTGGCGCGTCCAGTACGGCAAAATATGGTCTGGCCTGAACCGCGACACCCATTTCCTATAGTTGATGGATCGGTCAAATTCCTTGATTTTCGGTGTAAGGCCGTCGCGGCGTTTCATTGAAATGTGTATCGACACCGTGTCGTCAATCTTGATGTTGCGACGCGGTTTCAGGAGCAACTGCCCCATCGATCCCGAAAAATTGGCCTCGATCACTTTCAGCCGGTAGCGTTTGCCGGAAGAAGTGACCGCCCTAAAAATCAAATCTTCAAACTCATGCTGCAGTTGGTACTTCTCTTCGCAAAAATCAATCAGGAAAGCGCCATTGGCCGGTATGTTGACGTTGTTGGGAAAGACTTGTACGCTACGCCCGCAGCAATCCGGGTTTTTTTGCGCCGTTGCCGGGCATAATTGAAACAAGAAATACATCAGGAAAAACGCCGCGAACCTTGTCATCAGTCTTTTGTATGGGCAATCGTCCGTTCGATGCGTTTATCAGGAACGAGCCAAATCAACGCGACCAACACATACATGGCGCCCGATAACCACTCGTTGAAAAATGAGAAACCGATACCTATAATATATAGGACCGGCGACACCTTTCCTTTCCAGTCTTTCCCCACGGCTTTTTTAAGCACCGAATCTTCGCCCTGGCTGGCGATAATGGAAGACTGTAACATAAAATAGGCGACGGCCGCCATGAGCAGTAACATGCCGTAAAGCGTCATCGTCGGTTTGGCGAAATTGTTCTCGCCCATCCAGCCCGTAGCAAACGGCACCAGCGACAGCCAGAACAGTAAATGCAGGTTCGCCCAGAGGATTTTTCCATTGACGCGCGTCATGGAGTGCATCATGTGGTGGTGGTTGTTCCAGTAAATCCCGATGTAGATGAAACTCATGACGTAGCTCGCAAACACCGGCAGGAGTTTCAGCAAGCCACTGAATTCGGCGGCGTGGTGCGGCACCTTGATTTCCAACACCATGATCGTGATGACAATGGCGAGCACGCCGTCCGAGAACGCCTCAAGTCTGGTCTTGTTCATATCTTGCCGTAGTATAATGCCTTGATGATGCCGTCCGACAATCCGATTTTCGGGACATAGATGGCCCGCGCGCCGCTCCATTTCATCGCGTTCAGATACACCTGCATGGCCGGGATGATCACGTCGGCGCGGTCTGGGTTGAGCCCGAGTTCCGAGATGCGTTGCTCGTAAGACATCGAACTCAGCAGCGCGTATTGGCTGTTCAAATACATGTTGGAGAGCGGCTTGTCCTGCAATTGCCCAGACATCTTAAAGAGTCGGTTGATGTTTCCGCCCGACCCGATGAGCGAAATGTGCTCGTAATCTTCGGTGATCTGTTTGATCCATTTTTCGATTTCGGCCCAAACCACTTGGCTCACCATTTCGTTGATCATGCGCACCGTCCCGATCTTGAACGACCGCGACGCAATCATCTTCCCGTTGGAGAACATCGAGAATTCCGTGCTGCCGCCGCCTACGTCTACATATAAATAGGTCTGTTCGGTCTTGAGCAGGAAATGCAGATCGGTCGAGGCAATGATGGCGGCCTCTGTCTTGCCATCGATGATGTCAATGTCAATCTCGGCTTCTCGTGCAATAATCTCGACGACTTCCTTTCCGTTGTAGGCTTCGCGCATGGCCGAGGTCGCACAGCCTTTGTATTTCTCCACTTTATGGACTTTCATCAACAACTTGTACGCCTTCATCGCGTCCACCATACGTTCGATGTTTTCCTGGGAAATCTCGCCCACCGTAAACGCGTCCTGCCCCAACCGGATCGGGACGCGCACCAACGAACTCTTGGTGAATTGCGTTTCTTTTCCCGATTCTTCAATGATGTTGGCCACGAGCAATCGCATCGCGTTGGATCCGATGTCGATGGCTGCGTATTTCTTGATGTTGATCATTTGGTCGCTGGTGGTTGGTAATTGGTGGCTGGTGGCTGGTATTTTATTAATTGGTGTTCAATTTTGGAAATTCTTCTTTCCTCTTTCCTCTTTCCTCTTTCTTCTTTTGACTTTCTTCTGGGCGTTTCCCTTACGGGCCGGGCTGTTCGTTGCAATCTTTTGCGGGAAATTGCCAATAGTCAAGTTAATCCCACGGCGCAAAAGGATTTACACTGCCATCCCTAACGCGGTGTGTTGCTATCCGGCGCCGGCGGTTTTTCCCTTGGGCTGTATTTCTTCAAAGTCGCTTATTTCCAGACGGTCGCGGTAATAATCATACGTTTCGAACTGCGCCCTGAAAATCGGGTCTTTACCGCGCAAACGGTACTGGTTGTCCAGGTTTTCAGAATGGAACCGCGACTTTACATTGCCTTGCCAACTGATGGCGAACGTGTCCACCAACTGTTGTTTGATATCGGGCGCATAAATCGGGCAGGTCACTTCTACCCTGCCGTCAAGGTTCCGCGTCATGAAATCGGCCGACGAAATAAAGACTTCCGGATCTTCGTTGTTGCAGAAAATATAGACGCGCGTGTGTTCCAGGAAATTGTCCACGCAACTAATGGCCTGTATGTTTTCGCTCATGCCCGGCACGCCCGGAATCAGGGAACAAATCCCGCGCACGATCAACTGGATTTTTACCCCGGCGTTGCTCGCGTCGTATAATTTATCGATCATCGGAAAGTCCGACAAGCTGTTCATCTTGAGCTTCATGTACGCCTTGCGGCCCAATTTGGCGTTGATGATTTCACGGTCAATCAACTTGTACATCCGGCTTCTGGTGTAATGCGGCGATACGATCAAATGCTTGTAGCGGTGCAAACGGTAGTTCACGTCAAAGAACTCGAATACCTTGTTGACGTCTTTCAAAATACCCTGATGGCTGGTGAACAAAGTGAAATCCGTATAGACTTTCGCGGTCGATTCGTTGAAATTCCCTGTCGATATAAACCCGT
Source organism: Flavobacterium longum (assembly GCF_965137575.1). NCBI lineage: Bacteria > Pseudomonadati > Bacteroidota > Flavobacteriia > Flavobacteriales > Flavobacteriaceae > Flavobacterium > Flavobacterium longum. The sequence continues at coordinate 369,810 of NZ_CBCRZJ010000001.1, read as the reverse complement.
AACGCTTGAGTTTTCCGCCGTCTTCCAACCGCTCGATCATGCAGATCTTGCTGTGCACTTTCAGGCCTTTGATCCCGAAGATGAGCTCGATGCCTTCGGCCTGCATCTGTTCGGCGTAGGAAATATTGCTGGCTTCGTCAAACCGCGCCTGCAATTCAATTTGCACCACGACGCGCTTGCCGTTCTTGGCGGCATTGATAAGCGAGCTGATGATCTGCGAGTTCTTCGCCAACCTATACAAGGTAATTTTTATGGCAATGACACTCGGGTCGAGCGCGGCTTCGCGCAGGAATTTAATCAGGTATGAAAACGACTGGTACGGCGCATTGACCAGATAATCCTTCTGCGCAATACGTTGCAAAATGCTGCCTTCCAGACTCAAACCATTCACCGGCAAAGGCGGCTTGGCTTTGTACAACAAATCAAAACGGCCCAGGTTCGGGAAGTTCATGTAATCGCGACGGTTGTGGTAACGCCCGCCGGGAATGATGCTGTCTTGGGTTCGGATGTTCATGTTCTCGAGGAAAAACTGCAACGTGTCTGCACCGATTTCCTGGTCGTAAACAAACCGCACCGGTTCGCCCAACTGGCGTTCCTTAACACTGGTGGCAATCTTCTGGAGCATGGATTTGCTCATGTCTGAATCGATATCAAGCTGCGCATCGCGGGTAATCTTGATCATGTGCGCAGACACGCTTTCGTAGTCGAAAATGTTGAAAATCTGGCTCAAGTTGCGTCGGATGACATCGTCTATCAACATGATGTATTGCCGATCGCCAACGGCTGGCAACACGACAAAACGGTTTAGGTTTTTCGGGAGTTCGATCACGGCATAGCGCACTTCACGGTTGTTGACGGCCACGCCAAAATCATCCGCAATGCGCACCGGATTCATGACGAGCTTCACCGCCAGGTAGCCCGAAGTGTCTTTCAATTGCGGGAATTCGGCCAGACCGTTCAAGATGATCGTCACCAGTTCAGGGCTGACTCTCTGGATAAAAAAGTCCTTAATGAAGTTTTCCTGCTCGGGCGTGATTTCGCTTTCGTCTATAATAAAGATGTTTTCCTTCTTGAGTTGGCTCTCTATAATATTAAGGATGCGCAAACTCTCCGATTGCTGTTGGATAACGATTTCGGTGATTTCCTTCAGGAGTTGTTGCGCCGAAACACCGCCAAGGACTTTCTCGCCGGTTTCGCCCGACAAGCTCAGCCGCCTGATGGCAGCATAACGTACTCGGAAAAACTCGTCCATGTTATTGGAGAAAATCCCTAAGAAACGCAGCCGGTCCAGGAGCGGAACAGCCTCGTCTGCCGCTTCCTGCAACACACGGGCATTGAAGGCGAGCCAGCTTTTCTCGCGGTCTATATATCTGTAATTCTTGTCGGTCATGGTCTTAGATCTCGTGGGAAAATGACGTTCCCGGTAGTGCCGATGCCAAAAGCATCCCAGTCATTGGTACCAAAATTAAGGGTTACGCAGCCAGCGGTAGGCACATTGTCTATAAAAATATCACCAAATTTATTGACAAAATCAGTGATGGCTTCATTGTGGCAGAACACGAGCAAGCAATCATAAAGGTTGTCGCAAGTCCTGATGGCGCGTTCCAATCCGCGCATGTCAAAAGTATAAAGGTCTGGCTTGAGGATGATATTTTCGGGCGGACAGCCAATCTTTCCGGCAACGATTTCAGCGGTTTCCTTGGCGCGGCGTGCGGTGCTGCTCCAAACCACAAAGTGATCCGGCAATTGCCCGGACAACGCTACGCCAATCATGCCGGCGTCGTAAACGCCCGAAGGCAACAGTGGGCGTTCATGATCTCCCGCGGGCTGGTTCCAATCTGATTTCGCGTGGCGCATCAGGATAAGTTTCTTCATCGTGAATGGCGTTTAAAGGGGTTTGTCAAATTTCTCCATAAATAATTGGCCCGACACTATTTAAGGATTATTTTATTACGTTTTTAACATTTTGAAGAAACTTATCAACCGTCCGACAAAAATATTATTTTGTAATATTTAGATTACAGAATATCTTAAATAGTGCACTTTATCTATAAAAAAGTGCATTTTGTCGATATTTTTTTTGGTGGTTTGAATGAATACTTCTACTTTCGAATCGTAAATGTTAAAAAAAAATGCCGTTTGCCGATGTTTTTTACACATTTTCAACAACAAAAAAAACAACAAGAAACTGTCCTGACGGGAAATTTTCGAGCGCCGATTTCAAAAAAATGTCGTTTTATCGAGAATTTGGGTTGTTGACAGAAAAAAAGAACCAAAACAAATGCATGTATCTATTTTAGCCATCGAATTTGGAAGAAGTGTGCAAATGAAAGTGAAGCACTTAGCGAGAATTCACCACGTTCTTTGGATTAAAATGAAAATTTTAAACCCGAAACAAATGATCCCAAACCAATTATTTAACCCACCAGGCAATTTTTTATTGTTTGAAAAAGCTTTTCAACCGATGACAAAAAAATTACTTCTAATGCTACTGTTTGTCTGCGCTTTCGCAACAAATAGCTGGGCGCAAACCGCGGCCCAACGACCTATCCTGCAGGTAGATGACTTCATCTCCTCAGTGCGCGCGAACACCACTGCGCGGAGCGCTAATTCCCAGGCGGCCAGAATTGCGAGCCTTGTCCGGGATGCGCAACCCACAGCCTATTATCAATCCGGAACCCTGAAACTCCCAGAGGAAGGACAACCCGTGCGACTGTACACCAACATCGCGGCGTTGCCTGCCATCCAGAATGGCGTGTCAGGACTTGCGCCAGACGTTGTAGAAATCGTCAGGCTTAAGGTGGCCAATGCCTCGCAGTTGAATGGCGGCATTGACCTTTCGGCATTTTCAGGCTTCCCGAACCTTCGCTTCATCTACATCGCGTCAGACGTGGAAGTCACTCCGGCGATGATCAGCAATGCGTTGGTGAATGACAATCCTAATTATCAGATTTTCTACGAGAACCTGAAATATGAATAATAGCGCCCCAAAACAAAAATTCACGATTATGAAAAATTTGTACTTCAAATCTAAAAGCCATCTTGGTTTCCTCGTGCTCCTGACGGTGATGCTGTTGGGCAGTTCGATTGCCAGTGCGCAGGTCCGCGTAAACTTTACGCAGCGTACATCGCAATACACGCCAACCAAGAAAATCTACAACGTGAAAGGTGACTTTGTAATGATCGGCAACACGAACATGACGTTGCAGGATTATTCAAACAACGGCACCAACAGTAACAACCAGATGATTTACGTTGATGTCGATGGAGACAACAACACATTGAACTCATCGTCGGCAACCTTGCAGTTTTCGAGTGAGAACGGCGCGCAACCGGCGTGTTCCAATGTAGTATTCGCTGGTTTGTACTGGACCGGACGTGCCCACGACGGCAGTTCCAGCCCGAACACGTTCACCGTGACAAAGAACAATGTCACCAAGAATTTCGATAAGCACGTCGTGTCCTTGAAAGGTCCCGGCGCATCGTCTTACAATGCGATTACGGCCACCAACACGGACATTTACTATCCGACGAATTCGGACGGATACATGTACTCCGCTTATGCCGAAGTGACCGACTACGTAAAACAACATGGCATCGGTGCCTATACCGTAGCTGATATTGCACTTCGTGAAGGCGACGGTGGCAGCACGGGCTACTACGGTGGCTGGAGTTTGATCGTGGTTTACGAAAACTCAAAAATGAAGTACCGCGACGTGACCATTTTCGATGGACACGCTTATGTGGCGGGAAGCACGACTGCCAGCTACGAAATTCCGGTTTCCGGATTCAATACCGTACAGGCGGGTCAGGTCAACATGAAATTGGGCTTGATGGCCGGCGAAGGTGACCGAAGCATTTCGGGTGACTACTTCCAAATCCGGAATGCCGCCAATACGGCATGGGTTACGCTCTCGCACTCGGGCAACGCCACGGACAACTTCTTCAATTCCTCCATTGTTACCGATGGCGGCTCGCGCAACCCAAGCTTGAGCAACAACACGGGCTTGGACATCAGCAGTTTTACCATCAACAATAACAACAACTCAGTCATTACCAACAACCAGACGTCTACACGTTTCAGATACGGAAGTACGCAGGACACTTATGTGATTTTTGCCGTTGCGATGTCTGTGGATGCGTACATTCCTGACGTTGAGGCCACGCTCTCAGCGGTGACCGTGAACGGACAGCCGGCCCAAACGCCGTTGCAGTCCATCCAGCCGGGCCAGGAAATGGAATACAAAATCCTGATCAAGAATAAAGGTACGGAAGCCATAAATAACTATAAGATTACCGTACCGATTCCTTACAATGCTACCTACGTGGCCGGCAGCGCCCAAAGGACAGTGTTCTACAACCTGCCTTCGCCGCCAACTCCTAACACGCTTACGTTCGAACCTTCAGTGGGTTCAAACGGCTCTATCGTCTGGAACTATGGAACTTTGCCGTTGCCAGCCGATCCTGAAACCATTATCGGCCAGTTGACTTTCAAGCTGAAGGCGACCACGGATTGTACCATCCTCAAAAACCTGAGCTGCAGCAACATCGTGGCCGTTGACGGTATCATGAGCGGTTCGGGCGCCATCACCGGAATCAACTTCAGTGAGAAAAACCTGATCCAAGGCTTTACGCAATCTGGTTCTTGCCAAGGAACAGCTATTTCGGCTCCTGTCTTGATCAACATCAATGCAACCGATTACGTGAACCAGAACTGTCAGGGTACACCGCCGGTAAGTGCGTTTGTATTCTGCAGCCCAGGCGCAAACATTCCGATCACATCCATCAGTGGAAGTTTCCCTCCGGGCACCTTGTTTTACAACCAATTCCCGGTAACCGGTTCAACCACACAATATACCATCAACAATCCGTTCCCTGCTACGGTCGGTACATCTACTTATTATGCCGTACCGCCGAACTCGGTAGCGAATTGTTTCTTCCCGTTCACCATTACGGTAACGACGATTTCGTCTCAGCCAACCGCTTCGGACGTATCGTACTGCGTCGGTGCTACCGCTTCGCCATTGACTGCAACGCCTAGCAACCCGAACTTCACATTATACTATTTCGCGACGATAAATGGAACGCCGCAGTTGTCGATTACACCATCGACTGCCGTCGCCGGATCTACTACTTATTATGTAGCCGAAGGACAATCGGCACAATGTATCGGCCCTAAGAAGCCAATCGTTGTAACGGTTTATCCACAGCCGGTATTGAACGCGCCGGGTGCAGCTACGCTACAAGGTTGTAGCACATCGGCCATCACGACATTGGCTTACTCGACTACACCGGTAACCATTACATTGGGTCAATTCCAGGCAGCCGGCGGTTCTATCCCGAACAGCGGCAGTATCGGAACATACACATTGTCTTATACAGATAGCGCCGTAGTGGGTTCATGCCCTAAAGTAGTCACCAGGACTTTCTCTTTGGCATCTGCTTGCGGTACGCTGACGGCTATCCAGACCATTACGATTCAGGATACGACGGCTCCGGTCATTGCGGCTTTGCCTCCGACTTCCGCGATTTCTTGTCCTGCGACGCCACAGTTCGCCCAGGCTACCGCTACCGACAACTGCGGTGGCACCGTAACCCTGACTTTTGTTGACGTAAACACGGCCAAGCAATGTCTGGGTTCATATTCAATCACCCGTACATGGACCGCTACCGATGCTTGTGGAAACACCTCAACGGCTTCGCAGACCATCAACGTGAACGACACAACACCTCCGGTAATCGCGGCATTGCCTGCGCCGTCAACTGTAATTTGCCCTGCGACACCTGTGTTCGCTCAGGCTACCGCTACAGACGCTTGCGGCAGCGAATTTACATTGTCATCTAACGATGTGACTACGCCGGGCGCTTGTGCAAACTCGTACACTATTACAAGGACTTGGACGGCTACCGACGGTTGTGGAAATTCATCTACGGCTTCGCAAGTCATCAATGTAGTCGATAACGTTCCACCGGTAATTTCAGCTTTGCCTGCACCACAAACCGTGAGTTGTGCGGCTGGTGCTTTGCCATGGGTTACCCCAACGGCTAACGATGCTTGCGGCGGGAACGTAACTTTGGTTTCTAACGACGTAACAACACCAGGCCAATGTGCCGGTTCTTATACAGTCGTACGCACATGGACAGCTACCGACATCTGCGGCAATGCGGCAACGGCTGCACAGACGATCACGGTTCAAGACACAACGGCTCCGGTGATTGCTGCCTTGCCAGCCACATCGACGATTTCTTGTCCTGCCACACCGCAATTCGCCCAGGCTACGGCTACTGATGCGTGTGGAAGTGCATTCACTTTGACTTTTAACGATGTAACGACGAATGGTGCATGCGCCGGTTCTTATTCTGTAACAAGGACTTGGACCGCTACCGACGCTTGTGGAAATGCTTCTACGGCTTCACAGACCATCAATGTTCAGGATACGGTTGCGCCGGTGATTGCTGCCTTGCCAGCCACATCGACGATTTCTTGTCCTGCTACGCCGCAGTTCGCNCAGGCTACGGCTACCGATGCGTGTGGAAGTGCATTCACTTTGACTTTCAACGATGTAACGACGAATGGTGCTTGCGCCGGTTCTTATTCTGTAACAAGGACTTGGACCGCTACCGACGCTTGTGGAAATGCTTCTACGGCTTCACAGACCATCAATGTTCAGGATACGGTTGCGCCGGTGATTGCTGCCTTGC
>NZ_CBCRZJ010000001.1:361603-363011 GCF_965137575.1 Flavobacterium longum | reverse complement strand
GATTGCTGCCTTGCCAGCCACATCGACGATTTCTTGTCCTGCTACGCCGCAGTTCGCCCAGGCTACGGCTACAGACGAATGTGGAAGCGCGTTCACGTTGACCTTCAACGATGTAACCACGAATGGTGCTTGCGCCGGTTCATACTCCGTAACAAGGACTTGGACGGCTACCGATGCTTGTGGAAATGCTTCTACGGCTTCACAGACCATCAATGTACAAGACACAACGGCTCCGGTAATTTCACAATTGCCAGCCACGTCAACCATAGCATGTCCTGCCACACCGCAATTCGCTCAGGCTACGGCTACCGACGAATGTGGTAGCACATTTACACTGACGTTCAACGACGTGACAACCAATGGTGCTTGCGCCGGTTCTTACTCGGTGACACGTACTTGGACCGCTACCGATGCTTGTGGAAATTCATCTACGGCTTCGCAGACCATCAATGTGCAAGACACAACGGCTCCGGTGATTGCTGCTTTGCCAGCTCCATCGACCATCGCTTGTCCTGCTACACCGCAATTCGCTCAGGCTACGGCTACCGATGCTTGCGGAAGTACATTCACTTTGACTTTCAATGATGTAACCACACAAGGCCAGTGCGCCGGTTCATACTCCGTAACAAGGACTTGGACGGCTACTGACGCTTGCGGCAACACATCGACCGCTACACAGACCATCAACGTTCAGGACACGGTTGCGCCGGTGATTGCTGCCTTGCCAGCCACATCTACCATCGCTTGTCCTGCTACGCCGCAATTCGCTCAGGCCACGGCTACCGACGAATGTGGAAGCGCGTTCACGTTGACCTTCAACGATGTAACCACGAATGGTGCTTGCGCCGGTTCCTATTCTGTAACAAGGACTTGGACGGCTACGGACGCTTGTGGAAATTCATCTACGGCTTCACAGACCATCAACGTTCAGGATACGGCTGCGCCGGTGATTGCTGCTTTGCCAGCGACATCGACCATCGCTTGTCCTGCTACGCCGCAATTCGCTCAGGCTACGGCTACCGACGGATGTGGAAGCGTATTTACACTGACTTTCAACGACGTAACCACCAACGGTGCTTGCGCCGGTTCTTACTCGGTGACACGCACTTGGACCGCTACCGATGCTTGTGGAAATGCTTCTACGGCTTCACAGACCATCAACGTTCAGGATACGGCTGCACCGGTTATTGCTGCGTTGCCTGCCGCTACCACCATTTCTTGTCCGGCTGTACCGCAGTTTGAACAAGCCACTGCTACTGATGCATGCGGAAGTGCATTTACTTTGACCTTCAACGACGTGACCACGAACGGCCAGTGCGCCGGTTCATACTCCGTAACAAGGACTTGGACCGCTACCGACGCTTGTGGAAACACCGCGACGGCTTCGCAGACCATCAATGTGGANGNT
>NZ_CBCRZJ010000001.1:0-361510 GCF_965137575.1 Flavobacterium longum | reverse complement strand
CCAGTGCGCCGGTTCATACTCCGTAACAAGGACTTGGACCGCTACCGACGCTTGTGGAAACACCGCGACGGCTTCGCAGACCATCAATGTGGAAGATACGGTGGCGCCGGTGATTGCCGAGCTGCCNGCGACCTCGACCATCGAGTGTCCTGCCGCACCGCAATTCGCACAGGCTACCGCCACGGATGCTTGTGGAAGTGCCTTCACCTTGACTTTNAACNACGTGACCACACAAGGCCAATGTGCCGGTTCATACTCCGTAACAAGGACTTGGACAGCCACAGACGCTTGTGGTAACGCATCGACTGCTACACAGACCATCAACGTACAGGACACCACTGCACCGGACATCACCACACAGGCTGCCAACATCAGCATCGAGTGTGACGGTTCGGGCAACACCACTGCCCTGAACGACTGGCTCGCCTCTAACGGCGGTGCTCAGGCTACGGACGCTTGTTCCGACGTGGTCTGGAGCAATAACTTCAACGGGCTTGCCAACGATTGTTCGGCTGCCGTGACGGTGATCTTCACCGCTACAGATGCCTGCGGAAACGCTTCGAACACATCGGCTACCTTTACCGTACAGGATACAACGGCTCCGGTTGCCCCTCAGGCTCCGGCAAACGCAACTGCCGTTTGTGCCGCTGACGTTCCTGCAAACGTGACCTTGACCGCTACCGACAACTGTTCCGGTACCATCACCGCCAACGGTGTGGACAGCATCGCTGCCGGAAGCTGCCCGAATTCATTCGTGATCACACGTACATGGACATTCACCGATGCCTGCAACAACTCGACATCAGTTGCACAGACCATCACCGTGAACGACAACGTGGCTCCGGTTGCCCCTGAGGCCCCGGCCAACGTGACCGTGGCTTGTGCCGGCGAGGTTCCTGCCATGGTTTCACTCTCGGCCACAGACAACTGTGGTGAGGTCATCACCGTGGAAGGCGTAGATGCCATCGCTGCCGGACAGTGTGCNAACAATTATGTCATTACACGTACATGGACTTTCGCCGATGCTTGTGGAAACACATCTTCNACCGCACAGACCATTACCGTGAACGATAACGTGCCGCCGGTAATCGCAGAATTGCCTGCAGCGTCAACCATCGCCTGCCCTGCCACGCCGCAGTTCGCCCAGGCTACCGCCACCGACAACTGCGCCGGTGACGTGACCCTGACCTTCAACGACGTGACCACNAACGGCCAGTGCGCCGGTTCATACTCCGTAACAAGGACTTGGACCGCTACCGACGCTTGTGGAAACACCGCGACGGCTTCGCAGACCATCAATGTGGAAGATACGGTGGCGCCGGTGATTGCCGAGCTGCCAGCGACCTCGACCATCGAGTGTCCTGCCGCACCGCAATTCGCACAGGCTACCGCCACGGATGCTTGTGGAAGTGCCTTCACCTTGACTTTCAACGACGTGACCACACAAGGCCAATGTGCCGGTTCATACTCCGTAACAAGGACTTGGACAGCCACAGACGCTTGTGGTAACGCATCGACTGCTACACAGACCATCAACGTACAAGATGTTACACCGCCAACCATCAATACACAAGCTGCCGATCTGGTGGTAGAGTGTGACGGAAGCGGTAGCCAAGATGCACTCAACAACTGGCTGTCTAGCCACGGTGGTGCGGCTGCTACTGACACTTGTTCAAATGTAGTTTGGACCAATAATTTCAATACGATCGGTAACGACTGCTCGGCTGCAGTATCTGTAATCTTTACAGCTACCGACGCTTGTGGCAACGCAGCTTCAACAACTGCTACGTTCACCATCGTTGATACGACTGCACCTGTTGCTCCAGAAGCACCGGCTGCCGTAACTGTGGCTTGCGCCGGTGAAGTGCCTGCTGCTGCCGACCTTACGGCTACCGACAATTGCGCCGGTGACGTAGCTGGTGTGGCTGTAGATACAGTGACTCCGGGTGCATGTGCCAACGCATACGTCATTACACGTACATGGACATTTACTGATACTTGTAACAACCAATCATCGGTATCGCAAACCATCACGGTAAACGATACGGTTGCTCCAGTTGCGCCTCAAGCGCCAGCAAACGTAAACGTATCTTGCGCCGGCGATGTGCCAGCAATGGTATCGCTCACGGCTACAGACAACTGTGGTGAACAGATTACAGCCGAAGGTGTTGATGCGATTGCTGCCGGAAACTGCCCGAACTCGTTCGTGGTAACCCGTACCTGGACTTTCACTGACGTTTGCGGCAACAGTTCATCTGTTTCACAAACCATCAACGTGAACGATACAGAAGCTCCGGTGGCACCAGCTGCGCCAGAAAACGTAACGGTAACTTGCGCAGGCGATGTTCCTGCCATGGTGACGCTGACCGCTACAGACAACTGTGGCGACCAGATCAGTGCATCGGGTAACGATTCAATCGCACAAGGCAACTGTCCTAACTCATTCGTAATCACCCGTACTTGGACATTCACCGACGCTTGCGGTAACGCTTCCACTGCTCAACAAGTCATTACTGTTAATGACGATGTGGCACCGGTTGCGCCTCAGGCTCCAGCCGATATTACCCTGACTTGTGCAGGTGAAGTTCCAGCGATGATTTCATTGACTGCCATGGACAACTGCGGAGAGATGATCACCGTAGAAGGTGTGGACACCACTGTACAAGGCGGTTGTCCGAACATGTTCATAACGACTCGTACCTGGACATTTACAGATGCTTGTGGCAACACATCGACTGCGCAACAAGTCATCACGGTAAGCGACAACGAAGCACCGGTAGTACAAACCAAAGTGCCGGTTGACATGACCATCGCTTGTACGGCTGAAGTGCCGCCAATGTCTCAACTGACTGCCGAAGACAACTGTGGTGAAGTCATCACTGTTGACGGTGTGGATGCAACTACACCAGGCGATTGCCCGAATTCCTTCGTGGTAACCCGTACCTGGACGTTCACCGACGCTTGTGGCAACACGACTACTGCACAGCAAATCATTACTGTTGATGACAACGTCGCGCCAACGTTCAACGAACAAGCGCCGGCCGACATCACTGTATCTTGTGACGCAGTTCCTACAGCCGCTACCCTGACCGCATCAGACAACTGTAACGGCGGTGCAACGGTAACGATGAGCGAATCAACCAATACTGGTGCTTGTGCAGGTTCATACACACTCGTACGTACTTGGACAGCTACCGATGTTTGCGGCAACGTAGCGACGGCGGTACAGAACATCACTGTAATCGATATGACTTCGCCAACCTTTGACCAAGCCATTCCGGCCAACATCACGGTTGAGTGCGACGCTATCCCGACGGCTGCTGTGCTGACGGCTACAGACAACTGTGGAACTGCGACCGTAGCGATGACCGAAACCACCACACCAGGTGCGTGTCCGTCAAGCTATACGTTGACCAGGACTTGGATTGCTACAGACGTTTGCGGCAACCCTACCACCGGCCAACAAGTCATCACGGTAATCGACTCGACTGCACCGTTTGCTAACGAAACATTCGACGCCGTAGTAAACGTGACTTGCGACCAGATTCCGGCCGTACCACAATTGACATTCGGCGACAACTGTTCTACGGTTAACCAGCCGGTATTTGCCGAGACAATCATCAACCAACAAGCGGGCAGCTACACGATTGTACGAACCTGGACTGTTGACGATGCTTGTGGTAACGTGGGTACTTTCACACAGACTGTCAATGTCACGATTACCAATGCCGACGTGAACATTCCTTCAAGGGCTTGTTTCACCGATATCACGCCAGTTGATTTGAATGCACTCCTTCCTGAAGGCACGCCAACCGGCGGAACTTGGATCGATGTTGACGGCTCTGGTGGATTGAACGGAAGCAACTTTGTAGGTAATGGTGTCCAACTGGGAACTTATACACTGGAATATCCGGTTAACGATCCAAACTGTCCGAGAACGATTAAAGTAATCATGACTGTGGACGAAGATTGCGGACCATTCCCTTGTAACGACATCGTGATCCACAACGCCTTCTCACCAAACGGTGACGGATTGAACGAGTACTTCTCCATCGAGAACATCGAACAGTTCGAGTGCTACCCTACCAACAAAGTAGAAATCTACAACCGTTGGGGTGTACTGGTGTACGATACCAAGCAATATGACAACGCTGCAAATTCTTTCAAAGGAGTTTCTGAAGGAAGGGTTACAGTGTCCAAGGCATCTGAGTTGCCAACCGGAACGTACTTCTACATCATAGAATACACGACTTCGGATGGTGCCAATGTGAAAAAAGACGGATATTTATACCTTTCAAGATAATCACTCAAATCTAACATCTCCCGGGAGCCGCCAAACTCCCGGGAATAAAACAAGAAACTAATGAAAACAAGAATATTACTTTTCGTTTTGATGTTGACAGGAGTGGTGAGTTATGCGCAGCAAGATGCACAGTTCACCCAGTACATGTACAACACCATCAACGTGAACCCTGGCTATGCGGGGTCGAGAGGAGTAATGAGCATCTTCGGCTTGCACCGTACCCAATGGGTCGGGCTCGACGGCGCTCCTACTACTAATGCATTCTCGTTGAACACGCCCATCAACAACAGCAATGTCGGCATTGGCGTGTCTTTCATCAACGATAAAATTGGGCCTACCAATGAGAACAACATTTCGGTTGACGTTTCCTACACCGTCCCGATGAATGAAGAATACAAATTGTCTTTCGGTTTGAAAGCTTCAGGTAACTTGTTCAACCTAAATAGTGCCGACCTGAACCCGCAAGATCCGGGCGATGACCACTTGCAGGATGTAAGCAACAAGTTTACGCCTGGCATCGGTGCCGGTGTGTATTTACACGGCGGTAACTTCTATGCCGGTGTGTCGGTGCCTAACTTCATCCGGACAGAGAACTACAACGACAATGATTATTCGGTACGTCAACGTGAGATCAACTACTATTTCATCACAGGTTACGTGTTTGACATTACGCCAGATTTGAAGTTCAAGCCGGCATTGCTCAGCAAAGTCGTTGCAGGTGCGCCACTTCAGGTGGATGTTTCCGGAAACTTCCTGTTGTACGAAAAATTGACTCTGGGCGTGGCCTATCGTTGGAGCGCGGCTGTGAGTGCCATGGCGGGTTTCCAGATCACCGACGGCTTGTTCATCGGGTACGGATACGACCATGAAACCACCAACCTCAGGCGTTACAATTCAGGATCGCACGAAATTTTCCTTAGATTTGAACTCTTCAGGAACCATGACCGTATAACAACCCCAAGATTCTTCTAAAACAGCGCATCATGAAAAAATTAACGTATATAGTATTATTCAGTGTATTAGCTTTCAACGGTTATGCACAGAAGGCTGGCGAGGCAAGGGCCGACAAGCAATACGACCGGTTTGCCTACATCGATGCCACAAAGACCTACGAACGCATCGCCGCCAAGGGTTATAAGTCGGAAGATTTGTTCCAGAAGTTGGCCAATGCCTTCTATTTCAACTCTGAATTCGACAAGGCTGCACAATATTATGGTGAGCTCTTCGCGATGAACGCCGAGCAGGAACCGGAGTATTTGTACCGCTATGCCCAGTCGCTCAAAGCGATCAAGCAATATGACAAGGCCAACCAGATGATGGAAACCTTCAGCCAGAAAGTAGCCGAAGATGCCCGCGCCAAAAACTACGCGGCCAACAAAAACTACATGGAAGTCATCAAGAAGAATTCAGGTCGTTATAAGATTACCGATGCCGGTGTAAACACCAAGTATTCAGATTACGGCAGCGCACTGTTCGGGAACAAACTCGTTTTCGCCTCAGCCCGCGATACCGGAAACTTCTCGAAACGTGTCCACTCTTGGACGGGCCAATATTTCACGAACCTTTACGCTTCGGAAGTAAAAGCACAGCCAGACAAAGACACAGACAGCCTCGGCCCCGTGTCTAAATTTGCAGGCCGCAAGATGAACACCAAGTTCAACGATGCTACATCGCCCGCTTTCGCGAAAGACGGTAAAACAGTATATTTTACCCGCAACAATTTCAACGACGGCAAGCGCGGCAAAAACGGTGCAGGCAATACGTATGTGAAAATCTACAAGGCTACTTGGGTAGAAACACCTGAAAAAGACAAGAAGAAAGACAAAGACGGAAAAGTATCCAGCGAGCCGCAAGGCGAATGGAGCAACATCACCGAACTGCCTTTCAACAGTGACGGCTACAGTTGTGCACACCCATCGCTTTCTGCTGATGGCAAGACGATGTATTTCGCTTCCGACATGGAAGGCACGCGCGGACAATCCGATATCTTTAAAGTAACCGTGAATGACGACGGTTCATTTGGAACACCGGAAAATCTGGGTGATGTAATCAATACGCCGGGCAAGGAAACCTTCCCAGTGATTACCGATGAAGGCGAATTGTATTTTGCCACCGATGGCCATCCGGGCTTGGGCGGACTTGACTTGTTCATGGCGCGCCAAAACAAAGACGGAAGCTGGAAAGCACCAATCAACCTGGGCGAACCGGCGAACTCCCCGAAAGACGATTTCGCGTACCTGATCGACACGGCAACCCGCAAAGGTTATCTGACCTCGAACCGCGACGGTGGCAACGGCAATGACGACATCTACAAATTCCTGGAAACGCGCAAGCTGATTTGCGAACAGATGCTTTCAGGTATCGTGACCGACGCCGCAACCGGAGAAATCCTGCCGGGCACAAAAGTCACTTTGATGGACGCCAAGTTCAACAAGATTGGTGAAGTCGTCGCCGATGACAAAGGTTACTATGAATTTGAAGTAGAGTGCGACACGGACTACTATGTCCGCGCCGAAAAAGAAGATTACGAAACCAAGGAAGTCAAAGTTCACATCCCGGCCGAATCCGGAAAAACGGACTTACCGATCCAACTCGACAAGCGCGTGAAAGTGGTTCCGATTGGTGGTGACCTTGCCGGTGTATTCGGCATCAAGGAAATCCTGTTCGACCTCGACAAGTGGAACATCCGTCCTGACGCCGCGTTCGAATTGGAGAAAATCCTCGACGTACTCAACCAGTATCCGAGCATGAAACTCGACATCCGTTCGCACACCGATTGCCGTGCGAGCCACGCCTACAACGACAGGTTGTCTGACCGTCGTAACAAATCGACCATTGCTTGGTTGGTACAGAACGGTATTGCAAAAGACCGTCTGACGGGTCGCGGCTACGGCGAGCGCGTGTTGAAAAACAAGTGTGCCGATGGCGTACCGTGTACGGAAGAAGAACATCAGGAAAACCGTCGTAGTGAATTTATCATCACGGCGCTGGACCAAGACGTAAAAGTTCCGGTCAAAAAATAAATTTAGTGTCAATTTTATTGAGAAACATCCCGGTCATTCCGGGATGTTTTTTTTTACCTTTCGGTCATGGAATTTGAAACCATCACCACCGACCGACTCATCCTTAGAAAAATCACGCCCGAAGTCCACCGATTCGTCCATGAAACATTTTCTGACGAAGCGTTGCGCGCGTTCTTTGGCATCACATCCGAAAAAGGATTTCTCCGGGAGCAGAAAATGTACACCGACGGACTGACGACTTTCAACAAAAGCTTCCTTTGGTTTCACCTGCTCGACAAAACTTCAAATGCGCACATCGGCTGGTGCGGTTACCATACCTGGTACGTGGATCATGCACGGGCCGAAATCGGTTATGGGCTTTACGACGATGTGTACAAGGAAAAAGGCCTGATGACCGAAGCCATGCGTGCCGTCCTGGATTTTGGGTTCGATGGCATGAAACTCAACCGCGTGGAAGCCTTGATTGCAGACTATAACATTCCGTCATTGAAGCTTGCCGAGCGTTTCGGCTTCCGGAAAGAAGGCGTGCTTCGCGGTCATTACTTCGTGGATGGCGTGGCCGAAGATTCTGTCGTTTTCGGGTTACTGGCTTCAGAATACAAGCGATCGTAAACCTTTTCCTTGCCAGTGTCGCGGAAATTTCTAAGATGAAACTCCGGAGTGGCCGAGTCATCCGTTTTTCCACAAAAAAAAAGCACCCATCGGGTGCTTCGGTTTATTAAACTTGATTTAATGGATTTCGATTCTTTGACGCATCTGCTTTTCTTTTTGCAGGGTCATCGTCTTTCGGACGGTGGCAATAATCAATAGTAGCAGCATATCGGTTTGTTTTAAATGGTTTGGTTGGAAACGTTTTGACTGAGGTGAAAAAACCACCCCGGGGCAGGGGTGGCTTAGTTGTCAAAACAAAAAAACACAATCAAATTCTACCCAATTATTTCTTGATGAACATATTGGTATAGTAAGTTTTTCCGGTGTCCGGATCTGTTGCGATGGACACACCGAAATTAGTGTAATCACCTTCGATATTGGCTTTGTGGTCCGGGCTGTTCAACCAGGCATGCAATGCACCTTCCGGTGAACCATAGTTGTAAGCGATGTTCTCGCCTACGCGCTCGGCGCCGAGTAAATTGATCAAATCTTGTGAGCGTTGCTGGAAATAATCGTGGTTCACCACATTGTTTTCCATCATGTAGGTGTTGTGCTCTGAAGATTTGTAGGAGATGTAGTTGATTTTTTCGAGCCTGGTCAGGCCTACTGATTCCCTATAATCATTGATCAAGGTCATCAGTTTCAATTCAGCAGGGTTGTAATCGTAGGTTTCAACAATAGCAGTATCTGTTCCAGACGGTTGGGTAGATTCGTCTGTAGAACAAGAAATCATGGTGAACACCATTGCCAATGGCAACAATGAACGGAGTAATGTTGTCCTCATAGCGTTGTAGGTTTTGTTTAAAGTAGATTGTGGGGCAAACTCCTTTAAAAAATTTTGATTTGTTTTGTTTGACGTATTAAAGTAGATTGTGGGGCAAAATCTTTAATATAAGAACGTGTTGTTTTGTTTTCTTGAGTCAAACATAGCCTAATCATCGTTAAACTACCAAATAAAATCGATGAAATGCACTAATTATGATTTACATGGGTATATTTTCCTACAATTACAATAAAAAAAGCAGCCGAAGTGACTGCTTTGTTGCTTCCCAAAGAATGCAAACATTTACTAAAATTAGGTGATTACGGCGATAGCCTTTCCCTAATCCATCCATTTTCCTTGCGATAGCGGATGCGGTCGTGCAACCGGTTGGCCCTACCCTGCCAGAATTCGACTTCCAGCGGGCGCACCAGATAACCGCCCCATGTTTCGGGACGCGGCACGTCGTCACCTGGATAAACTTGCTCCAATTCGGCCAAGCGGTCATCGATGACTTTGCGTGACGCAATCACTTCACTCTGGTTCGAAGCCAAAGCGCCGAGCCTGCTGCCTTTTGGACGTGATAGGAAATATTCGTCCGAATCGGCCTGAGGGACTTTTTCGGCGACACCCTTAATGATGACTTGTCTTTCGGTCTGCGGCCAGAAAAATGACAGACAGATGTTTGGATTCGCTGCAATGGCCTTCCCTTTTTCAGAACCGTAGTTGGTGAAAAAGGTAAAACCGTCTGCGTCGTATTTTTTTAACAAGATGATCCGGGCTTTCGGGAAACCGTCCAACCCGATTGTCGATACGGTCATGACGTTCACTTCTTCGCCGGACGACGTGGCTTCGGCATCCTGAAACCACTTCCCGAACAATTCCATTGGGAAATCCGGCGCGTGGGCTTCGTCCAATTCACTTTTCTCGTATGATTTTCTGTAGTCGCTTAAATCTTTCATGACTCAAATTTTTAAAATTCAAATACAGCGCCGTCGTCGGCCAGCAAAACGTCCGGGAAAACGGTTGCCGCCTCGTCCTTGAACAATTGGATGCTGTCGTACCTCGTTGAATAATGGCCCAAGACCAGTTGATTTGCTCCAGCCAGTTTCGCAATTTGCGCCGCCTGACGTGCAGTGGCATGCATGGTCTTTTCTGCCAGCGCTTGTTCGGTATCCAGGAACGTCGATTCGTGGTACAATATATCGACACCTTTAATATAAGAAACAATGGTTTCGTCGTAAATCGTGTCCGAACAAAAAGCGTAGCTCTTGGGCTTCACAGGTTCAAAGGTCAAAAGGTCATTGCTGATGATATTCCCGTTGGCGTCAGGCACGTCTTTTCCCAAAGCAATGTTCCGATAATAACACTTATCGATATCGAACGATTCGGCGGCATCGGCGTTGAGTTTCCGCAAACCATGCTTTTCCCTGAACAGATAACCGTTGGTATAAATGCGGTGTTTCAACGGAATGGTCGAAACCACTACGGTATCGTCCTCAAAGACCACTTCCGGAAACGTGGCTTCCAATTCGTGGAAATGCAACTCATAGTTGGTCCAGGATTGCGACAACCGCAATTGCATCGTAATCATTTCCTTGATGCCTTTCGGGCCGTGGATGTGCAACGGTGCCGTCCGGCCCAGCAACATGTAAGTGGACACCAAGCCAATCAAACCATACACATGGTCGCCGTGCAGGTGCGAAATGAATACATGTTCGATCTTGGAGAACTTCACCTTGTTCTTCCGGAGCTGCACCTGCGTGCCTTCCGCGCAATCCATCAAAAACGTATGGTTCTTGATTTCCAGGACTTGCGACGTCGGGCTGGAAAAAGTTCGGGGCGTGGCGGCGTAACAGCCGAGTATGGTGAGCTTCACTTTACTAATGAATAATTAATAATGAATAATGAATAGTGGTCAACCTCAAAATCACGAGACATGGAATTATTAATTATTAACTATTAATTATTAATTAAAAACCAAGGTCGCGCTCAATCTCATCCATCTCGATCAAATCATGCGCCTCCAATACCGTCGGGACAACGACCAAGGCATCGGGCACTTGCGTAAAGTCAATGCCGTCGGCCACGATCACGAATGATTTTTTGCCTTTGCGATGGATTTTAGACAAGGATTTGAATTGGCTGATGGTTTTGAGCGACACGGTTTTATCGGCCGTGATGTCCAGGATCAAATTCTGTTTCTCGAAGGTTTTGTGTTCGTGCGTGAGTTTCATCAGGAATGCTTCGGCGTTGGCCTGCGTATCCTTAACAATGGTGCTGTTTCCTTTCTGCTCGACTTTCATAAGCGGGGATTTTGGTTCGGGCGGTGGCCTTTCGTCCAAATTTACGAAGTTCTCCCGATGCGCTAAATGCCGGAGGTCATTTTATTTTCGACGCCAGCAGATAGATGACCGCCATACGGATGGCCACGCCGTTTTCCACTTGGTTGAGGATGACGGATTGCGACGAATCGGCGACTTCGCTGGTGATTTCCACGCCGCGGTTGATCGGGCCCGGATGCATGATCACGATTTCCTTTTTCAGCGATTGCAGCAAGGCCATGTCAACGCCATATTGTTGGGCATATTCGCGGGTCGATGGAAAATAATTGACATCCATGCGTTCGTTCTGGACGCGGAGCATGTTGGCCACATCGCACCATTCCAAGGCTTTGCGCAAATTCGGTTCTACCGTGACGCCGAGGCTTTCGATGTATTTCGGGATGAGCGTTTTCGGGCCACAGACTTTCACCTCGGCACCCTGCATCTGCAGCGCATAGATATTTGACAATGCTACGCGCGAATGCAGGATGTCGCCGACGATCACGACTTTCTTGCCGCCCACACCGCCCAGTTTTTCCCTGATGGAATAACTGTCCAGCAGGGCCTGCGTGGGGTGTTCGTGTGCACCGTCTCCGGCATTAATGATACTGGCCTTGACATTTTGCGATAGGAAATACGCCGCACCCGGATGCGAATGGCGCATCACGACCATATCGACCTTCATCGACAATATGTTGTTTACAGTATCGATCAAGGTTTCGCCCTTCTTAACCGAAGACTGCGCCGCCGAAAAACTCATCACATCGGCAGACAGCCTTTTCTGCGCGAGTTCAAAGGACAACTTGGTGCGCGTACTGTTCTCGAAAAAAATATTGGCGATGGTGATGTGTTGCAACGATGGCACTTTCTTGATCGGGCGTTGCAGCACTTCCTTGAAATGGTCTGCCGTCTCGAACACCAGATCGATGTCTTTCGGCGTGAGGTATTTGATGCCCAACAAGTGGTTTACGGAGAGCTCGCTCATTATTCGTTGCAATTGATTAGGTAAACGCTGTCCTGCCCGTCATTTTCCTTCCAGTTCACTTTTACTTTCTCGCCACCCAAGGCATCCACCTGACGGCCACGGTAATCGGGCTGGATGGGCAAATGGCGACTGAACCGGCGGTCGATCAAGACCAGCAATTCAATTTCGCTCGGGCGACCGAAAGATTGGATGGCGCTCAGTGCGGAACGGATGCTGCGACCCGTGTACAAAACGTCGTCTATGAAAATGACTTTTTTGTTGTCGATGACAAAATCGAGTGTGGTTGGGCTGGCTTCAACGGGTTTATCGGTACGGCGGAAATCGTCGCGGAAAAAAGTGATGTCGAGAAAACCCAGTGTTACCTCGGGCAATTTGTAATCTTTCTGGAGCAAATTCTTCAACCGGTTGGCGAGATACGTGCCGCGTGGCTGAATGCCGATGAGTACGGTGTCTGAAAAATCAAGGTGTTTTTCAATCAGTTGGCAGGCCAAACGATGCAGGATGATGTCAACTTCCTTAGTGGTAAGCAGTACTTTCTGGCCCATAAGCAGTTCGCGTTTGGGAGGTAAAAATAGCGATTTTTTCCCGCTGGTGAAAATTGTTTTTGCCTGCAACTGTTAATCGTGTAAAATTTAATTTCCATCGTATAAACAAAATCATGTTAAACCGACGCAACTTTACCGATATAAAACCATCTAACACGAAACCATGAAAAAACAATTCACACAAACGATCTTGCTATTCTTGGTATTAACACTGTTTTCTGGCTGTGAACTGGTAGAAGGCATTTTCAAAGCAGGTATGGGAGTAGGGATATTCTTGGTGCTGCTGGTCATCGCCTTAATCGTCTGGGTCATAAGCCGGGTCAAAAAATAGAAAAATTGGGTAAAGAAAAAGCCTGTCTTCGCGACAGGCTTTTTTGATTTTATGCGTACATCTTCTTGCGCAACTCCTGGATTTTCTCATCATCCAGATAATCGTCGAAGGTCATGTAACGGTCAATAACGCCATTCGGTGTGAGTTCAACCACGCGGTTCGCCACGGTTTGCGCGAATTCGTGGTCATGCGTGGTAAAAATCACCGAACCTTTAAAATTCTTGAGTGAGTTGTTGAATGCGGTGATCGATTCCAGATCCAGGTGGTTCGTAGGTTCGTCGAGCATCAACACGTTGGCGCGCGTCATCATCATGCGCGAGATCATGCAACGCACTTTCTCGCCGCCCGAGAGTACGCGTGAGGTTTTCAGCGCTTCTTCGCCCGAGAAAATCATCTTGCCCAAGAAGCCGCGGATGTTCACTTCTTCCCTTTCCTCTTCGGTCTTTGCCCATTGACGGAGCCAATCCACGAGTGTGAGGTCATTCTGGAAAAACTCATGGTTGTCTACCGGGAGATAGGCTTGTGTGGTCGTAATGCCCCAATCGTAAGTCCCGGCATCGGCTTTCTGGTTGCCGTTCAGGATTTCGTAGAATGCTGTTGTGGCGCGAGAATCTTTGGAAAATAAAACGATTTTGTCGCCTTTGGCCATGTTCAAATCGATGTTCTTGAACAGTGTTTCGCCGTCCACGGAAGCAGCCAAGTTCTGGACGTTCAAGATCTGGTCACCGGCTTCGCGTTCCTGTTCGAAAATGATGGCAGGATAACGGCGGCTCGACGGCTTGATCTCGGCGATGTTCAATTTCTCGATCATCTTTTTACGGGATGTGGCCTGTTTCGATTTGGCTACGTTGGCGGAGAAACGGCGGATGAATTCTTCCAATTCGGCCTTTTTCTCCTCGGCTTTCTTGTTCTGCTGGGCACGTTGGCGCGCGGCGAGTTGGCTCGACTCGTACCAGAACGTGTAGTTGCCCGAATAGTGGTTGATCTTGCTGAAATCGATGTCTGAAATGTGCGTACACACCGCGTCCAGAAAGTGACGGTCGTGCGATACCACAATCACGGTATTGTCATAATTGGCCAAGAAATTCTCCAACCACGTAATGGTTTCGAGGTCAAGGTCGTTGGTAGGTTCGTCCATGATGAGCACGTCCGGGTTGCCGAAAAGCGCCTGGGCCAACAAGACGCGTACTTTGAGCTTTCCGTCCAGGTCGCCCATCAACGTGTAGTGGAATTCTTCCCCGATGCCGAGGTTTGACAGCAAAGCCGCGGCGTCCGAATCTGCATTCCAGCCGTTCATTTCCTCAAATTGCACCTGCAATTCCCCGATGCGGTCTGCATGCTTGTCGTCGTAATCAGCGTACAATTCGTCCATTTCCTTCTTCACGGCAAATAACGTTTTGTTGCCCATCATCACGGTTTCCAGGACGGTTTTCTCGTCGAACATGTTGTGGTTCTGGTTCAGGACAGACATGCGCTTGCCCGGTTCGAGGAACACGTGGCCGGACGTCGGATCCATTTCGCCCGACAATATTTTAAGGAACGTGGACTTTCCGGCACCGTTCGCTCCGATGACGCCGTAGCAGTTGCCATCCGAAAAGACGGTGTTGACTTCATCAAACAAGATGCGCTTGCCGAATTGTACCGAGAGATTATTGACTGTTAGCATGTTTTTTTGGCTGTAAAAATTCGCCGCAAAAGTACGGAATCAATTCTCAATGGACAATCGATAATTGATAATTCACAATTCATAACCACAATTCACAATCGATAAAATCGTCCATGATCAATCGCAATTCCCTCAAAATTACTTTTAACGCCGCCTTAACAGCAACTTATTAACAAGTCGGATACATTTGTACACTGTCTAATCCCTTCAGATGAACGTTTTCAGGACATCCTGCTGTTGCCTTTGCCTGCCAATCGTGGCGCTTTTCTCGTCCTGCGGGAAGCCATTCAAGGACGATAATTTTACCGCTTATTTTGGCGGCGAAGTCGTGAACCCGGCTGCACCTTACATTGTCTTTTCCAACGATTCCGGTTTTTGCGACACCCTGAAACTCGACAAGAACAATCGGTTCTTCAAAAAATACGACTCACTCGCGCCAGGGCTTTACACGTTCAAGCACGAACCCGAATACCAATATGTATTCTTCGACAAGAACGACAGCCTGATGGTGCTCATCAATACGCAGGACTTCGACAATTCCATTACGTTTTCCGGCCGCGGCGACAGCAAGAACAACTTCTTGATGGACACGTACCTTTCCAACGAAAAAGACAAGGACAGTATGTTTACCGTATTTGATTATCCGGTGGGCAAATTCATGAAATCGGTGGAAAAGTCGCACAAGAAAAACTGCAAAAGATACGAGGACAAGAAAGACGAGATCGAGTGGAGCGACGAATTTGACATAGTGGCCGATGCCGCCGTAAACCTTCCGTATTATTCCAAGAAAGAGATCTATCCGCTGATCCATAAAATCAGGACTGGCGAGGACGTCATGGCGAAACTGCCCAAAAATTACTACTGTTTCCGAGAATCCATTGATGTGAACAACCCGGCGCTTTCTGGGTATTCGCCTTTCGTGAAGTATTTGTCGCACCGGTTGGGCAACATGGCCGCCGCCAAGAATCCGGGACTGGATGCCGATCCTGAAATGGCGCTCAAGACCAACATCAGCAAGATGCATATTGCCGATACGCTTATCCGGAACGAAAAAATCAAGAATACGATATTGAACAACATCGCATTCAATTACCTGCTCGAGGACCAGAACATGGGCAACAACCAGAAATTCCTGGAAACCTACCACAAATATTCCACCGACAAAAGCCAGAAAAACGAAATCCTGAAAATCGGCAATGCCATCAGGTTGCTCAAGCCCGGAAATAAATTGCCTGCCGTAGACCTCGTGACCGCCGATGGGCAAACCGTTTCGTCAGACCAACTGATCACCGGCAAAACCGTCATTTTCTTCTGGACCGAAAAAGCCCCGACGCATCTGCTCGAATCGCACAAGAAGACATTGGCATTTTTGAAAAACCACCAGGATTACCAATTCATCGCCGTAAATCTGGATGCAGACACGGTGCAATGGCAGAAGCTATTGGGCAACTACAAATTCAACGGTGTCGTCGAGGTTCGCGCCGCAAACTTCGAGGACATGCGAGCCAAATGGGCGATCACGAAAATCCACCGCACCATTATCTTGGGCCAAGACGGAAAAATCGCCAATGCCTTTACAGGATTGTTTGATAGCCGGTTTGAGGAAAACCTGAAGTAATTGACAATTGATAATGGATAATGGACAATGAAATACGTTGTCTATAAAAAAGCCTGACGTTGTCAGGCTTTTTAATTATCCATTGTCAATTATCAATTGTCAATTCCCTTTCTTGTAGTCCGCAATAAACTGCGCCAGTCCAATATCGGTCAGCGGGTGTTTCAACAAGCCCATGATGGCAGACAATGGTCCGGTCATGACGTCGGCACCGATTTTCGCGCAGTTCACGATGTGCATCGTGTGGCGAACCGATGCTGCCAGGATTTCCGTTTCATAACCGTAGTTGTCGTAAATCTGGCGGATTTCCTCGATCAAGGCCAAGCCATCCGTTGAAACGTCATCCAAACGGCCGATAAAAGGTGACACATAAGTAGCTCCAGCTTTCGCAGCAAGAATCGCTTGGCCGGCAGAGAATACCAACGTCACATTGGTCTTGATGCCTTTATCCGAAAAATATTTACACGCCATGACGCCTTCCTTGGTCATCGGCAACTTCACGACGATTTGTTCGTGCAAATCGGCTAACTCTTCGCCTTCCCTGATCATGCCGTCGTAATCCGTCGCGATGACTTCCGCGCTCACATCGCCGGTCACGATGTTGCAGATGTCAACGTAATGTTTCAGGATATTGTTCTTGCCCGCAATGCCTTCCTTGGCCATCAACGACGGGTTCGTGGTTACGCCATCCAGGACGCCAAGCATTTGCGCTTGTTTGATGTCATTGAGGTTCGCAGTGTCGATAAAAAATTTCATAATATATAAAGTTGTGTTTTTAATTGTGGCGTTGCGCTTCGCGCCGGGCTTCCAACCCGCCGCGAAATTACTAAAATAAACCGGAACTATTTTACGGGAGAACCGCAACAATCATTTAAAAAATACAAAGGCCGGATGCCGTTACAATTTGTAATGCTTCATCAACATCCTTTCATACACTTTGTCCGGCAGGACGCGTTTGAGAACGATGGAGAATTTCTGCATGAACGCGCCCACTTTGTAATGGATTTTCGGCTGCGGCGTATTAATGATGCGGTAAATCGCTTCGCCCATTTGAACCGGGCTGCTGCCGCTGTCCACGTGCGCATTCATTTCGGCCAAGATCATTTCGTAGGTTTTGGCGTAATCAGACGCCGGACTGAGCGGCGCATGGTAACGGCCGGCCGCGATATTGGTCGCAAAATCGCCGGGCGCCACATTGGTGATCTGGATGTTGAATGGCTTGACTTCCATGCGCAAAGCTTCTGTGATGAGTTCCAAGGCGCCTTTTGACGCCGAATACACGCTGCGGTACGGCAAACCCATATAGCCCGCAATGGATGTCACGTTGATGACCAGCCCCGATTTCTTGGCGCGCATATGCGGCAATACGGCCTTCATCATCTCGATCGGGCCAAAAAGATTTGTCTCGAAATTGGCCTTGATTTCCGCCGACGGAATTTCTTCCAGCGGGCCGGTGATGCCCACGCCAGCGTTGTTCACCAAGACGTCTATGCGGCCCGAAATCCGGATGACTTCATCCACGCAACGCCGGATGCTGTCTTGGTCACGGACATCGAGCGCGAGCAATGGAAACATTGAATTCACAATCTTTTCAGGCTGGCGGCTGGTGCCGTACACCGTGTAACCTTTATGGTAAAGGTATTCGCCGATGGCTTTTCCGATGCCCGACGACGCGCCGGTGATGAGGATGATTTTAGACAAAATTTGCGAATTTGAAAATTTGAAAATTTGGAAATTTGGAAATGGGAACACTCAAGGTCAATCTGGTTTCAAAAATAACCAATTATTAATTGTCAATTGTCTATTGTCAATTATCAATTGTCAACTGTTTAGCCCGGATGGCAGCGGCAGCCTTTTGAAAAAAGCGCTTGCTTTTTCGCGTTTGTGACGGCGACCAACGGAAGCCGGAAGAAGCGCAGCAAAAGCGGCGTGTTTGAAAAAGCTACAGCGTACAGCCGGAATGGCTCCTAAAAAACGAAAAAATCTTCCCTGAGGAAGACCGTGTAAAAAGAAGAAAAAAATGGCAAGCGACCTGCATCGCACCGCTACAACCGCATACCTTTGCTGTGTTCCCACCCTGGAGGATTCTGCAGGAGCTGGTCGTGCAGGACTTGCCGTTGCAAATGTACAATCTTTTCGTATTTTCGCAAGGCAAATGCACAAATAAATAAGGATTTTTTAGCCGTCAACATGAAGTTTTACAACCTGTTCGCCCTCACGATATTAGCCGCAGCCTTTAGCTGTGAAAAAAAAGACAACGCCGAATTGTTCCGGTTCAACGGCGGCGCCATGAAAGAACAATACACAAAAGGCGACAAGGCCACACTGGAAATCCTGAACCCGCAGGGCAAGACCGTTGACAGCATTGTCTATTTCGTAAACGGCGAAAAACTAGGTATGGTGAAGGGCACAAACAAATTCATGTTTGATTTGGCCGACACAAATTTTGGCTACCAGCAACTCAAGGCGCTGGTGTACTTCGAAGGACAAAATCTGGAGGTGACAGACCGCATCGAAGTGATTTCTGATGTGCAGGCAGATGTCTTGACATATACCGTGGTCAATACCTATCCGCATGACGTGACTTCGTTCACCGAAGGGCTTGAATTTTACCGCGATACACTTTTGGAAAGTACCGGCCAGAAAGGGCAATCTTATTTCAGGAAGTACGACTATAAAACAGGGAAAGTCTTTAAACAAGTGGATTTGGAAGCCCAATATTTCGGAGAAGGCATAACGGCCATCGGCGGGCGGATTTTCCAATTGACCTGGCAATCCGGCGTAGGATTCATCTACAACGCCAACACCTTGAAACTCGAAAAGACGTTTAAATACGACAAACCCATCGAAGGTTGGGGCATGACCAACGACGGCACACACATTTACCAGACCGATGGTACGGAGAAGATCTGGAAAATGGATCCGGCCACGCAAAAAATGGTGGGCAACGTAAACGTGTATTGGGCGGCGAACAAGATTAAAAGCCTGAATGAAATCGAGATGATTGATGGCAAGATTTACGGCAACATCTGGCAACAGGACGGCATCGCGGTGATTGATCCGGCCACCGGCGCAGTGACTGGCGTGCTGGATTTGTCTGCCCTGCGCAAAGAACTGAAAAGCCCAACGGCGGAAGTCCTGAACGGCATCGCCTACAACCCGAAGACCAAAACGATTTTCGTCACCGGCAAGAACTGGGACAAACTTTTTGAAATCAAGGTATCAGAATAATGAACTGGATCAAAAAACATCTCATTAAAATAGGACTGGCGCTGATTGTCGTCGGTTTTATTTATGAAATAGTTTTTGCGGGCGTTCCCTACCAAGACCCGACAGAAGAAATGGTCATCCGATACAACCGCAACGAACTCATTTCCATCACCATCATGCAAATCGGGCTGGCCGCGCTGGTTGCCGGTATTTTGGTGAAAGTTTTTTCTAAGAAAAGGAAAAACGTGTATTGAAATTATTTCTTGGCGACGAACTTCTGTTGTTTCGCGTCGAATACCAATTTGCTTTCCTGCGACTTGTTTTTCAGGATGATGTCGCCCTGAGCGGATAGCGTACATTCCGTGCCGCCACGCCTGATTTTTTCTTCGGTTTTTGATGCGGTTTTGTTGGCGTCGAGCCACACGACTTCGGTGATGTTGTTTACCGTGTAGGTGTTTTCGAATACCATTTTCTTCGCCGCGACATCCCAGACTTCGGTGCGGCTTTCAGTGATGTTTTCCAGTTTGGTCTTGGCGTCGCCAATTTTCTTTTTCTGTTGCCAGGAAATCAAGTGGAGTTTTGCGCCGCCCGAAGTAAACGGGACGATCTTGACTTCTGCAGGCGCGCCTTCTTTCTTCACAATTGGCTTGGCAAATAAGGTGTCTTTTCCAGAAAGCGTGTAAAACAGGTAAGTGTCGTTCTTTTCGAGCATTTCGGCGGTCAGGTTATCTGATTTGGCCAATACTGCACTTTTTGATGCCGTTGCCATGGGCTTTTTCTTGACGGGCTTCTTCTTTTGGGCTTGAACATTGAGGCTTACAACAGCCAGCAGTAGTAACAAAATATTTTTCATAGACTTTTTTAAAAGAACGGTTCAATATCAAACTTATTTTGGAAACACCAAAACTTTCCTGTCGTTTACGAGTAAATTCTCGGTTGCGGCTCCAAGCCTTTGTGCAGCATTTGATCGGTGCCCCATTTTTCGATTTCGGCGATCATGGGCTTCATCGATACGCCGTGTCGGCTCAGTTTATACTCTACCGTCGGCGGAACAGTCGCAAATATTTTCCGGCGCACGAGCTCGGCGTCCTCCAGCGCGCGCAGTTGCTTGGTGAGCATCGTAGGCGTTATCCCGACGATGGTACGCTCGAGTTCCTTGAACCGCATCGGGCCGTTGTTTTGCGCGAGCGTATGGA
Organism: Flavobacterium longum; assembly: GCF_965137575.1. Classification (NCBI taxonomy): domain Bacteria; kingdom Pseudomonadati; phylum Bacteroidota; class Flavobacteriia; order Flavobacteriales; family Flavobacteriaceae; genus Flavobacterium; species Flavobacterium longum. The sequence goes on along the minus strand of NZ_CBCRZJ010000001.1, from coordinate 340,901 downwards.
GAATCGTAAGTTTCCATTTCCCGCCAATGAGGTCGATGGCATAACTGACCGGGCATTTTTTTTCAAAATTTTTCATACGTGATGGCTTGTGGTTTACAACAGTATGTCCAGACGTAGCAATACGCTTTTTATATACTACTTGCAAAAATATAGTATTGTGTATAGCTTAGCAAAAAATAAATAAAAAATGAACAAAACACCTGAATCAACTTTCAAAATACGTTTTTCTGATTGCGATCTTTTCGGCCACCTGAACAACGCGCGCTACTTGGACTATTTTCTCCACGCACGCGAAGAACATCTGGAACACCATTATGGGCTACAGCTGCATAGTTACTATGTTAAAGGGATAAGCTGGGTTGTCGGTGGCCATCAGATCGCTTACTTGAAACCGGTGAAGTACGCCGAGAAGGTCGTCATCCGGACACGGCTACTTAAAAGTTCCGACAATGAATTGTTGGTGGAAATGCTGATGATGGACGAACCCACGCAACAACTCAAATCTTTGCTCTGGACAAGCTTTATTCCGGTTGACCCGAATACAGGCAAGCGGCGCGCACACGATGAAGAATTCATGGACTTCGCCAAAAGCATTGAATGGCCACTTGAGCGTCCGATAGATTTTAACGACCGTATCGGCGAAGCAATTGTGGAACTACTCCATTCAAAAGGATAATTTTTTTATGTTTGGGAAATGAAGGGCAACATACACCTCTCCATTCCGACACCGTGCCATGAAAAATGGAACGAAATGCCAATCGTTGAAAAGGGCAGGTTTTGCGAACAATGCCAGAAGAACTTAACCGACTTCACGACATGGTCAGACCGGCAAATCCTGGAGCGAATGACTGCGAGCGGAAAAATTTGTGGTCGTTTTTCGGGTACGCAACTGAATCGTGAACTTGTCGCAAAGCAAGAAAAGCATCGCGTATGGACCTTAGCGGCTACTACCGTCTTTGCCATTCTCGGGCACGAAACCACGGTTGCGCAGGCGCAGCCCAAGATTGAAAAGACAGATGCGATGTTGTCCAATGAAGCCGCAAGGCAGGACACAATTGCAAGGCAAAGGCGCGTTTCAGGAATCGTCTCTGAAAATGGCTTGCCTGTCCCGGGCGTGAATGTAGTGATAAAGGACAAAAATATCGGCACGCAAACCGATCTTGACGGACGGTATGCCATTGAGGCCCAAACCGGCGATGTCTTGGTATTTTCATTTATAGGGCTAAATGACATAGTGGTAACCGTAAAGCAGGCAGATTCTTACGATGTCGAAATGGAAAGCAATGGCATTGCATTGTTGGGTGAAGTTGTTTTTGCCCGAAAGCGAAATCTCTTTGGGCGTGTTTCCACTTGGATAGGCAACCTCTTTCGGAGCAAAGAGAACAAAAAATCTATTGCGTTCCGCCATCATTAAAAATAAAAAGCCCCGCGAGTTGCGGGGCTTTTCATCTTCATCTAGAAATTATTTTACTTCTTCATAGTCAACATCCTGCACGTTGTCGCCCTGGCTTTCACCTTGTGGCGCTTCCGGTTGCGGCTGGCCTTGCGCTTCGGTTTGCTTGTACATTTCTTCCGACGCGTTTTTCCAAGCTTCATTGATCTTGTCAAGCGCCGGCTGGATGGTGTCGATGTCCTTGGTTTCGTAGGCCGATTTCAAGCCCGCGAGTGCAGATTCAATCGCTTCCTTATTACCCGCCGACAACTTTTCACCGTATTCTTTCAATTGGCTCTCTGTCTGGAAAATCATCGAATCGGCTTCATTGAGCTTGTCGGCTTTTTCCTTGGCCTTGCGGTCTGCATCGGCATTGGCTTCGGCGTCTTTCTTCATCCTATCGATTTCTTCAGGTGTCAGTCCAGACGATGCCTCGATACGGATGTCATGCGATTTTCCGGTGCCTTTATCAGTAGCCGACACTTTGATGATGCCGTTGGCATCGATGTCAAAAGTCACCTCAATCTGTGGCACGCCTCGCGGTGCAGGCGGAATGCCGTCCAGGTGGAAACGTCCGATGGTTTTGTTGTCGTGCGCCATTGTCCGCTCGCCCTGCAGCACGTGGATTTCAACACTTGGCTGGTTGTCGGCGGCAGTCGAGAACACCTGTGATTTCTTGGTCGGGATGGTCGTGTTGGACTCGATGAGTTTAGTCATCACATTGCCCATGGTTTCGATACCGAGTGACAGTGGCGTTACGTCGAGCAAGAGCACGTCTTTTACGTCACCGCTCAAAACACCGCCTTGAATGGCCGCGCCGATGGCGACCACTTCGTCCGGGTTTACGCCTTTCGAAGGTTTCTTACCGAAGAATTTCTCTACTTCTTCTTGGATTTTCGGGATGCGGGTCGAGCCGCCCACGAGGATGATTTCGTCGATGTCGGACTTAGACAATCCTGCGTCCTTCAACGCTTTTTCCACCGGTGTCATGGAACGCCTTACGAGTGTGTCGGTCAATTGCTCAAATTTCGCGCGGGTCAGGGTTTTCACCAAGTGTTTCGGTCCGGAGGCCGTGGCCGTGATGTACGGCAAGTTGATTTCGGTTTGCGAGGATGAAGACAATTCAATTTTCGCTTTCTCTGCCGCTTCCTTCAAACGCTGGAGCGACATCGGATCCTGACGCAGGTCAACACCTTCTTCCGTTTTGAACTCGTCGGCCAACCAGTTGATAATTTCCTGGTCAAAGTCATCCCCGCCCAAGTGTGTGTCACCATTCGTTGACAATACTTCGAACACGCCATCGCCCAATTCCAGGATGGAAATATCGAACGTACCGCCGCCCAAATCGTAAACGGCAATCTTCTGGTCTTGTCCTTTTTTGTCGAGTCCGTAAGCCAATGCCGCAGCGGTTGGCTCGTTGATGATACGCATGACTTTCAGGCCTGCGATTTCTCCGGCTTCCTTGGTGGCCTGACGTTGCGCGTCGTTAAAATACGCCGGAACGGTGATCACCGCTTCCGTCACGGTTTGCCCGAGGTAATCTTCGGCGGTCTTCTTCATCTTCTGCAACGTCATCGCAGACAATTCCTGCGGCGTGTACAGGCGGCCGTCGATGTCCACACGCGGTGTATCGTTGTCGCCTTTCACCACTTTATAAGGAACGCGCTCGGCTTCTTTCTGGCTTTCGGAGAATTTGTTGCCCATGAAACGCTTCACGGATGCAATGGTTTTTTGCGGGTTGGTGACCGCTTGCCTTTTGGCCGGGTCGCCTACCTTGATTTCGCCGCCTTCAACAAAAGCGATGACCGACGGCGTGGTTCTTTTTCCTTCGGCATTTGGTACGACTACCGGTTCGCTACCTTCCATAACGGCAACGCAGGAGTTCGTGGTGCCCAAGTCGATTCCAATGATTTTACCCATTTTCTTATGTGTTTAGTTTATGATTTAAAATGATTTTTTCAAGTTTCGCGGCGCCATTGTCAAGCGTTGTGCCATGGCCGAAAAATGAACGCCGTGTCACCAATTACGCTCAATTTACTGACAACCTGTCATCATTACGCTGTGTGAGATGCCAAAAAGTATCGTTACCACGGCCACTGACAGTGCATCTGCTCCAAAATAAATGAGGAACACCTTCGTTTATCCCTGAACATGACCCATAAAATCCAGCTTGTCTTGTATTCCGCGGCGATGGTGCTTATCGGCTTCTTGGCGTATGCTGGGCTAATCCCGACCAAACTCCACGACATTCCCTACTACGACAGCATAGGGCATTTTATTTTGTATGGATGGTGGGGTTATCTGCTCGGGAAAGTCTTCCACAAGTCGGTCTCAGGTACCACTTTCAGACTGCCACACGGAATCATCCTCGCAACGGCAATTGCCATCGTCGAGGAAACATTGCAGCAACTTTCGCCGATGCGCAGTTTCAGCCTGTACGATTTGGGGTTCGATTTACTCGGTATCGCGACCAGCGCGGTCGTGCTAAACCATCATTTCCGCAATCGGAAGGAATAAAGCTCCGGCGCCTGAAGTTTGGAAAGATCAAGCTGGTGCCGAATGTCATAGGCCGGCCAAGGGCAATTCCCGAAAAAGTAGAAAGCGTCTTTTGCCACAGTTCCCAAAGTGGGTTCAGCGAATTCCGGCCGGTTGTTGTCTATCGTTTCATAACCGACAAGATTTCCTGCGCCATCCATTTTGTATCGGATGACGCGGATGGGCTTCACGCCGTTGTGGATTGCAATGAGCGATTGGTCAAACCAAACCAAGCCGTCAATGCCTTTCTCGACCGTACCGTCAGGCATAGATAGGAAACGGAACGCCTTGGGCGCGGCCACCGGAATTTCAACGATGCCGCTCAGATAGTCTGCCAGGTAAATTTTAGACTGGTCTGCATTGAAGGTCAATCCCTGAAAGCTATAAATGCGGTCGTTAAGCCTGAACCACGGTATCATGGCGTCGCCTTCTATTTTATAGACGACCGGATTTTCGCTGTCGGACACATACACCGCACCATCCCGCGCCACTATCAAATCCCCGAAGACGTGTTTTCCCGGCGCCTTGAACCGCGCCACGATTGTCTTGGACTTGATTTCGATTTTGAGCACCTCGCCACGGCCGTCCCATTTCAGGTCAAAACCTTCCATCTCAGGAACCGCAGCCGTTGCGGCCCACAGGTATTTTTCATCTTCATCGGCCTTGATTGAAAACACCGGCAAATCTGTATCGAGCCAGTCTATACATTCGCCCGATTTCAGGTCGAACACAACGATTTTACCTTTCCTGACGCTGCCTGCCAGCCACTTCTTCTTTTTGGCCAGGTAGCACAAACCTTCCGGATGCAAGTCTTTTTCACTGAGCGACACGACTTTGGCCGACGTGCTTACCGGCTGTTGTACCGTCGTTTTATACTGCGCCAACTGCTGGAAACCTGCCAGATTGTGCAGCGACACAAAATCCTTGTCTTGCTCATACGCCGTACTGCCATCCATAAGAATGGATTTTTTTAGCATGGCGATGGCGCGTTCCGGCTGTTGGTTCAAGGCGTACGCGGCGGCCAGGTTATAAGTGTACGATGGATGCGATGGACGGATGCTGTCTAGTCTTTTGGTCCATTCCAAAAAAAGCTTGAAGTCATCTCTTTTATAGGCTTTTATGCTTCGGGCATGCATTTCATTTAATGTTTGCCCGGACAGCACCGATGACGACAAAAGCAGCAATACAAGGAGTTTCTTCATGGTATTTTAAGAATGCCCAAAAATAATAATTCGGGCCGTTTCCCGGCCACTCTTTCCATAATTTTAACGGCTCGCGCGCACCGTGTTGGTGCAATCCGATTATATTTGTGAAGCTAAATCCAGATTATGCAGGAATCCATCTCCGTATTTGACATGTTGAAAATCGGCGTCGGGCCGTCCAGTTCGCACACGCTTGGCCCATGGCGTGCCGCCGAACGCTTCTTGTCTGAACTCCGAGAACAAGGCAAGCTGGGCAGTACGGAACGCGTCAAAGTCGATTTATATGGTTCGCTGTCACTGACCGGAAAAGGACACGCCACAGACCTGGCGGTCATGCTGGGCTTGAGCGGACAAGATCCGGAATACATCCCGGTGGAAAACATTTCCGGCATCATCAAAGACATCGAAGAGAAAAACGAAATCCATCTGGGCAACGAGAAAATCATCTCGTTTTCCTTTTTGATGGACATCGTTTTCAACAAAAACTTCCTGCCGTTCCATGCCAACGGCCTGATGTTTACCGCTTATTTTGACGATGGTTCGCATTACGAATCTACGTTCTACTCCATCGGCGGCGGTTTTGTGGTCAAGGAAGAACGCAGCAACGCCAAGAAAAAGAAAGTCGCCAAAAGCACGTTTCCTTATCCGATAGACAAAGCCGAGGAATTGTTGGCTTACACGCAGCAAGAACACAAGAAAATCTCCGACATCGTTTACGAAAACGAAAAGTCACTACGCAGCGAGCAGGAAATCCACGACGAACTGCTCCGGGTATGGCACACCATGCTGGAATGCATGTACATCGGTTGCCATTCGGAAGGCATTTTACCCGGCGGCTTGAGTGTGCGGAGGCGCGCATTTGACATGCACCAGAACCTGATTGGCCTTTCCAACTACAACAATCCGCAAGAATGGCTCGAAGCCATCCGCAAAACCGAAGTGAAGTTCCGGCAAATCCTGAAATGGGTAAGCTGTTTCGCGTTGGCCGTCAACGAAGTCAACGCCGCGCTCGGCCGCGTAGTGACGGCGCCAACCAACGGAAGCGCGGGCGTCATTCCGGCGGTATTGATGTATTATCTCACCATCGAAAACCACCAGGGCGGCGATAACGAAATCAAACAATTCCTGATGGTTGCAGGGGAAATCGGCAGTATTTTCAAGAAAGGCTCCACCATTTCTGCGGCTATGGGCGGCTGTCAGGCCGAAATCGGCGTATCGTCTGCAATGGCGGCCGGCGCGCTTTGCGAAGTCATGGGCGGCACACCCGAACAAGTGCTCATGGCGGCTGAAATCGCGATGGAACACCACTTAGGCATGACTTGCGATCCGGTGGGCGGATTGGTCCAGATCCCGTGCATCGAGCGCAATACCATGGGCGCCATCAAGGCCATCAACGCCGCCGAACTCGCCCTGGAAACCGATCCGAAAAACGCCAAAGTGCCGCTGGACAAAGTCATCGATACGATGTGGCAAACGGCAAAAGACATGAACAACAAATACAAGGAAACTTCCGAAGGCGGGCTCGCCGTGGCCGTCAATATGGCCGATTGTTAACCATGAAAAAGTTGCTCATTTTCCTGCTCTTAAGCGTTTCCGGTTTTGCACAAAAACTCGAAATCCAGAAACTAACCGAAGACTTCTATGTTTTCACGACCCATAAAGACTACGGCGGTCAACCGTATCCGGCCAACGGCATGTATATCGTCACGCCGAAGGGTGCTATCTTGATCGATACGCCGTGGGATACCACACAATGCCAGCCACTACTCGATTCCATTTGGCGCAAACACAAAAAGAAAGTCATCCTTTGCTTGGCGACGCATTTTCACGACGACCGCACCGGCGGATTCGATATCTTTAGGAAAGCGGGGATAGCAACCTATTCCAGCGAGCAGACGTATGCGCTTTGCGAGAAATTCGGGGAACCGAAGGCCAATAAAATCGTCCGTCCAGACCAAATGTTCGAATTCGGAACGCACCGCTTTCGCGTCATTTACCCGGGCGAAGGCCACACGCCAGACAATATCGTGGTGTGGTTTCCGGCAGACAAAATCCTGTACGGCGGATGTTTCGTCAAGAGCGAGGAAAGCCCTGACCTGGGCAATCTCGCAGATGCCAACGTCCAGGCCTGGCCCAACAGCATCCAAAACGTGATGTCTCGATGCCCCGATGCAAAATTCGTCATCCCCGGGCATTTGGGCTGGCAGGGAAACGCGTTGGAACACACCTTAAAACTCCTGCAGGAACACAACTCCCGTTGATTCCTATAACCTGAAATTCACGGCTACCGTAATTCCTGTTTCGTCTTTTACCAAGTCAGGCCTCCAGTTTTCGCTGGACGTATCGGCCCAGCCATCGGGCGAGGTCGTACCGCCGTTTCCTGCAAAATAAGGCACGTTGCTCTTGCGGTAGCGGCATTCCAACCGAAAGGTGACATAATCGTTGGGCATGATATCGAAAGTGACCGTGCCTTGCCCAATGACCAAATCCTGTTTCGGATCATTGGCAATGGCATCGGTGAAATCGTTCGGCGTGACCGGCGAGGGCGAAAAAGCCAGATGCAAACCGGGGTTTTTCACGAAATCGGCACGAAACGTCACGGCCAACTTGTTCTTATTGAACCAAAGCCGGTTGGCCAGTGAACTGCCCAGCATGAACTGGCTCTTAGCGGAATTCCCGCTGCCATCCTGAAAACCGTAGTGGTTGTTCAGACTGAACGCCGCCTGAGACAAACCCTGCGCGCCTTTGTCGGCGAAATACCGATACACGACGCTGTGGTCATGATGGAAACGCTTTATGGGTTGCCGGCTGTCCTGTCCGTAGTAAAAATTCGCCACGAGTTGCAAGTTGTTGGTTGGGCGGTAATAATTGGAATTGCCCACACCTACCGAACGCGTCCAGGAATTGTAACTCTGCCAGCCGTTGAGCAGCCAGAGTTCGGTCTTGAAATGCTGCGTCGGGAAAACCTGCAACCGCGCACCCGAGAAATAAAACGGTGTAAAGTCGCACACCAAAGACCGCTGGTACGTCCAGTTTTCTTGCGTGATGTAACTCTCCAGCCCGATGTAACTCATGAAAATCCCCATTTCCACATTGACGCCATACCATTTGTTGAAATGATAACCGGCTGCAGCTTCACGGATGTATTTCAGGTTATTGACAGACGTGTTTCTTCCGTGCAAGACTGTGCCATCCGCGTCCTGAACAATCGCGGCCATTTGTCCGTACTGCAGCCACAGCCGCCCGATGATGTTCTGGTAATTGGATTCAATCCCGATGCTCGCCAAGTTTACCGTAAATTCATTGCTGCGCCCAATGGTAGAAGAAATCGTGTGGGTGTTGTCTATCGGGTTGTTAAAGTCGTAGTTGAAATACGAATCCAGATACGCCACACCGGCAATGACAGTTTCCCCATTGCCATCCTTAAAGGTCAGCGGGAAATGCTGTTGGCGGTTTTGGCCGTTGATCCAGGTGAGGTCGCGGTCTACAAATGGCACTTTCAAGGTATCGGTCTGTGCAGCGGCTGCGGTAGCCAGGAACAAAAGAACTAGGCAAATCTGTTTCATGTTAGAGGGTTTTGCGTTGCAAAGGGGTTTGTGCAACTGGTTGGTAAATGATTGGAATCTGCTCGGTCTCGACGTCGCTCTTGTCGAGCCCGAAGGCTTTCGTGTCTGGGATGGAAAGGTGTTTCAGCCAGTAGTAGGCATGGAGCAAAACGCCGTCGCGGACGGAGAATTCGTTTTCGACAGACAGGAATTTCTCCTGAAGGATAAACTTATAATCCGGCTGGTTGTTGTAACGGGTTGAACCGTCCGGCGTAATGTGCAGGTTCAGTTCCTTGTTCATCACCAGATCGCGCACAATCTGTCGGAAATACAATTCCACGCGTGGCTGGATCCGGAACCCGACATTGATCACAACCTTGATGACTTTGTCGTCGGCCAGTTCAATGACTTCATAATCCAGGCGGAACGGCTCGTTCACCCGATGGATGTGCACAAACCAATAGACGTCGGCACGCTTGGGTTTCTTGGCAAAAATAGACTTGATGATCTTTTCCTCGATGTCGTAGTTCCGGTCGGCCTTGGTCAAGTAAATCAAGTGTGTGGAATACTTGCTTATCGACGCATCGGCACTCAGTTCCTTGAGCATCGGTACATGCTGTTCCAAGTTGGTGAATTTCAGGAAACGGTTGTTGATTTTCCGGGCATAGTACCAAGTGTACATCACCAGGAAAATGAATAGTTCGAAGAAAAGAAACATCCAACGTTCCTTGATCTTAACGATGTTCGCCACGAAAAATGACACCTCAATCGCGCCGAAGACGACAAAAACCAACAAAATCCAACACCCGTGCACTTTCCTGATGAATTTCAGGTAGTACACCAATAGCAGCGTAGTCATCATCATCGCCACGGTGATCGAAAAGCCATACGCCGCTTCCATGTGTTCCGAACTCTTGAAATAGAGCACCATCAGGATGCAACCGATCCACAAAATAGTATTGATTGACGGAATATAAATCTGACCTTTCAGATCGGTCGGGTTCTTCAACGACACTCGCGGCCAGAAATTGAGTGAAATCGCTTCGTTGATAAGTGTGTATGAACCGCTGATCAACGCCTGCGACGCGATGATGGCCGCCAGCGTTGCGATGACGATGCCCGGAATCAAGAACCAATCAGGCATGATGGCATAGAACGGATTCACGCCGTCAAGCTTCGGCTGTTGCCGTGTCATGAGCCACGCAGCCTGACCCAGATAATTGGTGATCAACGCCAATTTGACGAAAACCCACGTAATCCTGATGTTGCGCCGACCGCAATGGCCGAGGTCTGAGTACAAGGCTTCCGCGCCGGTCGTACAGAGGAATACGGCACCGAGCAACCAGAAACCTTGCGGATATTCCACCAGTAAATCATACGCATAAATCGGGTTCAAAGCCTTCAGGATTTCCGGATGGTGGACGATTTGTGACACGCCCAATACGGTGAGCATCGAAAACCAAATCAACATCATCGGCCCGAAAAACGAGCCAACCTTCTGCGTCCCGAAACGTTGGAAAAAGAACAGCAAGGATAAAATCACGATGACGATCGGGATCGTGGGCAAGCCCGGCGAAACCACTTCCAGTCCTTCCACGGCAGAAGCCACAGAAATGGGTGGCGTAATGATGCCATCGGCCAACAGTGTCGTGGCGCCCAGAATCGTCGGGATGACGAGTTTGCCTTTCCCGAAGCGTTTCACCAGCGCATACAAAGAAAATACGCCGCCTTCTCCGTGGTTGTCGGCCGAAAGCGTCAAGAAAATGTACTTGAATGTGGTTTGGAACGTGAGCGTCCAGAATACGCACGAAATCCCGCCGTAGATCAAATGTTGCGAAATATCACGGTCGCCCACGATGGCTTTCATGACGTACAGCGGCGAGGTACCGATGTCGCCGTAAATGATACCGAGTGCGACCAGCAAAGATGCCGCCGTGATTTTCTTAAAATGTTGTTGCATAATAGTCTGATTTTAAAACATGAGAAGTCCTGTCGCGCAACGGCTGTTGGCGGCAAGGGTTTGCGATATGTAAATTGATTTTTACCCGGATTGGAAGCGGTAGCCTATCCCCGATTCGGTCAATAAATATTTAGGACGGTTGGCATCATCCTCGATTTTCTTTCTGAGTTGCGCCACGAAAACGCGCAGATATTGGGTTTGGTCGGCATAACTCGGTCCCCAGATTTCGCGGAGCAAATATTGGTGCGTCAATACACGGCCTTCATTTTTTACGAGCAACGCCAACAAATTATACTCGGTGGCTGTCAGCTTGAGCAATTGCCCGTTTTTCTTGACAGACCGTGCCGCAAGGTCAATGTCCAAATTTCCCAACCGGAACACCGGATCATTCACCGACGGAAGTTGCACGCGCAAAGCACTCCGGATGCGGGCAAGCAACTCCTGCGCCCGGAACGGCTTGTTCAAAAAGTCATTCGCGCCATGATCTAGCGCGGTTACGATGTCGTCTTCGGCATTGCGTACAGACAAGATGATGATGGGCTTAGAATACCACTGCCGCAAAGCGCGCAACACCTGCTGTCCGTCCAGGTCCGGAAGCCCCAAATCGAGCAGGATTAGATCCGGCGGACGGTTCGCTGCCAGTTGGATGCCTTCTTTCCCGTTCAACGCGAAATGCACTTGATACCCGTGCGATTCCAAGGTAATCTCCAGGAGTTTCCTGATCTGGCTTTCGTCGTCGATGACCAATATGTGCGCACGGTTAGTCATGTCCGATTTCTTTGGTTTGCAGAACAGGCGCGGCAAAAGACACCGTAAACAATGCCCCGCCGTCGGGTTGGTTTTCCAGCGTGATGGTACCGTCTTGCGCTTCGGTAAAACCTTTCACGATAGACAAACCCAAGCCCGTGCCGCCGGTTTTTGCGTGGGCCGAACGGTAGAACTTATCGAATGCCTTACCCAGGTCGGCTTCCGGAAAACCATCGCCATTATCGGCCACGGTCACGATACAGGTCATGTTCTCTCCGCCGGTTTCATAATCTACTGCCGGCGAAAACGAGATGTTGATTGTGATGGCCGCGCCTTTGGGTGTGTGCTGCGACGCATTGAAAATCAGGTTGTAGAAGATTTGTTCGGTGAGCCCATAGTCCAACTTAAACAATGGCAGCAAATCATCGCTGGCAATCGTGACTTTATGACCAACCAATTCCGAAGAAAGCTGGTTGACCACATTGTGCAGCAATTCATCCATATCCAGCCAATCGGCTTTCGGCTGGATGAAACCCGACTCCAGCCGCGACATGTTCAGCAGGTTTTCCACTTGCCGGTTCAGCCGCACCGATGCCTTGTCCATTTCGCCCAGCAGCTCCCGGCGTTGCTGTTCAGACAATACTTCGTCCTGCAAATTTCCCAATGCGCCAATAATGGTCGCTATCGGAGTGCGCAGTTCATGCGACAGCGAGTCAAGCAACGTATTGTACAACTTCATGGTATCCGTTCGGGTCTCGCGGATACGAGCCATTTGTGCGGCTTTCCGGATTTTATGGGTCAGCACGCCGTTCACCACGACAATCACCAGGAACAAAAGCAACAACAGCAAATCTTCGGCGCTGTTGATGTGCAACGTGTAATACGGTTTGATGAAGAAAAAGTCCAGCACCAAGGCACTCACTGCCGCCGAAACGAGTACCGGATACAGCTCGAGGAACATCGCCAAGATAGAGACAGTGGCCAACAAGATATAAGCGGTAAACTGGTAACTGAACGCTTCACGGGTGAACAGGCAAACAAACGATACGGCGCCAACAACCAACAACCCAATGGCATATTGGCTTTTTGATTGCTCGAAAGGACGTGTTGTCTTCATCTGGAATACTTCGAGGCAAAGGTACGCCATAAGCCGCAAGTGAAGTATTCAGATTGTCGCCGAAACCGTAAAGATTTTATAAAGATTACAACCGGTTCCTCGTATCCGCGCAATAAATGATCTTCCAGAAGCCGTTTTTCCAGTAGAGCTGGAACGAATCCACACCGGTGTGCACCAACTGCCCGTTCACGTAAAATTCATACGGCGTCCAGACGTGCGCGAGTTTCTTATCGACTTGGATGTTCCAACCCGTCAGCCGTTCCTCGTACGCAATGCTTTTAGACATCGACGCCACAGATTTCAGGAAATTTTCACGCGATTGCGCTTCCATGACTACGCCACTCGCCTTCTCACTTACGGTATGGAACACGATTTCTTTGTCAATCACCGCTTTCATCGCCACGGTATCACGGGCGTGGAAGGCCTTGAAAAAATCGAGAATGGTTTGCTTAACTTCGGCTTCCTGAGACACGGCAGGTTGCAACAGCAAAAGGCAAAAGCCCAAAAAGAGATGGCGCATGGTTTTTCGGTTTTTGTGAACGTTAGTGCAAAAAAACGATGGCGCGTTACATCCGCTCAAAAGCATTTACTACTTTTACGTGCTTAAAACAAACGGTATGTCTGTCGCCAAGAAAGATTACAAACGCATCACGACCCGAACGCTTATCGACATGAAAGCCGGCGGCGAGAAAATTTCCATGCTCACGGCCTACGATTTTACGATGGCCAGAATCGTTGACAGTGCGGGCGTAGATGTCATTCTCGTAGGCGATTCGGCCTCCAATGTCATGGCCGGCCACGAAACCACGTTGCCCATTACGCTAGACCAGATGATCTACCATGCGGGTTCGGTCGTGCGCGCCGCGCACCGCGCCTTGGTCGTCGTAGATTTGCCCTTCGGCAGCTACCAGTCAGACCCGAAAGAAGCGCTGCGTTCGTCTATCAGGATCATGAAGGAAAGCGGTGCACACGCCGTAAAAATGGAAGGTGGCAGCGAAATCAAGGAATCCATCCGCCGCATCCTCAACGCGGGCATCCCGGTCATGGGCCATTTGGGTTTGACCCCGCAGTCCATTTATAAATTCGGCACCTACAGCGTGCGCGCCAAAGAAGAGGCTGAAGCCGAGAAACTCCTCGAAGATGCCAAACTCTTGGAACAATTAGGTTGTTTCGCGCTCGTGCTCGAAAAAATCCCGGCAGCATTGGCCGAAAAAGTCGCCAAAAGTATTTCCATTCCCGTCATCGGCATCGGTGCCGGTGGCGGCGTTGACGGTCAGGTTCTGGTCATCCACGACATGCTCGGCATGAATAACGAATTCAGTCCGCGGTTCCTGCGCCGCTACATGAACCTATACGACGACATGACGGCCGCCATCGGAAAATACGTCGGCGATGTGAAATCGAAAGATTTCCCGAATGAGAAAGAACAGTATTAATTGACAATTGATAATGGATAATTGACAATGATGGTTTGGGCGTTCCGGCTTGCTGACGCCGCCGTCGCGTCTTTCGCTTATAGTCCTCGCTGCGCTGCGGGCTATCCGCTCCAACCGCTAACGCGGGCATCCGTCTTCCCATGAAAATCGTTTCCACCAAAGACAACCTGCAAATCCTACACGAAGACAACCACATCATCGTGGTCAACAAGCGCGTCGGCGACATCGTGCAAGGCGACAAAACCGGAGACAAACCCTTGTCCGACATCGTCAAGGAATACCTTAAAGACAAATACCAAAAACCCGGCGATGTGTTTCTCGGCGTCGTCCACCGGCTCGATCGGCCTACCACGGGCATCGTCGTTTTTGCAAAGACTTCAAAGGCCCTAACACGATTGAACGATTTGTTCAAGAACCGCGAAACCCAGAAAACCTATTGGGCCATCGTCAAGAACCGACCACCACAGGAATCGGGCACGCTTGAGCATTTCCTGGTACGACACGAAAAAAGCAACACGTCCAAAGCGCACATCAAAGAAGTCGGCAACAGCAAAAAAGCGGTCCTCGACTACAAGATCATCGCGTCACTCAACAACTATTACGTCCTGGAAATCGACCTGCATACCGGACGCCATCACCAGATACGCGCCCAATTGGCTGCCATCGGTTGCCCCATCAAGGGCGACCTTAAATACGGTTCCGACCGCAGCAATCCGGACGGCGGCATTTCCCTGCACGCACGGCAACTCGCCTTTACGCATCCGGTCTCCAAGGAAAATTTGGTCATCACGGCGCCCGTTCCCGATGATGCCCTTTGGCGGGCAATTTAAATGTTGTAACTTCCGTTTCATAAAGTGTAAGACATCCGCCCAAAAACGCGGTAACTTCCCCAAAACAAACAGTATGAGAAACCTTCTGATTTTCGCGCTACTGGCCAGCATCACGGCATCGGCGCAACAACATTTCGCAGGCATCGGCACATCGTCGCGCGGCGGCATCATGAGCGGCCTTCTGAATCCGGCCGAATTGGCCAACAACCCGTCAAAATACGACGTGTTCATTTTCGCGCCCAGCATCGTAGCCTCCAACAACAAACTGGGCATTGGCGATCTCATTGGCGGTGACAACCTCGAAGAAAAACTGTTCAGCGGCTCGGAAACCGTGAACCTGCGCATCGACGGGGAAATCGTCGGGCCGGGTTTCGCCTATAAGCATGACAAATGGACTTTCGCACTCATGACCAAAGCGTACGCAAGGCTTGACCTGGTGGATGTTGACCCGAACATCGGCGACGCCATCGTGAACGGCGGGCTCAATTCACTAGTGAGTACGACCACGCTCAACAACGACTACAACCAAAGGCTCACCGGAACGTCTTGGGGCGAAGTCGGGATTTCCGTGGCCCGAAACCTATACGATGACCAGCAGCACAGTTTCGGCGCAGGCGTTACCCTCAAAATCCTTTTTCCGGGTTCGTATGCCAACTTCGGTGCGCGCGACTTCAATGGTACGATCGTGTACGCCGCCGGTGATGTGGAACTGACCGATGCCAGTGCCTCCGTCAACATCGCCTACTCGGGGAATCTCGGGGAAAGTTTCAGCCAATTCGGAGACTATACCGGGTCGCTCTTTGGAAAACCCAATGGCTTCGCCGCAGATTTGGGCGTCAACTACCGCTGGAAAGACGAGGAAGAAGGAAGATACAAGCTCAACGCCGGTCTCGCCATCAGGAACTTGGGCGGCATGACCTTCAGCGACACGAACAACGCGTCCACGAATTACGAATTGAACATCCCGGCAACGGAAAGCCTCAATTTGAATCAGTTCCAAGACATCGAAAGCTTGCAGGAAGTCGAGGAAATATTACTGGCCAGCGGTTATCTCAACCGCACCGAAAACAACGCGACAGACTTTAAAGTGCAGTTGCCTGCCACATTCGTGGGCTACGCCGACGTGAAAATCATCCAAGGGTTTTACGCCACGATTTTTACGCAGCAAAAAATAAAAGAAAACAACGAGAACGACCAGATTGCCGTTGAGAACGTGACGTCGCTTACACCGCGATACCTGTTGAACCGCAACATTGAATTTTACGTGCCGCTGTCGGTCAATGAAATTTCCGGATTTTCGGCAGGCTTTGGTTTCCGGGCGTACGGGTTCTTCATCGGTTCGTCATCGGCGTTCACCGCTTTGTCATCCAATGCGAAACAGGCCGACGTGTATTTGGGCTACGGTTTCCGTATCTAAAGCAATTATTTGTTATTTTTAGGACAAAACCGCCCATGGATTTCAAGACCGACATCGGTTACCGCAGGAAGATCTTGACCAAGTTGCTCGATGCCGTCATGCGCCGCGAGGCCGATGTCATCGAAGCCTTGCAACTGGATTTCGGAAAACCGCCATTTGAGTCTGTCCTGACGGAAACTTCGCTCGTCATTTCGGAGCTGAAAGACACCATCCGTAAAATTCATTACCGCGCGCGCCAGAAATCAGTATTCCCGAACCTGTTGAATTTCCCATCGCGCGACTACATTTATCCTGAACCATACGGCAAAGTGCTCATCATCGCACCGTGGAATTATCCGTTCTTATTGGCGATGACACCTTTGATTTCGGCCGTCTCCGCAGGAAACTCGGTTGTCTTGAAACCATCGGAACACACCCCGAGTGTAACGGCCATCATCGAAATCATTATTTCCGAAGTGTTCGATCCGGTGCACGTGGAAGTCTTTAAGGGCGGCGCAGAAGTCGCCGAAAAGTTGCTGCAACGCCGCTGGGATTATATTTTTTTTACCGGCAGTACGCGTGTCGGGAAAATCGTCGCGAAGGCAGCCGCCGAACACCTCACGCCCGTGACACTCGAACTCGGCGGGAAAAACCCATGCATTGTCGACGAGACGGCAAACTTGGCGTTGGCTGCGAAACGCATCGCGTGGGGAAAATTCATGAACGCCGGCCAGACCTGTATTGCGCCCGACTATGTCCTGGTGAAATCTCCGGTCAAAACCGAGTTCATCGGACACCTGAAAAAAGCGATTAAGGCGATGTACGGCGAAAACCCCAAACATTCCCCAGATTTCGCGCGCATCATCAACGACAGCCAGTTTCGTCGGTTGACGGGTTTGATCGACACAACCAAAGTGGTACACGGCGGCTCATTCGATCTGGAAACGCACTACATTGCGCCCACGATCATCGATAATCCGGCGATGGAAAGCGGCATCATGGCCGAGGAAATCTTCGGGCCGTTGTTGCCTATATTGGCGTATGATTCCGACGCGGATTTGCAAAACACCATCGGACGCTACGAAAAGCCTTTGTCTTTATACGTGTTCACGTCCCAAAAACGATTCGCAGAAAAAATCATTTCTGAATATTCATTCGGCGGCGGCTGCATCAACGATACGGTCGTGCATTTCTCCAACAAGAAGTTGCCTTTCGGTGGGGTTGGCTACAGCGGCGTCGGGCGCTACCACGGCAAGTTCGGGTTCGAGACCTTTTCGCACTACAAAGGCATCGTCAGAAAAGCCACTTGGCTCGACATTACGCTGCGGTATGCGCCATATGAAAAGAAATTTTCACTGATCAAGAAAATCCTCAAATGGTTTTAGTAATTTCAAACATCCAAAACAAAACATCATGAAATGGGAAGGCAGAAGAAAAAGTGACAATCTAGAAGACCGCCGCGGGATTTCTGGCGGGAAAGTAGCGGCTGGCGGCGGCATCATCGGCATCATTGTGCTCTTGATTGCCATGTTCTCCGGTAACGGCGACACCGGGCAGTTGCTTCAGGAAGGCTTGCAGCAAATGCAACAACAGCAACAAGCTTCGCAGACGGAAGCCGTTCCGCTGAGCGAAGAAGACAAGCAAATGGGCGAATTTGTGAACGCCGTGCTCGTGGATACCGAAGACATCTGGAAAAAGATATTCGAGGACAACGGGATGACCTACGAAGAACCGAAGCTCGTCTTATTCCGCGATGGCGTGCAAACGGGCTGTGGCGGCGCGACTTCACAATCCGGCCCATTCTACTGCCCTGCCGACCGGAAAGTGTATATGGACTTGGGCTTTTTTGAGGAACTGCGGACGCGCTTTGGGGCGAAAGGCGGCGACTTTGCCATTGCGTACGTGATTGCGCATGAAATCGGGCACCACGTCCAGAATTTGCTTGGCACATCGGGCGAAGTGCACCAACAACAGCAACAATCCAGCGAAAAAGACGCGAATAAACTCTCTGTTTCGCTCGAACTTCAGGCCGACTATTACGCCGGCGTCTGGGCACATCATGACCAGAAACTCAATCACATGCTCGAGGAGGGCGACATCGATGAAGCGTTGAGCGCCGCACATGCCGTAGGCGACGACGCCATCCAAAAGAAAATGCGCGGTACGGTCATGCCCGATTCTTTCACGCACGGCACGTCGGAGCAGCGCATGTATTGGTTCCGTAAGGGTTTTGAAACAGGCAGCTTCCGTGGCGCCAGTGCGACTTTCAATCAGTAGATTTTGACACCGTATTTTTTTGAAACACCAGAGGATTTCCGGAAATGGCTCGACATAAACCATGCTTCCGAATCAGCACTCATTGTGGGATTCCATAAGAAAAACTCCGGGAAACCTAGTATGAACTGGCCCGAATCTGTGGATCAAGCGTTGTGTTACGGTTGGATTGATGGCGTAAGGCGTTCTGTAGATGAAAATAGTTATTCCATACGGTTTACGCCGCGCAAGCCCAACAGCATCTGGAGCAACGTGAACATCCGAAAAGTGGCCGAACTCACCGAAAAAGGCCTTATGCAGCCGGCCGGAATCGCTGCGTTCGCGAAACGGTCCGAGGCAAAATCAGGAATTTACAGTTTTGAAAAGCCGGCCGAAAGCCTGCTACCCGAATACGAGAAGTTATTCAGAAAAAATAAGGCGGCATGGACATTCTTCAACGCCCAGCCGCCAGGTTACCGAAAATTGTCTGTCCATCACGTGATGTCGGCCAAACAGGAAACCACGCAACTGAATCGGCTTGAGAAATTAATCTCAGCCAGCGCAAATCAAAAAAGGTTGTGAATCAGAGTATGGCTTTGGCCAATGATACGAGTGCGTATCCGCCGAAAAGCAATGCCGGCAAACTCAAGGCGATGCCCGCCAATGCGGCGATGAACTTCTGTTCCGGATTGAGTTTGATGAATCGGTTCATGGCGTTTTCTATACGACCAAATGTAAGCATTAATTCCATGTTTTATCGACCAAGTACCATTATTAACGATAAAGTAACATTGGCCAGCCTGTTCATTCGCCTTTGATGACGATGGTCTCGTTGCCCGTGAGTTTGTACTCACCTTTCTTGTACACCGATTCGTCGGCGAGCAACACTTCGTAGGTGTAAACGCCTTTGGTGATGTTGAGCAGGCATTCCTTGCCACCTTTTGAAACCACCAATTCCCGTCGTATTTCCTCGCCATCTTCGTCTTTCCCGATAAGCGCGAAGGTGATCTTGTCGTCGAGTTTGTTCTTCACGCAAACCGATTCGATGTGTTGCGCGTACGGGTCAGACTTCGCCATCTTAAACGCCGTCAAGCCGGTGAGCAGGATTTCGCTGCCGCGGATAATCGTCTCCAGATCGGATTGGGCATGCATCGCCCAGGGCATGATCAATGCCATCACAATACGTTTCATGGTTCAGGTTTGTGTTAACTTACGGTGTGATTGGGTTGCAGACGAGAAAACGAAAGGTTAAAGTGTAACCCTGAAAAGAAATTTTCCATACTTTTGGATATCATTTAATGATTTGGCAGTCATGCTTTTGTCCGCGAAAACAAAACAGGCATGGCTGCTTTTTTTTTTGTGGCCGATTCCCAACTGTTGCGCGGTTCGGCCTTCCACCGTCGCCCAGTCATTGTGAGGTTGCCAGCCTCCTATTGCGTTAAGTTTTTGATTGTTAATTTCTTAGAAACGCAAAACGGGCGGCTATTATTTTAACGGATGCCAAAAGTATGCGTAATGGTTGGACTGTTCAACCCAGCCAGCCTTCCCGATCGAGGCTTCGGTACTGTATGGCTTCGGCGATGTGCTGCGCCAGTACGTTTACGCAGTCATCCAGGTCGGCAATGGTCCGCGCCACTTTCAGGATACGATCATAAGCACGCGCAGAAAGGTTCAGCCGATCCATGGCTTGCTTGAGCAATTGCAAAGAGGCTTCGTCCAGCACACAAAATTCCCGAATGTGTTTCGTATTCATTTGCGCGTTGTAATGGACGTGGTCAAACTTGAAAAAACGCGTTGATTGGCGTTCTCGTGCCCGGATAACGCGCTGCCTGATTTGGGCACTGGTTTCACCTTTCTGTAGGTCCGACAATTTCTCGAACGGTACCGGCGTCACCTCGATATGGATGTCGATCCTATCGAGCAGCGGGCCGGAAATCTTCCCCATATAGCGACGCATTTCAGACGGATTCACCGGTGTATCGCCATCATTGAAAAAGCCGCCCGGGCTCGGGTTCATGCTGGCCACCAGCATAAAAGACGACGGATAGGTCACGGTAAACTTCGCCCGAGAAATGGTGACTTCGCGGTCTTCGAGCGGTTGCCGCATGACTTCCAGGACATCACGCTTGAACTCCGGCAATTCGTCCAGAAACAGTACGCCGTTGTGCGCCATCGAAATCTCGCCGGGCTGCGGATAGCTGCCGCCACCCACGAGCGCTACATTGGAAATGGTATGGTGCGGGCTGCGGAAAGGACGCTGGCTCATCAACCCGACCGATTTTAACTTTCCGGCTACACTGTGGATTTTGGTGGTTTCCAACGCCTCGCGCAGCGTCATGGGCGGCAGAATGCCCGGAAGCCGTTTCGCCAGCATGGTCTTTCCGGCACCGGGCGGCCCTATCAGGATGATGTTGTGCCCGCCGGCCGCCGCGATTTCCATACAGCGCTTAATGGATTCCTGCCCTTTCACGTCGCTAAAGTCAAACTCCGGATGGTCGAGTGCGTTGAAAAATGCCGTGCGCGTGTCAAACACTTCAGGTTCAAGTAATGATTTCCCTTCGAAGAAATCGAGGACTTGCTTGAGGTTTTCGACACCGAATACGTTAATGCCGTCAACGATGGCGGCTTCGGTGGCGTTGGGCTTCGGCAGGAAAAAACCTTTGAAGCCTTCTTCCTTGGCCTTGATCGCGATGGGCAATGCACCGCTGATGGGTTGCAGCGTGCCGTCTAGCGAAAGCTCACCCATGATGATGTATTGGTTCACGTCCTTCGCAATGATCTGGCCGGACGCCATCAAAATCCCGACGGCAATCGTCAGGTCATAGGCCGAACCTTCCTTGCGCAAATCGGCGGGCGCCATGTTGATGGTGATTTTTCTTCCGGGCATTTCCAAACCGTTGTTCTTCAGCGCAGCCGCTATCCTGTAACAACTTTCCTTGATGGCGTTGTCGGGCAAACCCACCAGATGGTACCCGATTCCTTTATCTGTATTGACTTCAATGGTGATTGTGGTGGCTTCCACACCAAATACCGCACTACCGAAAACCTTGACGAGCATGACTTTAAATTTACCGCATTTTAGCGCTTATCATCCAAATCGGGATACGGCTAAACCGCAAAATTTCATAAATAAAAGTAAAATAAAATTGACTTTATGTAAAGTTTGTTTTACATTTGGACAAATTTACTTTACCATGAAAACACATTTCCTTTTTCCGCACCGGTACAAGTGGCTGGGCTGGCTATTGTTTTTACCCGCATTGGCGCTGGCGGTGTATCTTTTGGCTTCGGGCCAACCATACGATGAGTTGTGGACCGCGAAAGTATTTGCGGCGGCATCGGACGAAATTCTGGGCAAGCACGCCTTCTTTTCCGTCATCGAAAATAACATTTCGGACGAATTGATCCTAATTGGGTTGGTTGTCGGTGGCTTGCTCATCGGGTTTTCTAAAGTCAAAAACGAAGACGAACTCATCGCACAAATCCGGTATGAAAGCCTCGTTTGGGCCGTGTATGCGAACTTCGGTGTGATGTTGCTTGCCACAATCTTCGTGTACGGCATGTACTATTATCACGTCATGCTCGCCAATATGTTCACCATATTGCTGTTCTTTGTCGTGCGGTTCCACTTGATGCTGTACAAACTCAATAAAACCCTCGGCGATGAAGAATAACCTGAAAGTACTGCGGGCTATGGCCAATGTGTCGCAGGCCGAACTCGCCGAAAAAATAGCGGTCAGTCGGCAAACCATCAACGCCATGGAATCAGGAAAGTACGTGCCTTCTACGGTGCTGGCCTTGAAACTCGCAAAATTCTTTAAGAAGGAAGTCGGCGAAATTTTCCAGTTGGAAGACGCAGACTAGAAGTTGAGCCGGAGGAAGAAATTCGGTGTAAAGCCCAAAGAATGGTAATCCCGCGCAACGAATCCCGATGTGGCGACATCGAAGACATCGGCGGCATCGCGGTCAAATTCCCGGCTGATGACGGATCTTCGGTCGTAGAGGTTCAAGACCGAAATCCCAACTTTCCCGGATTGCATACCGTTCCAACGGAAGGTGTACGAGCCGGACACGTTTAACCGATGGTACACCGGCAAGCGTTTGCTGTTGAAGGCGTTGACTTGTCCGTCGTCATCAAGCGTGCTATAAGGTTTTCCCGTATTCCAAAACCAGCCCACCGACGCCGACCAATTTCCCCATTGCTTGAAATAAGATACCGTAACGGCATGGGTGATGTCCGACGAAATCGGGAAATAGTTGCCATTTTCGATACCACCATATCGGTTCTGCGAATCCTGGAACGTATAGGTCAGCCACATCCGCCAAGACGGCGCGCTCTTTTGCAACAAAACATCGAAGCCTTTGGTAAAACCCTCTCCGCGCCGGACTTGTGCATCATAGCGGTGCAGAAAACCGAACGTACGTGAGGTAACGCCGTCCAGGGTTTTGTAATAAAGGTCGGCATCCAGCAGAAAAGTCTTCGATTTAAAAGTCAATCCGGCTGTGACTTGCGACGCGGTCTGCATCGGGTCATCATCGCCGGCGAGCACCCAAACGTAGTTTTCCAGGCTCAAATCGCTGGCCGCATTTTCCCTGACCTGGCCGATGATCTGGCTCCGGCGTTCATAGGAAATCTGTGCGGTGAAGTGGTTGTCAAAACGCTTTTGTACCGAAAGTCGCGGCTCAAACGAGGATTGGGACAAGACATTGATGTAGCTCCAACGGCTTCCGGCGAATATGATCCAATCCATGGGCGTCCATTTTACGCCTGTATAACCCGCGTGAGATACATTCATGCGGTGTTGCTGGTCCAGTTCCACTTCCAGTCCGGGAAAACGGTTCAAAAAGACATGCGAAAAATCGTTGCCGGACAACTGGTAACCGAATGTCAGCGAGAGATCGTCGCGCCAAGCATACGCATAGTTGGCTTCCACGCCAGAATCGACCGCGCGGTTTTTCTTGACGAACCACTGGTAATTGCCCTGCGGATAGCGTTTGTTGTTTTCGTAGTGGAAGGTATAGGCTGAATAATGCACCAACAATTCCTGACGCAGCTTCCCGAATCTGTGTTGCCAGCTGCCCGAAAACCCATAGTTGCGGATGTCCATTTTCTGGTTGCTGACAATGGTATCCGCCGATGCGGAGAAATCGAGATGGTTGTCTATCGCGATGCCCGAAAGGGAAATCTTGTCGTTGTCTGAAGGTTGCACAAACAATGTGGCCGAATAATCCTGGAAGCCAAACTGGTTGTCGTCGTCGAACTTCCGGAACCGTGTATTCTGGAACACCTTTTCGGCCAAGGCGTTGAATGTTGGCGTTTGCAGCCATTCGGTGTAGGATTTCCTGCCGGAGATCTGCGCGCCGATTTTCCCGCTGATCGGGATTTTCGCCAGCACACCGGCGTTCAATCCGTTGATGCCGGCCGAAAAAGCCAATGAATCCATTTGCTGGGCCGTGTGGATATCGATAATACCGGATACGCGCTCGCCGAATTTCGGGTCTGCGGCCTTGTTGTAAAAATCGACTTTCTGCACGGCGGCAGCGTCATAGCCTGAAATCATCCCAAACAAATGCCCTGGATGATACAAGCGGATGCCGTCCCAACGGATGAGATTCTGGTCTGGCGTGCCGCCGCGGATGTGCAAGCCGCTGGCTGTTTCGTTCGGGCTTTTGACACCGGGCAATTGCTGGAGCGAAAAAAGCAAATCCACATCGGTTACGCCCGGAAGTTCCTCGATCTGCCGGGGCGACAACGTAAAACAACGCGAGGTCTTGCCGATGCCTTTGGAAAGGAATGCTTCCACGAGAATGTCATCAAGTTGTTGGATGGCTGGCGGCTCGCGGTGCGAAAGCGCGTAATAGCGGTCTGAAATCCTGATGACCGACAAACCGCATTGTGTTTCCATTTCGCTGTGCACATCGGCCAAGGTGTAACTTCCGGGTTTCAAGGCAAACGCTTTTCCGGACACCACGCTGTCTGCGTAAGAATAGCGAATGTCAAAAGTCTGCTCGATGGTTTGCAGTACGCGGGCCAGATCGGCATCCTGATACGACAAGGTTTTTCTGGCCGGCGTTTGTGCCAGCGCCTGTATCGCAATCAGACAAAATAGCCACGCGCGTATCTTCATTCAGAAAGGACGATTTTTCCGGTGGCTTTAGTGGGTTTGAGTTGCATCGGGACGCACACCGACTGCAACGCCATATCGAGATTCCTGTGCGTAAACGTTCCGGTAAAGCGGATGTTTTTTACGGATTCAGGGCAATCGATCACCACGCCGTATTGGTTCTCGAGCGCCGACAGTACGGCCTCCAGCGGCATGTTGCGGAACGACGATTCCTGTTGCGCCCAACCCGGTTTTGCGACGTCGGTCTGCCAACTTTCGGAAGCGCCGTCATAGAACCGGATGGCATTTCCCGGTGTGAGTATGACCGTATCGTTCTCGTGGCAAACTTTTACTTTGCCTTCAAAACACGTGATTTCAAACACGCCGTCGCGCACCAATACGTTGAACTTCGTCCCGAGCACGGTGACCGTGCCTTGGCTTGTTTCCACCGTAAAACGCTGGCCTTTCGTGACCTCGAAATACGCTTCGCCGTCTAGGGTCAAATTCCGGTTCATCGCAAAAAGATTCGGATAGGAAACCGATGACTTCGCGTTCAAACGCACATGTGAATAATCTGTCAGTGCCAGATCGCGCGCTTCGCCGAAACTTGTTTCCGCGGAATTTGAAAAGACGAATACGTTGTACAACCCGACCAAAAGCAACACCGATGCGGCCACGGCAATGTAGGCGTACAACCTGACCACTTTCGGGCGGTGTTTCCGGTCCAACGCGGCGGCTTTCTTGGCCTTGACCGACGCGAAATTCGCATCCATATCCGGCACGGGCAATTCAAGCGCGGCCAGCGAATCCTTTAGTTTCCGGTAGGCTTGAAAATCTTCGGCGGAGACTTTGGCGCGCAAGTCGTCGTCTGTCAGGTCGCCGGCAAGCCAACCGGCCAAGAATGTTTCGTCGTCCTTCTTCATAATCAGACATTTGGGATTACGGCACGCAGGGCAATCAAGGCCAGATGCATGCGCTTTTCTACGGTTTTGACGGAAATGTCCAGCAATCTAGCGATTTCCGTATAGGATTGGTTTTCGAACCGGTTCATTAAAAATACGGTACGTTGTTTTTCGGGCAGGTTTCCGATCGCGGTTTCGAGACGCGATTTCAACTCGTTTTCGACCAACAGAAATTCCGGGGATTCTTGATGCGCCGCCTGCGGTTTCACACGGAAACTGAAATCAGACACGACCTTATCATGCTTGATGGCGTTGAGCGACAACCGGATGGCCGTGGTGAACAGAAAGCTTTTGGCCTGTTCCGGTTTCAAGATCGCACAATTTTCCCAGAGAATCACAAAAGCGTTCTGCGCAGTGTCTTCGGCGCGTTCCAGATCGCGGAACCGGAATGCGAGGAAATTGCGCAAGAGCTTGAATTGCGCATCGAACACGTCGCGAAACACTTTTTCGCTACACAATATTGCCGTGGAATTATCGGTGGGTGCTGCCATGCTTTAAAAACCATTACCACACACCTTTTCAGATGTGTGGCAACGGCACTTAATTACCAATTTTTAACTTAGTTACAATCGTTGACTACGGCTTCGAATCCGGCGAGGTTCGAGATCACCAGCGTCATGCCGCCTGTCGTGATCGTTACCGGGTACACGAATGCAGGAATCGATGCCTGCGCCGGGAACCAGTACTGAAGGACGTCGCCGTCTGAATTTGCGGTGATGACTTGGCCTTGATGCTGGATCAGCACCGGATAGGAAATGTTGAAACAGCTGCCGAGTGTGTTGCCGAAGTTGTTTTGGGTCACGCCGCAATCGATGAAATCAGCCTGTGTAAATCCGGCACATTCGGCCAAACAGGCGTTGCTGAATTGTTGCAAGCCCAACGCCGTCTGTACACAAACCGGGCTGAAGTCTGTCGGGCAAGTACTCGCACAATCCACACCGCAGTCCGGTGTAGTCCATTGCTGGGACAAATCGCAAGGCGATGCGCCGTTGAGGATGCTTACGGTCATAAAGTCCGAATTCTGACCGGTATGGAACCAACTGTCTATGTGCACCGGAAGGTCGGCCAGATTGAACGTACCAACCAATTGGTTGCTCGCGTTGTGCACCTGGAATTGTGTGGCTTGTGTGTTGACGTAGTCGAAATCAACGGTAAGTTGGTAGCCTGTATTGGTGCACTCACCAACGGTTACGACAAGGTTTGAGATGCTGCATGGGTCGCCCGGATTGCAATCCACTAAATCGCTTTGCGAATAGCCGGCGCAAATGGCATAACACATATTTCCGTAAGTGATGACACCAACTGGCGTCTGCACGCATACCGGCATAAACTCTTGTGTACAGATGCAACTGTCGCAGTTGTTGATCATGTCGTAGAATTCGTAAATGTTGTTTACCGTCACGACAGCACCGCCATACAAAACCTGGACAGGAAAATTGATCTGTACTTGGCCGTTTGCCGGCGCATCCAAATACGCATTGAATTGTTCGACAGTCGTAATCTCGAACGTTCCGTTTGGTGTGGTGACCGATACGGGAAATACGATGTCAAAACAATAACTTGTTTCAAGATCATCGTTCCAGGTGCTGAATCCGCAATTGATGAGCAAAGTGATGAATTGTTCTTCGTTTTCGATGGTTTGCACCGCGCCTTCCGACGTGACCTGAAACGGGAATGCAATGCCTTCCACATAAAGATTGGACGACTCGCCTTCCAGGAGCGCCAGCAATCCAGCGAAATCAGTCACGGTGACCGATGTGCCGTTGCTGAGCGATAAGGTAATCGGGTAAACGAAGTTGAAGCACAACGCGCTGTCAGCGGCATCGCGGCCGGTTGGATTGTTGGCTTTCTTGATTTCGTTCAAGGCCGTGCGCAGGGCGATGCTTTTCTGCGTCGTTGCATTGTTGTCGATAGGATCAGAATCCGAACAAGAATACAAAGTCACCGCAGAAACGGCCAGGAACAGCAAAAGGAGTTTGATTGTTTTCATACAATTTTAGTCTTTAGGTTTCTGTTTAGACAACCGAAAAAACAGACACCCTACTTTTCTTTTCGAAAATAGTCAAAAAAAATCCCGGACGACAAACTTCCGGGATTGCAATTCGTTTATTTAACGTACGTCATTTCTTGAATTTACCGATGCCATCGCGAAGCCAGGCCAGATAATCATCCGCATCCGGTGCGTAGCCAATCGGTTCATTCAGTTTTTGCTCGTTCAGGTCGGTCAACACATAGTACGGTTGCGTATTGGTCTGGTAACGCGAAATGATGAAATCGCTCCATTTGTTGCCGATGGTTTCGACTTTCCGCCCGGTGACTTTAGAGACATACTGCTCGTTTTCCGGCAACGGACGTTTGTCGTCCACGTACAGCGAAATCAACACGACGTCGTTCTTGAGTACTTTCAGGACTTGTTCGTCCGACCAAACATTTATTTCCATCTTGCGGCAGTTCACACAGGCGTAACCGGTGAAATCGAGCATGATGGGTTTGTTTACTTTCTTGGCGTACGCGAAGCCTTTTTCGTAATCGTTAAACGTGACAATACCATGTTCGCCGAATTTTGCACCGTCGGGCAACGCTTGCTCACTATCGGACTCAGCGCCACCGCCAAATCCCATTGGGCTTTCACTGTAAGTCTGCGGCGGCGGAAACGCACTGATCAACTTCAGCGGCGCACCGAACATGCCCGGAATCATGTACACCGTAAACGACAGGATGAGCAATCCGAGCAACAACCGGCCAACCGAAATACTGCTCAGCGGGCTGTCGTGCGGCAAGGTGATTTTACCCAGCAGATACAATGCCCAGGCGCCGAATACGGCAATCCAGATCGCCAGAAAAACCTCGCGCTCCAGCCAGTGTGCCTGCAATACCAAATCGGCGTTAGAGAGGAACTTGAACGCAAAGGCCAATTCCAGGAAACCGAGGGAAACTTTTACGGTGTTGAGCCAGCCGCCAGATTTCGGGAGCGAATTGAGCCAACCCGGGAACATCGCGAACAACATGAACGGCAAGGCCAGCGCGAGCGAAAAGCCGAGCATGCCCACAACCGGCGCCACGCCACCTTTCGAGGCCGCCACTACGAGCAAATCGCCTACGATGATGCCCGTGCACGAAAACGATACGATGGCCAAGGCGAGCGCCATAAACAAAATGCCCACAATGCCGCCGCGGTCTGCCTGCCGATCCACTTTATTGGCCCAGGAATTCGGGAGTACGATTTCGAACGCGCCGAGGAACGAAATCGCAAAAACCACCAGTAACACGAAGAAAATAATATTGAACCATACGTTGGTGGACAATGCATTGAGCGCTTCGGCACCAAAAATCGCCGTGATGATACTGCCCAGCAAGACGTAAATCAAGATGATGGACAACCCGTAGAAAATCGCGTTGCGGATACCGGCCGCGCGCGTCTTGCTCTGTTTGGTGAAGATACTTACCGTCAATGGAATCATCGGAAATACGCACGGCGTCATGAGTGCGGCGAAACCGCCCAGGAACGACAAGAAAAATATCGTCCAAAGACCTTTTTGCTCCTTGCCCTTGACAGGTTCTGTCACCGCTACCGTCTTCGCTTTCACGTCGGTTACAGCCGGTTTTATTTCTGGCGATACCGCATTTTCTATGGTCACGGTATCTGTGCTGGGCGGTGTGGTTGCCGCATTCGACGAGACTGGAATGTCAAAGGTCAATTCCTTGAAACCGTTGATGCAGGCCGTTTGACAGACTTGGTAATCGATGGACAACTTTATTTTAGCCAACTTCGGATTTTTGATTTTCACCCGCTGCTGCAACTTGAACGACTTCTCGAAGAAATATTCGTCGACTTCGAAAACGTCGCTATACAATTTCTTGTATGGGCTTTCCTTGGTTTTGCCGATGAGTTCATAATTGCCCTTTGTGTCATGGTATTTGAGTTCCATCGGGAGCGAACCGCCGTCGGGCGTAAATTGCGAATACACGTGCCAGCCTTCATCGATTTTGGCTTCAACCACTAAATTAAACTCCGTATCTGATATTTTCTCGGTGCGGCTTTTCCATTTTACCGGTTCGACGATTTGTGCCATCGCGGCCAGCGAAACGAGCAGGAACAATAAGGTAAGGCTTGCTTTTTTCATAAAGAAATTTCGAGTATGTGTTGTGTTGTTTGGGTTACTTTAAAACGATTGTCTTGTCTATGGCCGACGATCCAGACGATATCATCGCCGGAACACAGCAGCCAGGTTTTTGATTTTTCGTGTAGTGAGAACTTTTCGTCCTTGAAAAACTTCCCGACTTTTTTGCTGCCGTTCATGCCAATGGGTTGGAAACGGTCGCCCGGTTGCCACTTGCGCAAGGTCAGCGGCCATTGCAATTTTTCTTCGTCCACAAAGATACGTGTTGGCGCGGTTTGCGAAATGACGGCTGCCCGACAAAACGACATCTTTATTGGATTTTCAATTGCTTTTGTATCTTTTTCGATGGTAAAAACCTGAATGTCAAATCCTTGACTTCGGAACAATTCCAGCACGTCGCGGTCTTTGAGCAGCGTAAATTCCGGCGCGTGTACTTGCTTTCCGGAGTTGGCGTCGGGCAGTGCATAGAGGTCATCCCATGCCGTAAAACCGAAATCCCTGAGCCATTGGTACAGATACGCGCGGTAATTCGGCAACCGTGTCAGTTCGGACAATTTGAACAATATTTTATCGTCAAGTTCCAAAGCCACTTGTTTGTACACCAACTTCGCGGCATCGGCAATGAGCGATTGCGATTCCCGAAGGTGCGCCTGCGTCTCGAGGAACGAATCCAAAAAACCGGGCTTTATTGTTTTCAAAATCGGAACGACATCATGCCGAATCTGGTTCCGAAGGTAAGCATCCGAAGCGTTGCTGCTGTCTTCACGCCAATCCAATCCTTGTTGCGTCGCGTAGGATTCGATTTCGCTCCTCGAAAAAAACAACAATGGCCGAATGACTTTCCCGTGCACCGCCGGAATGCCCGCCAAACCGTCTATTCCGGTGCCGCGGGACAAATTGATCAGGAACGTCTCCAGGTTGTCGTCGGCATGGTGCGCCGTCAGCAAAAAGTCCAATTGATTTTCCTGCAACAGTTCCGCAAACCACGCATACCGCAATTCCCGAGCGGCCATCTGGAGCGACACCTTCATCTCACTTCCAAAAGCCTTCGTATCGAACTTCGCCGTAAAAAACGGAAGGCTTTGTTCCCTGCAAAAGGATTCCACGAATTGCCGGTCTTGGTCACTTTCTGCGCCACGCAGGCCAAAATCGGCGTGGGCAAGAGCGATATCATGCCCCGACCGGAGCAACAGGCTGCACAGTGCCATGCTGTCCAGCCCGCCGCTACAGGCGATGAGCAACCGCTTTCCGGAAAGAAACGGAAAGTACGCGGCCACATGTTTTTGGAATGCGTCAAGCATGCCCAAAAATACGGGATTTTATCGGTACGGCATCACTTGTATTTCAGGTTGATGCTGATGATGTTCGCCGACATCGTATTGCTCTTGTCGTAATGGCCGTATCGGATTTCCAACGTGTTGAAATGCTTGATGCCAAATACGCCGTTCACCGGGGTAAACTTGATGCCTGCGCCGAAGAAATTGGCCGTGAACCGTGACAAGTCATAGTTGCTGGTATAGAATTCATCGGCCGCAGTGTGCCTCTCGAAGCCGTCGAAATACTTGGATTCGGTCTGCGAATAGAATCGATAGAAAGGACTGACCGAGATGAACGACGTCAATTTCAGCGGCACTTCCAGATCAAGTGTATGGGCGTTGATGCCCCAATCGTCTGTATAGTAACGGTAGTAGCCGCGGATGATGACGTTGTCGCCCAGGAAGTAACTGCCACGTACGCCAATCGGGATTTTCATGCGCGTATCGGGCAATTTCTCTTGATTGACCGAACCATCCGTAAAATAGACACGGTGGAAAGGCAGCCCGAGGTAACCGCTTTGCGTGACGAATTCGCCAACGAACATCAACTGGAAATTCTTGTTGATGACCTGCGCCCAACTGAGTGAACCGGCGAATGTGTTGCGCGATTCGCTCGGGTAGCCGCCGTCTTCGTCAATCGTTCGGAGTTCCAATGGCTTGATGATCTTGATCTGGTCGAGGAACGCCTGGAACCGCGCCGTGAATTCGCCGTTGCGGTCTTTGGTTTTCTTGGAGTAGCTCACGTTACCGCCGAAAGATTGGTAGTCAAACTCACTCGATGACGAAACGCCTGCGCTGAACGTCGTGCCTTTTTCCTCGTTCTCGAGCGCATAGGTCAAGGACGGATAAAAACGGTTGTCTTTTGACGATGCCGAGGAATTTCCGGCCAAATCGATACGGTCTGACGACGCAGAGGTGTAATGGTCTACCCCTACTTCCACATCGAGCGTGTGTTTCTTGCCGGTACTGCCGTACTTGACCAGTTTGACATCGATGGTGTTGGAAATATCAGTCAATTCTTCTGTGCCGATACCGCCGGTAACCGCTGAATTTTCGCCGTCTTGCTTGTAGTAACTCGACACCAGGTTGATCTCGTCGATCTTCAATTTTTGGCTTTTGTAACTAGTTGAATCGGTCTGTTGCGTCTGGGAATACGCCTGAAACATCAGCATCAGGGCGAATCCGGTAATGATTCTTTTTTTCATGCTTTGTTTTAAGGTTTAGTTACAGCCGCAGCCGCCGCCTACTTTGCCGCCATTGGCACCCGAAGCGCCTTCGCGGTAGGATTGGAAACTCATTTCAGTTTTCTGGATTTTCCGGGTGGAAAGTACCATTTCGGAGTCGTTGAGTTTGGCCTTTTCGTACTCCTTGACCGGCGAACAAGCTGCCGCCACGGCGCAAACACCGGCCAAAGCCATCGTTTTCTGGATTGTTTTTTTCATGTGAGATTGATATTACGGGAAGTATATAATTTGTTGTGGTCGTCAACGATCAGGCAATACAAGCCTTTGATTTGGTTGACCAGATATAATCCGGCCTCGATGCCCATGACGGCAATCGGTGTGGCCATGGCATCGGCGAACTCGGCATTGTCTGCAATCACCGTGACGCTTTTGATGCCCGTAATCGGCATACCGGTTTTGGGGTCGATGGTGTGCGAATATTTCTTTCCGCCGATGAGGACGTATTTTTCGTAGTTGCCCGACGTGGCCACGGCTTTGTTGGAAATACCCAGGTATGAAAATGCGCCTTCCGGATGGTCGGGGTTCGCGATGCCGATGGTCCAGGGTTTTCCGTCGGGCTGGCAACCCCAAGTCGTGAGGTCGCCGCTGGCGTTGATGATACCGCCTAGCACGCCGTTTTTCCGGAGCAGTTGCTTGGCCATTTCGGCCGCATAACCTTTCCCGATGCCGCCGAACCCGATGCGCATGCCTTTTTCCTTGAGGAAAATCGTGGTGTTTTCGGCGTCCATGATGATGTTGCGGTAATCGATCAGGTGGACCATTTTCTTCGCGGTTTCCGCATCGGGAAGCGCCGTCATGTCTTTGTCGAAATTCCACAGGCTTTTGTCGATGCTCCCGTAGGTAATGTCGAACGCGCCTTGCGTGACCTGTGATATCGCGATGCTGCGCTGGACAAGGGCAAACATTTCTTCATCAACTTTCACCGGCCCAATGCCCGCCATCGCATTCACCTGGTTGGTCTGGCTCGTGTCCGCGAAAGTCGTCAGCAAACGCTCAATCCGACGGATTTCTTCCACCGCCATATCAATATAGGCTTCCGCGGCCGCGGCATCACCTTCCACGACCGTGATCGTGAAGTTATTGCCCATGAGTTTGAGCGACCGGGAAAATTTTTCGAGCGTCACGGTTTCAACGGTTGGCATCGCAAACGGCTTTTACTTCCTTTGTCCAGTCCTCGACGCTGCTTTCCGGCTTGCCTTTCCAGGTTTTCAGGACTTTGCCGTTGGCATCGAGCAGCAGTGTCAATGGAAAATCGCCGTATTTGTTGTATTTCTCGGCGAGCCCATCGTTGCGTTTGGCCAATTCCGGTGACAAGGCGTTTTTCTTTTTGCGCGGGAAATCCGCATTGACCAATACGAGATTGTCTTTGGCCATCGCCGCAAACGCTTCGCTACCGATGTAATCGCGGTGCATCAGGATACACGGCGCACACCAGTCTGAACCGGAAAAATTGAGCAGGATGAGTTTGTGTTGTTCGGCCGCCGTTTTCTTGGCGTTCTCAAAATCGGTTTCCCATTGGATCGGGAGCGAAAAAATCAAAAGCAGTGCAAGTAGTTTCATTGTTGTTTTTTTTTTAAACAGCACAATGAGAAATTACCCCAGTTATTTTCAGATTTTCTTAAGCGAACCTTAAGAATCGCCGCTTAAGACCTTGCGCATCGCACTGGCTTTCAACAGGCATTCGTTGTATTCCTGCTGCGGGTCAGACAAAGAGGTAATGGCGCTGCCGACCGACAACGAAACATAATTGCGATGTTGGTTGTACAGAATCGACCGGATGACGACATTGAAATCGAAATTACCGTCGGGCGTGAAATAGCCGATGGCGCCGCTGTACAGGCCGCGCTTGGTGTCCTCCAGTTTTTCGATGATCTGCATGGCCGAAATCTTCGGGGCGCCGGTCATGCTGCCCATGGGAAACGTGGTCTTCAGGATGTCTTCAGGCGCGGCATCGCTTTGGGAAACGACGGTCGAAATCAAATGATGGACTTGCCTGAAGGCATACGCGCCACATAATTCCTCGACGTTTACGGAGCCTTTTTCGGCTGTCCGCGACAAATCGTTGCGCACCAAATCAACAATCATGATGTTTTCCGAACGCTCTTTTTCGGAAGAAACCAGTTCCGATTTGATGCGCGCATCTTCTGCCGGATCAACACTGCGCCGCGCCGTACCTTTGATGGGTTGTGAAATGATTTTGTTTCCTTGTTTGCGCAAATACCGTTCGGGCGAGGCCGACAAGGCATACTGGTGGTGGTTTTTCAGGAAAGCGGCAAACGGCGGCCGGGAAATCGCGTTGAGCTTAAAAAATGTAACCAACGGATCGATCTGGGCATCATCGGCGAAAAATTCCATACAGAAATTCGCTTCGTAAATGTCGCCGCGGTGGATGTGCGCCAACATGTCGGAAACTTTATCGAGATAACCGCTTTGGGAAATGCGCGGCTTCACAAAAACGGGAGCCGCGGAATCGTTAGCGGACAATGGGTAATGGGTAATCGCATCGAAATCTCCGTCGGCCTCATCGTCGCACATCTTCAGATAGTGGGTTTCCAACCGATTTCCGTTCAGCAGGAACAATTTCTTGGGCTGGAAGAAAAACAAGTCGGGGAAATCCAAGCCATCAAAATTGGAAGAGTGCAAATCTTCGATGTCGTTCTTCAAATCATAGGACAAATAGCCGAAAAGCCAATCCCCGGTATGCCTTCTATACTGAGACAAGTCTTCAAACGCATTGCCGCTGTCCGTCCGGATCGACGTCAAGGCATCAACGGCGAGCACCGCATCAAACGATGTATAGGCTTGCGGAAAGTCATTGCTGTCCAGGAAAATTACTTCGCGGAACTGCTGCGCCCATGCCAGGAGTTTTTCCTTGAATGCGGTGGCATCGTCTATATGTCGGGTTACGGAAGTCCTCAAATCGAAATCGGAAAAGCCCAAAATTAAACCTTTCGCGCCCAACCCAAAATTTTTGGCACCATTTTTAGTGGCGCCCGAAAAACATAAAATTCAGCCTATTGCGCAAAATTACTTCGCCCCGCCTTTTTTGGATCCGTAATTTTTAAATAGTAACCATTAATCTGAATTTTATGAAAACACTTCCAACAATGGGCGTGGCCCTACTCCTTCTGGCCGCGTTTGCGTGCGCCAAATCCGGCGAGAATGCCGAAGCGGCCGAAGAGGCCAAAACCCTTGCCTCGTCCTCGGCAGCTTCCACAACCAACGACCAAGGTCGGCAATTCATCCGCACCGCCGACATGAAGTTTAAGGTCAAGGATGTCGCACAATCCACGTACGCCATCGAGAACACCGTCCAGAAATTTGGCGGTTTCGTGACGCACACCAACTTGCAGAGCGTCGTTTCACAGCACAAGGAAACCCAAGTCAGCCCAGACAGTACGCTGCAAACCACCAAATTCACCGTCGAGAACAACCTCACGTTCCGCGTCCCGAACCACAGGCTTGATACGGTTGTCAAATCCATCGCAAAACAAGTAGATTATCTCGATTTCCGCGTCATCAAGGCCGAGGACGCCAGCCTACAACTCCTGGCCAACAACATGGCGCAGCACCGGACAGACGCACACCGCGACCGGATGCAGAACGCCATCGACAAACAACCACGCAAACTCAATGATATCGCCAATAGCGAAAACGACCTGCTCGACAAACAGGAAACTGCGGACAACACGAAACTGGAAAGCCTTTCCTTGAAAGACAAAGTCGCGTACAGCACCGTTACCTTGGCGCTTTACCAGAATGAAAAAGTAAGGCAGGAATTGGTCGCGAACGAAAAAAGCGTGAACGCCTACAGGCCGCACATTGGGCTGCAGATTTGGGATTCGTTCAAGACCGGTTGGTTCATCCTGGAAGGCATCCTGGCGTTCATTGCGCAGTTATGGAGCCTGATCTTGCTGGCGCTCATCGGTATTTTCCTATTCCGAAAATACAGCCGCAAAGCCAAACCGGCGTTGTAGTTAAAAAAGACAAACCACGAATTCGCGAATTTTAACCCATTCGTGAATTCGTGGTTTTACTTATCTTGAGGTGAACGCGGCTTACCGCAAACGCAGCAGCCATAAGTCGTTCATGCCTTTGTTACCCGGAACGTCGGCGTCGGCGCTTTGTGATTCGCCGGTAATGACAAAACCATCGGCCATTTCGGTCACGTCTGTCGCAATATCAATCCCAGAACCACCGTAGGTTTTTTGCCAGTGTTGTGTGGTGTTGGCGAAGTTGTCTATCTGGAACAACCAGAAATCATTCTGGCCTTTGTTGGTATCG
Organism: Flavobacterium longum; assembly: GCF_965137575.1. Lineage (NCBI taxonomy): Bacteria > Pseudomonadati > Bacteroidota > Flavobacteriia > Flavobacteriales > Flavobacteriaceae > Flavobacterium > Flavobacterium longum. The sequence goes on along the minus strand of NZ_CBCRZJ010000001.1, from coordinate 304,417 downwards.
GTGCCCAAGTTGCCGCGGGTATTGCCGGCCACGACGAAATTCCCGTCGCGCGTTTTCCGGATGGCAGACGCCACGTCATAATCGCTTCCGCCGAAAGATTTCTGCCACAACAAATCGCCATGGTCGTTGATGTGCACGATCCAGGCATCGAAATTACCGAGGCTTGCGGTGACATCGCCATCGGTGCTGTTGGAACGCCCGGCAATCAGGTAAGAATTGTTGTTGGTCTTGACGATACCGAACGCCTGGTCAATGCCCGAACCGCCATAGGTTTTCTTCCAATGCAGTCCGCCGTCGGCATGCAACATCACCACCCAATAATCATAGCTTCCGTGGCTGTCCGTCACGTCGAAATTCTCGCTTTCGGTGTAGCCGCACATCAAGATGCTGCCATCGTTGGCTTCTACCACGTCGTTGACGCGGTCGTTCATCGTACCGCCGAAATAACGGAACCACGAGAAACCGCCGTCGGCCGTCAACTTGATGCCGAAGAACTCGCCCACGCCGTGCTGTACGCTGCGCATGGAATGGCCTTCGCCGTTGTTGGTGACCGAACCGTCGATGCCCGCAAAATCTGCATAACCGGCGACAAAATAGCCCCCGTCGCGCGTTTGGATAATCTTATGGGCGTGGTCGTGGCTCATGAAGCCGTAATTCTTGCTCCAAATGATGTTGCCGTTGCCGTCAATCTTCGAGATGTAAAAATCGTGCATCCCGATGTTTGCGGGCACGTCGCCGTCCTGGCTGCCGCTGTAACCGGAAATGATGTAGTTGCCGTCGGCTGTGGCCGTGATGCTCGTACCGTAATCGTCCTGCGCGCCGCCGATGGTTTTGGTCCAGACCAAGTTGCCATTGGCATCGAAACGCGAAAGCCAGATCTCAAGCGATGCGTGCGATTTGATGACGTCGCCATCGTCGCTGTCGGTGTAACCGATCACGATCAGGCCGCCGTCGGGTGTGGCCACCGATGTCCCGATGTGCTCGTCATGGCTGCCGCCGAATGTTTTGCTCCAGACTTTTTCCCCTTCGAAACCCATCGGCTCGTCCACCGGATCGGACGCGGAACAGCCAGCCAAAAGGCTTGCGGCGAATACAAGAAAACTCAGTTTTTTCATTGCTTGATCATTTTCCTGACAAGGATGTTATTGACTTTTACGACGTACATGCCTGGCGCCAGATCTGCGATTTCAAAACTGAAATCGGATGAGGAAAGCCCGTTAAAACTCTTTATTTCCTTGCCCAATATGTCATACACGGCAACGGTTTCGATAATTCCCGAAGCAGAAATCGTGGTGACATCCACAGCCGGATTCGGTGCAATTTTAAGCGTATCGTCGCCTGTGAAATCAGTCAACCCTAACGCGGCACCTTTCCTGACGATGAACAATCCGCGGTCAATATCGCTGATGATGATGCTGCCACTCGGAAAGTACGGATACACACTCCACGCGCCGTTGAACGTGGCATTGTTGTTTCCTGGAAACGTGTCAAAAAAGCCTTGCTCTTCCAGGTTACCGTTGTCGATATCGGCCGTACCGATGATGCGTAGTCCGGCGGTATAATTGGCCAGGTAAAATTTGTCGTTCAACACGAAACCGTTGTGGTCAATGGCCTCGGTCGGGCCGAAATACTCGCTGGACCAAACCGGGTTGTCCAGGTCACTCATGTCTATCACGATTGAGCGCGAGTTGAATCCAAAATCGAGCTCGTCAATCTCGTCGCCCAAAATCCAATACCGCTGATCTGGCGTGGTCCAGCCTTGGTGGGTATAACTCGTATTTGGGTAGAAAAATTGAGAGATCAGCGACGGGTTGGCCGGGTCGGTTACATCTACATAAACGACCTGATCTTCGTTGGCACCGATGAAGATTTCCTTGCCGATGTGGTCTATATCGGGTCCATTGTACGTGATTACCTGAGCGTCGTGCGAATAGCCCATATCGGCGTAGCCTCCAGCCAATACTGGGTTGAGTGGGTTGCTGATGTCTACGATGTGCGGCCCGCCGCCAAACGTGCCCGTGCCGTTACAATACGCATAGGCTTTCTCTTCGTTTATCGTAATGGTGTGGCAATTCCCGAAGCCGGTATACAATGCATCGACGGCAAACGTCTGTGGCGTGGTCACCGTCCGAAGTCGCGTCAGGTCGAAAATCTGGAGCCCGTGACCGCCTGCCTCACTAACGATAAACGCGTAGTTGTTGTATACTTTCATTTCGCGCCAGATGCTGGCCACGTTGTTGGTAGATGGCAATTTACCCTTGTATATCGGATTGACCGGATCGGTGATATCGACAAACGCCGTGTGCGTCGAACAACCCATGATGGCGTATTCGCGTCCGTTGAGCGGGTCGGTCCAACCCCAACAACTGCTGCCTTCGGTGTTGGCGTTTCCGCCCATGTCAGGGAAGTCGACACGCGCCATGAGGTTGACGTTGCTGCACGGATAAGCACCAGCGAAACCGCCGGTACAAACGGTTTGCGCGACGGCGAAATTCAAGGTAAAAGCCAAAATGGCCAAAGTAATTCTTTTCATAGTCAGTAGATTAAGCAACAAGTTTAAATAAAAATCCGCAAAGCCCGTGAAAGACCATGCGGATTTTTTTTATGCTCTTTAAAAGTTTCAAGAATGGATGGAACGCTTGTCGGTGGCATCGAGCGCCGCTTCCTTAACGGCTTCGGCGTATGTTGGGTGTGCGTGCGACATGCGGGCGATGTCTTCAGCGGATGCCCGGAATTCCATGGCGGTTACCGCTTCGGCGATCAAATCGGCCACGCGCGCGCCAATCATGTGGACGCCCAACACCTCATCGGTCTTGGCATCGGCCAATATCTTTACGAAACCGTCTGTATCGCCGCTGGCACGTGAACGCCCGAGTGCTTTCATCGGGAACGAACCGGCTTTGTACGCCACGCCTGCTTCCTTCAATTGCTCTTCGGTCTTGCCTACTGCGGCGACTTCCGGCCACGTATATACAACACCTGGAATCAGGTTGTAATCGATATGTGGCTTCTGCCCTGCGATGATTTCGGCTACCATCACGCCTTCTTCCTCGGCCTTGTGCGCCAACATGGCACCGCGCACCACATCGCCGATGGCATAGATGTTCGGCACGTTGGTCTGCAAATGGTCGTTCACTTCAATTTGGCCACGGTCGGTGATTTTCACGCCAGCCTTTTCGGCAGCCAAACCGTCTGTATACGGGCGACGGCCTACCGATACGAGCGAATAGTCACCTTCGAGCGTAATGGTTTCGCCTTTGGCATTGTCGGCCTGTACGGTCACTTTCTCGCCTTTGGCTTCCACCGATTTCACTTTGTGCGAGGTGTAGAATTTCATGCCTTGTTTCTTCAGGACTTTGGTGAGTTCTTTCGAGAGTGCGCCGTCCATGCCCGGAATGATGCGGTCCATGAATTCAACCACGGAAACTTCGGCACCCAACCTTAAGTAAACCTGACCCAGTTCCAGCCCGATCACGCCGCCGCCGATGACGATGAGGTGTTTCGGGATTTCATTGAGTTTCAAGGCTTCGGTAGAAGTGATGATGCGCTCCTTGTCGATTTTAATGAAGGGCAATGTGGACGGTTTCGATCCGGTGGCGATGATGGTGTTTTTCGCCTCGATCACTTCCGATTTCTTGCCGTTGGTGACTTTGATGCGCGTCGCATCCTCAAACGAGCCGACGCCTTCCATCACCGTGATTTTATTTTTGTCCATCAGGTATTTGATGCCCGATACGTTCTGGTCAACGACTTCACCTTTTCTTTCGATCATGCGTTTGAGGTTCGCTTTTACGCCGCCCTTGATCTCGATGCCATGGCCTTCAAAATGGTGCACCGCATCATGGTAATGGTGGGACGAATCTAAAAGCGCCTTCGACGGGATGCAGCCCACGTTGAGACACGTGCCGCCAAGGGTTGGGTATTTTTCGATGATGGCGGTCTTGAAACCAAGTTGTGCGCAACGGATGGCAGATACGTAACCACCTGGACCGGAGCCGATAACGACGACATCAAATGAATTCATGCAGGATATGGATTAGTTAATACGATGATTTTTGAGTTGCACAAAATTACGAGTTTTTGCGTGGTGATGGGCGTTGTCGCGCAAATTATTTTTTTATATTTATCGGAAAATCACCGCTATGAAAAAAATATTACTATCCATTTTGGCGCTTTTTGCTTTTTGCCGTGGTGAAGCGCAGTTTTTTGAGGGATTTGAGGGAACGACTTTAGCTAATCAAGTCACCGGACAATGGACACTCAGCTCCGGAAACTGGCTGGTATTCGACAACGGTGTCGGGCTTAATCAGCAATGGACAACCATCTCAGCCGTCACCTTCCCACCGACGGTTTATGAAGGAACAAACGCAGCTTACATCAACCGTGAAAACATAGGCCCTGATAACATTGGACAAGACTGGCTGGTTACACCTGCGGTAACTGTCGGTCCAGACTACGTGCTTACCTTCTACACGCGGACGACCATTTTCGGCGACCAAGGTACCGATTATCAGATCTTGGTATCGACCACTTCGCAGAGCGACCAATCCAGCTTTGTCCCAATTGTGCTTTGGAATGAAAGTGACTTGACGGCCGCATACAATATTTATGAACAGAAAGCAGTATCTTTAAGTGCCTATGCCGGGCAAAGTATTTATATCGCATTTATGCGGCGTTTTCAGCAATTCGATGCGCCATTGAGCGGTGACCGCTGGCTTGTGGATAATGTTTCAGTAGCCGAAGGGTCGCCGGGTGAGAATCAATCTGTCAATACTATCAATGGGACCGTATCTTATAATGCTGACGGCAATGGTTGTGACAACGACGGCGTGAATGCCATCACCATTGCTGCCGACAACGGCGCCTATACATTTTACAAGCAAGCATACGACGGAACCTACTCGATGACTGTATTGGGAAATAATTTTACAGTCTCGCCGCACAATTATCCAAGCATATTCAGTCCTATGCCGTTATCTCACACAATCAATTTTCCCGGAAGCGGTAGTTCGGCAACTGCAGATTTTTGCTTTGTGCCCAGCGGAGATTTGATTTACGATGTCAGTGTCGAAATCATCCGCCTTGGTTCGCCGCCGCGTCCGGGATTTGATTGCGCTTACAAAATCATCGTTACAAACCATGGCCATTTACCGGAAAGTGGCACAGTAAATTTCAGCTTTGATGAATCAATCCTGGATGTCATTTCAGCATCAATGTCAGGTAATATTACTGCCGGAAACGTAAGTTGGGACTTTACCGATTTGTACACATTCCAAAGGAGGGAATACGTTGTTATACTCAATTTGAATTCGCCCGTAGAAACGCCGGCCGTCAATATCGGGCAACAAATCGAGTTTATCGCCAGTGCCTCGATACCGGTTGATGATGTGATTGCGAACAATATTGCGGCGCTCAAAGAAACTGTGGTTGGATCCTATGACCCGAATGATAAATCTGTAAATGAAGGAGCAACGATTACCCCAGACCAGATCGATGACTTCCTGCACTATGTCATCCGATTCCAAAATACAGGAAACGCCAGCGCCGAGTTCGTCAGGATTACAGATGACTTGAGCAACAATCTTGATTTGACTACGCTGGAAATCGTTTCCTGGAGCCACGACGTCAGGCTGTCGCTGCAAGGCTACCGCGCGGAATTTTTATTCGCCAACATCAACCTGCCGCCAACTTCCGAAGATGAACCGGGCAGCCAAGGTTATGTCGCCTACAAAATCAAGCCTGTCGGCGGACTCGAATTGGGCGATTCGATTTCGAATACGGCGAAAATTTATTTCGATTACAATTTCCCGATTATTACCAATACGGTAACGACAACCGTTACGGCGTTGGGCGTAGGCGAAACGGTGACCGATAATTTCAGCCTCTATCCTAACCCTGTCAAAAATAGCTTGACGATTTCGATGCTTAATAATGCTGCGGTATCGCGCATCTCAATCTACAATATGCTCGGGCAATTGGTCGAATCAATCACGCCGGCTTTTGAAAACGGTTCAATGAGTGTTGATACGGATGCCTTGAACACCGGAACTTATTTCATGCAGTTTGTTACAAACAACGGCGCGACAACAAAAAAAATCATGAAGCTGTAATTTTTTCTCATAAACTATTGCACAATAAAATGTTTATCATTTACTTTGTTTTTCAAAGTACTTTACTATGGATGACAAAAAATACCTCGACGACCTGAAGAACATCCGGGAAATGATGGACCGCTCTACGCAATTCATTTCTCTGAGCGGACTTTCGGGTGTATTGGCCGGCGTGTATGCGCTCATTGGCGCCTTCTTCGCGAAGCAAATCCTGAACAGCCATATGCAGCGCGGGTATGATTACTCCGGCTATGTCACCTTGGAAAGCGACACCTTCCGGAACATCATGGCAATGGCAATCGGCGTATTGGTATTGTCGGTAGGAACGGCGCTGCTGATGTCCCGGATAAAAGCCAAAAAGAACGGGCAAAGCCTTTGGAACGCTACTTCTAGAAGATTGGTGATCAATTTCCTGATCCCGCTGGTGACGGGCGGCGTGTTTGCACTGCTCCTGCTCCGTCATCAGGTGTACGGGTTGATTGCGCCGGTCACGCTGATTTTCTACGGATTGGCATGCGTGAATGCCAGTAAACATACCTTCCGCGACGTGCGCTACTTGGGAATCACCGTAATTCTCCTTGGATTGATTGCCACCGAATATTCCGGATACGCATTGGAATTCTGGGCACTCGGATTCGGCGTTTGCCACATCATCTATGGCGGTATCATGCATTTTAAATATGAAAGGAATAATTGACGATTGCCCATTGTCGGTTATTTTTGCACCGTGAAGAACATCATCCAACATATCAACAAGGCCTTTGACCATCGGATCCGGTTGGGCATCATGTCTGTCCTGATGGTGAACGAGTCGGCCGACTTCAGCACGCTCAAGGAATTGCTCGGTGTGACCGACGGCAACTTGGCCAGCCACATCAAGGCGCTGGAATCGGAAGGCTATGTGGGCGTGGAAAAACAGTTCATCGGGAAAAAGCCCAACACCAGTTACCACGCGACGAAAATGGGCAAACAGGCGTTTACGGCGCATATCGATGCGTTGGAAAAATTAATCCGGAAAGAATAAATCTATTTTTTTGTTGTTTAACTTTGAAATACAAAGTACTTTTAAATATGATAACCTCGCAAATCTTCAGCAAACAAAAACAGCAAAGCCTCAGCCTGCTCGCACTTTTCAGCTTTATGCTGGTGGCGTTCCGCATCATCCTGACGCAACAAGTCTTCTACGGATTCTTGATCTTCAATCTCTTTCTGGCCACCGTGCCGTTTTTGATCGCGTGGGTTTGGGCGACGACCTGGAAACTGCACCAACGCAAACTGTGGCTGTTTTTCGGGACGGCACTCTGGCTTTTGTTCTTGCCCAATGCGCCGTACATCGTCACGGATTTCCTGCATTTCAAAAAAGAATCCGCCATGCCCGAATGGTATGATGTCTTGCTGCTGGCGTCCTTTTCCTGCAGCGGTCTCGCGTTCGGTTTCACCTCGCTCCAGACGATGGAGGAAACCTGGACGGTCCGATTCCATCAAAAGGCTGCAACTGCCATGATTTTCCTCGCCTGTATGCTGTCCGGGCTGGGCATTTACATGGGCCGTTTCCTACGCTACAACAGCTGGGATATTGTACACAAACCCTTTCAATTATTGCTTGATTTGCCGCCGCTGCTCCTACAACCCAGAGCAGTTGGGTTTTCTTTAGGTTACGGTATTTTCTTTTTCCTTTTCTACCGCATTTTCAAGACCAACCCGTGATGCATACCAAGAATTACCACAGTCAGGCCGGATTGTACGCGACGCTCCTCGCCTACGGCACCTTCGCCTTTGCCACGCTGATTGTCGTGCTCAGGTTGTTGTTGCCCGAAAATAAAAATCTTGTTTCGGCTACCGGCTATTTCACGCTGATGGCGGCATCGGCCAATACCGTATTGCTGCTTTGGCTCTGCTATTACTGTGTCGTCCGTTCGGGGTATCGCTCCTATTACGCACACAAAATCTTCCTGCTGCTCTGCAACATTCCTGTGGCCGGGCTTTACACCCATATTGCATTTTAACCACCAATCTCAATAACATGGAAACACCTGAAAACAAACCCGGATTTTTTCAATCGAACACCGCCCGCATGATCATGGTTGGGCTGCTCACCCTTGTGCTCATGCTGCCACTGGTTTTGGTCGACGGCCTGATACAGGAACGCGCCGGACGGCAGCTGGAAGTCGTCTCGGAAATCAACGACAAATGGGGCGAAAGCGTTTATTGCTACGGACCGATCCTGCAAGTGCCGTACACGAGGTATCAGGAAACAGTGACCGTCGATGAAAAAACGAAAGTGCAAACCACCGAACGCACGGCCATCACGGATTATGCGTATTTCTTCCCGAACACGCTCAATAACAACTCATCGGTGCAGACCAAATTACTCAAGCGCAACAATTACGAATCTGTGGTTTACAGCACGAAAATGGCTTTTACCGGTGATTTCACTGCTCCCGATTTCACCCCGGAAGACATTGCTGAAGAAAATATCCATTGGGAAAAGGCCAGCATCCTGATCAAGACGACGAACCTGAAAAGCATCAAGGAAGCCGTAAAGATTACCATTGGCGACAAGGAATTTTCTTTCCGGCCGGTGTACAACGAAGCCAACGATGCTGTGCAGGAACTCAATACGGGTTATTTCGATGCCCGTTTCCTGAAGGAAGGCACGGCCAAGTTCGCCTTCAACATGACCTACAACGGCAGTCAAAGCATCAGCATGGTTCCGGTCGGGAAAACCTCAACGGCGCAGATGACTTCGGATTGGGCGTCACCGAGTTTCGCCGGGAATTACCTGCCCGCAGACGACAAAACAATCAATGAAAGTGGCTTTTCCGCGCACTGGAAAATACTCGACATTAACCGTCCGTTCCAGCAACAATCTTTCGGGAAATTGCCCGACTTGGGTGCGTTCGCGTTTACCGTAAACTTCGTCGTTCCCGTGGACCAATACCAGCAGAATGAGCGCGCGGTGAAATACGGCTTTTTGATGATTGGGCTGACGTTCCTGATTTTCTTCCTGATCCAGACCATCAGCAAGATTAAGATCCACATTTTCCAATACTCGATGATTGGGTTGGCGCTCATCATGTTCTACACACTACTGATTTCGATCACCGAACACAGCTCGTTTTTGACGGCCTACCTGATTGCAGGCGGCGCGGTCGTGGCCATGATCACTTTATATTCGATATCCATTTTAAAAGGCCGGAAATTCCCGCTGTTCATCGGCGGCGCGCTCACGGTATTGTACAGTTTCATTTACGTGATCATCCAATTGGAAAATTATGCCTTGCTCTTTGGCAGCATCGGGCTGTTTGCGATTTTGGGCGCGGTGATGTATTTCTCGCGGAAGATTGATTGGAATTAGGAGAGGAAAGAAGAAAGAAGAAAGAAGAAAGAAGAAAGAANAAGGGANAACAGACCGTCAAATTAATATTGAACTTATGAGAACATCTGCAGACTGGGTGCGCCATTTCGGTGACAACAGCAAAATACACCGCGTGGATTGGACCACAAAAGTTGCCATCACGCCAACAGAAAAACAAGCCATTCTGAAATCATTGCAGGCGTGGCAATTGGGCGAAACCTCAGACGGCAGCCACCTGCTGTCAGCCGCACGCCGTTATGCCAATCAAACGCACGACATGATCTATCCGCTGGCCGTGGAATTGTTCATCAAGGAAGAGCAAAAGCACGGCAACAACCTCGGAAAATACCTCGACCTGATTGGCGAAAAACGCGTCTCGAAAGACTGGGGCGATACGATGTTTAGGAAAATACGCTATTACAACACCAGCATGGAACTCTGGACGTTGGCCGTCATCACGGTGGAAAGTACCGCGCAGGTGTTTTACCAGTCGTTGAAGGACGCTACCAATTGCCCTCTGTTGAAGCAAATCTGTACCGACATTTTAATCGACGAAGCGCCACACATCGAATTCCAACGCGAACGGATGGAAACGATTTATTTTGCCGCCAAACCCAGTACGCGGCTGTTGCGGTATTGGGCGTACATGCTTTTCTATTTCGCGACCATTTCGGTGGTTTGGTTTGCGCACCGCAAAGCTTTTACGGCCGGTGGCAACGGTTTTTGGAAATACTTCCGGAAGATGCGGTTGAAATTCCGACGGAACTTCCGGCAGCTGCGCAGCCCTGAGGCCAAAGCCTACTACCGGCATGAATTCCTGCAACAGTATTATACGCATTAACGATTGTTCAATTTAACATGAAGCCACTTCCGGAGTGGCTTTTTTTGTTATATTTACTCGAAAATCCTTGGCTATGAAACAGTTTTACTTTCTTTCAATGTTGATGTTTGTTGGAATTGCCCAGGCGCAAATCGTGAACATTCCCGACCCGGTCCTAAAGAACAAGCTTGTCACGGAAATCTGTGCGAGCTTTACCGATACCGGCAACTTCACGAATAATGTTGACACCAATGGCGATGGCGAAATTCAATTGAGCGAGGCGCTTGCCGTTAAACAACTCTTTGTGTCGGGCGCCTTGACGTCATGCGTAGGCCTCGAGGCGTTCACGAGTGTAAAACGACTGCTTTTACAAAGTACGGGGCTTGCTGATTTTTCGCCCATTTCCGGGCTAACCGCGTTGGAATACCTGAGTCTTTACAATGCTGCGGCGGCAACGCTCGATACGAGTCAGATGGCCAATCTACAAACCTTCAACGGCCAAAACGGACTGTGGCAAACGCTCGATTTCAGCCAGACCAAAGTAGTGACATTTGACGTGAACGGCTGCAACCAATTGACCTACCTGAATTTAAAGAACGGTTACTTATCATCTTGCCAGTACGGTCCGGACGATGGCTGCACGCAGTGGTTTCTATTGACAAACCTGAAATACGTCTGCCGCGACGAAGGCGAATTGACGATACAAACACCCGGATACGCACCGCTGCCTTGGGGTGTCATCAATTCCTACTGCAGCGTTGCCCCGGGCGGCGATTACAATACGATTACGGGCCATTTGACGGTAAACTGCGGCAACGGCAATTACCCGATGCCGGGCGTTGCGCTCACGACCATCGAAGGCAGCGCCGGAAGCAACTCCGTCTATACGGACTGGCTAGGGCAATATTCGTATTTTATGGGCAACGGTCCGGTTTCGGTTACACCGCAAATCCCGGGTTCGCCCTACTTCACGCTGACTCCGGCAAGCTTTTCCACTACTTTCAGTTCGCTCAACAACAATGTCACCGCCGATTTCTGCCTCAATGCCAACGGCGTGCACCCGGATCTGGAAATCTCCATCTTACCCAACGGCCCGGCGCGGCCCGGATTCGATGCCGATTATGTGGTCGTCGTGAAAAATAAGGGAACAGAAGTCCAATCAGGAACTTTCGCGGTCACATTCGATGACGCGTTGACCGATTTTGTTTCGGCATCCGGATCGGGCGTCCAATCCGGAAACCAGATTTCATGGACGTTTTCGAACGTTGTCCCGTTTGCAAACCAGGTGGTGAACTTTAAGCTAAATGTCAATTCCCCGATGGAAACCCCCGCGGTCAACATCGGCGACACCTTGGACTTCAATGCAACGGTCACAGCCGGAAGCGATGAAACGCCTGCCGACAATATCTTCGGGTTCAAGCAAGTCGTTCTTGGGTCGTACGATCCAAACGACAAAGCTGTTTCCAAAGTTGCCGTTTTGCCATCTGGCCTCGATGAATATCTTTATTACACCATACGTTTCCAGAATACCGGAAATTTCGCCGCCGAAAATGTCGTCATAAAGGATGTCCTATCTGCAAACCTCGACACATCCACATTGGAAATTGTCGCCACGAGCCACAACGGGCACCGCAACCTCAAGCCTGGAAACATCCTGGAATTCTATTTTGAAGGCATCAATCTGCCCGCCGAATCAGTAAACGAACCGGCCAGCCACGGCTATGTCATTTACAAGATCAAACCGAAAAGTACTTTGGTCCTGAACGACCAGATCACGAACAAGGCCGAGATTTACTTCGATTTCAACTTCCCGATCATCACCAATACGGTCACCACGACAATCACTTCGCTCAACGCCGGTGAAGTATTGGAAAGCGCTTTCGCGTTGTTTCCGAATCCGACGGCGAATACTTTCTCGATACAGGCCAATACAACCATAAACTCGGTCGCCATCTATAACATGCTTGGCCAATTGGTCAAGACCGCCAATGGGCCAACGACGATTGATGTTTCGGAGTTGTCGGCAGGAAGTTACTTGATACAGATTGTGTCAGACAAAGGAAAAGCAACCAAAAAACTAATCAAGATTTAAATGAGAAAAATTTACTTCTTGCTGGTATTGGTGGGCTTGTCGGCTAGCGCTCAGATTGTCAACATTCCGGATGCGAACTTTAAAAATTTTCTTTTATCAAACGAATTCGACACCAATGGCGATGGCGAAATCCAGGAAAGCGAAGCCGCGACCGTGAACTACCTTTTACTTGACGGTTTGGGAATTGTTTCTCTCGAAGGCATACAGGCGTTCACAAATCTGCATCAGCTGAGTTGCCAATCAAACCTGTTGACCTCACTTGATGTAAGCGCGCTGGAAAATTTGAAAACACTGCATTGTGACCACAACCAACTCTCGACGCTCATTTTTCCTGACCACCCGATGCAATTTATTACAATCTCATACAACCAGCTTACGAACGTCGATTTACCTCCGCTGCTTCCATTTAACCCAAATCAATATTACGGATTGGACATTTCCGGAAATTTGTACACGTCAATTGACCTCCCGGAAGGACTTGTCGATGCTTTTTATTGCGACGATACATTGTTGACATCGCTCGACCTTTCAAACCTGAGGTTCAATCTCGGGACAGGTGATTTTTCGATAGCCGGTAACCAAAACCTTGCGTACATCAATTTAAAGAACGGTAGTGCAGATTATTGCTCATCGCCTACGCCCGAAGAATGTTCGGGCATGTCGCTAAGTATTGCAAACAATCCCAACCTTGCATTCATGTGTGTGGACAACGAGGCAGAAGCAGCCCATTTTTCAAACTTCAACTGTTCGACCTATTGCAGTTTTACGCCTGGCGGAAATTATAACACAATCACAGGAACAATCAGGTTTGACACCAACGGAAACGGATGCGACGCTGGCGATACGTTCGCGTCGGGAATTCCTGTAAATATTTACAACGGCGCAAATTTCAACGGCATTTCCTTTACCGACAATACCGGAAATTTTACGACTTACACGAGTTCCGGAAACCGCACTGTAACGCCTCAATTCGAAAATCCGTATTATGCTTTTTCGCCAGCGTCATTCACGTCTGCGTTCTCAGGTACCGGAAACACCGCAGTGGCCGATTTCTGCATCGTTCCGAATGGCGTCCATCCTGATTTGGAAATTTCCATCATTCCGGTAACGGTAGCGCGTCCGGGATTTGATGTAACCTATAAAATCAATTACGAAAACAAAGGCACGGAAACACAATCGGGATCGGTAACTTTGACTTTTGAGGATGACATTCTCGATTTCGTATCGGCAAACCCGACGACAGATTCACAAGCCGCGAATACATTATCGTGGAATTTTTCCAACCTCTCCCCATTCGAGTCGCGAGAGATTGCGCTGACGCTCAACGTCAATTCCCCGCTCGAGACACCGGCGGTCAATATCGGCGACATCCTTGATTTCACCGCGGCGGTTTCAGCCGGACCTGATGAAACGCCTGCCGACAACACTTTCGAATTCGACCATGTCGTGGTGGGTTCGTTCGACCCGAACGACAAAGCCGTATCGCGCGAAAGTATAGGCATTGCGCAACTCAGCGATTACCTCTATTACACGGTGCGATTCCAGAATACCGGGACTTTCTACGCCGAAAATGTGGTCGTGAAAGATATCCTTTCCGCCAACCTCGATCTGGCGACGTTGCAGATGGTTTCGGCCAGCCATCCGTACCGCTCGACCCTGACAAACACCAACAAACTGGAGTTCTTCTTCGAAGGCATCAACCTTCCGGCGGTTGGCGACGATGAGCCCGGAAGCCACGGCTACGTAACCTTCAAGATCAAGCCTAAAAACAGTCTAGTCGTGGGCAACACTATAGCAAACGACGCGTCAATCTACTTTGATTTCAATGCGCCCATCGCAACCAATACCGTAACTACAACCGTAACTGCATTGGGCAATCCTGAAGTGGCCGCGAATGATTTTGTGGTGTATCCGAATCCGGCGAAGCATACAATCTCGATACAGTCAGATGCAACCATTGAAAGCGTCGCCATCTACAACACGCTGGGGCAATTGGTCAAGACCGCCAATGGGCAAACGACGATTGATGTTTCGGAGTTGTCGGCAGGAAGTTACTTGATACAGATTGTGTCAGACAAAGGAAAAGCAACCAAAAAACTAATCAAGATTTAAATGAGAAAAATTTACTTCTTGCTGGTATTGGTGGGCTTGTCGGCCAGTGCTCAAATTGTCAACATCCCCGATGCGAATTTCAAGAACAAATTATTGGTGATTGGTGTGGACACCAACAACGATAATGAAATCCAGGAAAGCGAAGCATCGGCAGTCACCTTCATGGACGTTACCGGATCAAACATCTCATCGTTGGAAGGCATTTCGGCATTTACAGGCCTGACGCAATTGATTTGCCAAGGAAATAACCTGACAACGCTTGACGTGGGTGGCCTGATGAACATGGAACTGCTCTTGTGCAGTGGCAACGACTTGGTGACACTGGACATCAGCAATACAAATATCAAAGAATTGTATTGCGAAAGCAATGCGTTGACCTCTCTCACGCTGAGTGACAGCATCCGCGACCTGTTCTGCGCCGGCAACCAGCTTAGCACACTCGATTTGAACCACGACTTCGGTTATTGCTGGATTTCAAATAACCCGCTTGTAGGAGATTACATCATCTCTGCATCTAACCTGGTTAAAGTGTCCAATACCGATATTTCATCGGCCATAGTAAGCAACCCCACCGGCTCGATCATTCCAGATATAGAATTTTCCAACAATCCGCAGCTTGTTTCGCTCGATTTGTCGGGCGTCCATAACCTCAATGGCGACACGAAAATCCAAAACAATCCTTTGCTGCAATACCTGAATCTGAAAAATGGATGCCCCGAAACTGCCTCAGGCGGCTGGGCGCAACTTTACTTGTCACTACTTCCTTCACTTGAATTTATCTGTGGCGACGACTTTGACCTCGCAAACATCATGTCATTGCCCATCGGCTCCAATCCGGTCATTTCATCGTATTGCGGCTTTACGCCCGGTGGTGACTACAATACAGTTACCGGAACCGTAAGGCTTGACGCCAGTGGAAACGGCTGCGATGCCGACGATGCGGTGGTTCCGCAATTGGCTGTTAAAATTAATTCGGGAGCCGTCGAACGCGGCAAGACTTTTACGAATATGCAAGGCGGATATACCAGTTACTCGGTGTTCTCCAATCCGGGCGGATACAACACCATACTGACCCCGCTTTTTGAAAACCTATATTATTCGGCGACACCCGCGACGTACACTACGTCATTTATTGGTTATGGGAATTCTGCTACGGCCGATTTCTGCATCGCGCCCAACGGCGTCCATCCGGATTTGGAAATCACGCTGATTCCTATTACCGTGGCGCGCCCAGGATTTGATGCGACCTACAAAATCAATTACAGGAACAAAGGCACCGAAACCCAATCCGGTACCGTGTCGCTTGCTTTCGAGGACGACATTCTCGATTTTGTATCGGCAAACCCAACGACAGATTCACAAGCCGCCAACACCTTGTCGTGGAATTTTTCAAACCTCGCCCCATTCGAGTCGCGAGAGATTACGCTGACGCTCAATGTGAATTCTCCGCTCGAGACACCTGCGGTCAATATCGGCGACGTCCTTGATTTTACCGCGGCGGTTTCAGCCGGAACTGATGAAACGCCTGCCGACAACACTTTCGAATTCGACCATGTCGTGGTGGGTTCGTTCGACCCGAATGATAAGGCGGTTTCGCGCGAAAGTATAGGCATTGCGCAACTCGGCGACTACCTGTACTACACGGTCCGGTTCCAAAATACCGGAAATTTTTATGCGGAGAACGTGGTCGTGAAAGACATGCTTTCCGCCAACCTCGATTTGACGACGTTGCAGATGGTATCGGCCAGCCATCCGTACCGCGCGACCCTGACAAACACCAACAAACTGGAGTTCTTCTTTGAAGGCATCAACCTTCCGGCAGTCGGCGACGACGAGCCCGGAAGCCACGGTTACGTGACGTTTAAAATCAAACCGAAAAGCAATCTTGTCGTGGGCAACACCATAGCAAACGACGCGTCAATCTACTTTGATTTTAATGCGCCCATCGTAACCAATACCGTAACTACAACCGTAACAGCATTGGGCAATCCTGAAGTGGCCGCGAATGATTTTGTGGTGTATCCGAATCCGGCGAAACATACAATTTCAATCCAAGCGCATACCTCCATTGAATCGGTCGCCATCTACAACACGCTGGGGCAATTGGTCAAGACGGCAAACCGGCAGACGACAATCGACATTTCCGGTTTGTCGCCGGGAAGTTACTTCTTGCAGCTTGTCTCGAGCAAAGGAAAAACAACGAAAAAAATGATAAAAATATGATCCGGAAAGACTACCTCCTATTCATCGCACTGCTGTCGGCATGGGCAAACGGGCAAACGGTATCAGTGCTCGAGGTCACCGCCAACGATTTGGCTTACAGCGGCCAAACCAACCGGTTGTATGTTTCGGTTTCTGCGGCCGCGGCCGCCAATGCCAGTACGCTCGCGAAAATCGATCCTGCCACCGCGCAGTTTGAAGACTACTATCCTATTGGTGACAATCCGGGCGTCATGGCGGTGTCAGGTGACGGCCAAAAAATTTACGTCGGTCTCAAAAGTGCTGGCGCCGTTCGGCCGTTTGACGTCACGACGCACACCATAGGTGCCGACATTCTGCTGGGCAGCAACGAGATTACCGGCGACTTTTACGCCGAGGACATCGAAGTGATGCCGGGAAATCCGAACACGATTGCGGTAGCCAGGCGCAACCTTAACTTCGCACCCAAGCACGAAGGTGTTGCCATTTATGATGACGGCGTGGCGCGCACCAATGTCACGCGCAGCCATACGGGCAGCAATGACATTGAATTCGTATCGGCGTCTGAGGTGGTAGGGTTCAACAATGAGAGCACCGAGTATAAGTTCAGGAAATGGGGCGTAAACGCCAGCGGCATTGCACTTACTTCATCCAACAACAATAGTAATTTGCCTGCAGCCATCGGCGGTCCGAATAAATTTGTCATCAACGGCACGAAAGCGTTCTTCAGCAATGGCAAAATGGTCGATTTTTCGGCAATACCCATCGCGTCCGGAACATTCGAAAACGCGTTCGGCCCCGTGATTTATGACAATACCACCAATACGGTTTGCTATGCGTCGTATGACATGGGCGGAAACATCTCCTTGAAATTTTTCAATCCTGACACACAGGCACTCCTCAACGAAATCCCGATCCCGCAAGCAACGGGCAGTGTTAAGAACTTGGTTGGATGCGGCGCCAATTATTATGCGTTCAACACCGCCGACAAGGTCGTCATCGTCAATTATGCGCTAGGCGCGCCAAACCACGCACAAAACATCGTGACACTTTACCCTAATCCAGTGAAGGATTTGCTTTACATCCACACCACTGAAACGGTGCTTGCGACGGTAATCTTCAACCAACTCGGGCAGAAAGTGATGCAGCTTGAAAACCTCTCGGACGGGCAACCGATGGATCTCACTGGGCTTGCAACAGGAACGTACATCATCAAATTGGATACGCCATCCGGACAACTGACACAGAAACTGGTAAAAATGTGAGCCATGAAAACATACTCTACGTTCGCAATCGCTTTGTTTTGTTTGGTTTCGGCTGTCGCGCAACCCCTACAGAAGGTCATTTTCTATCCCGACAACCCTGCCCTGAAACAGGAATGGAATTTTAATCCTGACGGCTTGCTCTCGGACATTCGAAATGCAGACGGCGAAATCATGCGCGATTTTACATACGACGGCAACCATAATATGACCGTTATGAATGTTTACATCGAAATATGGAATGAATTTCCGCCAACGCTGACTTACACTTATGACGCCAACAATCACATCACAACAATGAACGGTGCGTCTTACAGCTATGAGAACGCTACAAATTCTTATCTTTTTGGTGACCTTTCCGATTCGTACAAGCGCTGTTACCTTACCTCTGAAGGTCTTTTAAAAAATGAGGAATTGCATTATTACGATTTAGACTTAGAGCAATATGTAACAGATTCAGGCGTGTCTTGTGGTTATGTAAACGGAAACCTCACCGTAACATATAATACGGAAAGCTTTATGAGCAATTTTACCATTATGAGCTGGCAACATGTAACAGTAACCAATCCTTTGAAAGCAGCCATGATGCCGGTGCTAAAGGCGCTCGCCATCTATTCGTTCAACAGTAGCCATAATAAGTGGGCTTATGCCGACTATTGTTCAGATCATCTACCGGTCACCCTTCGATATGACATCAGCGATCCGGAGTCGTCCGACTACCTTCACGAATTGAACGCCGCGGGTCTTCCAGTCAAGACCATCCGAAAAGACTACTATTTGGGTCAATATGAAGGGCAATCCGTTTCGGCACTTTATTATTACCAAGGCGATGTTATCCCATGAAAAAACTATTACTGCAATCCGTTATTATTTGCGTGGCATTCGTTGTTAAATGCCATGCGCAGCTGTTGCAAAAGATGATTGAGTTTCCGGGAACGCCCTCCGAGAGACATTGGAATTTCAATGCCGTCGGGCAACTGACCGACATCCGTCATGCAAACGATGCAGTCATTGCCGACTTTACCTATGACACCAACGGCAATATGGTCACCTGGAACATTTACGAGACAACAGGCCCGTTCATGGCGGGCAACCATATTTTCACCTACGATACCAACAACCGCATTGCGTCGTACAACGGAATACCGGTGACTTTTGACCCGGTCACAAACCTATATACCTATACCATTTATGGGAACAATGGGTACTCGGAGGCGTACTACTATACGGTAAATTTGGAAGGTTTGATTGTCGCCGAAAGCCGTACATTCACTTTTGCACCGGACGATATTGACTATGACGGCGGAATTTCTGCCGGTCTTTATTTAAACGGGAATCTTGTCAGGTTGTATGCCGGAAACGCAAATTGGCAAGGCAACTGGACGCACGTTACGATAGATAATCCGTTGAGACCGCAATTATTGCCCAATATCCGCGCGGCGCTGTTCACCCATTTTGATTCACCATCAGGCAAAATGGCCGGTGCCGAATTTGCTTCGGGGCAATTGGAATCGCGGCAGGATTACGGACTTTTCGACCCCGACACCGATGAATTTTACTATGAATTGAATGCGCAGGGCAAGCCGCAGGTCAAACATCGCAGGTACTATTATTTTGACGATCTTGAATCTGATTATGTTTCAGCAATCTATTACTACCAGGGCGACACTATCCCTGATTAGCCAACTTACTTTTCCGGTATCCGTAGCTAAAATAAAACACCAACCCGATAACAAGCCAAACGCCAAACCAAGCCCAGTTGGATGCGGCCATGCCCGTTAACAGGTAGCAACAAGAAATCAGGCCGAGCAACGGGATAAGCGACAGGTTTTTCAGGAACGACAAGACGGACATCACGACGCAAAGTATGATGAAGATGCTCATCGGGATGCTGGTGGCGCATTTCTCGCCTGAGTAATCGCAGGCTTCGGCGAAGAATCCCGGGACATAGTTGTAGATGACAACACCCGAAACCAAGACCATCAGCGGGAAAATGTATTTTGCATTGATGTACGGAATCCTGAATTTGCCTTTTGTTTGTTCGGCTTCGGCTTCACTATGAGGCGAGAGCATGAGCACGCCGCCACAAACCAGCACGAAAGCGAACAATGTCCCAATGCTGGTAAAGTCCAACACGAAATTCTCATCGGTAAAGAAAATCGGCAAGCCCACGACCAGTCCGGTCACGATGGTTGCAAAGCCGGGTGTTTTGTACTTCGGGTGGATGGACGCGAACTTCTTCGGCATCAAACCGTCGCGGCTCATGGTCATCCAGATCCGCGGCTGGCCCATCTGGAACACGAGCAACACGCTGGTCATGGCCACGACAGCGGCAATCGATACGATGAACAACATCCACTTCACACCTTTCAATGCAAAGATCTCGGCCAGCGGATCGCTCACGCCTAAGAGTTTATATGACACCATGCCGGTCAAGACCAATGCGAGGATGATGTAAATGACCGTACAAATCACCAGTGAATAAATCATGCCTTTCGGCAAATCACGCTGCGGATTTTTGCTTTCTTCGGCCAGTGTCGATACGGCATCGAAACCGATATAGGCGAAGAACACCGCCGAAACACCAGCCATTACGCCGCCGAAACCGTTGGGCATGAACGGTGTCCAGTTGTCGATATCTACATAGAAAATACCAACGACGATGACCAAAACGATAATGGCCAATTTGGTGATGACCATCGCATTAGAGAAATTCTTGGACTCTTTCGTACCGCGATACACCAGATAAGTGATGAGCACATTGATCACAAAAGCGGGCAAATCCATGATGATTCGAAGGCTGCCTACCATCGGGGCATTTTGCCAGGCGAGATAACCTTCAGACAATTTCAGTTTGGCGTCCGCAGGCATTTTCGCCGCTGCCTCGACCGCGTCCCAGGCAGATTGATAGTTGATGGTGAGCCATTCCGGCAGGTGCAAATGGAAACTCTCGAGCAGATTCGTGAAATAGCCGCTCCAGGAAAATGCGATGTAAATGTTCCCGATGGAATATTCCATAATGAGCGCCCAGCCAATGATCCAGGCGAACAATTCCCCGAACGACACATAAGCATACGTGTACGCACTCCCGGAAACCGGTACGCGCGAGGCGAATTCGGCGTAGCACATGGCGGTAAAGCCACAGGCAATCCCACAAATGATGTACAGCAAGGTCACACCCGGCCCGCCTTCAAAACAGGCGTTCCCGATGGCGCTGAACGTACCGCCTCCAATAACGGCCGCAATCCCGAAAAAAGTCAGGTCGCGTACCGTGAGCACTTTGTGCATGCTGCCATGGCTTTCGCCGTCGCCGCCTTGTTTAAGTACTGTTGTGGTGGATTTTTTTCGGAAAAGTGATGATAACATCTGTTATATTTTTATGATTCGTTTTGAAATTTTGGTACCCTCGGCATTTGTCAAAACTACTTGATAGACGCCGGCCGAAACTTCTGAAAAATCAAGTGTGTTGGTTAGGCTGTTAAAGTGCGTCCGGAGTGCTTTACCGTGGATGTCAAACAAGGCTACGTGCGCAATCGCAAAGTTACCATCCACTTGGAGTTGGGCAAAGTGTCTTACCGGGTTGGGATAAATTGAAACCGCGTCGGCGAAGACATTTTCGGGCGTACCGAGGCTGTTGTCAGTGACCGAAACCATATCGACGTAATAATAACCCCAGGAAAACAACCCGTTGAAATTCGCTTCAACGGCACCGGAATTCGCGTCGTTAAAAAAATTGCCGATGGTCAGGAACTTTTCCCCGCCCGCGGCCGTATACGTGCCTTGTATTTTCGTCCAGGTATCGTAGTTGGAAATCAATGAATTGGATTGGATCTGCGGCGTTTCAGTAATCAGGTAACCGCCGTTTCCCGACACTTGGTTTACAGTGATCCTTGCGCCCAAGGTTGCCACCGCAAAACGATGTTTGTCGGCCGGGGAAACCCAGAAAGAAACGGTATAGACATGGCTTTGCACCATGGGCGTGCTGAGCTGGGTTTGGATGTATTCCCGCTGATCAGAATTACTGCCGTAACAAAAAATACCGGCATACGCATTACCTTCATAGGCGGTTTGGTTCCCACAGATATTTATCGGGATACACTGGCTGTTGTTTCCGGGATTTGCGCACGTATTGAAATAATCTGGCGACGACAGTGACGAATTCGGGGTAACGGTCCAGTTGAGCGCCTGAAGCGTTCCCTGTGTCGTCGGGCAGGAACTGTATTGCTCAAAGCTCGGGTTGTTGACCATATTTTGTGCCCATGTGAGTGACGACAGGAGCAGCAATACCAAAATCTTACACATCGGGTTTTGGGCCATGGGCTTACGCGGTTATTACGGTTCGAATATATTAAATAAATAATTGCCCGTTATCTTCTGATAGGAAATTGTAATGACAATCATTTTTATACGCGTTTCTTCGGGCTACCTTTGCACCCGAAATCATAAACCCTCAAAATATGTCACTCGTAGGAAAAAAATTCCCGAACATTGCCATCGACGCCATCTCTGAAATGGGCGACAACCTGAAGATCAACATCTTCGAAGAAGCCACTAAAAACAACAAAAAAGTATTGCTGTTCTGGTATCCGAAAGATTTCACGTTTGTCTGCCCGACTGAATTGCACGCCTTCCAAGCCGCGCTTCCAGAGTTCAACAAAAGGAACACCATCGTGATTGGCGCGTCGTGCGACACCAACGAAGTCCACTTTGCCTGGTTGAATACCCCAAAAAACAACGGCGGGATCGAAGGCGTCACCTATCCTCTTTTGGCCGACACTGCCCGCAACTTATCGGGTATGCTCGGTATTTTGGACATCCAGTCTGAAACCTACAACGAAGAATCTGATTCGGTCATCATCGAAGGCTCAAACGTGACCTACCGCGCCACGTATCTAGTGGACGAGACCGGAAAAATATTCCACGAAAGCGTCAACGACATGCCGCTGGGCCGCAACGTCAACGAATACCTGCGCCTGATCGACGCCTACACGCACGTACAAACCAAGGGCGAAGTTTGCCCGGCCAACTGGGAAGAAGGCAAGGAAGCGATGTTCGCCACACGTGAAGGCGTCGCTACATACCTGAGCAACTAAAAATTAATGGACGACGGGCAATTGATGATGGACGGTGTTCCATTATCAATTGCCAATTGTCAATTGTCAATTGAATATGCTGATCGAACTCAACTCCGATACGTTGCAAGACGTAGTCAACGCCAACAATAAAGTTGTGGTGCAATATTCTGCATCATGGTGTGGCAACTGCCGCATCATGAAACCAAAGTTCAAGAAATTGGCCGGCGAAAATGAACCGGTCACTTTTGTGTACATCGACGCCGAAGCCGCGCCCGAATCGCGCAAACTCGCCAATGTGAGCAATCTGCCGACATTCGCAACATTTGTGAACGGACAATTGGTCAATCAAACCCAGACCAACAAAGCCGAGGTATTGAACGAACTGGTTAGCGAAATCCTCTAATTATTAATTATTAACTATTAATTATTAGTTGACATGAAGCTTCCCATCATCAAGCACCTTACTCAGTTCATCGAGGCCAACGACGAAGATTACCTCGTGGAAACCATTGAAGTCCT
This sequence comes from Flavobacterium longum, assembly GCF_965137575.1. Classification (NCBI taxonomy): domain Bacteria; kingdom Pseudomonadati; phylum Bacteroidota; class Flavobacteriia; order Flavobacteriales; family Flavobacteriaceae; genus Flavobacterium; species Flavobacterium longum. The sequence goes on along the minus strand of NZ_CBCRZJ010000001.1, from coordinate 280,870 downwards.
CGAAGCGCTTACCGAAGTGTCTTCGCTCAAGGATGAGGAACTCGACGTCATCGGCGAACTGATCTCCAATATGTACGGCGCGCTCGAAGTCCACAAAATGGTCAAGGACGGCACCAGCAAGAAAGAAGCGTTGAACGCGTTCATGCAACGTGTCATGGGCGCCATCAACTAAAAAGATACCTCCTTAACCCTAATGCTGAAAACGCTTTCGACCCACGGAAGCGTTTTCTTTTTGGCGATAACCGATGAAAAAGTGTCTGGATGATGCAATAATTTTTATTTATCCGGCGGGCGACAATTGCGCATTATTTAACTATTTTTGCGCCAACAGAAAATACAGTTATGGCTACAGTAACGCTCGGCGGAAATCCCGTCCATACCAACGGCGAATTGCCTGCAAAAGGCGACCACGCAAAAGATTTTCAATTGTCTAAGGAAGATTTGTCTACGGCATCACTCGCAGACTTTGCAGGCCACAACTTGGTGCTGAACATCTTCCCGAGCATCGATACGCCTACTTGTGCGCAATCGGTCAGGACGTTCAACCAGAAAGCAGCCGCCATGCACAACACCAAAGTACTCAACATTTCACGCGATCTGCCGTTTGCCCAGAAGCGTTTCTGTGCGGCGGAAGGCATCGAGAATGTCGTGAACCTGTCGGATTTCAAAACAGGAAGTTTCGGCAAGGATTACGGCGTGGAACTTACTGACAGTAAACTGGCCGGTCTGCATGCGCGCGCCGTTGTGGTGCTTGACGCAAACGGCAAAGTAATCCACAGCGAACTGGTTCCGGAAATCGCCAATGAACCCAATTACGAAGCCGCACTCAATGCCCTGCAATAATGGCGTTCGAAAAAGACAATACTTTTTTTAAGGGCCGACTCAAGAGCATCCGCTTCGCCGTGCTGGGCGCCGTGAAACTCGTCACGACCGAACACAGCGTCATGGTGCAGACCTTTATCGGTGTACTCATGGTTGGGGCTGGGTTTTATTTCAAGATCTCGGCCACCGAATGGATGCTGCAAATCCTGGCCATCGGGCTGGTGCTTTGCATCGAAGGGTTGAACACTGCCGTAGAGAAAGTCGCCGATTTCATCCATCCGGAATACCATGAGAAAATCGGGTTCATCAAAGACATTGCGGCCGGTGCAGTGTTTTTCGCTGCAGTGACGGCCATTACAATCGGCGCCATCATTTACATCCCAAAATTTTAACCGTTAAAGCGTAAATTCGCTATTTTTGGAAACCTGAGAAACCACGTAAAACGGGCAGTAAAATACACCGACCTATGGCTAAAACGGTAAAGAATCCGAAGCAAGACGAGAAAACCGCCGACACCGGGGAGAAAAAATCCTGGAAATTTACACGCCAGCACAAAATGTTGCTCGGCGCGTTGCTCGTGTTGGTTTCCGTGGCGATGTTGCTGTCGTTCATCTCGTTTTTCATTTACGGACAGGACGACCAAAGTGCCGTGGATGCGCTGGCCGACCGCAGCGAACATACTCGTAACTGGCTCGGGAAATTCGGCGCTGCGCTCGCGGACTTCTTCATTTACCGTGGCTTTGGCGCGGCCTCATTTTTATTTGTCAAGTTATTTTTCCTGACGGGCGCATTTATGGTGCTCGACGTGCCGCTTCGCAAACTCAGGAACATTTGGTTCTGGGATTTGTTTGCCGTGGTATTGCTCTCGATCCTGTTCGGCTTTTTTGCGACTTCGCTGCCCGTACTCGGCGGCGTCGTGGGTTACGAAATGAACCTGTTCCTGCAGGATTATTTGGGCAAGACCGGAACGATGCTGTTGCTGGTTTTCGGCATCGTGATTTACCTGATTTTCAAAATCAAGATTTCGCCCGATACCGTCAAGTCATTTTTCGAGCGCACGAAGAAACAAGTCAATGACGATTTGGCTTCGGCAAAACCGATGGCTACGGCCGAACCCGGAAATGAATACAACCTTGAGGAATATGCCGTCAATGATGACGAAAAGCCTGAATTGGCGCTTCCGGAAGAAGACGAAGAAGACATTCCCGAGCCTGAGCTGAAACCGGTTTCCAAATTCGAGATCGACCGCGAAGCCTTGAAACCGACCATCGGGCACGCTTCGGAAATCAGTTTGGACGTGACCCCGAAACCCGTTGCCCCGGTTACGCCGCAGCCTGAACCAATAAAACAAATCATCCAGACCAACGACGAGGCTTTTGTGATCGAGCAGGCGGCAGAAGAAGACATCATCGAAGAAAATCTGGCTGCAAAACTTGTGGAAGATTTCGGCTTGTTCGACCCTACCCTGGAACTCTCGAACTACAAATTCCCGACGCTGGACCTGCTCAAGGAATATTCGTCCGGCGGCATCACGATCAACCAGGAAGAACTAGAGGAAAACAAGAATACGATTGTGGAAACGCTCCGCAATTACAAGATAGAGATCGCCCAGATCAAGGCCACCGTCGGGCCGTCGGTCACGTTGTACGAAATTGTCCCGGAAGCCGGCATCCGCATCTCGAAAATCAAGAGTCTGGAAGACGACATCGCACTGTCATTATCCGCACTCGGCATCCGCATCATCGCCCCGATTCCGGGCAAAGGAACCATCGGTATCGAAGTCCCGAACAAAAACCCGACGATGGTGTCCATGAAAAGTGCCATCGGTTCCACGAAATTCCAGGAAGCCGAAATGGAACTGCCGATTGCGCTGGGCAAAACCATTTCCAACGAAACCTTCGTGGTCGATTTGGCGAAAATGCCGCACTTGCTCATGGCGGGCGCTACCGGACAAGGTAAATCTGTCGGGTTGAACGCCGTGCTGACGTCGCTCTTGTATAAGAAACATCCTGCCGAAGTGAAGTTTGTGCTCGTCGATCCAAAAAAAGTGGAATTGACGCTTTTCAACAAAATCGAACGGCATTACCTGGCGAAACTCCCGGATGTGGAAGACGCCATCATCACCGACAATTCAAAAGTCATCAACACGCTCAATTCGCTGTGCGTGGAAATGGACAACCGCTATTCGCTCCTGAAAGACGCCATGGTGCGCAACATCAAGGAGTATAACGAAAAGTTCAAGGCGCGGAAACTCAACCCAGAGAACGGACACCAGTTCCTGCCGTACATCGTTTTGGTCGTGGACGAATTTGCCGACTTGATTATGACCGCCGGCAAAGAAGTGGAAACCCCAATTGCGCGTTTGGCCCAGTTGGCGCGTGCCATCGGCATCCATTTGATCATCGCCACGCAACGCCCGTCGGTGAACGTCATCACGGGTATCATTAAAGCGAACTTCCCGGCGCGCATCGCCTTCCGCGTGACTTCCAAAATAGACTCGCGTACGATTCTCGACACACAGGGCGCAGACCAGCTCATTGGGCGCGGTGACTTGCTCTATTCCAACGGCAACGACATCGTCCGGGTGCAGTGTGCGTTCGTCGATACGCCTGAAGTGGAAAAAATCACGGAATTCATTGGTGCACAGAAAGCCTATCCAAACGCTTATCTCCTTCCGGAATTCGTGGGCGAAGGCGGCGACGGCATCAGCCTTGACATCGATATCTCGGACCGCGACCCGTTGTTCCGCGAGGCTGCCGAGGTCATCGTGGGCGCGCAGCAGGGCTCGGCATCATTATTGCAACGGAAACTGAAGCTCGGATACAACCGCGCCGGAAGGCTTATCGACCAGCTCGAAGCCGCCGGAATCGTAGGTCCGTTTGAAGGCAGCAAAGCCAGAAGTGTCAATATCTCCGATCTGGCATCTCTCGATCAGTTTTTTAACAATGAACAAAATGACTTGTAACATGAAATTCCCAAACCTTTTCAAAAACAACTTCCTCACCGCTACCCTATTGTTGCTCCTCGCGTCGGTTTCCATGCAGGCGCAGGACAAAAAAGCCAAGGACCTGCTCGACCAGGTAACGGCGAAAATCAAATCTTACCAAAACATCTCTATCGATTTTAAATACACGCTCAACAATTTCAAGGAAAACATCAACCAGGAAAGCAAGGGCAACGTCGTGCTGCAAGGCAACAAATACGTGTTGAACCTGATGGGCGTCACGAAAATATTTGACGGCGCAAAAACCTACACCATCAATCCCGAAGACGAGGAAATCACAATCTCCAAATTCGATGCGAACGATGACAATGCCATCACACCCAGCAAAATGCTGACGTTCTTCAATAAAGGCTACAAGTTTTCCTGGGACATTCTCCAAAACGTGAAAGGCCGCAAAATCCAATACATCAAACTGGTCCCGACCAATCCGAAAGACCAACGCAAGGAAATCCTGCTGGGCATCGATACCCAAACCAAGAACATCTACAACCTCATTGAGGTCGGACGCAGCGGCACCAAAACCACACTCACTGTTAATTCTTTTAAAACCAACCAGCCGCTGTCTAAAAATCAGTTTACCTTTGTCGAGGCCAAGTATCCGAACTACCTGATCAACAGAATAGACTAACTTTAGGTGAAAATACTCGACAGATACATCCTCAAGAGCTTCATCGTTACATTTACGACCGTATTTGTAATCCTGTTCTTAATCTTCATCCTGCAAACCGTTTGGCTTTTCATCGGGGAATTGGCCGGTAAAGATTTGGATCTGTCGTTGATCTTCAAATTTCTTTTGTTCAAGATGCCTAGCGTCGTGCCACTGGTGCTGCCGCTTTCCATCGTTTTGGCGTCCATCATGACTTTCGGCAGCTTTGCGGAAAATTATGAATTTGCTGCCATGAAGTCCGCCGGGATTTCGCTGATGCGGGCCATGCGCGGGCTTTCGGTTTTTATCCTGATCCTCAGCCTGGCGACATTCGCATTTGCCAATAACGTCATTCCGTATGCCGAATACAAGTTCATCAATTTCCGACGCAACATCGCGCAGGTGAAACCCGCCATGGCCATCGCCGAAGGACAATTCTCGGACGTGGGCAGCTATAACATCAAGGTTGATAAGAAATCGGGCGAAAACGGAAACAAACTCACGGGAATTACAATCCATAAGAAATCAAGCCAGGTTTCGGGCACCAACGCTGTTGTCATTCAAGCCAAGGACGGCGAACTCATCAGCAACGAAGACTCGAACATCCTGAAGATGGTGCTCAACAACGGTTATTATTACGAAGACATCACGCCGAAGAAAGTCGAAGACCGCAAGAAAATGCCGTTCGCCAAAAGCGCATTCAAGAAATATATCATCAATATCGATTTGTCGAAATTGAACAAAACCGACCTGGACAACGAACAGATCACCAACACCAATACCATGCTCAACGTGTCTGAACTCAACTACACGATTGACTCGTTGCGGCAGAATTATGACAAAGACGTGGTATCGTTCACCGACAACATCTACCAACGTACGGGCATTTCGGCGTTGCGGAAAATGCCGCTGGCCGCACCGAATCCGGCTGCAGAGAAAACACCCGATTTGTTGAGTCTGGTTGGCGGTTCCGAAAGGGAAGAAATCGTCCGTGTGGCCGCCAGCAACGTATCGGGAACGGCGTTTACCGTGGACGGCGCGAAAATCGAAATGGACAACAAACTCAAGAACATCAACAACCATTACATCGCTTTGTACGACAAATTCGTGATTGCGTTTTCCTGCTTTTTGATGTTTTTCATCGGCGCGCCATTGGGTGCCATCATCCGCAAAGGCGGTCTCGGTTTGCCGATTGTTTTCGCGGTGCTGATCTTCATCGTCTTCCACTTCATCAATACCTTCGGGAAGAAAGTCGCGCAGGAAAATGGCATCACGCCGTTCCTAGGCACTTGGATGTCTACGCTGGTATTGGCGCCGCTGGCCATCATGCTGACGTATCGGGCCACCAAAGACATGTCGGTTTCCATTGGTTTCGATTGGATTACCGTACCGTTCAAAAAAATATTCCCGCAGAATGACTTGGTCTTCGCGACACCTGAAGCCGCAGGCAAAGACACCGGCGAAGATGTAGATTGGCGGAAGTTGGACTTACTGGCCGATACGGAGTTGTTTGACATTGTCCGAAATCCGGAAAAAATGCATTACACGCCGGCCTATCAGGCGAAAGCGCAAAACATCCTTGAGGCGCGTGGCCATATATTTGAGCCGGAAACCACGCCGGAAACCGTCAACCCGATTGAAAGCAAGCAACTTGACAAAGTGAAAGAACTGGCCGGAATCCAAAAGTTCTATGGCGCTGTCGCACTGTTTTCCAATGTGGTTTTGTTGGCCGGATTGGTGCTGACAAAGCAAAATCCGGCGTTCATGTCCTTGGTGGTCATCGCCGCAGCGGTATTGCTTTTCACGATTTTCGAAGCCGGACGGCACCTGTCAATAATCTCCAGATTACTCCAAAAAAACATTGGCGTCAACCGCTGGATCAGCTTGGTGCTGGCGCCGATTTACCTTTTTATTTACTTTTATGACAGGGTTCAGCTCAAGAAAACCCTCAAGCCTTATGTCTGAAATCCGATTGAATACCATAGAAGAAGCCATCGAAGACATCCGTCAGGGCAAAGTCATTATCGTTGTCGATGACGAAGACCGCGAAAACGAAGGTGACTTTTTGGCCGCCGCCGAAAAGGTCACGCCCGAAATGATCAACTTCATGGCCACGCACGGCCGCGGTTTGATTTGCGCACCGCTAACCGAAAACCGTTGTAAGGAATTGGGGTTGAACGCGATGGTACACATCAACACCGACCACATGGAAACCGCCTTCACCGTATCGGTGGATTTGCGCGGACATGGCGTCACGACCGGGATTTCGGCAGCCGACCGCGCCAAGACTGTCCTGGCGTTGATTGATGAGAATACGAAGGCGCATGACCTGGCGCGTCCGGGACATATTTTCCCGTTGATTGCCAAACAGGGCGGCGTGTTGCGGCGTACCGGACATACCGAAGCTGCCATCGATTTCGCCCGATTGGCCGGGTTCAAGCCAGCCGGTGTCATTGTCGAGATCATGAATGAGGATGGCAGCATGGCTCGTTTGCCACAGTTGTTGGAAGTGGCGCGGAAATTCGACTTGAAATTGGTTTCCATCGAAGACCTCGTGGCCTATCGGATGCAGCATGACAGCCTTATCGTCAAGAAAGAAGACTTTGACATCCAGACGCGATATGGTACATTCAGGCTTCGGGCATACCAGCAAACCACCAACAAACACATCCACATCGCCCTGACCAAAGGCACTTGGAATATCGGCGACCCGGTGCTGACGCGCATCAACTCCACAGCGGTCAACAACGACATACTGGGTACGCTAACCAACAATGCCGACCAAAAACTCGACGACATGTTCCGGCTGATCAATGACCAAGGCGCGGGCGCGGTAATTTTCATCAACCAAGAACTGCAACCCGGCGATTTACTCTCAAGGCTCGGCGAACTGAAGGAGTTACAAGAACAAAACATCTACAAAGCGCCGCAAATCAAGATGGATTTAAAGGATTTCGGCATCGGGGCGCAAATCCTGCACGACATCGACATTTCTAAAATCCGGCTGATTTCCAACAGCGAACACGGAAAACGCGTGGGCATGATTGGTTACGGATTGGAAATTACCGAATACGTTAACTACTGATTTTTCGCCATCGTTAAATTTTGGCCGGCCTGATAAACATCAGGAAGCACGAACAAAGCCGTAAGTACTTTTACATCAGATAATTTAAAAACTGATGTGATGAGCACTTATGAAAAATACTTCGACGAATTTGAGCGTTTGTTCTTCGCCAATTGCGCGATAGCCGTACTGGTACAAAGTTGCGTGGGCGGCATTGCTGCGATGGCCATTCTGGAAAACGGGAACAGCATCATCAACATGGTGCAATTGTTCGTGGTCGTGATGATGAGCGTTGGCTTCAACGGTTCTATCCTGTCCCAGCAAAAACCGAAGACGATTTACAATTTACTGCTGGCGAGCATCATGGTGAATCTCATCCTTGCCATCGTCAATTTCGCATTGTAACACCGGCCCGCAGAAAAGCGGGCCATTTTATTTCGGCCTTGTAGAAATCTTTACCTTTGCTGAAGATCACACAACATGGCCACGACCGCGAAACTCGTCTTGAAAAACATGGTTTGCCCGCGATGCATTTCGTCGGTAGAACGAATATTTGCTCAATCGGGCATTCCTGTTTTGCACGTTGCGTTGGGCGAAGTCGCCTTCGAAACCATGCCCGACGAAACCTCTTTGGATGAAGTGAAAGGAAAACTCGCCGATGCCGGATTTGAGGTCATTGAAACGCGATTGCACAAACTCGTGGAGGACATCCGCCGGCTGATTGCACAATATCTGAGCGACATCGGACAACAAAAAACCAACCTGTCGGCGTTCATTACGGCATCGATCCCATACGATTACAGCTATTTGAGCGATGTTTTTTCCTCGGTCGAAGGCAAGTCCATCGAGCAGTACTTCATCCTGCTCAGAATTGAAAAAGTCAAGGAGTCGTTGGTGTATGACCAATTTTCGCTCACGGAGATCGCATTCCAGCTCGGTTTCAGCAGCGTACATCACTTGTCCGCACAATTCAAGAAGGTCACTGGATTGACGCCATCGCATTTCAAGGCCGTGGGTGCGGCGAGACGACGGCCGCTGGACAAGATCTAAATCCAAAAATTATATACATCTTCCCCCGAATTGCGTACTGCGCCCGCGGTTTCGCACACGTATCTTTGCCTTGTAATAATCGATAATATTCAACTCACATGAAAACAACAATTAAATTATTCGGGAAGAAAAACGCCAACAACGGATGCAGCAACTCAAATTGCACTTGTGAAAACTGCCAATGTGGCGACAACTGCAATTGTAATCGCTGCTGATTACCTATCGGCTTACCAAACGAAAAGAGGCTTCACGGCCTCTTTTTTATTGTTGAACACCAAACAAAAAAGGGAGAATTTCTTCCCCCTTTTCTCACATAAACCAAACTCCTATATTATAAAGTAGGAAGCAAGACTTTGTTGACTACGTGTACAACACCGTTTGCTGCCTGTACATCTGTAGCGATGATTTGGGAGACGCGGCCGTTGGCATCAGTGATTGACGCGCCACCTTCAAGGTTGATGGTGAAGCTCTCGCCTGAGAAAGTGCCCACAGACATGTTGTCGGTCAAAGCCGTCGACAAAACATTCGCACCGGTCACGACGTGATACTTTAAAGTTTCTTCCAAAGTAGCTTGCGGTATGGCGCTCAACCCTGGCAATGACAATTCGGTCAGCAACGATCCGAACGCCTCGTTGGTTGGGGCAAAAACAGTAAACGGTGAACTGGCAGTGCCGCCCAGAATTCCAGCAAAGTCAGGCATATCGCTACGGGTCAAGGCCTGAACCAGAATCGAAAAGTTAGGATTCGCGATGGCATGGTTGGTTACCGTCGGCAAACCGATGACGCCGTTCACGATGTGGATGACACCGTTGCTTGCATCTACATCAGCCGTAGTTACAGCAGCACCATTGTTGCTCAAGCCACCGTTGATGGTCACGCCGCCACTGGTGTTGATGAACATACTCAATGTGTTGGTCGATGAAGCGCTGCCTTTGGCCAACGTCTTTACATAGCCAGTTGTCAACGAGCCCGATGTGGCTTCCCCAGACAAAACATGGTTCAGCAAGACTTCCTTTAAAGTCGCTACTGGAACGTCATCGAGTGTTTCGAATCCGTTTGCGTCGAGGAACGCGTCAAATGCTGCATTGGTCGGGGCGAACACCGTAAACGGACCCGATCCGTCCAACGTTTCGTCCAACCCTGTTTTTTCTAACGCAGCCACCAGCGAAGTCAAGTTGGCATTTCTTGACGCGATGCCTGTGATCGAGTTTGATTGTGTTTCGTCATCGTCGCTACAGCCTACTGTTACGCCTAAGGCCAGGAAAGCGACAAGAGCAATTGCCTTTTGTTTAATCGTCTTCATAAATGATTGTTTTTGGATTAGTGATGTAAACTTAAAACTAAAAATATTTTTGTTTAACCTTTTTATGAAAATATTAGACAAAATTAACTTTTGTTGAAGTTGAGCAAATAAAAAAGCCATCGTGACGATGGCTTTTGGCTTGGTTAGAGTTAGTGGCAGTGAATCCGGGTAAGAATAGGATTGTCTCAAGATCCGTTGCTTGTTTAAAGGAGCAAAAAGTGCGAATTAACCCTAGTGAAAAACCACCTTTTCAAGCCACTTACCCGGAAATAACTACCTCATCGTTAAACAAAAGTTTCGTTAAGCGCGCGAAACCTTATATAGAAAGTTGTCCCTTGGTCAACTTCGCTTTCCACATGAATGTGCCCACCCATGGCTTCCACTTGGTATTTTGTGATATACAAACCCAATCCGCCACCGTCCACATGTTGGTGAAAGGTCTTGTATAGACCGAACAAGGTTTGGCTGTGCTGCTTGAGGTCGATCCCTAAACCGTTGTCGGCAACAGACAAAACCTTGTTGTGATCTACTTCAGACCAACCGAACACAATTTCCGGAAAGCGATCCGGATGTGCATACCTTATGGCATTGGCACACAAATTCAGTAAAATGCTCTCCAGATACGCCCGGTTGAAATGCACCGTCACTTCCCGCGGCACCCGATTGACAATCGCGACTTGGGCCGGACGGCCATGGCTGTTGAAGACAAAATCCATCCGGTCGATAAAATCCTTGAGCAACAGATTTTCCGTCTCGATTTCGCCACCATCGCATACAAAGGCAATCCGGGCCATGTCGTCTATGGTCTTTGTCAAATCCTCGGTAACGACACCCAAATGGATGAGCGCCATGTCGCGTTCGTCCGGATGTTGTTCATTACGCGCCATGTCAGACAAAACCCGGATGTTCCCGACGTGCGTCCGCAAATTGTGGAACACCGTCTGGAATAAATTCACCAGTTGTTGTTCGCGGTCGGTTTTCAGCGCCGGCACATCAGTTTCCCGGTGCGGATTTCTGGCCAAAGGGTTGTTCACGGTTGTTGTTTTGGTAGGTCAAATATATACCCTGCCGCCGGTATTATTTGTAGCATTCTTCACCGCGTTTTGTAGAATTATTACGACGATTGCTCTCCGGAATACAGCCTGAAAAGTTCAATGAGTGCGGCCAGGTTGTCGATCATGAGTTTTTCGTAAATGCGGTTTTTGAAAGTGCTTACCGTTGTTTTGCGGATGTCGAGCATTTCGGAGATTTCCAGGTTGCCGAAGCCTTTCACGAGCAGGCGCGCCACTTCCACTTCCCGCGCCGAAAGTTTCTCGAGCGGATTGATCGGGGATTTGTTGATGTACGAATCGAGTATTTTATTGCGCACGTTGGTCGAGACATACTTCCCGGAAACCATCATGCTGTGCAACGCCTGACGGATGTCTTCCTCGCTGCCGCCTTTGTTCAGGAAACCTGTGGCGCCCGCATTGAGGAAACGCATGGCATAAATGTCTTCGTCGTGGCCCGTGAACAGCAGGATTTTACAGTCGGGTTGCAGGTTCTTGATTTCGCCGATGATGTTCAGGCTGCTGCCTTCGGGGAAACTGATGTCCAGAATGAGCAAATCGATGGCCATGTCCTTGACGATTTGCAGCGTATTGCGGAAATTGGACGATGTCAGTATTTTGGCCGTCGGGTACAATTCCCGGATGACGACTGACAAACCTTGCCGCACGACGCTGTGGTCATCGGCAATCAAAAAATGGTAGGATTCCGTTGCTTTCATGGAAAATTTGGTTTACGTACGCGCCAGTACAAGATTAAGCGTCACAATCGTCCCCTTATTTTCTTCGCTGCTGATGGCAATGTTGCCGTCGAACAATTCCACGATTTCGCGACAGATGTTCAAGCCCAAGCCAACGCCGAGATCATTGACGTCGTTAGAAACCGTACCTTGATAATACGAATCGAAAATGTGCGCCAGATCGTCGGATGCGATGCCAACGCCGGTATCCGACACCACAACCTTCAGGTCAACTTCGAAATCCGTCACGCTTTGCGTTGTGATGCCGACCGAAATCACGCCGCCCTCGGTAAACTTATTGGCGTTGCCCACGATATTGTAACACAATTGGTGGATTTTAGCGGCGTCGGACGTCACCTCGTACTCCATCAAGTTGTAGTCGACTTTCAATTGGTTGCCTTTTGTTTCAGTCATCGTCGCCAAAGATTCCATAATGTTTTGCAACTCGGCCTTGATGTGGAAAGGTTTTTCGGCCAAGGCAAGCGGGCGATTTTCATCCCGGGAATATTCGAGGATTTGTTGCGAGAGCATCAGCAAGGATTGCGTAGTGAATTCGATGTCGCGGAATACTTCAGCCGACGCATCGTCCTTGGCCCGTTCGCGCGCCTTCCGGCTGTACAACGACAGGATGTGGAGCGGCGACCGGATTTCATGGCTGATCATGCCCGTAATCCTGTTCTTGAAATCAAGGCTGCGGCTGATCTTTTCCTGCGCTTCCCGCAAACGCGCCTCATAGTCGAACGCGATGCGTGTGAACTTGAACAAGATGACCGAAATCGCCATCATCAGCAATATGATCAGCACAATTGAATAATTTCGGATCGAACGCGCCGATGCGTATTGTGACCGCACATCTTTGCCGTCGTTCGGCAGCAAACCTGATGCGTTGTAATCCGCAGCGAGCTTTGCGGTAAGCACCAGCAATTGGTTGTTGATGCGCATCAGGGCGAGGTCAGACTGGCGGACGTTCGAGAAGTTTTGTTTGAGCCTTGCAAATTCCTTCCGGTAATGCGCTTCAGACAGCTCCATCGCCGTCCCGATTTGTTTCTCGACGTCGCCCGTCAGGATTTTATCGTTGTATTTGATCTTGACGACGGTATTGATGTATTCCTGCTTGACAGCGGTTTTCCCGGAAAACGCATCGGCAATGCGCGAGAAAAAACCCTTACGCTGGGCTTCCTTTACATTGACATACGTTTTGGTTTCGATGTCGTCCAGGATTTTTTTCGACCCGAAATCATGCAGGTCAAAACGCTGCGGATAGTCGCCGCCACGGCCACCGATATGCCCGTCCACGATAGAATCTATCGAAGCTTTCAACCTGCGCAGTTCGGATGCCACGCTGTCTTTCTGACGCGTCAACCGCCGGAAATCAGGATTGTCCTTAATGGTATGGCCCAATGTGGCCATCAGCGAATCGGCCTTGCCCAACTCCTGTGCATAGCGGGCCAAAGCAGCGTCATCTTTATGGGTAATGTAATCGTTGAAATGTTTTTGCGAAGCAATCAGGGCGAAGTTCACCTTGTTGGAGTTGCTCAACATACTGTCTGCGGCAGCCATCTTGTTGAAGGCTTCAGACAAACGGGTTTCGTTGTACCATGTGGCCACAACGAGCAACTGCAACAAAATGATGGCCGACAACAAGGCATAATGGATGGCCTTCCTTTGTTCAAACTTGAATAGTTCCAAGTGCGCGAGATTTAGGGTTATCCGTGACACTTTTCCGTCAAGGGTAAAGCATCATGCAAAGCCAAAGGCACCGCTCGAAAGCGCGTAGTATGTCGTGTAAGTTTGGGGCGTACCACACGCAGAAACCTGCCGTGTGACTTGGCTTTCCTGCGAAAACCTAAGGCAAAGTTAGTGTTTATGCCCATAGGAATCGTAGTACTTTGTTGATTTGATTTGTAGAATATGTACTACAAATTTAATCACTTTACGGCGCGGCATTTTGGTACGCACCCGCATCGCTGCCCACGCGCGTCACATTCAAAATGTCGTTGGGAACCAGCGCCGTATATTCCGGTTTTCCGACACCGATGGCGCCTGAATTATCATTGATATTCAATTGGTTGCGGGTAACATCCCAGAAATTCGGGTTTTGGTTGCGCACGATATTCACATAGAATACATTGTCGTTGAACTGGTACAAAGGATCGCTTTCAAACCCGGTGTTGTTGAACTTCAACAGGCAATGGTCAAACTTCGGGTTGAATGCTGCATTGCTGTTCTTGAACAACGCGAACGCCCGTGAATTCGAGCTCCAGACGATGCAGTTCCGGAATTCGGCCAGTATCAAGTCCTGCGGCACCGGATTGCCATCGGCGTCCAATAAATAATTGTCTATGGCCACGGCAAACTGGCTCGAACTCGGCCAATTGTTGTTGAAAGTGCAATGTGTAAACTGGTAATTTCCGCCGAAAGAACAATTCAACGTGGCTTTGCCGGCGGTATTGACCACGACGTTTTCCCCCGTAATCGTGGCAGTTTGTCCCCAGATGCCATAAAGCGAATGGTCATAAATCTGGGTGTTCTTAATGGACACGCCCGCCGGATTGTTCTGCACATACAACCCGATGATGCCGTTCTTGATCGTGCAATGGTTAAACGAACTCGCCGCAGCGCCAGGAGAAATCCAGATTGTTCCCCATTGGCCGGGAATGTCTGCAAATCCTGGTTCGAGCCGGTCACCTTCAAAGATGATTTGGTTTTCCTGCGCATCCGTCAAAGACCAATCACCGTTCGCTTGTATCGCGCCGCCCTGCCCGACCAAAATCCCCGAAGATTCATGGAAGTGCACACGCGCGCCGGGATCGATCGTCAGGGTTTCGCCATTGGGAACGGCAGCGTAACCGTATATGACGTATGGTTTATCGTTGGTAAAATGGTATTCGTCGTTGTGGTCTGCATGATCCAGCACAAACCCGTAGATTTCGTCCTCACCGATGGTGATGCTTTCGGTCGATCCGTCGTCAAAACGCTGCGGATACAGGAAAACCGCATCCTGAATGAGCGTCACCAACTCAACTTTTTGGATGCCCGTACCAACGCCGAACTCGATCTGATCCGTATACAAAAAGTCCGTCGGGTTAGCCGAAGCCACGTCGGCGGTGACTTCGATGAACACGTACATGCTGTCGTTGGCCAGTAACTCCACATTCTCGAACAAACGGTTGTCATCGCCTGTCATGCCGTCCACGGTAATCCTGTATTTGGAATCGACGCCTTTGCCCAATTTAATCTGCGGGATGCTGATGTCATTGTCGCTCTTATTATACACTTTTAACGTGTAGGTGCTGGAACCGATGTTCGTGAACACCGTGTCCAAATAAACGGTGTCACGTGAAAAACGTAGGTTTCCAGAACTTGGTTCAAAGTCAAAATCCTTGCGGCACGACGACAGTGAAACGATGAAGCCGGCAATGAACAAAGTCAATATCAGGCGCATAAAGTGAATGGTTTTAAAGGCAGAACGCATAAAGTGGATTTAAAGTATAACCGCATTGGGCTGATTCACCCGACGAAAATAACGATTAAATACAAATATATCCCAATTTGCCGATGCGTTGTGCAACCCACAAGCTTTTTGTAATTTTACGCCACTAGCCCAAACGCCATGTCCAACAAAGAAAAAATCCTGCAGCAATGCAACCGCTGGTGCGAGAACACCCTGATGGAAACCCTTGACATTCAATTCATAGATGCGGGCGACGGATTCCTGAAAGCCAGCATGCCCGTTAACTCGCGCGTGCACCAGCCGATGGGTTTGCTCCACGGCGGCGCATCGGCGGCATTGGCCGAGAGCGTGGGTAGCGCGGCGTCCATGATGTATGCCGACCCGGAAACCGAGGAAGTGCGTGGTATTGAGCTATCGTTGAACCACGTCAAGGCCAAACGCGAAGGCATGATTTTCGGCACCGCACAAATCTTGCACAAAGGCCGAACGGTGCATTTATGGGAAATAAAAATCGTAGATGAACAGGACAATCTCGTGTCGCACTGCAAACTCACCAACATCGTCTTACCGAAAAAGCCATGAGCGTATTGGACTGGATTTGGGAAAAGGCCGATGCATGCCTGCAGTTGAATAAACCGTTCACGATGTACGCCACTCCGGGAAACAATACCGTAACGGCGTATTTCCAGCGCGACGCAAATATCCATTTTGCTGAAGATTTTACCCGATCCGGTTTTATTTTTTGTTCGTTCGATGGCAATAGCCGGCTGCTTATTCCTGCCGATGCATCAGATGTCTATTCGACGGCTATCGTGGCTGAATCCGGAGTATTCGAAGAAATCCTATGGCCTGAACCGACTGAAGCCAAAGCGCCCTTTGAATCTATCGTTTCTAAGGCCGTCGTTGAAATCCAGCAAGGCACGTTCGCGAAAGTCGTGTTGTCACGCCGCGAAACTGTGGCCATTTCCGATGGATTTCAGTCTAATTTCACCCGAATGTTCGCGGCTTACCCGAACGCTTTCCGTTATGTTTGGTTCCATCCGGAAACCGGAATGTGGATGGGCGCCACGCCGGAGCGGCTGATCCAGATCGAAAATAGAAATTTTAAAACCGTAGCATTGGCCGGTACGCAGGCGTTTCTCGGCAACGAGTCAGTCCAATGGGCAGAAAAGGAACGTGCCGAACAACAATTCGTCACGGATTTCATCATCGACGGACTGCAGCCACACACGGCTGACCTTAAAACCTCGGCACCATACACCGCGCGGGCTGGGAATCTGTGGCACATCAAAACCGATATCGAAGGCCAACTCGCGCCGCATGCCCATTTGCGGGACATCGTCACAGTGCTGCACCCGACGCCAGCCGTCTGCGGTTATCCAAAAGCCGAGGCGATGGCATTCATCGCCCAGCACGAAGGCTATGATCGCAAGTTCTACAGCGGTTTTCTCGGCACCATTACGCCTGATTCAGCCGATTTGTACGTGAATCTGCGGTGCATGGAATTACACGAAAAAACTGCACATTTGTACATCGGTTGCGGCATCACTAAGGACAGCAACCCCGAAAAGGAATTTGAAGAAACCGCCAACAAGGCGCTAACCATGAAAAAAATACTCCGATGAAACTCGATATACTGGCTTTTGGCGCGCATCCCGACGATGTGGAATTGGGCTGCGCCGGCACCATCGCAAAAGAAATTTCCCTTGGGAAGAAAGTCGGCATCGTAGACCTGACACGCGGCGAACTTGGTACACGCGGTAGCGCCGACATCCGCGATGCGGAAGCTGCGAAATCGGCCGAAATCCTGGGCGTGTCTGTCCGTGAAAACCTACGGATGCGCGACGGCTTTTTTATAAACGACGAAGCGCACCAAATAAAAATCATCGGCATGATCAGGAAATATCGGCCCGATATCGTGCTGTGCAATGCCGTGGACGACCGCCACATCGATCATCCGAAAGGCAGCCAATTGGTGTCCGACGCGTGCTTCCTATCCGGGCTCCGGAGAATTGAAACCGAGGACGACGGAAAACCGCAGGAAACCTGGCGTCCGAAACATGTTTACCATTATATCCAGTGGAAAAACCTGACACCCGATTTCGTGGTGGACATTACGGGTTTCACAGATATTAAACAGCGGGCCATCTTGGCGTACAGTTCGCAATTCTATGATCCGAAAACCAACGAACCCGAAACGCCGATCGCCACCAAGAACTTTCTCGACAGCCTGCATTACCGCACGCAAGACCTTGGCAGATTGATTGGCACTGATCACGCCGAAGGCTTCATGACAGAAAGGCACGTGGCCGTCAAGAGTTTAGGAGATTTGATTTAATTTTTGCATTTTTCCTTTTGCCAACTGAACCTTTTGCAATATATTTGCGCCCATAAAACCAGACGGTGATTGTAGCTCAGCTGGTTAGAGCACCAGATTGTGGTTCTGGGGGTCGCCGGTTCGAACCCGGTCATTCACCCGAAAAGAAGCCTTGAGGAAACTCAGGGCTTTTTTGTTTTCCAACATCTCGATGTAAGTATTTTCTGTACGTATTTCTACTGAATTTTGTCGGTAAAAATACTGCTTTTTTGATGCTGGACTTTCCTACGATGCCGCAATATATTAGCTTTGATTACCCCAGACGACGATTTTATGGAAATCGCAATCATTGTTTGCATCGTGCTGTTGGTGATCCTGATTTTTGCCGGATCCAAGCGCCGCTAAATAAAAGCCTTGCGGATATTTGGGATTCGCATGCGCCTACAAGCCTCGGTTTATCCGGGGCTTTTTTATTAATAATAACTTAAACTGAATGAACCTCCGATGATTTATGGCTAACTTCATAAGAAAACCAACAGCCATGTCACAACAATTCACCCTCGGAAAGGAAATATCAGTTCGCTTATTGCGCGACTACATCATCGAACACAAGGTCAACCCCGGCGACAGCATCGTCGTCAACCCAATGAATTTTGAACATTTAGTAGAAGAAGCCCGGAAGTCGCCCGAAGGCATTGCCATCCCGATGAAAATACTCGGCGTCATCATCGCCAAAGACAATACGGCAGACGTTGAAGTCGGGAAAATCCAAATCGTCAAGAATGAACATTTAAACCAATAATCACTTTCCGTCTTTGTCCACGACCGGACGGCTGTCTGCATTGGCCAGCGCCCAAGCCACGGCAAAAATCATACGGGTACGTTTTTCCAAGGCGTCGAATTCGATTTTCTCCACATCGTCGCCGGGGCGGTGGTAATCCTCGTGCACACCGCTGAAAAAGAACACCGACGGAATGCCGTGTTTCGCGAAGTTGTAATGGTCCGACCGGAAGTAAAACCGTTGCGGATCGTTGCGGTCGTCGTATTTGTAATCGAGCATTAGGTTGCCCGACTTTGCATTGCCGAATTCTACGGCGTTGTACAAATCCGTGGAAAGCCTTCCCGACCCGATGACATAAATATAGTTGTTGGTGCCGCTGTGGATCGTGTCGCGGCGTCCGATCATGTCGATATTGATGTCGGCAATGGTATTCTTCAGCGGAAATAAGGGATTTTCGGAATAATAACGCGAACCGTGCAAGCCGTGTTCTTCGCCCGTGACATGCAAAAACAGGATGGAGCGTTTTGGGCCGCGTCCGTCTTTTTTAGCCTGTGCAAACGCCTGTGCCATTTCCAAGAGCGCCACCGTTCCGGAACCGTCGTCGTCGGCACCGTTATAGACCTGGCCATTTTTCATCCCGACATGGTCATAATGCGCAGAAATGACCAGTATTTCATCAGGTTTTTCGGAACCTTCGATAAACGCCCAGATGTTTTCCGAATCGGGCAGATTCTCGTTGTATTTCGCATTGAGGAACGCTGCGGGCACCAACTGGTAAAAATCCCTGGCAGGCTTCGGGTGCGAAATACCGTTGGCCTGGTATTGTGAAATCAAATATTTTCCGGCCTTCTTCTGCCCTGCCGAGCCCGTTTCGCGGCCTTCCATTTCATCGGAAGCAACGATTTCAAGGTGTTTCTTAAGATCGGCTCCCGTAATGGTTTCCATATATTTTGCGGGTGCTGCGTCAAACTTAGCTTGTGCGAAACCGCCGAAGCCGAAAAACAGCAGCAACGCAATGGTGAATGTCTTTCTCATTAGTGAAGATTTAAAAACGTATAGACCAAAAGGAAAAGCATCAATATCCCGGACAATATCATGTTAATGACGAAAATACAGCCGCCTTTGACGACGGTCATCGTGCGTGTTTCCTCATAAAAACGATGGTGCGCCGGAAAGAAATAATAGAACGCGTAAACGAACAACACCAGTGCAATCAAGTTATTGAGCACATCAAGCAACCAGAAATCGGTCAGGCCCAAAATGCAGTTGACCAATTCTGCGATGAGGTAAATCAAGAGCAGGAACGAAAAATAATGCAACGTGAAAATGCCGTGGTCGAAATAATACCAACGCCGTTTGTTCTGGAAAAGCCAAAGGATAAAGGCGAAAATCGGCATGTAAATGAACAGCGCTTTTGGGAAATTGTGCCACAAGGCATCAAAGAACTTCTCCTTGAGTTGTTTACGGGTGTTGTTTTGCATCAACTCGAATACTTTCCGCAGGTAGCCGTATTCGGTTTCCGTGAGCTTTTCGTCTGGCTTGCCGAACTTCTGGATCGAATCCAATTCCCGGAGCGATTTGTACCCGAAAATATCTCGGTCGGCGCTTTCCCCGCCAAATCCCTTGATGGATTTCTGCACGGCTTTGGTGATGGAATCCCGCTGGCGTTTTTCCTCCTCAGTGCCGGAATCGAACGTCCAGCCTTTCCCGTCATTCTTGACCTTGACCACATCATCGCGCTTTTCCTCGGGCAACATGGCCACAATGAAAAACGTAACGAAACTGATGAAGATATACAACCGGACCGGCGCCAGGTAAGACATGCGCTTCCCCGACAAATAAACTTTCGTGAGCGCTCCGGGCCGCAGCAGCAGGTTGCGGATGGTTTTCCAGAACGCGTTTTCGTAATGCGTTAAATCCTCGAAAAAGTGGATGAACAAATGATGGAAGGTTTTCCGGGTCTCGATGTTTTCCTGTCCGCAATTCGGGCAGAAACGCTCTTGCACGACATGGTGACAATTCAGGCAGGTCTTGTCTGTTCTAACCGGGCTTCTCGACATAAAGGGAAATGCTTTGCGGATAAAACTAACAAAAAATCAGCACACCATCACAAATAAAAGTCATCAGGATTACTTCATGATTTCGTCCAGGAACGCCAACATGTGTTTCCAGGAACGTTTGTCGGCCTTTTCGTTGTAAGCTGCGCCTTTAGAATTGTCATTCCCGGCCGCCGGCTCGGTGAACGCATGAACGGCGTCGGCGTAATAAATCATTTGCCAGTCTGCACCCGATTCATTCATTTCCTTCTGGAACGCCGCGACTTCTTCCGCAGGCACGTAAGGATCGATGGCACCGTGGCAGACAAGTACCTTTGCCGATGTCTCTTCTGTTTTCCGGGTCGCATCTTTCCCGAGCCCGCCATGGAACGATACCACGCCGCGCAACGGTATTTTGCCGCGGACGGCCTCAAGCACGCCGGTTCCGCCGAAGCAATACCCGATGGCCGCAATATTGTCTTTGGCCGCGCCTGATGCCACCAACTGGTCCAGCGCCAAGCCGATACGGTGTTGGTAATCCTCATAATGTTGTTTGTAATACCCCGCCTGTTTCCCGGCTTGGGCGTTGTCTTTAGGGTAATTCCCTTCGCCATAGATGTCGGCGATGAAAACATAGTAGCCCAGTTCAGCCAATTTTTTGGCGACCTCTTTTTCGTGTTGCTGGATGCCGTACCATGCCGGAAGGATCAAGACACCGGGTTTGTTGGCCTTAGACTTCTGCGGCACGATGGCCATGCCGTTGAGTTTCTGCGCGCCGTCTGCGTACGCCACGGGTTTCAATTCCTGACTGTACGCCTCAATAACAAAGATGGTAGCGAGTAAAAGAAAGGTATTCTTCATATTTGTTTTTCTATAAAAATAAGGCAGCGGCTTCAACCGCGCAAGAAAAAAGCCTCTAAATGAGGCTTAATTGGTTTTCAAACGTTTAGAATCGGGCTGGCTCAATCGGGCTTCGGGGACGACCTTGGTCTTTTTGGCCGGATTCTCTGCCGGTTGGCCGGTAGCACGCTCCACTTCCTCTTTCCGCTTCTCTTCGGCCTGCTGTTGCGCTTGCGCATTCTGCTGGGCCGGTGTAGCCGGAGCGGCCGCTTTCTCGACTTGGCGTTGCGGCTCGCGCGGCGGTTCCTGTTGGATTTTATCGTCAATGTCTGCCTGGCCGTCGTCACGAGTGGTCTGGGCATGGCCCGCCAAGGAAATGGCGATCACGGCGCATGCGGTAAAAATTACTTTTTTCATGGCTTTGGATTTTGTGTTTCTTAAAGATAGCGCTTCCGAAGCGTTCATACGTCCTGCTCCGACGTGTTTAACTTGGGTTTAACCGATTTTTGGACGGCGTTAACTTTATGGGAATCGTAAAAAAAATGTAGTTTTATCGACCTAAACTTTAAATCATGACATCCGACGCCAAAACCCCTCAGGATTATCTGGACAACCTGCCAGACGACCGGAAAGCGGCTGTGCTTTCGTTAAGACAAGCCATCTTGGACAACTTACCAGAAGGTTTTACAGAAGGCATGGGTTACGGGATGCTGTGTTATTCGGTGCCACATGCGCTTTACCCGAAAGGCTACCATTGCGACCCTAAACTGCCCTTGCCGTTCATCAGCATCGCATCGCAAAAAAACTTTATCGCGCTGTACCACATGGGTTTATATGCCAATCAGGAGCTACTCGATTGGTTCGTGGCCGCCTACTCGAAACACGCCAAACACAAGTTGGATATGGGCAAGAGTTGCATCCGGTTCAAGAAAGTGGATGACATCCCGTTGGATTTGATTGCCAAACTGGCGCAGAAAATCACCGTTGCCGATTGGATTGCGGCCTACGAGGCAGCTTTCGTGAAGAAGTAAATCGGAAAGAAAGGACTGCTTTGTCCGGACTTTAATTCAACTATGATTGCAACTGCGGAACGACGTGGTCGGCATTGATAGTGAAACCTGCTACCGTACCGGCGGCGGAAGCAACAGCAATGGCGCGGTGTTCGGCGGTGTTGTCTCCGGCGGCATATACGCCCGAAACCGTTGTCCGGCCCAGCGCATCGACTTCGATATGGCCTTTCGCCGTCATTTTACAACCGAGGATTTCGGCGAGATTACTTTGTTGGGCAAACGGTACTGACGCATACATGGCCACGGTTTCCAAAACCGAATCGTCGGCAAAACGTATACTTGAAATCATGCCATCTCGATGCGCCAGCGACGACACTTCGGTTTCAATAACCGCCACGCCCAAACCGTCCAAAACCTCTTTTTCCTCCGGGCGCAATTCAGATCTGCCGTTGGTGAGCAACACAATATCTTCCGTCCAATTCCGGATGAGCATTGTCACGTGGAAAGCCGCCTGTCCATTGGCCAATACAGCCGTGCGTTTTCCCTTGACTTCATAGCCGTGGCAGTATGGGCAATGCAGGATTGAAATGCCCCAGCAGTCTTGAAACCCCGGGATGTCGGGCAATTGATCGGTCAAACCCGTACACAGTAAGACGCGTGCGGCCCGGATGACGGTACCCGATTGCGTGACGATCTGGAAAACAGCATCAACATATTTCGCATCGACCGCCAAATCTTTCAGGAACATCACGTTTTCATACGCCGCGATTTGCGCCCTGGCCTGACGGACAATCTCAGCCGGTGTGTTGCCGTCGTGCGTGATAAAATTGTGCGAAAAGGGCGAAGTCCGGTTGCACGGGGTTTCGCTATCGATGACGACAACGCGGCGCAACGAGCGTCCGAGCGTCAGGGCTGCCGACAATCCGGCGATACTACCGCCGATGATGGCCACGTCAAAAGATTCATTGGTCATACCTAAAAATAAAAAAATCCGCGCAAGTGACGCGGATACGGTTTGAATCTTAAGAGAATTTTATAAACTGAGTAAGAATGTGTCTTTGTTGAGCCCGGAATGCTGGAATTGGAAATTCATGTTGACGACCTCGCCCAGCACGCGTTTGAGCTCCGCAAAATTGTTGGGCTTCCTGATGTATACATTCGCGCCGTAAATGAAAGTATTTTCCACATCTTTTTCGGTGGACGATGTAGAATAAATGGCGATGGAAAGATCGTCGAACGCGCTGTGTTTGCGAATATCCATCAAACACTCCAGGCCAGACTTATACGGCATGTTCAAATCCAGGAACAGCAAATCGGGTTTGCGGTGGTTTTGGAGGTAATCCAGCAAACGCCGGCCGTCTTCCAGAAGCGTCAGGTTTGTCGCGATTTTCAGGTCGGACAACGCGTCCTGAAACGTGTTGCGGTCGTCGAGGTCGTCGTCAACCAACAGGATTTCTATGGAAGCATTGGCATTCATGGTTTGTGTTTGGCGTTAAAAGTAGCGATATTCCTCATTCGGGGGTTATACGGTCACATTTAATCGATGAAATGCATCTATTCGCCCGTCGAATTACATTATTTGGCTGGCAGGAAGACGGAAAAAACCGACCCTTTCCCCGGTTCGCTCTTCACCTTGATGTAGCCGTTGTGGTTTTCGATGATCTTCTTGCAGATCGCCAGCCCGATGCCCGTGCCCGCAAAATCGGTCTTGCCATGCAGACGTTGGAACAACTCGAAAATCTTATGCTCGTATTTTTGCTCGAAACCAATGCCGTTGTCGGCCACATCTATTTGCCAGTATTTCCGGGTTTTGCCTTCCTCGGATTGCACTTCGCGGCAGGAAATGGAAATCTCCGGCGGAATGCCCTGTTGGCTGTACTTGATGCCGTTGGAAATCAGGTTGGCCAGCAACTGCCTGAATTGGAAAGCAATCACGGAAACTTTGGGCAACGTTTCGGAGGTAATTTTGGCGTTCTTGGCGCAAATGGCCTCTTCCAAGTCCGTTTTCACCTCGGCCAGGATGTCGTTGAGATCGGCCTTCTCGAAAGCCATTCCCTTGAAATTTGTCGTGGAATAACTCAGCAACGCCTCGATGAGTTTCTGCATGCGGTTGGCCGCGTTGCCGATGCTGGCAAAATATTCCAGTGACATTTCGGACATCTGCCCTTTGTCGCGCTCGAGTATGCGGCTATAAAACAACTGGATTTTCCGGAGCGGTTCCTGTAAATCGTGCGAGGCGATGTAGTTGAAGGACTCCAACTCTTTATTCTTACGCTCCAGTTCGGCATTCTTCTCCTCGAGTGCGCGCTTCATCTGCTCCAGATAGAGTTGGTTTTGCTTTTCCTCGGTGATGTTCTTGGAGGTGACCGTCACCGAATCGTTCACTTTTTCTATCGCCGCCGCCAGCCAAACGTCCGCGCCGCGGTATGAAACGGAAATCTCGTAGCGCTCGGTGACGCCGGTTTCCATGCATTTGACCAATTTCTCGAAAATACCGTTCTCGAAAATGCCCGGATAAACCTTGCGGCACGTTTTCCCGATGACTTGTTCCGGCGTAAGCCCAAAATTGCGTGGTACCTCCGCGTTGGTGTAGGTAATCAGGAAATCTACGATGCGTCCGCTTTCATCGGTAATGGCCTGATAGCTGGCGATGCCATAATAAGTTGAATTAAGGATTGAACGCAGGAAAGACTGCGATTGATTGAACTCGCGCGAACCGTTGCGGATGCCGTCAGCCGTGGCCATAAGTAGGATTTATTCCAAAGATAGGAAACAAAAGATAACGGCCGATACCGCAACAGTTAATTAATCGCAAAGCCCAATCCGTAAAATTACGTACACCCCGAAACACTGTTGTAGGAATTGTTGCAGCTGCCCATCAGTCGGCTACGCAAATTCCGATTGTGCAAAAATTAAAACCGAGCGACTCAGGATAGGGATTTTCTCCCGCCAGCGCTATGATTTCAAACAGCGAACATTTTTTCGAACGCAACGACTTGCAAGACAGCAATATTCGATTTTGGGCGGTTTTGTACGTAAAAATACGTAACAAATTCAGTAGAAATACTTATTTTTTTTTAGTATCATAGCCATTAAATTCGTTGAAACCTTAAAAACATAACACCATGGCAATTACCCCTACGTCCGGCGAGTTCATCACACTCGAAGAAGCAAAGACTTTCGTTTTCGATTTCCGTAAAAAATACCCCGATTCCATAAAAGGCTACTTTGCAGGTTGTGAAAAAGTGGGTGCGATACTGGCGCAGGAAGGCTGCATCGGGATCCGGATGTACAATGGATATGATTGCGTCGATGACAAAACGAATCTCGTAATTGTAGGTGTGAATACCGCCGAACGGGATATGACCGATGGGCTGATTTTGGAGCGGACAATTGCCTGTCCGTCGGAGTGCGACCACTCAAGTCCTTTATGTGATTAGTCTCCGTAGCGATGACTTGGTATAAAGAAGTTGTAATCGATGTGCAGTTTTTAGCCGCAGGTATACCAGCAATATACCTCTGGCTGCATTATAGCAGAAATAAAGTCGTCAAATTTCCCCAAATAAAGGAATATTTTATTTTGATAGCCTTTGGCGCTCTGTACGAGATTATCGGCACCCGCTGGCTTAACATACATACAACCCTATGGTTTAAGATTTATGTTCTGTTGGAGTTTGTATGTATATTTTTGTTTTTTCGTCGAATATCAGCTAAGAAATACCAGAAAATTTACTTAGTCCTTTTGTGGGCTTTTCTACTGACGTTTGTTGGTCTGCAGACACATTGGATCATGGGCGGAACGCCAAAGACTGATTCATGGTTGTCAATGCTCGAGACAATCTTGGTTTATATTGGTTCAGTCATTTGGTTCAAAAACATTTTCAGCAATATGGATTTGGACACGCTATGGAAAAGTGCGGAATTCTTTTTCATTTCGGCCTTCATTCTGTATTTTTCTGGAACACTCTTTCTTTTTTTGATGACGGACTTTGTATTCAGTACAAAAGAAATGTCAAAGTATTGGATCATAAATATTGTACTCAGTCTATTAGCTGACATTTTAATAATTTTCGGAATTTGGATCGGACAACAGAAATCACCTCAGTACTCTGGCTAGGAACGGGCATCATGCTTTTTTTGGCCTTCGTACTTATTTTCCTGGCGGCGTTCTACAAGAACTACATGACCCGGATGAAGCGCGAAGAAGCCGAAAACCTGCTCTTGGTGTCGCTTGAATCGGCGAATGCCGAGCGCCGGCGGATTGCCGCAGACTTGCACGACAGCGTATCGGGCGATTTGGTGGCCATCCGGAATTACTTGTCGATCCTGCAGAAAACGGGAGAAGCATCAGTCGAACCCGCCATTTGGGCCGAACTGCGCGAAGGCGTCGAAAATGCCCTGCAGAACACGCGGCAAGTGTCGTATAAATTGATGCCGCCGCTACTCGATACGCTGGGGCTGATGGCGGCCATCAACGACTATTTTGAACGATTGGCGCCCAAGACTTCGGTTAATTTCTCTGCCAACGGGGAAATCGGCGAACTGCCGCAGGAAATCGCTTACGAGCTTTTCCGCACTGTACAGGAATTCACGACCAACATGCTCAAATACGGCAACGCGACGTTCTTTGCCGTTGAAGGCCGCGATGTAGACGGCGTGGTTTCGCTAAGGATTCTGGACGACGGACGGCCTTTCGATTTCTTCGCACTATTGGCCACGGGATCGGGCGCCGGGCTAAAAAACATCCGCGACCGGCTTAAAGTGGTTGGTGCGACGCTGACCCAGCAGCCGCCGGGCAACGGCAATGATTTTCTCATCACCCTTAAAAGAAAGAAATAATGTTACGAGTAGGCATCGTGGACGACCACCAACTCTTTAGGAAAAGCCTGGCGCTGATGATCAATTCCTTCCAGAATACAAAAGTAGTCATCGAGGCGTCCAACGGCCGCATTTTCCTGGAACTGCTCGAAGACAATCCGATTGACCTCGTTTTGCTGGACATCCAAATGCCCGAAATGAACGGGTTTGAAACCTGCCGGACGCTGCAGCAGTATTATCCGGAAATCAAGATACTCGTCGTGTCGCAATTGACCACAAAGGAAAGCATCCACAAAATCATGGAACTGGGCGCCGACGGTTATTTCACGAAAAACTCAGACCCGGAACAGCTCGAACACGCCATCAATACGCTACACGAAAACGGATTTTACTTCGGTACCGAACTCGGAAAAGTCCTTCGGGAAGCCATTTTGTGGGAAAAGAAAAAGCCCACAAAACCCGTGGAAGTAATTGCCGCGCTGACGGGACGGGAAATCGATATCATCCGCATGGCCGCGCAGGAAATGAGCAGTGGCGAGATTGCGGACCGGTTGTCGATCAACATCCGAACCGTGGATACGCACCGAAAGCGCATCATGGAAAAAACAAACACCAAGAACTTCATCGGCGTAGTCTTGTACGCGCTGCGGCACGAATTCATCACGATGGAAGAACTGTCGTGAAATGTTAAGGATGAGACTCCCTGTTTCCGTTTTAACACCAGGCGTTACGCATTTTTACGTACAAAATTCAGTATAAATACGTATTTGATTTCTGGGTTGCTTTGATTCACTTTGTGAAATATTGCTTAAACCCGGAAAACCATGAAAGCAAATCTTTATTTTCAGGAGGAACAACACGAAGCTTTCACGCTGGTCAAGAACATCCTGGACGGCAGCGTGAAACCCGACCGCGTGAGCGTGAGCGAAGCCAAAACGTACATGGCCATCATCATGGACAACAACAGCCACCGCACCATCTGCAGGCTGTATCTCAACGCCAAGCAAAAATACATCGGGACAATCAGCGAACGAAAAGTCGAGACGCGCACCTCAATCAACAGCATCGACGACATCGTATCGTTCTCGAATGTCATTAACGAAACGGCCAGACGCTACGCAGGGCTTTGACGGTTTTTAGCGGCTACGCATCCAAAGTCTTAACACCGGACAACACCATCTCATGAGAAAAAAAGCGAAGTTCATATTCGTATTTTTCTTCCTGCTTCTTTTTACGCACCAACCGGAAAAGAAAAAAATCCGCAGTAGCGGCGCCAATGACGTTTTTAAACGGATGGAACTTTGGCACCAGCAGCAAAGCGGCGCCCGGCGTGCGTTTAAGGATTTCTGAAAAACAAATCCACTTCACGCGCCAAATCGGCGATAACGATTTTCTCTATCGGATGTTGGACATTCGGCAACACCGCCAAACTGGCGCAAGGCAATTGACGACAGACCGCGGTTGTCTCCGCAATGCTCACCATGGTATCGTTATCGCCCACGGCCAATCGAACCGGTTGCATTATCGCCGAAAAATCGGGTGTGGACAGCGGGTTGCGCGCGCCCATGGACAACATCATGGCTGCGGTTCGTGACAGCACTTGTTCCCAGGAAATGGGTTGATGTCTTGCTTTCAATGCCGATGCAAATGCAGGGACTTTCTCCTGTATTTTCTCCGGATCCAACATTTTGGCCTCGCGTTGGGCGATGTCGGGCGACCACTCGAACTTGGTCGCTAAGGTAAAAACCGACGACACTTTCTCCGGATGATGCCGCGCCAGAAACAACGCCACATAACCGCCCATACTATACCCGAAAATAAAGACGGACGTCAAGCCTTCCGCATCCAGGAATGATAACACGTCGTCCGCAAAAGTCTCGATGGAAAAAACTTCGGGCAATTCGCGCCCGCCGTGGCCAGAAAAATTGAGTGTATGGACGGTGTATTCGCTGGACAGCGCTTTGGCCAGCCCTTCCAGTTGCCGGCTTGACCCGACCGCGCCGTGGAGCAAGAGCAGATTTTTCATAAAAAAAATTGAATGGTAAAGGTACGAGATAAGGTGTATGTTAGCCCAATGGACTGAAAATCATCGGCAAAAAATAAAATGCGTATTTTTACTGAAAATGTTTTTGCAAACCTTAAAAAGGTTGTTATATTTGCATCCGCATTCCCAAGCAGGGAAGCATTTTATTGGAGGAATGGCAGAGTGGTCGATTGCGGCAGTCTTGAAAACTGTTGACTGTAACAGGTCCGGGGGTTCGAATCCCTCTTCCTCCGCAGAAGTTATACGCAACTATTTGAATTTCAGATAGTTGCGTTTTCATTTTAGGGCTTTCAGGTAAAATTTAGACAACTTTTACAAAAACTCAGATGGAAAAGGTAAAAATCATTGATTTGAATGAAGACTTATATGAAGTGACAAGTGAGAGCATTATCGCCGGGGTAAAGAAGTTGCCGTTGAAAAAGGAAAGTGCTTCTGATACAGAACGCATCGTCGCTTTCGGTCATTTTATCGGAATAATTGCCGATGAGCCTACCTTAACGGAAGTGACGGCAGTTTTGAGGCAAAAGGGATTTTTGGAAAAGTTAGAAGGTTTCAATTTTCCATCTATTGGCAAGCCGGATATTGACCACAAAATCAAATCAACACTTACGGGTTTATCTTTAATATGCGAGCATCTTGCAATGTTTAACGAGGAAATTAACAATCTAAGTAGTGTTAGTCTCATTAACGGATTCGCAGAAAAGTTGCCGCAATTCCAAATACAGGTTGACGAAACCATTTTTAAACACAACCTGCCCGAACTCGTCCATTTCGTCCGAAAGAAATTTATTGCTTCAATGGAATGTTTGGGCGATGGCTTTAATGAGCCTGACAAAAGGCGGCACTTGAAGAATCTTATTTCTGTTTTAAGCCAACTCGACTACAAGTCAGATAACGCTGTGTTCGGTGATGACATTGCCTACTTAACAACCCAATTGGATACCATAGTATCTGAAAGACCAGTACTGCCGGAAAGATTTTATAAGACTTTTACCCCTACAGGCTATCGATTGTTTCTTCACATTATGGAAAACTACGTACAAGCGGAAAACGAAGGGCTGGCCGCCGATGTAGCTTACTATTACCAGAAGATGAAAGTTGACGACTATATGCACGGAAAACAGGTCGATTTCAGCGATTGGTTCTTCGAGCATTATAATGTCAGCGTAACGAAGTTCAGACCTCTTGATGAGTTGGAAACACCTGATCGCAGACGTAATTACTATGACGCGCTGGAATGGCTCAAGCAGTCGTAGTACATCTAAGGGAAAATATGTCAAATAAAGGACTGCTTCGAAAATTACAACGTACTGGCTAATACCTAAATGCACACCATTACAACTGACGTTCCATAAAAAGGACACGCACGTCCTTTCAAAAGGACACGCCCGATAGGAGATTTGCGATATAATTTAAATCCCTATCAAAATGAGTACATTTCAATTCACCTCCATTGAGCCACATCAACTTAAACAAGAGATTGCGGCTACCGTCAGAACCGAGCTAAGACTTATGCTCGAAGAGTTCAAAAACTTGCAGCCTGACGACCTTCTAACTCGAAAGGAAGCTGCACAGTTTTTAAAAATCAGTCTCTCGACACTTAACGGATGGAAAAAAACAGGCAAAATTATCGGATGCGGGACTGGCAACAGAGTTTACTTCCGTCGTTCCGAAGTCGAACGCTGCCTACAACCCCTATCGATGAAGTCGCGATGAATAAAGGAATTCGTTACTTCAACTTTCCAATTTACCTGCTGCGAGGCTTCCTTGTGAACTCGCGGCAGGTTCTTGATAACATTTGTGACTATTGTTTATATGAGCATACATTGAAATTCGATGACAATGATAATGATGAAGATGAGGCAATAGTACAACGGATGAAATTGGCTATGAAATTTTATAATATAAAACTTGCTGATCCAATCGCGTCATTTGAACGGGGACAGAAATTATATGCAACACTGCCAGTTAGTTGCCCGTATGCCGGCCTTAACCTACGCATCTATTGGGACTATTACGACAACCAAAAAACTGACTTCGAAAAAGCGTGCCTGCTGACCTTCCTTGCGATCAAAAGCATCCTCGGCAACAAGCGTTACTGTAAGATTACCAACAAGTTCATCGTCTCAAGAATGGAGGGCAAGCCAAAAGTGTCTAACAACATATCCCCTGCCGTACAAAAATTTGCAAAGGAATACCAATTGAACAAAATTAAAAACGAATTGGAATTGAACTGGCACTTGGTTTCGTACGGTAAAGCCGTTCGCGGCTTCTATGTCAGTTTTGACCTGACCCTCGACGACTTAGCTTACATCGCAGAAATGAATCGGGAGAAATATAGAAGTTTGAAGTTGAAAAACGAAAAGAAATTAGCGGCCCAAAAAGCCCGAGAAAGAATCAAAAATGAGCAAAGAATTTCTCGACCTATATAAAACTATTAAACCAAACTACTGTATTAAAAAAAAGAAGCATTTATCAAACAGTAACTAAAATCCAAAAAAANAAAAAAAAAAGAACCATCAAAAAGAAAATGTACCCGGAATTTCACTCGCTTTGCGAGCGTTGTGCGACCGCAAACGCCATCGCAACGCGACAAAAAAGCCAAAAAAATTTCACCGCCACAGGAAACTTACACCCCATGCCCCTAAAACAAACGACTTTCCAAACTCGTCGCTCACTTTTTTAAAGGGGTATGGTCTTGACCATACGGATATGAACCGTTCGCTGCTTTACGCGCCATTTCCCGTATCACCTTCAACAACGCTCGGCTGCGAATAATACCATCACGGATAACCGCTTTTTGCTTGTCGATTTTCTGATTTTTATCCATAACCGATTACTTAAAATACTTCATCCTGAACAAGCATAAATTTACCCAAAAAAACCCAGGGGTTTATGTGACTGTATACGCGTACGCGCGTGTAGGCTAATTTTTAGGCTCTCGCAAACACGCACATAGCACCAACGCGATAATTCGGACACAGGCTTTTTAATTTTCGTACCGCTCGTATACAAGCGTCTTTTGATCGGCTTCTTCAATGTCGTGAAAGCCGCTTGAATTGGTGTATGAGGTCTGCGTAAGTTGCAGGTGGCCGTCGACCATTTCCGCAGTATAAATCTGTTTGTTAGTGCTGTTCTGCTCGATGCGGACAATCCCGACCAATATCCAATACTCATCATACGATGAGGTCGTTGTTGAACACGTACCGGACGTTGTTGTATTTCCTGTCTTCAGCGTGAAAAGGTGATTTTCGCCAAAAAACAAGGTCGACAGTTGCAGATTACACGGCGTTGCGGTGTTGGTGGTTGAGCCGTGTTCATACTTGCCAACCATCCGCCAGTTCCCGGCCACGTCGTCGGCAGAATTAATTATACCGTCATTGGATGAGCCGCCATCATCAGATGAACAACCGAACATTGCGCAAGCCAAAACGGGTAAGAGTAGTTTTTTCATTTGCTATTGTGTTTGAAGTCAATAGCCAA
The DNA here is from genome assembly GCF_965137575.1 of Flavobacterium longum. Classification (NCBI taxonomy): domain Bacteria; kingdom Pseudomonadati; phylum Bacteroidota; class Flavobacteriia; order Flavobacteriales; family Flavobacteriaceae; genus Flavobacterium; species Flavobacterium longum. The sequence goes on along the minus strand of NZ_CBCRZJ010000001.1, from coordinate 248,412 downwards.
ATATAATAAAATTCGTGCTATAGTACGAATTATAAAAAGAATATTGCCCTGCACGTTTGTTTTCTTTGCTTTATGCAGAAGCAGATTGAGCAAAACGAAGTCGAATTAAGCAAAAGAATTTACGAGTTGTTCCTTGTAAAGTTCAAGGGAAACAAATCGGCTTTTGCACGCGCTTCAAAATGCTCAGAAGGCGCAGTCCGCAAGGTTTTCCAAAACAAGCAAAGCATCACTTTCAACCTGTTGCTACGGTTTTCTCACGCACTCGACGTCCAACTCTCGGAACTTGTTAAAGGATTGGATTTGAAGTCGGAAGCGTAATTGTTGCTACCTTAGTAACTGACAAGCAAAATCCCAATGGCAAAACTGCTGAAAACCATTCCGGCGTTTCCCGTAACGCGCATCGACGAGGCCGTCGACTTCTACAAAGCGAAGCTCAATTTCGATTGCCGTCACAAGGAAGCGACGTTTGCCATCTTGGTACGAGACGAAATCGAGTTGCATCTTTGGGCTTCGTGCAATCATAGTTGGAAATGGAAAAGCATTTTCCTTTTTCTAAAACCAATCAGTAGCGGCGCGGAAAGTTTTTTGGCCGGAACGCACAGTTGCCGAATTGAGATCAAAGGCGTTGATGAACTTTTCGACGAACTGAAAGCGACAGGCGTTTTGCATAGCGAAAAATCGGCTATTGAAGATACGTATTGGGGAACGCGTGAATTTCACACTGTCGATTTGCACGGGAACCTGATAACGTTTTACGAAAATTTAGAATGAACTAAAATTTGACCCGATGAAGAAATATGCTTTGTGTATAGTCTTGATGACAATTTGTTTTTCTTGCCAAAAAAGCGAAGACCGAAAAAAAGCGAATAAAGCTACCGCTGAAAACTGCGCGACAACTTGCGAAGCCAAAAACTCGGCGACGATGGCCTGTAAACTGAGTTCGCCCGAATTGCTGAAACGCAAAGAAACCGTTCTTGCAAGTCTCAAAAAGCAAGTGTTAGAGAAACAGGAATTGCCGAATGGTTTCGCTTTCAGGTTCGACGGAAAAGACAAAGTGCTTGACGAACTGACCGAATTTATCAAAACCGAACGCACTTGCTGCGATTTCTTCACTTTCAATCTATCAGTGAGCGGAGATAAAAGTGAGATTTGGTTGGAGATAAAAGGTGAAAACGGCTCGAAAGAGTTCGTTGAAACCGAACTTGGCTTGTAAAAAAAAGGGATGATTATTCATCCCTTTGATTTTTAAAGTCGTTTGTTTTGAATCCTCACCGCGTTCAAAATAGCTAACAAAGCCACGCCAACATCCGCAATAACCGCTTCCCACAAAGTAGCAATGCCTCCCGCGCCCAATGCCAAAACAATCACCTTGACAACCATAGCCATCACGATGTTTTGCCAAACGATATTACGCGTGACCTTTCCCACTTTGATCGCCGTAAAGATTTTTGACGGTTGGTCGTTTTGGATAACGATGTCGGCGGTTTCGATTGTTGCATCGCTTCCCAAGCCGCCCATCGCGATACCCGCATCGGCCAACGCTACAACAGGCGCGTCATTTACGCCGTCGCCGACAAACGCAATGTGTCGGCCTTGATTTTTCAAGGCTTGAACTTTTTCGACTTTTCCTTCAGGCAGCAAATCGCCGTAGGCATTGTCAATTCCGAGTTCCTTTGCCACCAAATCAACGACGCTTTGTTTGTCGCCTGATAACATCACGGTTTTGATGTTCAGCTTGTGCAGACTTTGAATCGCGTGTGCCGCATCTTCTTTGATTTTATCGGCAATTGTAATGTAGCCTTTGTATTGCTTATCGACCGCGACGACGACAATCGTATAGACGACGTTTTCGATTTCGGCTGGATAGTCGATGTTGAATTTTCGTAGCAGTTTTGCATTTCCGGCAAGCACTTCTTTGCCGTCGACCGTTCCTTTCAATCCGTGTCCCGAAATTTCTTCGACTTGCCCGACGGTCATTTCCTTAGTTGCGTCAGTTCCGGCGTATTTGACAACGGCTTGCGCAATCGGGTGCGTCGAATGGCTTTCAATCGCCGCAGTCAGTTTTACCAAATACGGTTCTTCGATGTCTTGTGTCACAACTTCCTGCACTTCAAAAACGCCTTCGGTAAGCGTTCCCGTTTTGTCCATTACAACGGTATCGATTTTAGTCATTACGTCGAGGAAGTTCGAGCCTTTGAACAGTATGCCGTTTCGCGATGCAAGCCCGATGCCGCCGAAATAGCCAAGCGGAATCGACACGACCAACGCACACGGGCAACTGATGACCAAGAACACCAACGCACGGTAAAACCAAACATTGAAAACATACGGATCGACAAAAAAGTACGGTACGAGACAAACCATAATCGCCAATGCAAATACTATCGGCGTATAAACTTTCGCGAAACGGCTGATGAACAATTGTGTCTGCGATTTCCTCGCTGTCGCATCCTGAACCATTTCTAAAATCTTGCTCAATTTGCTATCGGTGAAAGCTGAAGTCACTTTGATTTCGGCGACCGTGTTGAGGTTAATCATTCCCGCGTAAACCGATTCGCCTGCTGATTTGCTATCGGGCTTGCTTTCGCCTGTAAGCGCCGCAGCGTTGAACGATGCCTTTTCGGAAATGAGTTCACCATCGAGTGCGACTTTTTCGCCGGGCTTGACCTGAATCGTTTCGCCGGGCTTTACTTCGTTCGGATGTACGACCTGGACTGCACCGTTTCTTTTTACGGACACTTCATCCGGCCTGATGTCGAGCAGCGCTTTAATGCTGCGCTTGGCACGGTTGACCGCCGCTTCCTGAAACCATTCGCCAATCGAATAGAACACCATAACCGCAACGCCTTCGCTGTACGAGCCAATCGCAAAAGCGCCAATCGTGGCAACGCTCATCAGGAAAAATTCGTTGAAGAAATCGAATCGAATCGCCTTGCGAAATGCAAGATTTAGGACATTGTAGCCTGCGAGTAAATACGCGATGCCGAAAATGATGAGGTTCACAGGAAACGGCGGGACGTAATCAAAGCCGAATTCGAGCGTCAGCATCACAAATAAAATCAGCACGGCAAGCAATAGTTGCCAATGGCTTTTCCAACCTGAACTGTCTGCTGCTATCGCATTGGTATTGGCATCGCCATCGTGCGAATGTCCGTCGTCGTGGTTATGGTCGTGTTCTGTTTCCATTTGAAATTTAGTTGTTCATTATGAAGGCTTACAACAACCGTCTAACTTCTCATATCCGGCAGGATCGGCCTTTACTTCGTCGGCAGCATAACCCAATTTGCTGATGGCCGTTTTGATGGTCGGCAAATCGATTTTCTTTGAGTTATAGATGACTTCGATGGTTTCATCCTTTTCATTGAGTGTAATCATTTGGATGCCTTTCGTTTTCAATAACGTCTGTTCGAGCAAGCCGCCGCACGTTTCACATTGCTTACAGTGGTCGCAGGTAATTTCAGTTTTGATGGTGGCTTTCTGAATTGTTTTCTGTTGCGCGACCACGTTAGTGGTTATAGTCAGGAAAGCAACGAAGATGAAGGTTTTTACTAAGTTTTTCATTGTATGATTTTTAGATTTATGGATTAATGTTCGTGACCGCCGCCGCCTTCGCTTTTCAACAAGTGGCTTTGGATGTAATACGCGCCTTTTACGACAATTTTGGCATCCGTGGGAAGTTCTTGTAAAGGCGTAACCTGAACGTAGCCCAATTGCGCCGTTCCAGTTTTGACTTCGATGCGTTGGAAATGGTAGCTTTTGCCCGATTCCTTATGTGCGTGGCCGTCGTCGTGTGAATGGCCTTGCTGCTGATCGTGTGATGCTGTTTCTTCGTGCGAATGACCGTCATCGTGTGAATGTCCTTCCTCGGCATCGTGATTGTCGCTTTCTTCGTGAACGCCTTCGAGGATAAAGATAAACTCGCGGCCTTCGGCTTTTACGATGGCATCGACAGGAAGTGCATTGACCGTATTCGCACCAACGTCGATTAACGCATTGACATACATACCGGGAATTAGTTGTTGTTTTTCGTTCTCGATGTCGGCGTGGACTGCTACCGATTTCGTTTCATTCTCGAACGCCTTGCCGACGCTGAAAATCTTGCCCCTGATTTCGGTGTTGTCCTGATTGGTCAAAACAAAGCGCACGTTTTGGCCTGTCTTGACTTTCTGCAAGTCTTTTTCGTAAACGAGCAAATCGACGTGCAACTGCGAATTGTCGACGATGTTGACCAAAGCTTGTCCCGGCGCAACCGTGCTGCCGATTTTGATATTGACCTCGGTAATCGAACCTGAAATCGGCGCAACGACGGGAACCGTAGCAACCGCGCCTCTGCTCGGATTGATGTTCATTGTTTGAAGTTGCTTCGCCAGTGACGCATAACGCGCTTTTTCAATGTCGTATTCGGCTTTTGTCTTTTGGAAAATCTTTTTGGCCGACACTTCTTCTTCGCTTAAAATCCGTTGGCGCTCGTATTCGAGTTTCAGAAATTCCAAGTTGCTTTTTGAGGTCAGGTATTCCTGTTGGATTCGTGTAAATTCAGGACTTTCGACCGTCGCGATGACTTGTCCCTTGCGCACGTTTTGTCCTTCGATAACCGAAATGCTTTTGATGATGCCCGAAACGAATACCGACACATCGGCCTGATTTTGTGGCGGCAATTTGGTGTAGCCGTTCGCGTTGATGACTTCGCTGAGGTTCTTCGGCGTAAAAGTGCCTAAAACAACGCCTGCCGACGAATACTGCGCCTCGTTCAATTCTACTTCTTTGATATTGCCTTCGGCGTGCGCTTCTTCTTTATGCGCTTCGGGTTCGGCTTTGGCGGATTCTTCCTTTTTCCCGCAAGCGGCAGCCACGAGCAACGAAAAGAACAAAAAGGCTTTAATGGTTATATATTTTGCTTTCATCTTATTGATTTGTCAGGTATTGGATGTTGATAATGGTCTGATTGTATTGGCGTATCGCGTCGGCGTAGTTGACTAAAATGCCATTGGCCGTTTCGAGGTTTTGCACGTATTCGACGTACGAAATATCGCCGTTCTGATAAGCCTTCGTCGCATTGGCGGTAATCTTTCGCGCATTGGGTTCGGCGGTGTCGCGATAGTATGCAATCAGCGTTTGATAAGTTGCAAGTTGCTCGGTTTGTTCAACCAGTCGGCTTTTGAGTTCGTTTTGTACATACGAAGCGTTTTCCCTTTCGCGTTCGATGCCGATTTTGGCAGCTTTGGCCTTTGCCGCACTGCCGCCGAAAAAGATCGGGACGGAAATGCCTGCCGTAAACCCTTGAAAGCGCAAAGCATCATCGTAATATCGTGGCGTGCCGTCGACATCCTGATTCCCTGTAATGGATTGAATGAAGTAGCCCACCGAAATATCCGGCCATAACGCGGCCTGTTCTGCCTTGCGTGTTGCTGTTGCAATGTCGACCTGCTTTTCGGCCAATTGAAATTCGGGGTTTTGCTTCACTGCGGTCGTGTCGGTCATTGCTGCCGAAGGCAACGGGATAAAAGCGGTATCGGCAATAACAAAATCATCCTTGAGATTTAGGAACAATTTCAGACGGCTTCGCTCAATTTTCATTTGCCCTTCGTTTTGCTTGATGCGTTGCTGCAATTCCAATTGCTTTGCCGTCGCGACATTCTTTTCGAGTGAGTTCGTTTCACCGACGCGGAATTTCACATCAGCGGAACGGACAAATTTGTCCATCACGGCAGACTGTTTCGATAAGATTGTGTTCAGCTTGCCATAATACAGCAAGTTATTCCACGATTCGCGGACGGAATATGCAACCTGTTGTTTCGTCATCGCCGAACGCAGTTGGCTTGCGTCGCTGTTTTCTTTAAGCAGCCTGCGCGTTGCACCAATTTTGAACGGGTTGATACTTTGCGAAATCGAAAGGTTTTTGTCCTGCGCCGACGAGTTGATTTGCCCGAACGTGCCGGAAAGCTCCGTTTTTGGAATATCCCAAGCCGAACCGATCAACTTGTTTTGCGCTTGTACATCCAACTCCGAAGCACGGACGCTTTGGTTGTTTTTATAAGCGAGTTCCAATGCTCGATTTACATTCAATGGTTGTTCCTGTGCCGAACCGACAGCAGGCAACGCCAAAGCGAATAACAACAAAATTGTCACAGCTTTTGGCTTGATTTTGATGCCGCTCTCGACGAAATAGTACAATATCGGCAAAACAATAAGCGTCAATAATGTCGCGGTAATCAATCCGCCGATAACGACGGTTGCCAACGGCTTTTGCACTTCCGCACCTGCGCTTGTACTGATCGCCATAGGCAAAAAGCCCAACGATGCGACGGCTGCCGTCATAATGACTGGACGCAAACGGACTTTCGTGCCTTCGCGGATTCGGTCGAATATGTTTTCCATACCTTCTGATTTGAGTTGATTGAAATAGCCAATGAGGACAATGCCGTTTAGTACGGCTACACCGAACAGCGCAATAAAGCCAACGCCTGCCGAAATGCTGAATGGCATCCCACGCAGCCAAAGCGCCAATACACCGCCGATTGCCGACAATGGAATCGCGGTGAATATCAAAAGCGCCTGTTTCATCGATTTGAATGTGAAGAAAAGCAGCACAAGGATGAGCGCCAGTGCGACAGGTACGGCAACGGCCAAACGTTTGTTGGCATCGATGAGGTTTTCAAACTGTCCGCCGTAAGTCAGGTAATAACCCGCGGGCAATTTGAGTTGCGCATTGAGTTTTTCGCGAATATCTTCGACAACCGATTCGACGTCGCGGCCACGCACGTTAAACCCGACAACGATACGGCGTTTGCCGTCCTCGCGGGAAATCTGCATTGGGCCATCTTCGTATTGCACGTCGGCAATTTGTTCGAGCGGGATTTGGTTGCCCGATGGCAATGTGACAAACAGCGACTTGATATTTGCAATATCGCCACGGCTATTTTCGGCCAATCGCACTACGAGGTCGAAACGTTTTTCGCCTTCGTAAATCGTGCCTGCCGATTCTCCGGCAAAGCCCATCCGCAAAACCTTGTTCAATTCGCCGATTTTAAGCCCGTAGAGCGCCAATTTGTCTTTATTGTACCGAACGGTTATCTGTGGCAATCCGGCGACGCGTTCGGCCTTTGCATCGCTTACGCCTTCGACGGTGTTGATGATTTTGAGCGCTTCATCGCCTTTGCCAACGAGCAAGTCAATGTCTTCGCCGTAAATCTTGACAGCGACATCGCTGCGCACACCTGTCATCAGTTCATTAAATCGCATTTGAATCGGCTGCGAAAATTCGGTGGTTGCACCAGGAATGTCATTAAGCGCGGCTTCCATCTTTTCCATCAGTTCTTCTTTGGTATCGGCTGAAGTCCATTCGCTTTTATCCTTCAATAAAATGATGAGGTCGGCAGCTTCAACAGGCATCGGATCGGTCGGGATTTCAGCCGAACCGATTTTGGCGACAACCATTTTGACTTCGGGAAACTTTGCCTTTAGTATTCGTTCGGCTTTCAACGTTGCATCGACTTCCTGCGAAAGCGAACTGCCCGATGCAATGATGAGGTGCGTCGCAACATCGCCTTCGTCAAGCGTCGGGATAAATTCGCCGCCGAGACTGTTGAAAAGCAAAAGCGCCGCGATGAACAATGCGACCGACACGCCGACAATTGTTTTCTTGATTTTAAAAGACCTTTCGAGCAATGGTTTATACCAACCGTGCAGCCTGTCCATAATTTTATCGCTGATGTTGCGCGTGTGTCCTGTGTTCTTGCTCAATGCAAGCGCGGACATCATCGGCACGTAAGTCAGTGAAAGGATGAAAGCGCCGAGAATAGCGAACGATACCGTTTGCGCCATCGGGCCGAACATTTTGCCTTCAATTCCTGTAAGCGCCAAAATCGGCAAATAGACAATCAGGATGATGAGTTCACCAAATGCGGCGCTTCCCCTGATTTTCGAGGCGGCTTTATAAACCTGTTTGTTCATTTCACCTTGCGAAATTCGTCCTTTGTTGACGGTTTGCAGTCGGTGCATAATCGCTTCCACGATAATGACCGCGCCGTCTACAATCAACCCGAAGTCAATTGCGCCGAGGCTCATCAAGTTGCCCGATACGCCGAAAATGCGCATCATCGCAATGGCAAATAGCAAAGAAAGCGGAATGACCGACGCGACGACCAAGCCTGCACGCCAGTTGCCGAGCAGTAACACAAGGATGAAAATAACGATCAATGCGCCTTCGATGAGGTTTGTTTCGACGGTGCGGATGGCTTTGTCGACCAACTTTGTCCTATCCAAAAACGGTTCGATGGTCACGCCTTCGGGAAGCGACTTTTTGATGCGTTCCATTTTCTCGGTCACGCGTTGGACGACTTCGCCACTGTTTTCGCCTTTGAGCATCATTACCATTCCCGATACTTCTTCGCCTTTGCCGTCTTTGGTTACTGCGCCGTATCGAATCGCGCTACCAATGCGGACATCGGCCACGTCGCGAATCAGGATTGGGATGCCGTTTTGGTTCTTGACGACGATTTTTTGGATGTCGTCAATTGATGAAGCCATACCGACACCACGAATGAAATACGCATACGGCTTTTTGTCAATGTACGCGCCGCCCGTGTTTTCGTTATTGGTTTCGAGCGCATCGAAAATTTCGGTGATCGTCGTGTTCATTCCTTTGAGCTTGTCGGGCTGCACGGCGATTTCGTATTGTTTGAGATTTCCGCCGAGCGTGTTGACTTCCGCAACGCCGGGCGTTCCGATTAACTGCGGTTTGATAATCCAGTCTTGGATTGTGCGCAATTGGGTCGCGTCATACTTCTCCTCGTAGCCTTTTTTGGGAAAGACTACATATTGATAAATTTCGCCCAATCCCGTACTGATTGGTGCGAGTTCGGGTTCGCCTGCGCCTTCGGGAATGACTTCGGCGGCTTCTTTGAGCCGCTCGGTAATTTGGGCACGCGCCCAATAGATGTCGACGTTTTCTTTGAAAACTACCGTGACGACACTAAGCCCGAAACGGCTGATGGAACGCAATTCCACAACATCGGGAATTGGCTTGACGGCCTGTTCGACAGGATAAGTGATGAATTGCTCGACTTCCTGTGTCGCCAATTTCGGCGAGGTCGTAATAATTTGAACTTGGTTATTGGTGATGTCCGGCAGCGCATCGACGGGTAACGTCGATACTGAATAAATGCCTGCAATGACGAGTACCAACGTAAACAGCCCCACGATGAATTTGTTGTGGATGCTGAAATGGATGATTTTGTCTAACATTTCTTTGCATAATGATGAAACGATAAGGATTGGTTATCCCTTTAACACGGCGCAAAAGGCCGTAAAAAGTCTCCCGGAAATTATCCGGGCATCATTATGAAAGTTGTGGTGGCTGCCAAATACTATGTTGGTAGCTTGAAACGAGTGTTGATTTGTACAACGACGCTGCCTGCGTTACCACTTGGCTTTTTGGCTTTGCAACAAAAGGAAGTGTCGGTGCGTAGTTGAGCATATACGTTCCGCAGCAGGCGCAGACGCAAAACGGAGAACATAAGTCCTGATGGTCGTCAGCGTGTTTTTCTTGGTTTGTGATTTCCTTTTTGGCGGTGGCCGTAATGTTATCGCCATCGGCGCACGGCAATGCCGAAAGCGCTGTGAAGTAGAATGATAGGATGATGACGAAAAGTTTCACAGGTCAAAAATAACGTTTTTTATGTACGCAGAACGCAAATTAAAGTTAACAACTGAATTTATTAATCTATTCTTTGACTTGCGTGATTGAGCCTATGTTTCTCCACTTGTCAGGAAAATACGGCGTCATAAAATAAATATGCGCTAAGTTTCTCAAAAATGGGTATCCTGCCTTATCAGTCCTGTAATCATATTCGAACTCAGATTTCCGCTTTTCAATTTTGTTTTTAAAATCAGGAAAAGTCAATTCTTCAGAAAAGTTTTTTGTCAATGATAAACCTGATTGATAGCCATCATTCACTGACTTCGAAAACAACTGTTCGTCAAGATCATTTTCTTTGTCAGTGACCAAATGTAACGCCGAAGAGTTTTTTCCCGTGAACGGCACGAACACACCCAATTCTATTTCGTGCTTTTTCACGAAGTCTCGCAACCTCAAATATTCGCTTTCCATATCAAGTATAGCTAAATATTCAAACATAACCGCAAGCAATGGTGACGTACTATCAGAATAATAAACGGGTTTGCTTCCTGTGACCGTAAAACGAATTACATTCTCAATATGGTTATTTGCATCGGGCAGCATATCATATTTCTCTTTAGCGTATATGATCGACCCAATCACCGCCGAAAGGTAATTTCTCGCACTTTCTATATTATTACATTCAATAAACAAATTCAATATACTCACTATAGCCACTGAATGATGGTCAATAAGCGGCCGCGCGGAAACGGTATTTTGGTTTATAATTTTTATCAACGTAGTAAGCATTGACGCGTCGTGCTTCTTATCGTAATATCGAACGATGGTGTAAAAGAAAGTAAAGTATTCAAGATATTCGAAAGTTCTTTTAGTAAAGCCAATTTGTTCGTAGCGCCCAGCAAATTCGGAAAACACGCCGTCCTTTAAAGTCGCGATAGGTATAGTCCTTTGAAAATATTCTGTCAAAATTTGAAAATACTGCTTCAAAATCTGATCAAAGTATATGACGACATTTTTATTCTCCTCAAGTTTGTTTTTAAGTATCCAATGCCAGAATTTAATCAGCAGATGAGTACAGTATCGCTTCGCAATTTCAAGGTTATTATATTCTTTTGATTCAGTGTAGATAACAAATCCGATTAACTTTAAACTACCAAATAAAAGTTGCCATTTTCTGGAAATCTTTTTGGTCGGTGTCCATTGTTCACCTAACAAAATATCGAGTAACTCGAAATAATCTTTTGAAATTCCGTCGGTCACGTTGAGGTTGAGAAGAGCACGATTAAAAAGTCGTGTTGTCCGAGTATCGACAAGCAAGTATGCGCCGAAAAGTTTTTCTGAAAAATATACTGTGAGGCGAGATATATCCCACCGATCATAAGATATTTGTGGGTTTAGCGATTGCAAATTGGTCAAAAAACTCTCAAACGTTGGTTGGACGTTTCCTTTGATTATCCCGTTGTGGACGATAACAATTTTAAGAGGCAAATTTTCAAACTCAGGAAATGCCGATACGAATTTATTATAAGATGCTTCGGTCAAAGACTGTTGAATTCCGTCATCGCCGTAAAAATTCTTCTGCGTAATATCTCTGTCCGCCCCTCCTTTTAATTCGAAATAAAAACGTCGTTTCACATTGTCTTCAGGATCGACACCAACCGCTACAATGTCTTTACCATATTCCGAAAGACCAACAAACTCTGTAGGTTTCGAAAGTACATTGAAACCCATCGCTTCAAGAAGCATTGGGAATATATAATTTAGTTCATTTCGCTCCGTCAAAGATTCGAGATATTCCTTGACAATCAGGTTTTTTATGTCCACAATTAAAGATTTTCAAGCTTTCGTTCAAATGCAAGCGGGTTTTTATATGCGTCGCCGTTTATCAATACACTCGACTGAATTAGTTGGAGAGGGACAATTTGTTTGTCATCGTCAGATTTGAAGGCTTTTCCACGAACAACGACCACGTCACGTAGCATTGATAAAAAGCCATCCTTTTTCGTGTTTTTCATTAGTGTCGCTTGATTTTCGTGTTCTAATCGGTAGTATAAATCCATTAAGTCCTGCTCATTTTCTCTCGGGTCTAAGTCTTTGACGGACACTTTAAATTCGCGCATTTTTTTATAGCTTTCAAGCGCATTTCTTAACGACTGTAATAGCTTTTTGTCACCTATTGGCGAAAGTTTATTCTCTGCAATTTTTAAAAGTGATTCGTGATAGGTATTAAAAATTAAATGTTCCAGTTTTTGCTGTAAATATTCGCGTACGGATTTGAACTTCGACTTTCTTAAATCTAATGCTATGGGGACAAGCTTCTCAATCGAGTGCGGGTACTCGCATAAACTTTCGACCGCGTTTAATTGTGCATTTTCTTCAACTAATTTTGTAACGTCAATCGGCAATGGGTGGCCGTGGCCTGCCAACATTATTTTGACGGCTAAAAAGCTCAGGTTCCTTTCTTCGAAAAGGCTTAAAATCAGGTTTTCTGTCTCCGTTTGCGATTCTGACCAGTAATTCAAAATCGAATGTTCAAAACGATCTATTGAAATCCTGAACCCTTTGTCTTGGTATAGGTCAACCAAAATGCCGAAAAGATATTTTGGGTTTTTTATCCGATAAAAGAAGTTCTCAAAAACTTTGAAATTTTGGGTATTATTCAAATACGATATTAGCATTTCATATTTTTCATCCTCATAATTTTCAAGTGCAAACATCACGTTTTCAAAAACTGCGTGTGCGATTTCTTGATTTTCAGACGCTATTAACTTATGCAACTTTTCTAAGTTTTCATCCCTTAAATTCACCGGACAGAATGCACTATTTAAAATTTTACAGATCAGCCAGGATTTTGACTTGATGACATTTGGCTCTTCACTGATTGACGTAGCAATTTTGCTTACCGCTTGTATTTCGACCGAAGTTTTAAAATCAAAACCTGCAAATGCTTTCAAACCCTCAATCACATCCTTTTCGATAAGGCTTTCGGCCAGCGAGAAAGCACCATTATTGCCAGCGTTGTATAACCCGATTAAAATATTTGGCGCGAATCCGGGAAACTGTAATATGTCATTATGCATCCCAAATGCAAACAAGTCAATTCCCATTTCAACATTTATTCCGCCGATGGCAAGGGCAAATTTGTAAACGTCGCTGCTGCGATCTTTGTTCTTTTCCATCACCTCGCAACAGGACTTAAAAATTATCTCGGTTGGGTAACCCGAGACAGGCAGAAAATGGAAATATGCCGATTCAAAACTTAAAAGATGATTTGGTCGTTTTTTATTCGAAATCAATAATGCGAACAAAAAATCGTAGACATCAGTTCCTTGGTTACTTCGAAGCAACACAAAATTGCGTAACCCCTTTATTAAATCGGAGTATGCGTTAATTGGCGCATTTGATGCGTAAATTTTTAGGCCGTCTTTAAACTGAGCGATGTACCCGAAGGCGTCTTCAATATCATCAGGCAAAGGCTTAGAAAGTAAATTGCGAGCGATTTCGAGTAGAGTTTCATTTACTTTAGCCGAATCGAAGTTAATCGAATATGTTCTATCGGGATTTTGAAGGACAACATTATTTTGAAGCAAAGTAGCAACATCAGAAATGTCAGTAGCAGGATACGATTTTCTATAATGCCTGAAATGGTGGTTCAATAATTTCGGAATGGCGTCGGTAAGTTTCATATTCCCAAATTTATGATTTTTGCTTTCCGTGCAGTCCCAAACTTGTCAACAATGTGTATTCCTCAATTTTTTTTGTGAAGCTAAAAAAAGCCCTGATTACGTCAGGGCTTGGTTTAAGCGGTCAAAGCGCGTAATAACGGTGGTGCGGATTTTGACTTTTCAGCCCAAATTTCCGCCAACTGAATCGCGTAATCCATCGGCTTCTTTCCAATGTATTCAAGAAACATAGTTTCCGTCGCGTGTCCCGTCACGCTCATCAGTAGCGGTGTTGGATATTCCCGTTGGGCATAAAAGTTTGTTGCAAAGCTTCTACGTCCGATATGCGAGGAAACCAACATCCATTTCGGGTAATTTCCTGTACCGTATTTTTTGGTTTGAGGATCGGTCAGATTTCCTTCGGTCATTTCGTCGATTTTAGCCATCGCGCAGACATCTTTTAACAATCTGTCGTAAAGAGCGCTGTTGCTTGACGGATTCTTTGCGAACACAGGCGGAAACTTGCCGTGTCGCTTACGCAGAATGTCGTCAACCTCGTAGTGTATCGGAATTTGAACCGTTTTCCCTGTTTTTTGCTGCGTGAGAACGACGAACCTATGGCCGCCGTGCTTTTCAATCATCTTCTCATTCATCCGTAACAGGTCACTCGCACGTTGCCCGAGAAAGCAAGACATTACGAGCCAATCGCGAGCAGCATCAAGTTTCTCATCCTTGTACTCAGTTGCCTTCAATTGTTCGATTTCATCAGGCGTAAGGGTAACAATAGGTGCTTTAATGGTAAATGCCCTAAAGTCATCGATTTGAGGGCTTACATTGATTCCGTTTTTTCGTGCGTGCAATACAATCGTTTTAACGAAGCCAAGATACCTTCCCGCCGTATTATCGCTAATGTTCTCAACAGTTTCGAGATATTCAAGAAAATTGTCCCGAAATGCCAAGTTAATATCGCGAACGAGCAACGGCCTGCCAGAATGAGATTCATAACCGCGAAGCTTTTCGACAATCGTATTGTACTTTGTCACCGTCGATGCGTTGACACCTTTCTTTCCTTTGGCCGAAATACTATACGGCAGTCGCTTGACGTAATGCTCGCCGTACGCAACGATGTAATCCAAGTTAGTCGGTTCAATACGGTCGTGAAATTTGTCGATGGTTTTCTCTAACCAGTCGCCGTCTATTTTCAGGCCTTTTTTGTCGTCGTCGGTGAATTGCTTCAATACGTGCGCTTCGAGGTCAAGCAATCTTGATTTTAAATTTTTACCGTCTGCGTCTTTGTCGTTCGGATAGCCCTTTGCCTTACTCCACGCTTTCGCATTGATAAATTCCCTTGTTTTACGTTTTGGGGTGTTTCCCTTCCCGACAGATAGCCGAAGGTAAATCGGTGCGTTCTCGCGCTCGCTTTGCAGCATAAATTTAATTGTCGCCATTGGATGAAAATTTGTATAAGGCAAATGTATAAATTAAAACCATTTAGACAACATTAAGACAACATACATTGATTCTGTTTGAATTTATTTGAACCTATTTAGACTGTTAAAATGTAAAGTTTAACAGTATTAGTAAGGGTTTGTATTGCAGGTGTCATTAAACAGGATTAAAGAAATACAACTGTTGTAGTCCCTCTTTCTCCGCTGAATGAGAGCAAGCCCCGTCTAGGATTACAGACGGGGCTTTTCTTTTGGTACAACATAGGTACAACTTTACAGGTACTAACTAAAAGGGATTGAAATGCACGGATTACTGGAAATGACTTTTGTCAGCGAAATTGTGCTGCAAACAAAAATCGCAAAAAAAGCGGCTGAACGTCTTCAAGCTGCCAATGAAAATTTAGACAGCATCGAAGTTTGGGGTGCAATACAGTCTATTCTCGTCGCAACCGGAAATGTTTCGAAGATTCTTTGGCCGCCTTATAAGGCAGATCAAGAGCGTGGAGAAAAATTGCGGCAAGTACTGTGCGTCGAGAAAGACAATATGCTTTCCGAACGTAAATTTCGCAACCATTTTGAGCATTACGATAGCCGGATTGAAGATTATTTTAATAAGCAAGGCAATGGCGGTATTAACTATACTGATTTGGCGATGAATCCTTCTCTTAGCGAACATTTACTAGCCTTGCAATATGGGTCAGAATTCGCATCACAATTTAAATCACCATTAGATAATATTCATCGGGGATACAATTCATTTAATAATACCCTGATTTACTGGGGAGATGTGCTTGATTTGAATGAATTGATGAAGGCTTTAGATGTCATTCATGAGGCTTGCAAAAGATATGGTCATCATTGGTAATCGCAAAAAAGAACCCGCAAGACGTTAATCTTGCGGGTTTAAGTTTCATGACGAACTTTAGAACTTGAGTTGAACTGTGGGCATATACCCATCGTCTGACATGGACGAATAGGTGTTACGAGTCAATACGATATGGTCAAGTATAGAAATGTCCAGTACCTTCCCCGCTTCCGCAAATTTCCTCGTCAGGGATTTGTCGCTGTCGCTAAAGGTTTTATTTCCTGACGGATGATTGTGCGCAAGTATCATTCCGGTCGCCCTTGCTTTTAATGCAGTCGCAAAAGCAAGCCTTAAATCAACAGCACATTCGGAAATACCGCCCCAAGCAATAGTTGATACGCCCAAGACGCTGTTTTTTCTATCCAGCAGGACGATTTTAAACTGCTCCTGAAGTTCAAGTTTACCATCATCCCAAGTATTAAAGAGAAGTTTGTATGCGTCCAGCGAAGACTTAATGACAGGTCTGTCTTCCAGTTTCTGTTTGCTATGATAGACAAGTTGTACTTCAGTCACCTTCGTAAAATCCTGTTTTAGTTTCGGCATCGCATTTTCTCCTCTCTTAAAGTAAGTCCTTTTGCAAGTGCCAAGCATTGACACTTTTGAAAGGTGCGTACATCTTGTTCATTGGTGTAAACCCGATTTTAAGAATTTCCGCTGTGTCTTTCAGGTTTCTTGTCGCCATGACTCCAGCCGTATCGTTATTAAGCCATGTATTGATTTTGCGGTACGAGTAGTTTCTGATGTATGCGGTGGACATGGGCAGGCAGAATACCGAGTTTAAAATCAGCACATCCCCTTGAAAGTCTTCTCCATTGTGCATGACTGCTGACATGAAATCCATCATATCTTCAAAAATATGGATTTCATCGGCTGGCACTTTTGTACCGCGAACAAAAGAAATGCTTTGCGTACCGATGCTGCCTCGAAATACCCGATTGCGAAGCTCGAATCCTTCGCTCTCTGTCGAGAGGCCAAAGGCATAGAATTTTTTACCTGTATGCAAGTTTCTGACCAAGATTTCGTTCAGGTATTTCTTGGCAACCGCAATCGAAATACCTTTTGATTCAAGATACTTCACAAGCGCAGGGTACCTAAGTTCGGAAATTCTCTCAAAGCAAAGGGCTGGCATTGCTGTATTGTCATTTATCGAAGAAAACATGTCAGGCGCACTTGGCGTTTGCGGTGCGCTCATATTCATGAGCCAGCGGTAAATATCCGCATCTGTGTTATCTTCGCCGCTGTATTTAAGGTAGGAGCGCACGAACTCCACAACATCACCGCTAGCCCCTTCCGTCAGGTCATACCATGCATTATTCAGCTTATCGACGACAAAGCTGGCGGCCTTGTTATCATTGATTGGCGAAATGAAAAAGGTTTCGTTTCCGCTGTCTTTGACTGGCTCGTAACCGAGCTTTTTCAGGATTTCAGACATAACAATAGTGTTGGCTTCTTCTCTGTTCATGGAGATACCTCATAAATTTGATTGATAATTTTAGTAAATTTGGTTTTCTTTTGACCTTATGGTGTCAGGAAGGTCAGCAAAAACTGGTCGAGTACCGATTTACGGTAGCGTACCGAACGGCCAATCTTAATTGGCTTCAAATCATATCGCCTTGTACAGTCCCACACCGCTAACGTGTTGGGCTTGAAATTAAGATACCGTGCAGCTTCTTTTCGATTCATTAATGAATCTTTTTGCGTTACGTCTTCTCTGCAAAGATTGCTCTCAAAACTTCCGCCATCAAAATTTAAATCGGTCGTTTCATATTCCCTGTTAGTCTTTAGCATTTATTTCCCCCTATCAGTAACTACCCAAAGCTGTGTTGTTGCTTTGGCTCATATCCTTATTATGCATCGGTTTTGCAAAATCGGGCTGACTCACTTGTTTGATAAAAAACAAACAATGCCCGTAAACAAAGAACCACTCACACGAGCGTCAAATGACGATTTGAGATTACAAAGGGATTAGTAAATTTTTTATTGCAATGTGGTTGCAAAGAAATTTTTTTGGGATTTTTTTCGCACACAGGCTTTTGCAAAGTGAAATCGAATACCAGCAACTTTGAGCATTGCTTGCGTTGCCACTTCGACCGACTTGCGGACAGGGTCAAGATCAAGTCGGGAATAAATGGCCGTTGATTGCGGAGATTTGTGTCCGAGCGATTTCCCTACGATAATCAGACTTGCGCCCGTTCTCGCTTGCCAACTACCTAATGTGCGTCGGAGGTCATGAATACGCAATTCCTTGATATTTGCACGCTTTAAAATGCGTTCCCAGCCTTTCTTTGGCTCTATCAGATGCCCCGCTTTTCCTTCGCTGGGAAAAACATATTCAGACACCATATTCTGCGCCCGTTCAGTGAGAATCTGCAAAGCTTCATCACCGAGTGGAATAACTTGTGATTCTCCGTTCTTGGTTTTGGGTATGCGCCATTCTTTGCGCGGGAATGATATTTCTTCCCAACGCATAGACATCACATTCGCCCGTCTTGCACCCGTCAAAAGCGCAATCAGTAGAAAATCCCTGATTGTGGCGTTTTCTTCTTGCGCTAAAGACATAAAGAAGCGTGGGATCTCGTCGGCTTGCAAAAATCTGTCTCTGCTACGCTCAGTATTTTTTCTGACACCTTTAGCGGGATTGTTTTCGCATCGACCTGTATATATCCCCCAATTAAATACGGAAGAAATTAGTGCCAAGACTCTGTTAGCTGTACCGCCGCTTATGAGTTTTATTTCTCCGTCCTTTTTTATTTTCCGCTTTTTAGGCTGACTTGATATTGCTGAATGTAAATTAACAATATCAGTCCGTGAGATTTGCGAAACTTTCGTTTTGCCCAACGGTTTCTTTAAATACATTTCGTATTTACCCAAATCCTGCTTCCAAGTTCCTTTTTTTACTTTGGAATGCAATTCAATATAGTCGCTGAAAAGCTCGTCAAAATTCTTCTCTGCTTTGGTCACACGTTTTACTTGTGCGGGATTCATCCCCTGCGCAATCGCAGCTATAATCAATTTTGCTTCATCGCGGGCTGCCTTAACGGAAATGTCGCCAAATCTCCCAAGCGTTATGCGCTCGGACTGGCCATTTTTAATACGGCGATAAACACTAAAGGTCTTAATGCCATTATCCGTAACGCGGCACTGAAGTCCCAAGACTTGGGTGTCTTTAAGGTACAAACGTTTGCCTTTTTGCGGCGGTGAAATTGCTTCTAAGGAAGCTTGTGTAAAATTGAATTTGTCCATGATTTGATTTCTGGGTCTACGCTGGGTCTACATTTGATGTCAAAATCCATCATATACCAAAAAACAAAAAAGGCTATAAATTGTTGATATTACAGTGAAAATGAATGTCCGTAAAATTCCATAAATGACGTATTTTCAAAATCATAATCCTTTGGTCGGGGGTTCAAATCCCTCCCTCGCTACCAATCTTTTCAAACACTTACCAGCTTATTCTGAAAATAAACCTGCTATCGTATTTAGCTGGGTCTACGCTGGGTCTACATTAAAGCGACCTTCACCGAGTTTGTTGCAGTTTTACTCTATGCGTTGGTTCAATTAAGCAGACGCTCTTACTCTGTAGCTGTAAGGCGGATTTCCACTAAATGGAGCAATGAATCGTAGAGTAGGTTCACATCCAAATTTAATCCGAAAGATTCCATTACTACTTGGTCAAATGCTTTGCGGTCAGCCTGTTCCAGTTCATCTGCAATATTAGTTTGAATATCTCGCTCTAGTAATGGTGCAAATGCTTCTTTTATTGCGTCTGATTGAACTTGAGATAATGCCGCAGGATTTAGCATGTGCATGTATGATTCAACTCTATCTTTACTTAAGTCTAATGCGCCTTCGCCTCTGCCGAAGCCCATGCCTTCAATGATAAACATCGATATAGTAGAATTTAGCAATGCGTGAGCAAGGTCTACATCAATTTCATTTATAGGCACTAACCTTATCAACCTTTGGTCGGCGAAAGCTGGAGGATTAACTCGGCCAATGAATAGACGTTGACCGTAGTTTATAAACATCACGAGATCGGTAAGAGTGTCAGCACGCATTTCGTACCAACGCAATCGACTTGTTTGTAGTTTTGCTATTCTTGCTGGTGATTCATGGTGACGAATCCAATTCAAAGCTCCGGTATGTCCGAGCGCTTCTAATTCTTCGATTGAACGCGAACATGAGAAAGCCAATTTGACGGCTGGCGACGAAAGCCTTTTAAAATCCATCGGGCTTTTAGCAAGAGTTTCTAAATACTCTTCCTCAATGCCACTATCTACTGGTGGATAGAAGAAATCATTATCTCCTCGTCTTTCGCCACGCTTAAATTGAAAAATTTCATGCATTGGAACTAGAGGCAATTCTAATATCCAATCGCAATTTACAAACTGTGCATTACCAGCCAATCCAAGAGGTCTAAATAGACTTAGCTGTTCTTGTGGAATCGCTCTGATAGTCATGGTCTCATTTTGTGTCTGCCCTATTTCTATTTGAGCGGCAGCTAATGAAGCGGAATGTGCGTCGGCCAATTCTGTAAGTGGCCTAGTTAAGACAACGAATTTTGTCGGTAGCGGTACTTCGTCAGCAGCTACCTTTTTCTTCAAAATTAAAATATTTGTTACGACCTTGCTATTTTGAAACCATCGACCCGCACCCGAAGTGACTACGCTTTCCAAATGATAATTTTGGGATAACAATCTTAAAAAATCGTCACCCCAATCGGTGCCTAACCATGAATTTGTAATTATGATTCCAAGCTTACCGCCATCTTGGAGTAATGGTAGAAAGGAAAATGGTAAGTAAGCTGCAACATCTGCTCTCCCCGTAAACCTTTCACCTGCTTCACCAAAACCAGCCGCTATATTATGTAGGGCGTTACCATACTGTGCTCTTCCTTCTTGAGCCACAAATGGCAAATTGCTTACAATCGCGTTAAATGTTCCTAGTTCCTCTGTGAATAACACCCCATTTGATGGGTCACGAAAATCAATTTGCGTTTCAGGTGTCAGTGTAAAGGCATCGCGCTTAAATAATCTGATTGGCTGATGCATTAATGCAGGCTTTGCTAATGCAAAAGTCGCAATCTGGACAGCTTGAGGGTCTTGATCGCCCGCATACACTGTCCTTGAAATTTGTTGCCCGCTTATTCCCGCAGCAATCTTTTGCTCCATTGCTGCTCTAGGGATTGTGCCGCTTCCGCAGCATGGGTCTATAATTTTATCTTGTGATATGTCACCTACAGTAAGATAGACCAACAAACGAGCCAATTCTATTGGAGTAGGATATTGACCTCTTAGTTTTCTCGTCGCTACGAGTACCGTAGATTCTAAAATATTTGATAATTGTGCTTGGTCTACTGACCCTAATCTTAAGTCGTTCAGTAGGTTATTAAATTGCTTTAACTGATCCCAAGCGTCGTCCGATATATATACTAATCCGATACTGTCGGAGAATATTGTATAGAAATTACAATCCTCGGAAAGAATTCGGAATATCTCAAGTGCTTCGGCAGGAGTTGTTGTATCGGTTATATTGGCGACTTGCTGCGCTCTATTATCTGTTTCTCTAAGTATGTGCGCAAATAATAGTTTTCCTATCCAGTTTGATATAACCGCCTGTGCTAGCACATCTTCCATCACAGTGCCGCCATACTCTGCTTTAGAAGCATCCCACCACAAAATCATTTGAGCGCGAAAGCCTGCATTTGCAACAGAAGCAGCTCTAATCGCATCAGCGACTTGACCTGAATTTTCCATTATCAGCTGGGTTACGCCACCGCTCCGGTACGCATCGATAAATTGACGGCCGTTTATTATATTGTTGTCAAATAAATCATTTAAGTAATTGAAGATTTCGGTTGCTAATGCTTCCCAGCGAGCGCGATTACCAGCAACAACCGCTCTAGTAGTAAGGTCGTTAAGTTCGTTCCATTCACTTTCGAGAATAAATCTGCCGTTTGCTTGACGCACATACAGTCTAGCAGTGGTAACGTTCCAAAGCACGTAACTGTCAAGACCAAGAGCATTGGCTTTTAATTCGGCGTTACGTTTAAATTCTAAATTATCAATTGGAGTGTCCGGCATTTTAAGTTCCCAGCCTTGCAAAATTCTTGCTGTGGCTCGGTCACCAAATAACAGAACGTCGGGAAAAAGATTACCGCCGTCAACGCGAACTGTTTGCTCGCCTCCTGCGTCTTTTATTGATCGATTTTGTTGATTAGAAAGATGTTTAAGATGTCCAATTAAATCAATTGCCCAAGATCGCTCATTGTACGCGGCGTGAATTATACTCATATCGCTTTTTTGTTCTCGTAAATAATTGCATCAATATCTACCATTCCTTTGCGGTTAGGCTCGCCTGCGCGCGGAGAGGGTTGTAATGCGGAAAAAAGTGCTGGGGCTGGTTGGTTTTCTTTAAGTGCTTTTTCAACTTCTTGAAGACGCTCTTTTGCAACTTGCATATAGTCAATTTGACTTTCTTTAAAGAGATGCACCTCTTCGTTTTTCTCTATTCCAATAAATTTTCTTCCTTCTTGGGCTGCTGCAACTAAAAAGCTTCCACTTCCAAAGGCATTATCTAGTACAACATCGCCTTCGCCAGTAAACATACGAATTAAATATCTACCTAAGGCTATGGGTTTTTGTGTTGGATGCCAAACTCTTCCGCCTGCTTCACTCTCCGCTGTTTTGCAATAAACCGTATCTGTTGGAAATCTTTCACCATCACTCTTAACCTGAACAGGTTTAAAGTCATTATAACTTCCCGTGTATTGTGCCTTTCGAGTTCCTTTATTGTAGGGTTCTCCCGGCGACATTACAGGTCTGTATTCAGGCTGGCTGCCGTAGAAGATACAAATGTCTTCATGCTGTCTTAGTGGTTGACGGCGTGCATTTAGAAAGTTTGTTGGTTTACTTTTTACCCAAACAAATTTGTATCTGAACCAAGCTTCGTTACTAAGTATCAGTTTTGCTGTAAAAATGCCTTGCGAAGTCAATGCAATTACACCATTGGGCTTTATGATTCTTTTATATTCTGCCCAAAGTTCTTCTAATGGAATAACACTATCCCATTTGTTGCGAGTCGTGCCGTAAGGCAAATCGCATAGAATCATATCTACAGATTGGTCTGCGATGTTTTTCATAACTTGCAGACAATCGCCTTGGTGTAGTTCCCCGCCTAAATATCTCATATGTATTTGTTTCGTGAGACGTTTGCCTGCACGGGTTTTGTTATTATTATTTTTTTTATTCTTGGGCAAATGAGTGCTCTAGTTAAGAACGTTGAAAAATACGCATTTCTGGCCTTAATATTACCCTAATTTTGCAAAAATATGAAACTTAATGCAATTGTTTAGAATAATATTTAATCAAATGCGTGCTCAATCTCCCATAGCCTTTCTAGGCAAACCAATTTCATGCGGCTGTGGATAAGGAAAGCGATTTGTTGCACTAATATCCTGCTGCAAATTCTTCTGAACCTCAAATTGATGCCTTTTACTATGCGAATATCGCGGGTCAGGAATAAACGGCATCTTCGCCATTTTCGATACAACAATCGTCGGAAAATGATAATCAATTTGAACCTTGCCAAGCAATAGGTAAACCCCACCACCTTGAAAGCCATACCGTTGTAGGCTGTCTGCAAAATGTGCTGTGTCAAAATATTCGCCGTCCAAGTCAATCCATGTCCCGAAATACATATCACCCCTTTTGGTAGGCACTTGCTTTGTAGAAATCAAGTAAGCCAATATGCGCACTTCCTGATGATGAAAATTTACAAGTTCTTTCGCTCTCGCGCCGCCTCTGTACTTCGTTTGCAACAGATCAAAAGGCGAACAGGAAACAGGAAAGCTTAACAATTCGATTTCGTCGAAAGCGTCTTCAAAATCCGCACGCTCCACTTTGGGCAGTTTGTAGTCCTTCGTCGGTTCTTGAAGCAGCATAGGTTCACGATGTTGCGGCTTGAAGTTAACCAGCAACAGCCGCGCCGCGATAAGTAATTCGCCCTTTTCCTTTCCAGTAAAGCGAAACGCGCCAATCCAAATCAAGATTTGCACACCTTCTATGCCGATAGGTATGCGACGGATAAAATCGTCAAGCGAAAGATAATCGCCGTACTGATTGCGTTCTTCTGCAATCAATAATCCGATTTTTGCTTCAAGACCTTGCAAATGCATGAACCCAAGATAAATGTCACTTCCGTAAATATTCGTTTGGTATTCACTCTTATTTACACACGGATTGTTAATGTCCGCACCGGACATTCGCGCCTCATGTACATAAACTTCCGTACGATAAAACCCGCCCTGATTGTTAATAACCGCGACCATAAATTCGAGCGGATAATAAACCTTCAGATAAAGACTTTGGTAACTCTCGACTGCATACGATGCGGAATGCGCTTTGCAAAAAGAATACCCCGCAAAGGATTCAATCTGACGATACACTTCTTGGCTCAATTCTAGCGGATGTCCTTTCTTTTCACAGGATAAAAAGAAGTTGTCTTTTACTTTTTGCAACGCGTCTTTTGACCGTCCCTTCCCGCTAATGGCACGCCGAAGTACGTCACCATCGGCAGCGTCAAGCCCGCCGTAGTGAAGCGCAATCTTGATAACATCTTCCTGATAAACCATGACCCCGTAGGTTTCACCCAAATGCTGTTTAAAAACATCATGGAAGTATTCAAACTTATCGGGATTGTTATGCCTGAAAATATATTCGGCCATCATTCCCGACATGGCAACACCTGGGCGAATTACGGAAGATGCTGCAACCAGCGTTAAGTAGTTATTGCAGTTCAAGCGGCGCAGCAGTCCCCGCATGGCGGGGCTTTCGATATAGAAACAACCAATCGTTTTTCCTTTGCTCAAAAAACCATTTGCGGCTGTTTCATTTTTAGAAATAGTCACATCTTCAATATCCACACGAACGCCCGCGTTTTGCTCGATAATATCAACAGCATCGCGAATGCTTCCAAGCCCTCGCTGACTTAGGATGTCAAATTTGTCAAAGCCAATGTCTTCTGCTATATGCATGTCAAATTGGACAATCGGAAAGCCCTTTGGCGGCATTTCCAATGCCGTGTAGTTGGTGAGCGGTTCTTCAGAAATTAAAATCCCGCACGAGTGCATACTGCGCATATTGGGAAACTTCGTCAGCATATTTGCAAACCCGTAGATTTCCTTGACCACCGCATTATGGTCGTGCTTGTCAGGTCTTTGCTTTGAAAGCGCATCCAGTTCTTCTTTTGGAAGCCCGAAAACTTTGCCAAGTTCCCGAAAGATTGACCTGTATTTGAATTCTGCAATCGTACCGCAGAAAGCCACATGCTCGCGCCCGAAGCGGTCAAAAATATACTCAAGAATTTCGTCGCGGTTTTGCCAGCTCCAATCAATATCAAAATCCGGCGGGCTTTTACGATTCAAGTTCAAAAATCGCTCGAAATACAAATCCAGTTCCAGCGGGCAAATATCCGTTATGCCGAGGCAATAGCTGACAATACTATTTGCACCGCTTCCGCGTCCTACATGCATAAGACCACGACTTTTGCTGTATTGCACAATGTCCCAAGTAATCAGGAAATATGCACTAAAGTTTAAGGCATCGATAACCTTCAGTTCTCGTGCCACCCGTTCAGTGGCGGCAGCATGGCTTGAGCCGTACCGCTTCAATAAACCTTCTTTCGCAAGTTTGGTTAAAAGTGCGAGGTCGCTTTCCTTGCTTCCGGAATAGTGCTTTTTATTTTTAGGTGTCGAAAAATCATATTCAAAATTGCAATCGTCTATTAGCTTCTCGGTATTGGTTAACACTTGCGGATAATGGATATACTTTGCAAGCAAATGATCGAGCGGCAACATGACTTCCGACGGCTGGCAATAATCGGTTTCTGTCAGCTTTGATAAAATGACGTTATTGTCGATAGCGCGTAAGACCCGATGCAATTCATATTCCTTGCCGCCCCGATGTGTAACGGATTGCAGGACGACAATTTTATGAAGCTGTTCTAACCAAGTCTTTTGATAGAGAAGACTTATCTGTTCGGGACGCAAACCGATATATTCAAACGCTCTTAATTCCTGCGGTATATTTTCCAGCGGATAAATAACAGCAACATTTTCAAATTGTGGTGCTGTGGTCGGTAACGGTTGTCCCTTAAAATTGTGTTGCGTCAGAAATCGGCACAATTCGCCCAAGCCTTCACGGTTCTTGGCAAGCCCGATATAAAGCAATCCAGCTTCGCCGCGAAATTCCATCCCAACCAGCGGCTTGATAGAAACCGCTTTGCAAGCTTTTATAAAATCATATATTCCTGTGACCGTTTGAATATCTGTCAACGCCATAGCATTTGCACCGCAGGACACACCCAACGCCACGAGATCGTC
This sequence comes from Flavobacterium longum, assembly GCF_965137575.1. Lineage (NCBI taxonomy): Bacteria > Pseudomonadati > Bacteroidota > Flavobacteriia > Flavobacteriales > Flavobacteriaceae > Flavobacterium > Flavobacterium longum. Next base: position 222,416 of record NZ_CBCRZJ010000001.1, on the reverse strand, counting down.
AAGCGGTATCGTGCCGTATCGCAGGCTATGATATGAATGGCAGTTGAGATACATTTTATTTGTTTTTAAGTTTATTCCATGCGCCGCGTGCAATCGCATCTTGCCCAAATCGTCGCTTGATTTTGTCCATAGCTTGATAGAGCGACATCATTTCCTGCGTGTCCTCAAACATATCAATCTGATATGTTCCGCGTACAAGGCCGCTGAATTTAACTCCGACCATCCGTACACGCATCCGACGCTGATATAAAATATCAAAGAGGTCGAGAATGTGCCGCGTTAAAGTATGGTCGCAGGAAGTGTAAGTGATTTTACGCTGTTTGGGTTCTGTATCAAAATTTGCATACCGAACCTTCACCGAAACGGTGGAAGTCAACCAGCCTTCATCCCTTAATTGAAACGCCAGCTTTTCAACCATTCCGCTAAGACGCGCTTTCAGCCAAGCAATATCAATCGTATCTTCCGAAAACGTGTCTTCGGTGCTGATAGATTTTCTTTCCTTGTAAGGCTCAACTGGATTGTTATCAATACCGTTTGCTTTTCTCCAAATTTCCAGTCCGTTCTTGCCAAGTAATTGCTGCATGACTTCCGGCGACGTTTCGGCCACCGTCTGAATGGTACGCAAGCCCATTCGTGATAAATCCCTGAAAGTCACTTCGCCAACCATAGGGATTTTTTGTACAGATAAAGGATTGAGAAAAGGGCGCACGTCAAGTTCAGGAATATTCAGATTGCCACGCGGCTTGCCTTCGCCTGTACCAATCTTTGCAACAGTCTTATTCACGGACAGCGCAAAACTGATGGGCAATCCCGTTTCCTTTGTTACGGTTTGCGCCAATTCATTCGTCCACTTGTAGCAGCCGAAAACCTTATCCATGCCGCTGACATCAAGATAAAATTCGTCAATACTGGCTTTCTCGACAACGGGCGCACGTTCCTCAATGATTTCAGTAACTGTGTTTGACATACGGGAAAAATACTCCATGTCACCGCGCACAATCCGCGCTTGTGGGCATAGACGTAAAGCCATTTTAATAGGCATTGCAGAACGTACACCAAAAGCCCTTGCCTCGTAGGAGCAAGAGGCCACAACGCCTCTGTCACCGCCGCCTACAATTAGCGGGATGCCCAGCAGCTTCGAGTTCTGAAGCTGTGCGCAGGACACAAAAAACGTGTCCAAATCCATGTGTACGATTGACCTTGTTACCATGAGAACAAAATTAGTACAGATGAGAACAAAATGTGTTATATTTGTTGTTGCTAATCGTAACAAAAAGCAATTATGTCGTTATTCTCGGATAATATCAGGTACTTACGTTCTCAAAAGCGGATTTCGCAAGAAAGCGTCGCAGCCGCGCTTAAAATCACGCGTGGGCGCTATGTAAAATATGAAGACGGAACGACCGAGCCGCCCTACGACATCTTGCAGCGCATATCGCATTATCACCATCTAAGCATCGATTTACTGCTATCTGTGGACGTGCGGAAAGTGTCGGTCGAAAACCTTCTGAAATTGGACGACAACCGCATCCTGCTTCCTATCATGATGGACAAGCAAGGAAACAATCTAATTGAAATTGTACCGCTCAAAGCGAAAGCTGGTTATATCCGAGGATTTGGCGACCCGACGTTTATTCAAGACTTGCCACAAATCGCATTGCCATTTCTTGGCGCAGGAAAACATCGTGCATTTCCGATCGAGGGCGATTCCATGCCGCCCCACGATGATACAGCATTCATTGTCGGCAAATACGTTGAAAATCTAAGCGACGTTCGTAAAGGCAAAACCTACATCTTTGTTCTGCCTGACGATATTGTCTATAAAAGGCTTGGTGAGAAAAAGACAAAATCGCTGCTTGTCAAATCCGACAACACTTATTACGACCCATACGACATTAAACTTTCCGACATTCTCGAAATTTGGGAATTTGCTTGTAGTCTTAATACCAAAGAAGCGACTGCCGCATTAAAGTCTGAAACTCTTGAAGACATCGTCAAGGAACTTCGTAACGATATGCGACTTGTCAAAAAAAAGCTGAATTAATTCGGCGAATATTTTTAGATCATATTCACTCCTGTCAATTTCCCCCTCGTCTTGAGTATCGGCGCAAGTTGAGTAAAAGCCGTCCGGCAGTCAATCACGCTGCCCGCTCCGTTCGCTGCGCTCCCGTGTTGGTGTTGACTTTCGGCCTATGGCTTTTCTCCTTTTTTGCCCCGCACTCCAACGGTGGAGGCATTAACTTAAAAGGAGCAAATCATGGAAACCAAAAATCTTTTATTCGCAAATTTAATGGATAATGACATCGTCGATATTCGCGACATCATCGAACAATTTGAAGAAACAGAAACAGACTTTGTAAATCGCTTCAACGAGCAACACGAGCCTAACGACGCAATAGCCGAAAGCGACAACGACTTGTTTAAAGCCTGGCTTTCCGAAATCAGCAATGACGATGAAGAAGCCGCAGATTTTGAACTTATACTTTCATTGCTTGAAAACCTTAAAGGCTACGGCGGTGATGAACAATGGCGCGGTGATTGGTATCCTATTACTTTAATACGTGACGATTATTTCGAAGATTACGCCCAACAACTTGCAGAAGACATCGGGGCAGTAGATAGAAATGCCGCTTGGCCGAATAACTGCATCGACTGGAAGCAAGCAGCCAAAGAACTGGAAATGGATTATTCGACGATTGATTTTAAAAAAGCTTCCTATCTATACAGATAAATAAAAAAGCCGCCCTTCGGGGCGGCTATCACATTCAAGCGAGTTATTTTTTTAGAAACTTCACATTGAAATTTCCCTGCTCTGTTTCCAATGACAGCATATATAAACCCGATGCCAGCGCAGAAACGTCGAGTGTGTTGCCTTGCGGTACAAGGTGGTATTTTTTACCGCTTAAATCATAGGCAACTGCGTTCACGACGTTTGCGCCGGACAGGTTGAGCAAATCCCTAACTGGATTTGGATAAAGAGCAATTTTAATATTTTCGGGATTTTCGATACCTAAAGAAGTACAGGCATATTGTGTCGGTTGTGACACAAAGCTACCACCGCTTACGACAAGTTGGGTATCGCCCCAAACCCAAAATGTACCAGTAGTTTTAACTGCGCTTGACTGAAAATATCCAGCTGTAGCATTTGCCCAATCAGTGGCAAGTCCCACTTGTGCAGGATTTGTAAAATTGCCCGTTACCGAACCGTTGCCAAGCTGTTCGCTGGCATCGTTACCCCAAGCCCAAAGCGTGCCGTTTGTTTTGGTCATTAATAGATATTGTGATTGTGCCTGTTTTTTAATCGAAACCGTTTTCCAGTCCGTTGCCGTCCCAATTTGTTGTGGAGAAGAAAAATCAAATGTCATTCCTGCCAAATATCCCCAGCCCCAAAGACTATTATTCGTTTTTAATGCAAAAGATACCCGCGAACTCGCATCTATCCATTTCCAGTCCGTCGCCGTGCCAACTTGCAAAGGTGTTGTGGAATTGGTAGTTGTCGCGTTTCCAAGCTGTCCGTCGCCATTCAAGCCCCAAGCCCATAAAGTCCCGTTCGTTTTGATAGCAAGGCAATGACGGCCATTTCCTGACACGGTTTGCCAATCGGTCGCCGAGCCTATTTGTAACGGCACGTTACTTGCGAAGCCAGCCGCAGCCCCGTTGCCCAAATAACCGCCTGTATTTGTTCCCCATGTCCAAAGTGTGCCGTTTGTCTTGACGGCGACCGTGCCACGCTCTCCCGCAGAAACTTCTTTCCAGTTGTTATCCGTGCCAATCTGTACGGGAATTAAACTATCGTCTGCATTTCCGTTGCCCAGCCTTTGGTAATTGTCATTTCCCCATGCCCAAAGTGTTCCATCGGTTTTGATCGCCATTGTATGCGACTCACCCGCTGAAACGATAAGCCAGTTATTTGCCGTACCAATTTGCACGGGTGTGGGCTTGTCTATAATTGTACCATCACCGAGCTGGCCTAAGTTATTTGCGCCCCATGCCCAAAGCGTGCCGTTCTGGGCGATTGCTACAAAGTGAAATGCTGATGCCGAAACTTTCTCAAAACATTGGGCATGCGTAATGCCCGTAACCGCAATTAATGCGGCGGTCAAAATTTTTCTCATATATAGGAATTTAAAATTATCCGTGGTTTGCGGTGAAAACCGACAGGACAAAGTGAGAAAAATTTTAACAAATAAAAGAATCTATTGCAGACAATTTGTTAGTTTAACTATTTTTTCGTTACTTTAACGCGTTCTAATACAGTTAAAATATATGGAAGCAAAACAACTCAACATTGGCGACAATGTAAAAAAGTTCCGCGAGCTAAAAGGCTTTACGCGTGAGCAAATGGCTGACTACTTGAATTTAAGCGTAAGTGCATACGGTAATATCGAGCGCAACAAGACCGATTTAACCGTTTCCCGCATCCAACAAATCGCGGAAATACTGGAAGTGGATTTGGCTCAAACCCTGAATTTTGATGCCTCACAGGTTTTTAATATTACTCACAACGAAGTCATTCAAGGAATGCATTCTAAGGTTGAAAACCACAACCACCCTGACGAGTATAAAGAAAAATATATTAAGATGATGGAGAATGAAATTGCGCGATTGAAAAAACTTGCCGGAGAAGCATAACCCTATGGCAGATTCAAACATTCTTACATGCAGACATTGTGGCAACATTTCCAAAATGGAAATTTCAGCCTCGGCAGAAGTTGACGAAACTTGGGGCGATTCCCAAATGGGATATGGCCCAAATATGGGGACATCTTACGATGTCCTGAAATGCCCTGCATGCTTGAAAATCAACATCGTTACATACTTTTGGCATGAGGATATGGAGAGGAACGAAATCGAATATGAATTCCTATACCCACCTGAAAAAGCTTATCCGCTCGGCTTGCCGGATAACATATTAGCCGCGTATAAAGCTTCGGAAGATATTAAGCTTCGTAATGCAAACGCTTACGCCATATTAACCCGTCGGATGCTGGAAACCGTTTGTATAGAGCATGGGGCAAAATCAACTCAACTCGCCAGCATGTTAAAGGAATTGGCCGACAACGGTGCAATTCCTCAAAATCTTGTCAAAGTCGCAAACGGGATTAAAAATTTCGGAAACATTGGCGCACATGCGGGTTCAGGTGAATTGGGAGAGCAAGAATTGCCTATTGTTTCGGCATTAGCAACCGCACTTTTGGAATATCTTTATAGTGCGCCGTATTTGGCTGCACTTGCTGAAAGCAAACTCACAAAACTGCGATCAAAAGGAAAGTAGCTTTATCTATTGGGGCTTATGATTATCTCATGAACAGCCGTGTCACTTTCCAAACTCTCATACCTTTTATTTACTTGGTTAATGACCTTTGGCAAGTGGAACATTAAATTTTCGTAGAGAACTTCAAGCTTGTTACCTTTCATTACGATTGTATGCGTCGTAAACGTCAACGTAATGACACCATCCTTTGGCGAGTATTCACCGGAAATCAAATATGCGTAGTTCAGAAAAAACCGTTTGCCGTCCTGCAAGATAAGGCAAAGGTTACGTGCATTGCTTGCGTTTTTAAAACGCTCAATCACGGCTTCGTCCTTTTGGTCGCTGCCAATCTTGCCGCTCTTTCGACGGTTATGAGCGTCAAATTTACCTGTCAGGCTCATGGTCTTTTCCTGTTTTGATTTCTATTTCCTGTTCCTGCTCTTTTTCCCTCTGCATTAGCATCACAACTTCCTGATGCATTTTATTGTCCAATAGCATTTCAATAGCGGATTGACGTTCTCCCAAATCCTGCGCGTATTCCAATAGCAATTCTTTATCATCCGTATAAATATGCGCTTGATGCTTTGCACGCGACACCGAAACATAAAACTGTTTGCTATCCGTTGCAGGAAATGTCGCGGCAGGCTGGTAGATAAAAACTTCTTCAACCGTTTTACCTTGTGAGGCTTGAGAGGTCACACAATGACCGTTATCGATATAACTCAAATGTGTCGAAACTCTGTGCGTGCGTTTGCTCATCGGATTGCGAAGCTTGATAACGCCCTTTTCAGCAAGAGAAATCACTTCAAGCATCGTCCCATTTTCCATCCTTTTGTTATCGAGGTCAGTCATACCCGTATTCACTAAAACCTTGTCGCCTTTTGCCAATAGGATTGTGCCTTTTTCGTAAACCTCATACTTCTTGGCATCGACAACCGGAAATGGTTTGCTTTCACCTTGAGAATTGACCAGCAAAATATCCTTGTGATTTGGACATTTTATTTCCCACAAACTCCCAATGCCAAAACCCGCCACATTCTGCGAGAACTTTACGAACTGGCCGCTCTGAAAATTACGCGTGTCGCCTTTTTCCGCTTCTGTAAATCCGACACTTCTTAAACGTTCTGCCTTAATCTCTTTATTGCCTATCAGCCCTGCCGCTTGTAGTTCCTGACGAACTGCGGCTGTCACAGCATCGCCCTGCGCATGCGTTGGTGAAACAATCAGGCACTTTTTGCCTGATGTGATAGCCTGCAAGTAGTCTTTGACAATTTGCCCGTTCGGGTTCATCGCATCGACGGTTTTAATAAATTTCAATTCGTCGAGTTTCTGAAAGCCTTCCAAAACATGCCCATTGGACAAATCTTCAACCGCCGAACGATAGCCTTCCGTTTGCTGGCGATAAATCTTTGTCACTTCTGCCGAGCGAATACCGCTAACCGTGCTTAGAACACGCATTGCATCACCACGCACAACGCTTGCATGCTGGCGTGTATCACCGCCAAGAATAAGCTGCGCATTATGCATTTTAGCCAGAGAGAGCAGCCCCAACATATCCTTTGTGCCAAGCATCCCAGCTTCATCCACCCAAAGAACCTGACCCTTCAATTGCGTTTGCAAGGCGTGATCGGTCAGCAGTTTGGCGACCGTCTGCGCATTGTCAAATTTTTCCTGCTCCTTCAAAATGCCTCGTGCCGCCTGTGCAGTCGGCGCAACGACAAAAACATCCTTTCCCGCGTCCTTAATTTTTGCGACAGCCTCTTTCATAAGCGTAGTTTTACCCGTGCCGGCTGCACCGCGAATAATTGAAACTCTGTCCCTCGTTGTCAAAATGTGGTCAACTGCGGATTTTTGCTGGCCGTCCAAATTGAGTTCAGGCGCTGCGTCGTAGAGCGGTTTCATCTGGCCAAAACCTTCGATTGCAAGGTCAATCATCTTTTTTTCTTCGGTCAGAACTTCCCGTGTCGTACAAACTGTCCGGTCTTTCTCGACAACCTTGACAATCCGGTCGTCGTTTTCAAAAGCCAGTTTAATGTCTTCGGACGTAGCACCCGATTTGCCCATGCTGTACCGATAAGCCGACTCCAGCAATCGACGCTCCGACATCACTGAAGACCGCTCGAAGCAATGTAGTAAGGCATAGTCCACACACTCAATAGCAGAAACCTTTTCCAAGTTGCGGGCTGGCGCGTGCCTAACAATCCCTGCATGCCCGTTGTCGCCCAGCTTTTCTATTTGGGAACGCCACTCGTCTTTAAGTTCGTCCATCGTATGGCCTTTTTGCTTCTTCGCACGCGTGCGTGCGCCAAGCTCCGAAAGCTCCTTTGCGTCCGTGATACCCTTGTCTTTGGCAACGCGCCCAATTTCATCCGTGCGCTTGGAAAAAAGGTCAAGAACCTGTTGCGGCACGTTCTCGATTTCAAAAGACTTTGCCGTCTTTCGGATTCCGTAGCCGAGATCCGCAAGATTGTCCGCCAGCGTCTTCTGAAACACGGACTGATAATAGGGCATGTCCCGTTTGATGTCGCGGAACTGCGCCGCCTTTACAACCTTTTCCTGCTCATCCCAAGTCGCATTAAAAACAAAGCAATGACTATGCAGATGCGGGTCAGGCAAAGAGCCATCGACAGGCCGCGCCGTCTGATGGACAAAGTTCGCCCAAGCCAACTCCTTCGTTTCTCGGTCAGAATCCGCGCCGTCTTTTCGCACCCGCGTCTTGCTATCCGCTTCAATCAGTTGCATCGTCGCGTAAACGCTTTTCTCGAATGCTTCCAAAATCTCGCCGTCGTTCGTCATGGCATGCATGACCGACACCGACTTTGGGCAATGGAAATTAATGTCATACCCCGTTGTGCGGTTTTCGACATTTCGCGGCGTTAAGCTTTCACCCGTCGCAGGATGCTTGTTTTCGCAAAGCGCAAAAAATGCTTCTTTGCTTATCACACCATCAACGCCCAATCTATCGGCCAATCGTCCCTGCCATTGTCCGGCAAGTTCTTGGTCGTTCACGTAGTAATCGGACTTGGAAAGCGCATCATTAAAATACGCTTTCGCATGACCCGCAGACTGACTTTGAACCATTCTTATCATACTTAAAGTGTATTACGTTTTTGAAAAATGAACGGACGTTTCGCGTCCTGTAAATGAATATGAATGACCCGCAGACCCACCCCTTAGTACAGCGTGGCTGTACCCATCCCTATGCGGACTCATTAACATGAGAACATCAGACATCTTCCCTAAGCTTCGCTTAGGTTACAAAACGGATGACGAATTTGTGTCGTCGTACAGGTTTGGAAGGATTGTTTTGCGAAATGCACCATCGGTTGGTACAAGTCCGCGAAACTCAAATCCGCTCTTGTCCTGTTGCGTTTTTCCAGCTTCAGAGAAGATAGTTTCAAGCTGTTCGTTGCAAATTATTTCATCGATTTTATCGAGAATGAAGTTGTCACCGCGACGGTAAGCGTTGAGATAACTAAGTGAATAAATTATGCTCGAAAGCACGAGAAGTAAGCCAAGCTGTTGCCCGATAATCCAAAGAAGAAGACCGCCTAAAAAGAAAGGTAAAGGTTCGAACAAACATTCTATTGTTCTGATGTTGGTTGAAATGCCAGGAATTTTGATTGTGTCAAAAATCTTGTCAGGCACACCGCTGGACAAACTGAAACGCTTGAAGTTTGTAATAGAAGCGTCCTTTTTTATGTCGAAATAGTGACGCACACTGAAGTAGATAAAGACGGCAAGGAATATATACCACAACGTAAAGCTTGGAAAAATGGCAGCACCCACTTTGCTAATAAATGGAAACAGGTAGCCTAGTAATTTGGTCGATAATGGAAATAAGGCCAGTATCGAAGCCACAGTCAAGGCAGTGGACAAACGGAAATAGCGTTGCCCGAATCCCTTGCGGGTAAATACTTCAATCGGCATACGCCCGTATGAAGCGAACATGTCAAAGAATGACAAAATGTATGTTACAAAAATGTTTTCCCTGCGGAGAGTTGAACGGTAGTAAGAATTTGTTTTCATGAGAATTGAATTTAAATTAAACAGTAAAATTTTGGTTGAACTCGATTTTTATATGCGCTTTGCCGCTGCGCTTCTGTGACAGCATATAGCATTCTGTCAAATGGGCATTTTGTTTGCCGCCTGTCTTTAGGCTTTGAAAAGCCTCCGCTCTGACAAGTCGGTCGTACTTGAGTGATTTTGTTTTAGAGCTGGAAAAGTGGCCTGCGGCTGTGGCCGTTTGTGAAGTTTCTTCAAACGCTGCATCGCCGATTAATTCCGATGCATAGCGGTTTGTTTCAATATCTGCGTTGGCGTGGAAAACCTTTGTATTCAGCGTGCCGAGAAAGCTTTTAACGCGAAACTCCGATTTTGCACCACCCATATTAGCGTAGTAGTTCGGTAGGTTTTGAGAAATATAAACCGTCGCAATCTTGCTACTTCTTGCGGTTGCCTGATATTCTGCGTCATGCTCGTGCAGGAAGTTTTGTGCCTCATCAGCCCATAGGAAAACAGGTCGGCTGTTTTCGTCAATACTGCGCTTTTCCATTGCCCGCTGCCAAATGTATTTGAACATAATTTGGGAATCGCGGCCTATTTTGTGGTAAAGCTTTACGGGCAGATGAATGATAATTATCTTGCCGTCCGAGCATTGTTCCGGCGTGAAATTTGACACGCTATTACAGAACAATGAATAAACAGGTTCGCGTAATAATCGGAACAGAAACCCCGAAAAAGAAAAGTCAATGATGGAGCGTGTCTTGTCGCTCAAATGCAAAAGACTATCCAAGAAGAATTGATCGAGGAATCTCAAAATCCGTGCATCTGCAATCGCATCACAAAGAACGTCGTCATAATCGGCGCGGCTTTTAAGCTTCATTAAGGCGTTCGGTGATTGTGCATTTTCCCAATCACTTACTTTTGCCATTACGGTTTCTTGTGCCAGCAGAAAAGCTTCGTAAAACGGGCTTGTCTTTTCCTCATCTGCAACATCCGGCTTCGGAAGTGTCTGCACAATGTCAAACATGCGCTTAATCGAAACCTGACCGTAGGCCAATTTGCAAAGGTCGATAACATTGAACATCAACATATCCAAAGCACTTTCCCAAAAGGCATCATCGCTTTTGCCTGCCTTTTCTTCGCTTGCGCGAATAACGGTTTTAAGGACATCGACGATGTTTTCAGTATTTCCGTCACCTTCACTTATATAGTGCAGGAAGTTGAAGAAATTTTCGCCTCTAGGCTCGACAATAATAAGGTCATTTGTACGCCCCGTCATTGCGGCATATCCTTCCCAGAATGCTTTCTCGTCAGGTTTTACAGTCAGCACAAGACCGCCAAACCCAGCGTCGAGATACTTCAAGGCTAGCGTGCGTCCTGAACCTGATGTTTTACCTGAACCGATACCGCCGAAGATTTGAACACCTTCGACAGCATCGCCAATCGTCCACAGCGTATTTTCTGCAGGAAGGTTCAGTATCGTTTCATTAAGATTAAATGTTTTCATTTTTAAAAATTTAAAAAGTTTCTTTAGCGTGTTTCTCCAAATACGCCTCGATGGAATCGCGGTCGTACACGATAATTTTCTTCTGCGGCTGGGAAAATCTGATTTTCCCTTCATCACGCAGTTTTTGCAGCGTTGTCTTGGATTTGATATTGAGGCAATGCATCGCATCAACATCGGAAATCCACTTGAATCCAGTTGTGTCGTTTTCAGGTTTAAGCCTACCGACAACCGCTTCGACAAGGGCAAAAAATGCCTTGTCCTCTAAACATATTACGTCCATAGGAATGTTTTTTTAGAATGAGTGAATGAACTTGTTTTGAATCTGAACAGGCGTTGAAGCTTCTAGTTGCGCCTTGATTTCGATGTAAAACTAATACGGGTTCAAGTGATGCCAATTAAGAAATCTACCAGCGACACAGAAACTTGTTTAAAAGGAAATTTTGCGTCATTTGGTAAATATTGCAAAAGCCTAAAAATGCGAAATCGCCCTTCACGTAAGGCGTGAGGACGATTTACTATTTAAACGACCAACGAAAAAGCCGATATAATGTTACTTATATCGGCTGAAATGCATCTTAATAACGATTTTGTCAGTTTTGCTGGATTCGCAATTTCTTTACTTTTGCGTTCAAGTCGTTAAACCGCGTGATTTCCTCTTGCAGATTATCAGCGGTTGGTTTGACATACTGGTATTTGTTGCTGTGCAAGTGTCCTTCCATGTAACGGCAGCATTGGTAAAAACTGTCCACCAGTTCTTCACGTATTGCATCGTCAAACTTAATCCGTGCAAGACTGTCAACGCTCACGCGCTCTTCAAATCTTTGAACAACGCCGTTAAACAATGTAAAGACAACCATCGCCTCGTAGCTGGTTCTAAGAGCAGCGAAACCATTTTTAATGTTTTCTTCTCTCTTTTCAGGACCAGCCGCTCTTGCCGCTTTTAAATATTCTCCCGCCTTGTGCGAGGTTTTATATTCTTTCTCGTAAGACGGCGTGTTTTTGAGGTAAATTCTGCCCGGCGTTTTGCCGTCTTCATTTTCAATCCAATGGCAATCGTGACCGATACTAAGTGTATTGCTATGTGAGATTAGGGCAGCTACGAACGCAAGGTCGTGAGTAAAGACCGTGACTTGTTTGTCTTGTGCTATCTCAACAACGCGGAACGCGATTTCGCTTTTACGGTAGTCGTCAAGTGATGTCACGGGATCGTCAAACACGATGCCGCGATTGATGTCAGACATTTGCATTTCAGCAAGGAAGTCAGCAATCGCAATGACCTTTTGCTCCCCTTCACTTAAAACCGCATTCGGGTTACGACCTTTCAGGCGTAACTGGCGATATGATTTTCCTGCCGTTCCTGTATGGCTGATTTCGATGCCAAAGTTTCCGTTCAGCTTTTGACACTCGGCATTAAAAGTATCTACATACTTTTGATTGAAGTATTTGTTGGACAGAATTTTTTCCGTGTCGGTAATTTGGCGTTTCTCGAACTTTGCCTTTCCTGCTTTCTTTACCCATACCAACGTATTAACAAACGCTTCAAGCGTCGGGAAATGGGTATTGTATTTCTCTTTATGTTCCAGCAGCGTTTTGGAAGCGTGAAGCTTCGCCAATTCGGTTTTCTCCGTACCGTCCTGTAAAATCTTGATACCTCTCTCGATTTTACCTGAAATGGTCGTATGGGATTCAACAGATGTTTGAATAGGGCTGCGTTCAGCAGCTTTCTTTGCCGTCATGTCCGCGACAAGAGAAGCAGCAAGTGCTTTTTGGTCAGTCAACGACTTCTTAATCGCTGCCAGTTCCGTAGCATGCGTTGTTGACAGCCAGCTTGTCAGGATTCCGTCAGCAGGAAACAGGTCGAATGAAAGCTTCTCCATTTGTTCCTTTAATGCTGTCAATTCTTCACGGGCAGTTTTGGCCTGTTGCTCCGCAACACTTTTGATAAACGAAAAGCAGTTTTCAATGAGTTGCTGGGCATCTTCCGATAGCGGCTGATGGCACAAAAGGCAATTATCTCCGTCTTCGGGATATGCGTTAGGATTTTCGTTTTGCTTCTTTGCAAAAACATCAGCAGCAACAATGAATTTTTTCCATTCCTCTGTACCGATGCCTTCTATTTTATCCGTTTGGAAATTCTCGATGCCTTCTGCTTTGGCTGTTGCCTCTTTAGCAACAACATCATTTATTTTGTCGTTGATGGCCTTAATGTTTTCAGCCGTAAAGAATTTGTTTAACGCCTCGACAGACAACTTGTTTTCACCAAGAAGCCTGTTATACGTTTGCAGATTACCAATTTCCTTATCCTTGCCCGCAGATGCAATTAAAAGTTCATCATAGCTTTTTTGTAAAGCTGCGTGCTGCGTTTTGTCTTCTTCGCTGTAAGGAGTGTATTTTTTTAAATCAGCGGCCGTCGTATTCGCAGACAATCCTTCAACGAAAGTCTTGATCTCGCTATCGCCGTCAAACCACAATCCATATTGATTTAGCGTTGATTTGGCAGCAACGTCCACTTGCAGTCTTTGCTCCAACTGTACGATTGCCGCAGAATATTCAGCAAAGAAACTCAATCCCGCAGGACGAAATTCAAATTCGTTTTTTTGCTCCAAATGCTTGATTACGCTTTTGCCATCAAAAACCGAAAACTGCCCGAACTCGGCAGCATCTTGGTTAATAGTATATTCAAGAGGAATGTCAGAACCAGCAGCAGAGAAAACCAATTCAGCCTTGATTTCCTTATGCCCGTGTTCAATATGCACATTCGGCAGAATTTCTTCAGGAGATTTTGAATAAAAGATTCGCTTCAGCAAACGAATGTAGCCGGATTTACCCGAACCGTTTGCACCGTAAATAATTGTCAGGAATTGTGAGAACTCGATGGCTTGCCCTTCAATTAGGGCATTTACACCTTCAACGTTTTTTAGTTCCTTCAATACAAGGTCAGCTTTGTAAGCCGACGCATCATCCGAAGGACTGTAATTGATTTCAATATCCGCTCTTGGTGACTTGTCAAGCAGGTCGAGTTCTTCAAGGAGAAATTTATAAGAGGCTTCAATCACTTCATCGTTAATCTCGTGGCCATCCAAAATTTTTGCGCCGAGATACTTCGCCCAATAGGGCAGCGCGTCGGCAAAACGCTTTACTTCAATTTCTAAACTTTCTACAGCTTGTTCTTGTACTTCTTCTTGTAATTGTTCTTCATATTCATCCATTGTGTTAGTAATTTGCATCATCAATCCACCTTCATTATCCCCACCACAATAAGAAAGAACATCGATAATAAGTTCATTGCAAATTTAACATTTTTAACAGAAGAATTTGTTACAGTTTTGTGAAAATTTTGAATATTTTGCTTTATCTTATTCTAAATAGTCGAAATTGAAACCGTCATAATACTTGCGCATAAACTCGTCCATTGCAGGCTTCATTTGCTGCTTGGCTTCACCTTCCGGCATACCATCGTATTCTTTAGCAAAGTCACTCAACAATTTCTTCGTTAAATCTCGCTTTGGGTTCAGCAATCCGGCAGCTACATCAAATAATTCAAAGTCTTTATAGTTGCCGACAACACCGTTTTTTGTTTTCAGGTATTGATAGATTTCGTTATTCGTATAGTTATAAGTTTCACGCAATCCGTTCACTATCTGCGTGAGATATTGAGGACTAGGTTTTGAATAAGCAGTTATTGCCGCTTCGTCCGTTAAAGTGAAAACCGGAATATTATCCACTTCTCCCAAATAGACAACCAATCCGTACCAAGATGGTCGTTTAAAGACCGTGCTTCCTTCTGCAATCGCCTCGTCGATATTGATGTCGTCTATTGGATTGCCGCCCGTTTCCCATTGGGCAACATGATGAAATTGCTCCCGCGTAATTAAATATATTCTCGCAAAGGTGGCGCATTCGGGATCATGTTCTCTCTTGACGAATGCGACACCGCCCATTTGCCAGTTTCTTGAATTCTTTGCAAAAATCAATTCATGCTGTAAATCGAAATTTCTTGCTTCACGTGGCGCGGACGTGTCGGCGCAGGGTGGATATTCATTAGCAGCTCCTTCCGGTTTGCCACCTTCTATGTAACAAATAAATCTCTCTTGCAAAAGATTTGAGCCATAGGCTGCATACCAGACTAAATTGTTGTTATCATTCATATAAAGTAGAGAAAATATAAAAGAGTATTTAAGTCTTTAATTAATATCGAGTGTGTAACTTACATCCAGTATAATAGAATGACCAGACTGTTGTATTGAATTTAACTGTATAGATACCAAATTAAAGTTTAAATATTGGCTGCTATTGTCAGCGATGTTTTTCAATGGGGCTAGAACTTGATCATATTTTGAGGCTACAAAGGCCAATATTTCATCCGAACAAGATTCTGATTGTAAAAGTTGTTGAATAGCCGCATCGAGCTTTTCTTTTTTATCCCTAGAAGCTAAACATACACTTCTATACTCAATATTTGCGTTGTAGTATTTTTGTAATTTAACGATATCGCTATCGACCTTAAAATTATATTTGTTTTCGGTGACTAGCAATCCTTTGCAATCAAAAAAATATTTTATTCCAATCAATCTATTAACCTCAAATATTCGCTTATATTCAATTTGGTTCGTATTGCGCAGTAAAGGAAGTTTAAATAAAATTTTGGTGTCGTCATAAGAGCCGAAAGGATCATTATTTGCCGCATTTATTAGGCCATCAATCAACGCTTCGTCCAAGCAACTCTGCATTAATATTTCACGCGAAACAAATTCCGCCTTATCTTTTATCAGTTCAAGTTTTACATTTTTGGTTAACCTTAATGTATTTTGCGCAAATACTTCGCCCGCATTAAATTGCAATGTTAAAAGCAAGAATAATATTGAATGTATATGTTTCATTTTACTCCAACTTCGTAATTGTAGGTGATAAAAAGACCATCGTCGCTAAATCTTGCAGAAACTATTTTAAAACTTAGCATCTGCGAGGTGACAAAATCATTCTTAATGTTTGTGGACTTAGAGACATCATTTATCAAATTATTTATTCTAGTATTTACGCTGGCTTGATCAAGTAACGTATATGATTGGTCGAGCAATTTAAATCCACCCCAATCTTTCAAGATTGCAAAAAGCTGCACAAAGTTAATCACAAATTGATGCAAGGGACATGACCCACAATTTATGCCAATGCCACCCGGGTATATAGAGAAGTTCAACGCAAGTTTTTTATCATCCTGAACTGTCATTCTCATGATAAGTGATGCCACCACTTCACAATCGCAATCACTAAATACTGGCTGATAAAGTAGATCTTCGATTTCATCATACCAAAATCTGAATTCCACTGTATTAGTATTATCTAGCTTAAATATCTTTTCCTTGTTGCTAATGCGACTTACATGTCCAAATGGCTTATTACCTGACTGCTCGCGCAGTTTGGCTTCAAATAAATCTGCTGAATATAATTTGATTAAATTTAGGACGACTGTCAGCTCGTCCTTTCCCAAAATTTTTGCTTCTTGCGTCTTTTGAATTTTATTTGTAAAGCCGACATCGTCAGATAATTGAAGATTGTCTATTGCATCTTCGAAGTTAACGTTCTTAAAAGAGCCTTCTTCGCTCCATAAGTTAGATGCACATGTATTATACATCTCCTTGCCCTTATACTTGGTCTTAAAAGAAACGCTGTCCTTAACGAAGACATCTTTCTTGGCTTTTTGCGATTGAACAGTATAAACGAGGCACAGAAATAATATTGTAAAAATATTCTTCATCTATTACCTATTTAAATGACATGTAAATAATTATGCCTATAAAAAAGATCTCTAGGCTGAAATGGTATTGCCTAAAGAAAATTGAAGATAAAAAAAAGTATTTTGAATAATTAATTATTTCGATGAAGCACTAAAATAAACCGACAAACTGCTCATTTTCAGATAAATGAATTTAATTTCCAATTACCGATGCCAGTGCTTCATCAGCATCTTTATAGATAAAATTTGCTTGGTAACCTATTGTGGTTCTAACGTCGCTATGTCTGTAAAGCTTCTGAAGCATTTGCACAGGAACTTTGTCACCTGCTAACGTTGCAAAGGTATGTCTAGCAATATGCATTGAAAGCTTACCTTCAATTTTGGCGAGAGGGGAAACGTACCTAGTAAGCAATTTGTCCGAAAAATTTACATCGAGATAAATTCTTCTCTTCACATCAAATTCATTCTTTAAGTCCATGCCTTTAAGATTAGCGAACACAAAGTCGTCAGGTGAAGTTTTCAAATGCTCGTATTTTTGCAAAATAGCCAATGCTTTTTCAGGTACAGCCAAAGAACCGGACTTATTATTTTTTTCCATTGTATAATGCAAACGACCATTTTGAAAGTCTGACCAACGCAGACGTAAAACGTCTGAAATACGCATCCCAGCAAAGTAATAGGAGATAAGCCATTTATTTCTGACATCATCATACTTTGGGTTTGCCAGTTCCACAGCTTCCAGCTTGGAAACATCCGACGCGCTTATGCCAACTTTGTTTGATTGCGGAAGTTTGATTGAGATTTTTTCAGCACCGAACGGATAATACTTCTGATCCAGCACGCCTTCTTTAATGGCCTGATTAAAGATAGCGCGAATGACCATCAAATAATTCATAATGGTACGTTCACCAAGTTTTCTTTGAGATTTAAGATAGACCTTGAATTGTTCCAAAACACCATAGGTAATATCGGTAAAGGCAACATCGCTGCCGTCAAGAAATTCTTTGAAATATTTGACGCGGGCTTTGTCAGCGTTATAGCAGTTAAAATTTCCCGTGTCCTGCAACCTTTGAAGATAAATTTGCGCCTGCGCAAAGAAAGTCGCGCCGCCTTTCGGTTTGATTTTCTGTTTAATAGCACGCGATGAAATTTCATCCTTCAACGTTTCAGCTTCAATGCTGATGTCGCTTGCAGATGCTTTCTTGGCAAGAATAAGGTTGTTCAAACGCTTGGAATTAGGATGCGACGATTTTACACGCTGTTCATTCTCCACCCATTCGTCAGCCTTCAAGTTGTGGCCGAGATAGATATAAGAAGTTTTTCTATCTTTGGTTATTCTGATAGCGAGCGGGAATGTTCCGTCTTTATTTGCTTTCTTGCGAAGAACGACTTTAATTGTTGCCATTGTCTATATGGTTTTGATTCATCGTAAAGATAATGAATTTTGGTACAACATAGGTACAACNNTTTAACTATTTATATGCTTTAGTAAAATTTGGAATGAGTCTAAACACCCTGTAAAATAAGGAGTTTTAATATAAATAGATTCATATAAAACCATAAAAAGAGGGTTCGAATCCCTCTTCCTCCGCTGGAACGGTGTTCTAAAGAACACCCGCAGGCTCAAAACCCTTTAAATTTTAGGATTTAAAGGGTTTTTTCATTTTGTGCTTGGTGTCAAAAAACACATCAAAGGTCAAAGGAAAGTTACCCTATTGGTTACCCTATCGATTTTCGAAAAAATAGGGTAACTAAATTTTGACAGATTGTGTAACTTTTAAGACTATACCTATGCTCAAAGTGATTTTCTACCTCAAGATTGACAAAGCAAAAACCAACGGCGAATGCCCAATTTTTGCACGTGTTGAGTTACCTAATCAACGGACCACCATCGCGACCGGTAAATACATAGAACCGGGCAGATGGAAAGAAACCGACAAACTCCGCGGCCTGCTTAAGATTGACAAGGAAAAAGTGATTAAACACTCACTTGAATTGTTTCGCCTTAATGTTGAAAAGAAGTATAACTGGCTGAGTCAAAATGAGCCAGGGTTCGAGATCCAGCGTTTAAAAGAAGAGGTTACCGGAAAAGTTGATAAGCCGAAAACGTCAGTAAAAGCCGTATTCGATGCACATAATTTATTCTTCTTGAAAAAGGTGCAAGCAGGTGAACGTGCAGATGCCTCGTACCAAAAGTATGAGCGTGCAAAAGAACTCCTGCTACAATTTGTAAAGAAGTACTACAACAACAACGACTATGAAGTCGAAAAAATCAATTCTGCCTTCATCGCCAACCTCGAATCCTTTTTACGCTATGAGAGCGACTACAAAGGCAAAATTGGCATCAAGAATAACTCGGTCGTCAAATACTTCAAAATGTTTAAGACCGCTTTTAATTACGCCATAAGACTTGAATTGATTCCGAAGAACCCATTCGACCTCTTTAATGGGAAGCTCTCAATCAAAGAAACCGTGTTCCTCACCGCTGATGAACTGTCTCGAATCACCAGCAAGAACTTCAAAATATCGAGATTAAACAAAGTCCGGGATATTTTCCTCTTTGGTTGCTACACGGGCTATCCGCCAATTGACGCAATGAAGCTGACCGAATCGAATCTTGTGGTTGACGGCAATGGAGACCTTTGGTTGAAAGCCAATCGAACGAAAACGCACATTAAAGAAAATGTACCCGTATTGCCGCCTGTCAAGGTGATTATTGACCAATATAAGGCTACAGGAAAATTGCTCCCCACAATTTCAAATCAGAAAATGAATTCGTATTTGAAAGAAATTGCCGACTTGTGCGAGATTGATAAGAACTTGACCTGGTATGTCGCAAGGCACACATTCGCAACTACGGTGACACTCGGCAATGGCGTCAGGCTGGAAAACGTTTCGGCCATGATGGGTCACACCAATATCAAGCAAACGCAACACTACGCAAAGATCCTCGACCACAATGTGATGTCGGATATGAAAAAGCTTTTTGCATTGTACAGCTAATTAAAATATTTAAACAAAAAAATATTTTTTTTAATAGTAGATAATTTTATCGTAGTCAAAACTTTTTGACATAGTTTGGTCACCACAAATAGTATAAGGGTTTTTTAAAGCTGAAAATCTAATCGATTTTTTCTTCAAAAAAAGGTCACGAAAAATAAATCTTTTTTTTAAGAAAAATNGACGCCCGTTAAATTGATGTGTTTTAGATTCGCAATGGTATAGTACTATTTATGATACAAAATTAAATCAGTTTTTTCATCAAAAAGTTACCCATTTAAGTTTACTGTTTTAGTTTCGGCTTAATGTAATATCAAAATGCTTAGACAATCAGACGATATTGTAATTCCATCTCTTGCCAGCATCAAAAAGCTGCTTGATCCGTTATATCAACGGCTCGATCAGATTGACATGAAGCTCAGTAAAGAAAAAATATCATCCGCAACAAAAAAAGGCTATTACAGAAACAAAGACCTGAAAGAGTTGTTTGGTTTTTCCAACAACACAATTATTAAGTATCGTGATCAAGGGATTCTACCATTTAAAAAATTTGGAGACGTCTATTTGTACGATATTGAAGTGATCGACGCAATTCTACAGAACAGCCAATCACATTAAGTAATGGGTTCAGAAAAAAAATATGACTTGTTGACAGGCGACGAATTTATCCCGAAAAGAAGTTCGCAAAAGTTCGCAACTCGTGAAAATGCAATTAAGTACAATAACCTAAAAGCCAAGGAACGGCGCGAAGAAATTAAATACGTCCAAGAACCATTAAGGAAGAATTTTCATTTTTTGAAAGAAGAGTTGGGTAACGATAAAGAAAAAGAGTTTCCTGTAGACTATTTACGCGGGGCCAAATATAATTTTGGTGTATTCACGCATTTTCGCACTGTAGGCGACATTTCTTATCCCTGCATATATCAGTTTATGATTGTCAAAATCAATAAAGAGAAGTTGAAATTTATCAGATATGACTAGTATAATAGATTTAGAACCTATGTCGGTTGTTTCAGTTTCTGAACTGTATAGAGAAAATGAGCAAATACGTGGCCAACTAAAAGGAATTCGGGCATTTGCAATTACAGCGGTATGCTTGGGAATTGCATTGACGATTGCTTACTACAATTTCAGACGAGATAAGGAAAAAAGCTTGGTGCAAAGCTAAATACTATACCGAGGTTTGGCGTCCCCGACTCCACAAAAAGAACTTCATTTTAGTTCAAAAGCCTGTAAATCGTATGATTTACAGGCTTTTTTGTTTTTAACCACTATTCAAATTACATAACAAATCGCAAAAAAAAGGTGTCCAATTCGGTGACCCGAAAAGATTGAAAATTCAGATCACCGAATTTCGTGACAACACCAGTAAAATAAGGTGTTCACAAAATGAACATCTTGCACCATTTGCAAATAATTAGTAATTTAAATAACTTCTAAAAGCCAGCAAAATGAAACACAAACTGTCAATGCTTTTTTACACTAAGAGCTCTAAAGCCACAAAAAAAGGCACTGTTCCAATTTATCTCAGAATCACGATCAATGGCGTACGTATTGAAATAAGCACTTCTAAATATATTGAACTTGCCAAATGGAACAAAGTTGCAGGTAAAATGAAAGGTACTACTGAAGAAGCCAGAACAATTAATAGCTACCTAGATATTTTAAAAAGCAAAGTATATGACATTGAAAAAGACATGGTAAATAACATCTTATGCTAACAGACATTTTTTTACAACTCGTCAAAAAATACACCAACAACCATGAGTTGTCAAATAACCTGTGGTTGGAAATATTCACCAAATATTCTGAGCCCAAAAGGCATTATCATACCATCGATCACCTTAAAAACATGCTTAGGGATTTAAATGAAGTAAAAGACAAAATTGAAGATTGGGACACCATCCTATTTGCAGTTTTCTATCATGATATCGTCTACAAAGCCTACAGCAATAGCAACGAAAGCGACAGCGCCAAACTGGCCATGCAAAGACTTTCTGATTTAGGCTATCCAGCTCCGAAAATCGCAAAATGTGCCAACATGATTCTGGCAACCAAACATCATACACTTTCGGACGACGATGACACCAATTACCTACTCGATGCAGATCTAGCCATCTTCGGACAACCCTCCGAGGAATATCAAAAATATTCCGAGCAAATTAGAGAAGAATATACGCTTTATGCAGATTTCATGTACAATTCAGGTAGAAAAAAAGCATTGCAAAATTTCCTTCAAATGGAAGCCATATTCAAAACAGACCATTTCCGAAAAAAATACGAAAAACAAGCAAGAATGAATATTACTAATGAACTTGATAGTCTGAATTAATATATCTAATGCTCTTCTTCATAACAAAGTCATCTATTATTCCCATGATCCGAAAAATAAATGAGCTTGCCCAGAGCGCAGTCGAAAGGTCACAATTCTTGATACAATAATGATACACTCCGCTAACGGCTTTAAAAGAATACTTTTGCTTTAACTATTGTTTGATGAAAGTCGATTTCCTTCGTCCTTTGTCCTCAATATCTCAAAATTTTGAAATGCAGCCATTTACTTCCTAAAATGTATTTCTTGTCATTACCAAACCTACCTGTTTTAGAGGGATTCTGATATAATTTTAAAAAAAACAAGCTGTTTTATGATTACGGTCATAAAACATAAGTTTATTCTATACAGACCTTTGAAGTATAATTCTAAACATATACATCATGAACAAACTACTAGTATTAATTACCGCGATGGCTTTATTTACTTCATGCGGTAAAAAAGAAAAATCAGAAAATGATTTCTCTAGACCAGCAACAGAAGAAGCAGCAACCACAGCGGATCCTTCTTCTTACGATCCAAAAAGAGGTGAAGGCAAATTTGACAACGTTGATTTAGGGGCTAATCTTGACCAAGCCATGGCAACCAAAGGAGAAGAAGTTGCTGGAGTGAAATGCACCTCATGTCACAAAACTACAGACGAAAAATTAGTCGGTCCAGGATGGAAAGGAGTCACAGAAAGAAGAAAACCAGAATGGATTATGAACTTCATCACGAACCCTGACCCAATGATTGACAAAGATCCAGAAGTGCAAGCACAACTCGAAATTTGCTTAGTTCGTATGCCAAACCAAGGATTGGCTGATGCCGAAGCCAGAAGTATTTTAGAATATATGCGTAAAAATGACGGCGTAAAATAAAAACAACAAACGGTCTTGTTGGGTGAAAGCAACAGGATGGTTTTAATTTCAATAGTATGAAAAATAAATTTGTAAAAGCAATGGTAATTCTGGTTTTAGGAAGTGCATTATTCACTTCTTGTAAACCCAAAAATTCAAGTGATGCCACCGTAGGTGATGCTGAAAAAGCATACGTAGCACCCGGAAAATATGACGAATTCTACAACTTCGTTTCTGGAGGTTTTAGTGGTCAGTTAAGCGTATATGGACTTCCGAGTGGAAGATTATTCAGAGTCATCCCTGTTTTTTCTGTAGATCCTGAAAAAGGTTGGGGCTATAGCGAAGAAACCAAACCCATGTTAAACACCTCGCACGGATTCGTGCCTTGGGATGATTTGCACCACACCGAAATGTCGCAAACTAATGGTGAAGTGGATGGACGCTGGGTTTTTGGTAATGCCAACAATACCCCTCGTATTGCGCGTATCGACTTAAAAACATTTAAAACCGCAGAGATTATCGAATTGCCTAACAGCGGCGGTAACCACTCTTCACCTTTCATCACTGAAAATACAGAATATGTCGTAGCCGGAACGCGTTTTAGCGTACCCGCAGATTATTCCGACGGTGATGTGGCCATCAATACTTACAAACAAAATTTTAAAGGACATATCAGTTTTGTGAAAGTGGGCAAAGAGGGCGAAATGGATTTGGCTTTTCAAATCGTAACGCCAGGTGTCAACTTCGACCTTTCGCATGCAGGTAAAGGAAAATCACACGGTTGGTTCTTCTTCTCTTGTTACAATACAGAACAAGCCAATACTTTGCTAGAAGTCAATGCGTCTCAAAAAGACAAAGATTTTATTATGGCAGTAAATTGGAAAAAAGCAGAAGAATACATCAAAGCTGGAAAAGGAAAAAAACAAGCTGTAAAATATGCGCACAACAAATGGAACGAAAAAACACATTCAGCCACTTCTGAAATCAAAACGGAGGTTCTCGTACTTGATGCAGCCGCGCTGAAAGACATTTGTTACATGATTCCATGTCCGAAATCACCTCACGGTTGCGACGTTGATCCAACAGGTGAATACATTGTGGGTTCAGGAAAATTAGCTGCTTTAATTCCAGTTTTTAGTTTCGATAAATTAATGTCAGCCATCCAAAGCAAAAAATTCGACGGAAATTACGGCGGAATCAACGTTGTAAAATACGAAGCAGCACTTCACGGTGAAGTTCAAAAACCAGGTTTAGGTCCATTACACACCGAATTCGACGGAAAAGGAAACGCCTACACCACATTCTTCGTGTCTTCAGAAGTAGTAAAATGGGACATCAAATCGCTTAAAGTACTCGATAGAGTCGCTACTTATTATTCTGTAGGTCACTTGTGTATTCCTGGTGGTGATTCTAAAAAACCTTTCGGAAAATACCTAGTTGCTTACAACAAAATTACTAAAGACAGATATTTACCAACTGGTCCAGAATTAGCGCAATCAGCTCAAATATTCGACATCAGTGGCGATAAAATGGAAATGGTACTCGATTTTCCAACCATCGGTGAACCGCATTACGCGCAAGCTGCACCAGCCGATTTAATCCGAAACAACGGTCAGTACAAATTTTATAAAATTGCCGATAACCAACATCCATACGTAGCCAAAGGCGAAAAAGAAGCCAAAGTAGTACGTCAAGGAAATCAAGTTCACGTCTACATGACTTCCATTCGTTCACACTTTGCTCCCGATAATATCGAAGGAATCAAAGTGGGCGACGAAGTATACTTCCACGTAACCAACCTCGAACAAGATTGGGATGTTCCACACGGTTTTGCCATCAAAGGTGTCGACAACGGCGAACTTTTAATCATGCCAGGTGAAACAACAACTCTTAAATGGGTTCCCAATAGAGTCGGCATTTTCCCAATGTATTGCACCGATTTCTGTAGTGCTTTACACCAAGAAATGCAAGGCTACGTTCGCGTTTCTCCAGCCGGAAGCAGCGTTCCTCTTACCTTCAGCGTAGGAACCAATCTGCCTAAAGCAACCAAATAAATAACCAAAACCTGCAAGGTTTTTATAACCTTGTAGGTTTCTTTTTCAAGAAGCTAATCCAGCTATACGTTCCAAGCTTTTTTGCATCAAACCATTTTTGTACGCTTTTAAAAAGCTTCCGTTGGTCGCTCTTTAAAAGCAACAAAAATTGGTTTTCTTCTTCAAAAGGCTTTCCACTGCTATCTGGGCTAGACATCCCAATACTAACAAAAAAAGTAATGAAAAAACCAACTATTTCAATACTATCCAAAGTGATATTATTGATAATTGCTGCCTTATTTGTAGGTTCACTTTTTGTTCCTCTTTGGCAAATCCAACTCGAAGCACCACAATATCCAGAAGGTTTAGTACTCCGACTCCATGCTAACAAAATCGGTGGCGACGTAGATATTATCAACGGACTGAATCACTACATCGGTATGGCAACCTTGCATACCGAAAACTTTTTTGAATTCGCGGTTTTGCCATATATCTTTAGTGGTTTTGCATTAATCTCAATACTCTTAATGGTCATTGCGAAAAGAAAAGCAGTTTTAGGATTCTTAATTTTCTACATCCTTTTCGTAGTATTAGCAGCCATCGATTTTTACAGATGGAATTATGAATACGGACACAACCTCGATCCAAACGCAGCCATAAAAGTACCCGGAATGGCTTATCAACCGCCACTAATCGGTTACAAACAATTATTAAACTTCGGAGCCTATTCTATTCCAGATACAGGTGGATGGTTTTTGACTGCTTGCGGACTACTCTTGCTTTTTATTGTGCTCAAAGAATACCAATTATTCCCTAAAAAGAAATAAATTGTACCCTTATGAAAATATTCCTCACCTTATTGACTACTTGTTTTTTGATGTCCTGTGGCGCCAAAGAACCGAAACCAATCAAGCTCAATGCTGATGACTGCGACTTCTGTAAAATGACGATTTCAAACGGTAAGTTTGCCGCACAATTGATTACGCAAAAAGGTAGACATTACAAGTTTGACGATATAGCATGCATGATTCAATTTGCAAAATCGAATACCGTTGTTCCGTATGAAGCTTTTTTTGTAAATGACTATCTAAAAGACAATTCCTTTATTCCTGTAGAGAAAAGTTTCCTGTTGAAAGGCGGCACAATCAATTCTCCGATGCGTGGCAATTGCGCTGCTTTTGCAACAGCCAACGAACAAAAAGAATTTCAAACCCAATTGCATGCGGAAGCCATGACTTGGGAACAAGTGTATAATTCCTATTAAATGAAAAACTTGCTATTGATAATATGCGCCTTATTTTTTTCCATAGTAAATGCGAAAACCATTGCTGTGGGCAACCAATTTCCGTGTAAGAAAATCAAACAAGCGCTACTGTTGGCGGTTGATGGCGATACGATTTTGGTGTATAAAGGAATTTACAAAGAGGGCAATATTCTAATCAATAAAAAAGTCGTTTTCATTGGCAAAAATTTCCCGACACTCGACGGTCAACAAAAATATGAAGTTGTTTCTATCAGTGCCGATAGCGTGATTGTCAAAGGATTTAGAATTATCAATTCAGGCTATGCATCACTTGATGATCCTTGTGGAATTAAAGTCTACGATCGCACCTTTGTCAAAATCGAAAACAATATCCTCGATAATAATTTCTTCGGAATTTACCTGCAAAATTGTAAAAACTGTCTCGTCAAAAACAATACAATAACCGCTTACGGCAAACAGGAACAACTCATTGGCAACGGTATTCACTGCTGGAAAAGCGACAATCTTCAAATCATAGCCAACAAAATTTCAGGCCATCGCGACGGTATTTATTTTGAATTTGTGACACAATCCATCATTTGGAGAAATATTTCCAATAAAAATATTCGTTATGGTTTGCATTTTATGTTCTCTAACGACGATGCTTACATCACCAATGTTTTCAAAAATAACGGTGCCGGTGTAGCAGTGATGTTTACCAAAAATGTCAAAATGTACAACAACTATTTTGAAGAAAATTGGGGCGATTCAGCTTACGGTTTACTGCTTAAAGAAATTGCCGACAGCTATATTTTTAATAACAAATTTGCACGCAATACGTCTGGAATTTACATGGAAGGCACCTCGCGTATTAAAGTTGAAAAGAATGTTTTTGAATCGAATGGTTGGGGCATGAAAATTCAAGCCAGTTGTATGGAAAATGAAATTGTAAACAATAATTATTTAAAAAACACTTTCGATATTAGCACCAACGGCAGCTTGGTTTTAAACACTTTCAATGCGAACTATTGGGACAAATACGAAGGCTATGATTTGGATAAAAACGGATTAGGTGATGTACCGTATCACCCGTTAAGTTTGTTTGCCATTTTAATTGAAAATACACCTTCAGCAATGTTGCTCTACCGAAGTTTCATGATAACACTTTTAGACAAATCTGAGAAGATTCTGCCCAGTATAACTCCGGATAATTTTATAGACAAAACGCCCTTAATGAAATCGCTGCCACTATGATTGAGATTAAAAATATCAGCAAAAAATTCGGCAAATTAGAAGTGCTGAAAAATATCAATCTTTCTTGTAAAAAAGGAGAATGTATTGCCTTAATTGGTCCTAATGGTTGCGGAAAAACCACGCTTATCAAGTCGATTTTGGGAATGGTTTTGCCCGATCAAGGCGCCATAGAATTCAATGGAAAATCAGTTTTAGGAGCACATTTATACCGTGAAAATATTGGCTATATGCCGCAAATTGGGCGCTATCCCGACAATATGACCATTGGTCAAATTATCGAGATGATCAAAAAAATCAGAAACACCAATCAAGCTTTAGATGAAGATTTGCTCAAAGCATTCAAACTCGAAAGCATGTTCGACAAACAAATGCGAACCTTATCGGGCGGAACCACGCAAAAGGTAAGCGCCGTATTGGCTTTTTTATTCAATCCAGATGTGTTAATCTTAGACGAACCAACCGCAGGTTTAGATCCGTTGGCTTCTGAGATCTTGAAAGAAAAAATCATCCAAGAAAAAGACAAAGGGAAACTTATTTTTATTACGTCGCATTTGCTCAGTGAACTCGACGATTTAATTACCGAAATTATTTTTATGCAAGACGGAGCCGTTTGTTTTCATAAAAAAGTAGCCATTTTAAAAGCAGAAACCAACGAAAATAAAATCTCGAAAGCTATTGCCAGTATTTTAAAACAACAATCGGTCAATCAGAATCATCAGGAATCTCACAAAGTTTTAAAAGCAATCCTTTAAAATCATGAACCGAATCATAAAAATCATATTACTCGACATTCTCAAAAGCAAAATTGTATTGGCATATACCCTAATTTTAGCGATTCTATCATGGAGTTCGTTTGCCTTAGAAGACAATTCAGCCAAAGGAATCCTGACCATTTTGAATGTTATTTTATTTACAGTGCCATTGGTTTCGATACTTTTCGCGACGATTTATTTGTATAACAGCGCCGAGTTTATCGAACTGCTGTTGAGCCAACCCATCAAACGCGGAAAAATTTGGATCAGCTTATTTCTTGGTCTTTCTTTTTCGATGATTTTGGCTTTTTTCGTTGGTGCTGGAATCCCACTATTGATCAACGCGCCTGACAGCATAGGCATGATGATGCTGATTAATGGCTGTTTGATTACGGTTATTTTTACCGCTTTGGCATTTTTGAGTTCGATTATCACTAGAGATAAAGCGAAGGGAATCGGCATTGCCATCATGACTTGGTTGTTTTTTGCTTTGCTTTTTGATGGATTGGTTTTGTTCTTATTGTTTCAATTTCAAGATTACCCAATAGAAAACGCGATGGTGGCGATTACGGCTTTGAGTCCGATTGACTTAGCACGTATTCAAATCTTACTGCATCTTGATGTGTCAGCGATGATGGGTTATACAGGTGCTATTTTTAAAGACTTTTTTGGCACTGCTATCGGATTAATTGCTTCTTTTGTATTGTTGGCTTTGTGGGCAATACTACCTTTTTTTATTTCATTAAAGAAATTTAAAACCAAAGATTTGTAACCATGAAAACCGACATTAGAAATAGAAAAGACATCGAAAAATTGGTCAATGCTTTTTACGATATTGTCAAAAACGATGCAACCATTGGCTATTTATTTAACGATGTAGCGCACGTGAATTGGGAATTGCATTTGCCTAAAATGTATGATTTTTGGGAAAACATTCTTTTTTATACCGGAAATTATGATGGCAATCCCATGGCCAAACACAAAGAATTACATGATAAAAGCACCATGACCAAAGCACATTTTCAGCATTGGATAGATTTGTTTAACAAAACGGTCAACTATCATTTTGAAGGACCGAAAGCCGAAGAAATAAAAAACAGGGCCATGAATATTGCTACCGCCATGATGTATAAAACATTGTCTTCATGAAGCATCAGTTCGTTTTAATAATACATCTTTTAGCCGCTTCCGTTTGGGTTGGCGGGCACTTATTCCTTAGTTTTAGGTTGCTGCCCGAAGCATTAAAAAAGAAAGAGGCATCGATCATCATCAACTTCAAAAACAAATTTGAACCGGTTGGAATGCCCGCTTTGGTAATTTTATTACTAACCGGAATAATAATGGCCTACGATTTTGGTGTTCCTGTTTCCGATTGGTTTTCGTTTGGAAGCCCGATTGAACGATTGGTTTCGCTAAAACTAAGCTTGCTGTTACTGACTTTTATCTTAGCCATCAACGCGCAACTTTTTGTTTTTCCAAAACTTACTTCCGACAAACTAAATCCGGTAGCTTTTCAGATTATTGCGGTTACCATGGTTGGAGTCACAATGCTAATTTTAGGCAGCTTCTTTCGATTGGGTGGCGTATAAAAGGCTATGTTTTCAAAAAACCACCGCGATTCTCGGTACGTGCAATAGATTGATCGACAATCAAAATTCCTGTATCAATCATATTTTTCAATTCATAAAAATCCTTATTGATTTGATGCTGTTCTTGCATTGCTGCCACTTCATTTTTCCAACTTTGAAGTTTGCTCTTTGCAACTAATAAATCCTTATCATGCCTAACAATACCAACCTTATTTTGCATTAAATGTTGCAAAGCTGCTTTTGTTTTTAAAATGTATTGTGGGTTAATTTTACAATCCTCATTTAACTTCCAATCCATAATTTCAGCACCATTAACGCCGTTTTTTGGAATTGACTTTATCAGGAATTCATAGATGTTGTGAGCATACACCAAAGCTTCCAACAACGAATTCGATGCCAATCGATTGGCGCCATGCAAGCCAGTTCGCGAACTCTCGCCACAAGCAAATAAATTATCAATGGTAGTTTTCCCATTCCTATCCACAGCAATACCACCACAAACATAATGCTGCGCAGGAAGTACAGGTATCCAATCTTTTTCGATAGCAATACCCAAATCTTTACATCGCCTGTAAATCATGGGGAAATGCTTTATAAAATCATCTGGGTTCAAATGCGTGCAATCCAAATAAACACACGATTCACCCGATTTTTTTAACTCGGTTTCAATGCTTTGTGAAACGATATCGCGAGAAGCCAAGTCGGCTCTTTCGTCATAATCCAACATAAATCGATTCCCTTTTTTAGTACGCAAGTAAGCTCCGAAACCGCGAACAGCTTCCGAAATTAAAAAAGTTGAAGTCGCATTTTTATCATACAAAGCCGTGGGATGAAATTGTATGAACTCCATGTCTCTAACCACAGCACCAGCTCTTTTTGCCATTGCGATACCATCGCCAGTTGCTACAGCCGGATTGGTGGTGTGACCATAAACTTGGCCTATTCCGCCAGTAGCCAAAAGCGTAATATCGGATTGCAAAGTCAATATTTCATTGGTTTTCTCGTTCAAAACATAAGCACCAAAGCATTGTTTTTTTTCTGAAATTAATTCCAATGCAAAATGAAAGTCAAGAATCTGAATATTGTTTCTGCTATTCGCTTGTGCTAAAATGGCACGCTCGATTTCAAAACCAGTTTGATCTTTATGATGCACTACACGGTTTTTGGAATGTCCGCCTTCGCGTCCTAAATCCAAATGACCTTTTGCATTCATGTCGAATTTGGCACCCCAATCTATTAGCTCTTGCAATCGTTTTGGTCCTTGCTTAATAACCATTTCAACGACTTCAACATTGCACAACCCGTCACCACAAATGAGTGTGTCTTCGATGTGTTTTTTAAAATGGTCTTCGGTGCGGTTTTGCACGACCGCGATTCCTCCTTGTGCATACTTAGTATTGGTTTCTTCCGCTGTAGATTTGGTTACAATGGTGATGATTTTGTCAGGAAAAAACGCTGAGATTTTGATGGCAAAAGTCAATCCTGCAATGCCGGAACCTATAATCAAATAATCGGTATGCATCCTCATTTGGATAATTCAAGCATGCGCTCGATTGGGATTAGTGCTTTTTCTCTAATGCCTATAGAAACTGTGACTTCCGGACTTTCGTTTTGCAAACAATCATACACTTTTTGTAATGTATTCATTTTCATAAAGCCACATTCGCTGCAAGCACAGGTATTATCCTCTTGCGATGGTGCTGGAATTAATATTTTTTCAGGAACCGCTTGTTGCATTTTGTATAAAATTCCAGCTTCGGTAGCAACAATAAACTTGGCAAACGGACTTGTTTTGACATATGCAATCATTCCTGAGGTCGAACCAATATAGCTGGCTGTTTCCAGAATGTGGGTTTCTGATTCGGGATGTGCAATGATTTTTGCATCAGGATGCAATCGATGAAGCGCAATCAGTTTGTCTAACGAAAAGGCTTCATGAACCACACAGGAACCATCCCAAAGCACCATTTTTCTTCCTGTTTTTTGATTGATATAGTTGCCCAAATTTTTATCGGGAGCAAAAATAATCGGAATATTTGTCGGTACAGAATTTACAATTTTTTCAGCATTGGACGAAGTACAAACAAGGTGACTCAATGCTTTAATTTCTGCGGAACAATTGATGTAAGTAATTACGATATGATTGGGATGCGCTTCAATAAATTTTTTAAAAATAAGCGGCGGACAAGAATCAGCCAACGAGCATCCGGCATTTAAATCTGGTAAAATTACTTTCTTATTGGGATTTAAAATTTTAGCGGTTTCTGCCATGAAATGCACCCCAGCAAAGAGAATGATCGCCGCATCAACTTGAGCCGCCTTTTGCGACAAACCCAAGCTATCACCAACATAATCAGCTATTTCTTGAATCTCAGGTGCTTGATAATAGTGCGCTAAGATTACTGCATTTTTTTGTTTTTTCAAATCGAGTATGCACTCTTTAAGTTTTTCCATGGTAACTTTTTATTAGGTAATTGCGTGAAATTCATAACACAAAACAAGAAATTGAATGCCATGCAAATTAAGTATTGAAAAACAAGGTTTTGTATGACTTAAGTCATATTAGCGAATAGTAATTAGTGGGTAATATTGAAGATAAATTAAATCATAAAAAAATGGAAACATTAGTAGAAAAAACAATCGGACAATACGTAGCAGACGATTTTAGAACTGCCGCGATCTTTTCAAAATACGGTATCGATTTTTGTTGTAAAGGCAACCGGACTTTAGCGGAAGCATGTGAAAAAAAACAAATAAATTCAGCAATCCTGGAAGAGGAAATCAATACCGTCTTGGATACTAAAAACAAGGAAAGGATTGATTTTAAATCCTGGCCATTAGACTTATTGGTTGAATATATTGAAAAAACACACCATCGTTATGTTCTAGAAAAATCTGCTGTGCTTTATAGATTTTTAGACAAACTGTGTAAGGTACATGGTGGCCGCCATCCTGAATTATTAGAAATCAACAACTTATTTATTGCAGGTGCTGGTGAGCTGGCAAAGCATATGATAAAAGAAGAACTGATTTTATTTCCGTTTATTAAAAGAATGGTCGAAACAAAATCTAAAAGTGAGTCCATAACAATGCCTCATTTTGGGTCAGTCGATAATCCCATAGCCATGATGAAGGATGAGCACACTATAGAAGGGGAACGATTCGCCAAAATTGCTGAATTGACCAATAATTATACACCACCCGCAGATGCTTGCGAAACCTATAAGGTAACTTTCGCCATGTTGCAGGAGTTTGAAGAAGATTTACACAAGCATATCCATTTGGAAAACAATATCCTTTTTCCAGGAGCGCAGATATTGGAAAAAAAGTTTACTATACTGGATAAATTATCCAATTCGTTACTGTAAATCTTAAGCTTATGGAAAAATATGTTATCAAAAGAAATGGTGATTATAAAGCATTCACATCTTATAAAATAAAGGATGCTATACTGAAGAGTTTTGAAAGCGTTTCTGTGCCGTTTGATGAATCTGTTTACACGAATGTAATTGACGCTATTGCTATCAAAGACACATGGGCCGTTGAAGAAATCCAGGACATCATAGAAAAAACACTGTTCGATAAGCACTATTTCACCGTAATGCGGTCTTTTATTTTGTATCGGCATACCCGAAAATTACAGCGCGAACATGTTGACGGATTAAATGATGATACGACTTATGTAGACAGTTCACAAACCATAGAAGAGTATATTTCGCAAACCGATTGGAGAATCAATGCCAATGCCAATACTTCCTATTCCAATGCAGGTTTGGTCAACAATGTAGCAGGGAAAATTATTGCCAATTATTGGCTGGATAAAGTCTACTCTAGAGAAGAAGGTTATGCCCACAGAAATGGTGATATTCACATTCACGATTTAGATTGCTTAACGGGATATTGCGCGGGTTGGAGTTTGCGGGTTTTGCTTAACGACGGATTCAATGGCGTCAGAGGTCGCGTTGAAAGCAAACCGCCATCACACTTTAGAGAAGCATTGGGTCAGATGGCTAATTTTCTAGGGATTTTACAAAGTGAATGGGCTGGAGCACAAGCCTTCAGCTCGTTCGATACGTACTTAGCACCTTATGTTTTTAAAGACAATCTATCTTTTGATGATGTGTTGAAAGCCATTCGCAGTTTTGTTTACAATTTGAATGTTCCGGCGCGTTGGGGGCAATCACCGTTTACCAACATCACGCTCGATTGGGTCGTTCCCGAAGATTTGAAAGCTCAAATTCCGACCAAAAACAACCACCACTTTTTTGAAGGTAATTTCAGTCATGATCTTTTAGTTAAAGCACAAAATCGGGGTGTTGCCAAGCCAACCGACTTGCGATACGAACATTTTCAGCAAGAAATGAATCTAATCAATAAAGCGTATTATACGGTCATGACTGAAGGCGATGCGAATGGACAGCCGTTTACGTTTCCGATTCCAACCGTAAATATTACCGAAGATTTTGATTGGGATGGTGAAAACACAGCCATTCTTTTCGAAAATACTGCAAAGATTGGCTCCTCTTATTTCCAAAATTTTATTGGAAGTCAATATAAGTTAGATGAAAATGGCCATAAAATAGAAAATGAAAATGCCTACAAGCCCAATGCTGTTCGCAGTATGTGCTGTCGTTTGCAGCTCGATTTAAGAGAATTGCTCAAACGCGGCAACGGACTTTTCGGTAGCGCAGAAATGACTGGAAGCATTGGAGTGGTCACGATCAATATGGCGCGTTTGGGCTATTTATTTAAAGGAAATAAAACAGCTCTTTATAGTCAGTTAGATAAATTAATGACGATTTCAATGTCGACACTGGAAAAGAAAAGAGTCTTTATTCAAGACATGTATGATCGCGGTTTATTTCCTTATACCAAAAGGTATTTGCCCCATTTTCGCAATCATTTTTCAACCATTGGTGTCAACGGAATGAATGAAATGGTTCGCAATTTTACTGATGATGCCGATGATATTACAACTTCTTTTGGCAACGATTTTTGCATGGAAATATTAGACCATATCCGAAACAGAATGCGAGAATTTCAGGAAGTTACAGGAAATTTATACAACCTCGAAGCCACACCCGCAGAAGGCACTACCTATCGTTTTGCCAAAGAAGACAAAAAAAGGTTTTCTAATATTCTGCAAGCAGGCATGGGCGAAAATATTTATTATACAAACAGCTCGCAAATACCGGTCGACTTCACACAAGATCCGTTTGAAGCTTTGCTCATGCAAGATGAATTGCAATGCAAGTATACCGGCGGCACAGTTTTGCATTTATACATGAATGAACGAATTAGTTCTTCAGAGGCTTGCAAAAACTTTGTCAAAACCGTATTGTCGAATTTCAAACTGCCTTATATTACCGTGACACCTGTTTTTAGCGTTTGTCCCGTTCACGGTTATCTCAATGGCGAACACGAATATTGCCCAAAATGTGACGCATTAATAATCGAATCTCAAAAAGAAGTACAACATGAAAACCAACACTAATGAAATTTTAGAGCACAACCAACATTTGCGAACCAAATGCTTGGTTTACACGCGAGTAATGGGTTATCATCGCCCGGTAGAAAGTTTTAATATTGGTAAAAAAGGCGAACACAAACAGCGTGTTCATTTTAAAGAAAATCAGTGTTAAGCAAACCGATTTACAATATTACGCCCTTTACCCTACTCGATTACCCCAATCATGCAGCCTGCATATTTTGGTATGCAGGCTGCAATATGCGCTGTTCCTACTGTTATAATCCCGAAATTGTTTTAGGAAAAGGAACCATACCTTTTTCTGAAGCCATTTCTTTTTTAAAAACCCGACAAGGCTTGCTTGATGCTGTCGTTTTTAGTGGTGGAGAATGTTTGATTCATAAAAAAATCGCTGTGCAAATAAAAGACGTCAAAGCTTTGGGTTATTTAATCAAGATTGACACCAATGGATCTCAGCCAGGTGTTTTAAAACAACTAATCGAAGAAAATCTAATCGATTATGTGGCATTAGATTTTAAAGCGATTCAAAGTAAATTTCAGCAAATCACACAATCTGAATTGTTTGCAGAATTTGAACAATCCTTGGATATTCTTTTACAAAGCAACATCAGATTTGAAGTTAGAACCACATATCATTCTGAATTGATATCAACCGAAGAAATAAATGCCATGGTTGGTTATCTTGATGCCAAAAAATACACCGGAAATTATTACATCCAATTTTTCAGAAACCATGTCAAAACGCTCGAAAATTTGCCTTCTTCTGCAAGAATAAAAGCAGCATCATTATTACCAGCACTATACTTCAATACTGTTTTTAGAAACGAATCGTAGCTTTTTAAGAAATTCAAAGACGATTAAATATAATCCTACTAAAACGCCAATCCCAAATAGCGTGAATATGGCATAAATACAATGTAAGGATTCTTGAAATTTACCAAATGTGAGGGTATTGTTGAAATAAGTCCAATAGGCTTTTTTTAGTCCCAAAATAAGCAGTGTAATCCAAAAAAGCAGGAACGAAATGTGAAATATTTTGATTCCCATTCGAATTATTCGTTGCGATTGCTTAGAAAATGGATGCGCTATTTCTAAAATATAAGCAATCGATGATAAAAGAATTAAAGTGTTGATTCCGATAGTGGTTCCCATCGAATGTGCCACGGTAATGTGCGTTCCGTGTGTAAATAAATTGATTGCTGGAATAGATAGTAGCAAGGCCAAAACAATGTTTAAGAAGACCCAAAAATCAGCCAAGAGCATCAATTGGTAAGCAAGTGAAAATTCGGATTTCTTTTCTTTGGAAAGACTTTTCCTCCAATCATTTATGATGGAGAACAGAATAACCCATTCGGTCATGCTGATTCCGTAAGCCAAATAGCGCATCCAAGCTGCTGTCGGAACAATGTAAATGTGGTGCGCCCAACCGAACATTAAATTGGTTAAACCCAGAAAATAAAAGAAAAATGCTTTTTTTGAAACCGCATAACTTGCATTACCACTAATTTTGGACATTACAAAAAGGGCTGTTCCATACACCAGCATATTCCACGAGCCTACATAAGAACCACCAGATTTCCATTGTAATGCAATATTTTGAATGAAATTTGCTCTGAAATAAGGCAACATCCACAAATGCGCTTCAGTAAAATGATAAATCATAAAAACAATTCCGGTGCCCCACATCCAATAATAAACGGGCCAATTTTTGAAACTTGGCAACATTGTTTTGCTATAATTGATTCCAAATAAAATCCAACCCAAAACAATTGGAAAATAATAATAACTCGGAAATTCTAGATATTCTTTCCCTGCAAAATTTTTTGTTAGGTAAGAAAAAATGATTCCAATTCCAGTGGCAATAAATAACCCAAAATGGATTTCAATTAGTTTGTCACCTGAAGGTTTAATGTAATAATAAATACCACCAATAGCTGAAAGTATAATCCAAGATACTACAAAAAGTGTATGCAAAGGTCGGATGGCACTGAAAGGTAAAATTTCTTTAATGAAATCAGGAATGACATATTGAAAACCGGCTAATAACCCGCATAGCAGTCCGAATAGCAATGAAATTAATCCTGCTGCAATAAAATAAAAAGGATACTTATTGGCTTTCATAATCTACTCTTTTCTTTTAATTGAAACCCAACCATCTGTTTCTAATTCGGATTCAATATTGGGATAAAACCCTGTTTGATTGACTTCCTTAAAAAACTGAACGAGTGCTTCTTTTTCTGTGGGATTAAAATTAAATTTCGGCATGGCTTTGACACCACTGTTAAGCATGGCTTTTAGATAATCTTCGTTTCGATGAGCATAAACATTCGTCAAATCTGGACCTAGATAACCGCCAAGTCCGTAGAGTTGATGGCACGAATTGCAATTGTTTTTTAGCCACAGATTTTCACCACAGATGGCTTTTTCAGATAAATGAATATTGCCGTAATCTGGTTTTGAAGTGTATATCATAAAATTGTAAACAGAAAAAGTCGAAAGCAGCAACAAAAAAAGGAGTAAGTACTTTTTGAATGGTTTCATAATCGTTTAAAAAAGCAATAGGCAAAGAGAAGCATTATTGGGTTCTTCCCTTATGATTTTAATCATATCAAAAAAGCGTGAATTACGACAATTCACGCTTTTCAACTTTAAAAATAGGAAAGCAACATTTGAATTAATAAGTAACTTTATTTTGGAAGTAGCACATCGCCAATGACGTGAATAATCCCGTTTCCTGTTGGTATAGATGCTACTATTTCGGAGCCATTTACAAAGGTTTTATCGCCTTTTTTAGTGATTTTTACTTTACCGCCAAAAACCATATCAAACTCTTGTCCGTCTTGCATGTACTCTGTTTTGAGCGTTCCGACATAAGTGTGATAGCCTAAAATATTTTCCAAATCCCCTTTTTTCTCTGGTTTTAATAAACCTTCAACGGTACCGGCTGGCAATTTGTCGAAGGCAGCGTTGGTGGGTGCAAAAACTGTAAACGGTCCGGCATTGCTTAACGAAGTAACCAAACCTGCTGCTTTAACGGCGGTTACTAAAGTGGTGTGGTCTTTACTTCCAACGGCGGTTTGCACAATGTTGGGAACAGAAGTTTCGTCGACAACATTTTCTTGTCCGCCAGTGGTTGCGGCTGTAGTTTCAGCTGTTGATTCGGTTGCGGCTTGATCAGTTTGCTTGCAACTCATGGCAAAAAATAAGCTTGCCAATAACAAAGTTTGAATTGATTTTTTCATAATAAATACTTTTATATACTTTCAAATTATACATACAAAGTACCTGATTATGAAACAGATGTTTTATGAGTGCAATCATAAAAGGGGCTGTTTTTTAACTTTTTTTATAGCATAAATAGCCATGATTCCAATTCCTGAAACCAAAACTATGGCTGCGCCAAAAAGCATTTCATTTACCAATGGAATCACGGTGTAACTAAACGATGCGATGCCTTGAATGGCTAAAATAACTTCATTCAATAAAACCCCAACCGAGAAAATGATGATGCCCATTTTTATTTGTTTATTGTAATGTATCAAGTGATTCGCGTAAATATAAAATAGCAAAAACAAAGAGATAACAGCCAATAAAACCAAGTGCAAATAGGCAATGACAATGGGTCTGAATCCGAAAGCCAACTGACTTAAAGCTGGAACCGTTGAACCCAATTGAAGGAGCAATTTAAGGCTCACAGCAAAACCTACAAAATGCAAAATATACTTTAAAAAGTAAGGCAAATTTTCTAGAAACTCCTGTTTGATTTTGATGATGATGGCTAAAAATCTAAACCAAGCATACACTTGAATAACAGCGGCTATGACACTCAACACATAAACAAAAACGGGTAAATCCCACCACAGCGTTGATAAAAAATACGCTGGAAAACACGCTATAAAAAACAATTTGAAAACCTTTTCATAAAAAGGGTTGTCAGACGGTTTGAGTTGTAACATCGAAAACAACAATCCCATGCAAGCAAAGAAAAACCATCCATTGTATTGAAAATGCAAGTAATAATAGATGGAAGCCAAATATTCGTTTTGATGGATGTTTTTAGTCACCATCATATACGCCAAAGCAAAAGTGCCCACTGAAGAAATTACATTAAAAAACAAAGCGGCTTTAAACCAGCTTTTAGACAAATCATCCTTGGCTATTTGATGCAAATCTTGGAAATAAAAATAAGTAAAAATACAAGCTACAAATATTGAGGCTGTAGCAAAAATTATAGAAAACAACCCGTAACCCTGAATGATAAAGAACACCAACATGCCGTAAGCACAGATCAAATTGGCGGTTAGGATTTTGTTGTATTTATTCGAAATTGTATTTGGGGTTTGCTTTGTTTTATTTTCTAAAAACAGCATCATCAAGACCATTAAAGTATGGCTAATCCAACCTGTAAAGGCAAAATGCGAATGCGAATGTTGTAAGTGTTTTTGATCTAAGAACGGAAATTCGAAACCAATTTTGTAGCGCATTAAAAGTCCTAATAAAGCTACTATCAATAAATTTACTAAAGAAAATTGCAACCAAAACTTACTTTTCAAAGGCATTAGAAATATATTTTATGATTAATAATTTCGATTTTGTGTGTGGCTTTCATTTTGGTAAATGCCCTGATCACGGTTTCGACTCTCAAGCCAGTAAAATTGGCAATTTCTTGTCGGGTGAATGGAACCAATTCTTTGCAATCACCAACTCCTTTCTTGTGTGCATTTAAAAAAGCCAGAATCCTAAATTCGGGTTTTTGGTTGATGATGTCTTTAGATGTTTTGGCTTTCCCATGAATTCTCTTGGCCATGAGCTGCAGAAATTGTTTTTGAATGCTCGGATATTCATCGATTATTTTTAAAAATTTATCTTTAGAGAGCTTGATGATTTTAGAATCTTGAAATGCTGTTGCTGTGGAAGGATATTTTTCATCTATAAATAAAGGTGGTTCCCCAAAACTTTGTCCCATGGCAAAATAGCCTTGTGTAAATTCTTTCCCATCATCATTAGAATTAAACATTCTGACACAACCATCGATAATTTGATAATAAAAATTGGCGGCATCGTCTTCAACAAAAATCACTTCGTTTTTCTTGTATTCTTTAGCAATGGCTCCCCAAGAAAAGAGTAAATCTAAATCTATTTGCATCGTGAATGAAGTGTTTTTAAGCTGAAAAGTCTTTGTTTAAAAGACCTTGGTACTTATGGTTACAAAATTAATTTTTCTAAAGTTACTAAAACCATGACCAAAATCATAAAACAAGCCCTGTTTTCGATTGTAAATTTGTCGTATGAAAAAAGTGATTCTCATAATAGTTTTNGCCATAATGCTAAAGCCCGTTTTTCCGGTGATAGAATATGCTACTAACTACAATTATATCACTAAAGTGCTTTGTATCAATAAGGATAAGCCCAAATTACATTGCAATGGGAAATGCCATTTGATGAAAGAATTAGCCAAAGCATCAGAAAGCGAAAAGCCAATTCATTCTAACAAAAAAGACAATTCGAAACAAGAAGTTGAGATTTTATTCTTTCAAGACCTCATAACATTAGTTGCGACACAATTTTTTTTTCATAGTAAAACTACTATTGGAGACAACTATGCCAACTTATACTTTCACACGGTAAGTTGCTCCGTTTTTCATCCACCTGCAAAAATAGCCTAAACTATTTGGGCAAAGAACATTTCTTGCAAGCCATTCTTTCTCAGTCCTAAATCAATTTTTCAATTCTTAAAAAGAGTTGACAGGATTCCTACATCCCAATCGTTTTGAAAAGCAATCTTTTCAGACACCTTTCTAAAAACTTTAATCAATAAAAATGAAAACATATTTAAACAAAATATTCGCCATTGTATTCATGACTTTAGCATTCAGTTCATGTTCTAATGATGATGACAATGCGATAACTCCAGCGGCTAATGAACTAGAAGGCCTAACCAAATTCAAAGAAATTAGTAACGATACCCATACCATCGAATTATTCTCGCACATGGGCGCAACGCAACAAGGGTATAATGAAATTAAATTAAGAATAAAAGACAAAACAACCAATCAATACCTAAAAAACGCTACAGTTTCTTGGATGCCAAAAATGCACATGGCCATGATGACGCATTCTTGTCCGTATTCAGAAGTAAAAAAAATCACAGCCGACGGAACCTTGTATGAAGGTTACATCATGTTTCAAATGGCACAAAATGCAACCGAGTATTGGGATTTAAAAATCGATTATACTATTGATAGTATGGCGTATACAGCGACTTCAATCATTGATGTTCCAGCTTCTAGCAAAAGAAAGGTCAACACCTTTACAGGTTCGGATGGTGTAAAGTATCTAGTGGCTTATGTTGCGCCCGAGCATCCCAAAGTGGCGGTCAACGATATGGTGGTAGGCGTTTGGAAAATGGTTGACATGATGACATTTTCGGTGGTTGACGGCTACACTGTAAAAATTGATCCTAGAATGCCTAGTATGGGAAACCATAGTTCACCAAATAATGTCAACGCGATACAAGCTACATCAGGCGATTTATACAATGGCAAACTATCCTTGACGATGACAGGCTATTGGAAAATCAGTCTGCAATTGGCAAAACCCGACGGAACGATCGTAAAAGGCGAACCCATCGCTGATGCAGTTACAGAAAGCAGTATCTTTTTTGAAATAGAATTTTAAATTCCGAGGAAGTATAAAAAGGTCAAATTCAATTTTGGTTTTTGACCTTTTTAAATGAATAGATCATGAAAAAAAAACATTTTACCTTGTTACTACTGCTGCTGACTTCTTTTCTCTTAGCACAAGAAACTAAAAAAGACAGCCTGCAACCCATACAAATGCAAGAGGTTATTGTTATTGGAAACAAAGCACAACTCGCGAGCAAACAATCTAAAATACTTACGTCTATTGACGACTATTTGCAAAAATCCACAAAAGTTGATTTGATTAAACGTGGTGCTTATGCTTGGGAACCGCTGATCAATTCGATGCCCACCGAACGTACTTTAATTACGATTGATGGCATGCGTATTTTTGGTGCTTGTACCGATAAAATGGATCCGATTACCTCGTATGTTGAAGTTTCCAATCTATCCGAAGCCACTATCAGTTCGGGGCAAGAAGGTGCTTGTTATGGTAGCACTATTGGAGGTTCAATAGATTTGAAAAGAACCAGAACTAATTTTAAAACCCAAAAATGGAATACCAACTTCACTACTGGTTTTGAAACCAATAACCAACAAAAAATTCTGGGCTCAGCGATTAATTATGCCGATAGTTTGGTGTATGTTGATGTCGATTTTATGTACCGCGATGCCGAAAATTATAAAGCCGGAAATAACAAAGAAGTGTTGTTTTCTCAATTCAAAAAAAGAAACTTTTCAGCGACTTCAGGTTTTAAATTAGGAAAAAACAAACTCGTTGAAGGTTCATTAATTTACGACAAAGCCACCGATGTAGGCTATCCGGCTTTACCGATGGATGTTTCGATAGCTGAAGCGATTATTGCTTCCTTAAAGTATGAATATGCTCCGCTAGAATCTATAATTACCCATTGGGAAACCAAAGCATATTTCAACACCATCATGCACAAAATGGATGACACCAAACGCCCCCTTGTTCCAGTGCATATGGATATGCCGGGTTGGAGTAAAACCTACGGTTATTATTCAAAAATTACAGCCATTAGAGGAAGCCATCATTTTTTAGTAAACCTAAACTCATTCTATAATAAATCATTGGCTGAGATGACGATGTATCCTGAAAACCCTGATGAAAATCTGATGTTTATGCTGACTTGGCCCGACGTAAGAACTTTTTATAATGGTGTGTTTTTAGAAGATCAATACAGTTTGAATTGTCATTCATCCCTAAAATTTACGGCTGCTATGGGTAGTCATACTAACAAAATTGAAAGCGAATTTGGATTGAACAGTTTGCAGATTTTTTATCCCAATATGAAGGCGCAAAAAAACCGATTCTTAAAAAGCATTTCTTCCAATTACAATTATGCAAAGCACTGTGTAGCC
The DNA here is from genome assembly GCF_965137575.1 of Flavobacterium longum. NCBI lineage: Bacteria > Pseudomonadati > Bacteroidota > Flavobacteriia > Flavobacteriales > Flavobacteriaceae > Flavobacterium > Flavobacterium longum. The sequence continues at coordinate 179,359 of NZ_CBCRZJ010000001.1, read as the reverse complement.
TACGGGTTTGGTGCCGCTTATGGCGAAAGAGCACCATCGGTTACGGAAGCTTATGGGTTTTATTTGTTCAACAGTTTTGAAAATTTTGATAACATCGGCAATCCCAATTTAAAAAATGAAAAGTCATTCGAAGGAAATGCTTATTTAGGGTTCATGAAAGAAAAAGTGAATATGAAAATTGCAGCTTCCTATTTTCATATTGCAGATTACATTATAGGGAAACCTGATGCTAGTCTCGTTCCGATGACCATTGGCGCAAACGGAGTAAAGATTTACACGGTACTCGATTACGCTACTATTTTTAATGTAAGTTTTACTGCTGAATATCAATTTTCAAAACTATTAAAATGGAATATACAATGTGTTTACAGCCAAGGGAAAGACCATGAAAATGTAAACTTGCCATTTATTAGTCCGCTGCGGTATGCAACATCATTACTTTATACAAAAGAAAAAATTTCCGCAGAGATAATCCTTCAAGGCAACGCAAAACAAACTAATTTTAGCCCGATTTACGGAGAAGATGAAACCCCTGATTATGCGATTATCAATATGAACATGGGCTATAAATTCAACCTCAATAAAAGTAAAATACATACAAAATGCGGTGTCGAAAACATGCTAGATACTTATTATTCAACTTACTCCGATTGGAATAATTTCCCGCGATCAGGAAGAAACTTTTTTGTGAATATATCGGTAGATTTTTGATTAAAGCGTATTTTGCCAAGATTTAACGACTGCAAAAACTGAAAATACACCAAAGAGAAATGAAGCATATTCAACTAATAGAAACCATTCTATACGTAAAGGACCAGACATCAAGCACTGCGTTTTACCAGAACATTTTAAGAAAAACTGCCGACTTGAACGTTCCGGGAATGACCGAATTTATATTAGCAGAAAACTGCAAATTAGGTTTAATGCCCAACGATGGAATCGCAAAAATAATCGATGACCAATTGCCGCATCCAGATAACGGAAATGGAATACCGCGCTGTGAACTCTACTTCCATGTCGAAAATATTGAACTCGAATTTGAGAATGCTAAAAAAAGTGGCGCAAGGCTAATCAGCCCAATTGAAGATAGAAACTGGGGTGACCAAGTATGCTATTTTGCCGACTTAGATGGGCACGTCATAGCTTTTGCAAAAAAAATAATTGATAAATAGACAGAATCCATCCAACAGCAATCGCATCTTTAATGCGCAATCAATGACTATTCACAATTCAATTGCACTCCTTCCCATCGCTCCTAAAAAATTACTGTCACAGTTTTTAAACAAAAACACGTACACTAGCGTGACTTGTGCCAGTAATTTTTCCCCAAGTTGTGTTACATAATGTTGCATCATAGGCGCTATTGGCGATTGTAGTTTCTAATAATGTTTTGTCAGCACCTATATCGCAGTATGCGAAACAGCCCCGCAAATCTCGATCACGAGAACGTAGAGCGTCGCACTAGGGCAACTTTTTTGACTATTGACCTGCACAATGTATCGAAAAATGGATCCTGTCCAAAAAAAAGAGCACTTCGCGTCGCCCATATCATGCCGCGCAACAAACATTGTCTTACTTAAAACCTATGTTTTTCTTCAGTAGTTATCGCTTATTCTAATAGCTTATTAAAACCAACGCGCCAAAACACTCATTCATAGGACATAAAAAAGGTTTTTGAAAATCACGCTCGGCAAGGATTCGGTTTATTATCACCTTATTTATTCAATTTTGGTTTCCCTATTGAAAAAAAATCGCTTCCAAACCCACAAGTGAATCTGGAAGCCAATTGTTATAGTTTCCCTTTCTTATCCACAACTAAATTTCATATTTTGTCTAGTTAAAAAGAGACTTAAAGTTGTAGAAGTTTCAAATTATTTTTTGATAGACTGTAAGTTATTTAAATCCAGTAAACAAACTAAAAAAAAACGTATCTAACTATAACGAATTTATAAAACTTAATAAATCATTTCTGTCTTTTGCAGATAACTTACTATGAAAATCCTATTTATATTAATTACTGCCCTTACCACACTAGCAACACCTCCATGCGAATTGGAAGGCAAAAAAAACATGATTCGAACTATACTTATCGATGAAGCTAACGGGATTTTGCGTTTTGATAGCTCATATAGTGATATTTCTTCAGAGTACGGGAACGAATGTGGCAATGCCACGATTTATATGATCCATAAGGACGGTTGGAAAAAATGGCTTGAATGGGCAAATAAAGAATATGCTGATATAGTAAATGGCAAAAACTATGGCTATGAGCATGCAGCTGAAAAACTTTCCGAAAATTATGAAATGACAAACGACTATAATAAGTTATGTTTTTATACTGACAAGGCTTACTTAACTCCCGTATATGACGGAGAAAGTGACGATATAACTATTTCAAAAGGTTTCGAAAGTAGCAAGTATCCACAAACCATTATATTATACAGTAAGAAGTGGGGAGAAACTAAATGGACTGAGATAGATCGTAAAACCTTTGCAAGCGAAGAGGAAAAGCTTAAATCAACTTGGGAAGTTGACCATATAAAAAAACTACTCTGAAATTAATCTGCGTAGTTTTAAGCACCATCAGGAAGCTATCAAATTTTAAAATGTGTATTATAGATTTTAAAATCTCCGGAATATATAGATAGATATAAATAAATTGAAAATATAATTTAGAAAGACATTCCAAACTTAGTTGTACTGACTGGGCCAAGCGGTTCACAGCAATTTGTTGGTAGTATCTTGGGCTTCTTCCGCTTCCGTCAAAGTAATAGTCTTGCCCAACTACTTTTTCAGATTCTTCTGTTACGATTCCCCTGTATTTATTGAACTTACTCCATAAAAAGTCAGGAGAAGGAAAACTGTTTAAATCTAACTCAGTTTCAATGTTTTCAGAATTACTAGTTTTGTCATGGAATATAAAGCCATCTCCGTTGCTGCTAAAAACAAAAGGGATGTCCAGAATATTGGCATATTCCAATGCTTGTTGGATTCCAGCTCTTACTGAATGTTTGTTGTCTTTTGCTTCAATAATAGCAATGGGAATATTGGGTTTATAATAAAGAATATAGTCCGCTCTTTTTCTTGCTCCTCTTGCGGCCAGTTTACCACGAACATAAATTTTCCCGTCAGTAAACGTTACTTCTTCTAAGAGCTGAGTCATTTTATCCCACCCTGCCCTTTCTAACGCGGGCGTGATATACTTCGTGCACACATCTCTTTCAGAAAGAAAAGATTTGCTCATATCAAAAATAGGTTTATATGTCGCTTCACTATTAGACTACAGGCTGTGAATTTAATGAACATTTCAGTCTCACTCCCAAAAAAATGTTGTATTTCTTGCCTGTCTCAGTGCCACGACATGAAGCTTGTTGAAATAAAATTGATGCCTAAGCATAAACAAATCACGTTGCGACGATAGAACTTTCAATTGTTGGAGTAAAGTTATTTGTACGAACACCATTTTCTTAGCGATATTACCTTTTCACATATAAGAAATTGCATTTGCCTATTTTTTTTAGGGAGTAAGTTTGGCAACACCGCCGCAAACATCACGCGGAAAAGTATTCGACAGCGTTTTGAGGGCGTAATAAAAGGTCAGAAGTTGTCGCGGCGACGCATACTAATTAGTTACATTGCCTCCATCAGAAGAGTTACACCGATACTTTGAGAAGCTAAAATGTATATTACTACAAGTTTTGCATTATCGTTTTTGGAGAAATTGACGCCAAGTGACATAGTAAACAATTATTCTTTACGAGCGCTGAATCCATTTTTTTCTCTAAATTTACATCAAATTCAAAGTTACCCTATCGGTTACCCCACGATTAATCGATGACGGAAACCTCTGAATTTAAAGAGAAAATTTAAAAGGTTCCGGAGCCTCTTCCTCCGCAGAGAAAAACCGAAGTGAAAGCTTCGGTTTTTTTTATTTTTTAATGGCGCGTCGAAAGCAAGCCTGTCGTATTTCATTTTAACTACAAAGCAAACACTTCGGGTTCTGTCTGGTCCCCTCTATTTTATCTTGGTCTCCTCCATCAATTCAAGCCCATAGCTGCGTAGTGTTTCGATAACAGGTATAGACTTCCGGCCGCGTTCTGTAATGGTGTATTCGGCGCGCGGCGGCACTTCCGGAAAAACCTCCTTGGCGACAAAGCCATCTGCCGCGAGTTCTTTGAGCGCTTTGGACAACATACGGTCTGAGGCGTGCGGCAGGCTTTTTCGCAACTCCGTAAAGCGCCACGACTTGTCTTTGAGACGCCAAAGTATAGGCATTTTGTAAGTCCCGCCAATCTTACTCATGGCAAATTCAACGGGGTTGTGGAACAAATGGTTGTCTTTAATGAAATCTGGCATACTTACACTTTTGTTAGTTACTTACAAAGATAGGCAGGCAATCCCAATCCACCTATCCGTTGGTAGATTTGCGATACACTAAAATGATTTGCCATGAGCTTAAAAAATACAAACGCCGTGAACCCGGCAAAAAGAAAACGCATTGCCATTGTCATCGCCAACGCCACCACATCTACAACGACCCAGTGGCCGGTCGGTTTTTGGTGGAGTGAACTGACTCATCCGTACTACGAATTCACCGAAAAAGGTTACGAAGTTGAAATCTTCTCGCCCAATGGTGGCCGCTGCGAGCCCGACGCCATGAGCGACCCTAACGATTCGAGCGGATACTCCGCCACAGACTTAGTGTCACAAGGGTTTATCCATACGCCAAGCCTCCGCGCGTTGGTAGAACACACTCGAAGGGTTTCGGAGATCGACGTCGCCCAATTCGACGCCATTGTAGTGGCCGGCGGGCAATCCCCGATGTTCAGTTTCGAACATGCACTTGAACTTCAAGAAAAGTTCGTGGCCTTTTACGAGTCTGGAAAAGTCGCTGCTGCGCTATGCCACGGCGCCGCCATCCTGAAATACGCCAAATTGTCCAATGGCGATTATCTGGTGAAAAACAAAACCGTAACCGGATTCGCAAACGTCGAAGAAGATTTTGCCGACCAAGCCGTTTGGGAATATGGGATGTTGCCTCAAGGCCAGCACATCATGCCGTGGCGTATCGAGGATGCGCTCAAGGAAATCGGTGCGAACTACATCCAAGCGGGGATGTGGAAGGGCTTTGCCGTGCGGGATGGCAATCTTGTCACCGGCCAGCAGAATTTCAGCGGCGCGGAAACGGCGCGCGCAGTAATTGCAGCCTTGGGAGAGTGATAAATTCAAAAAATACCGTGAAACATTAACTAAGAAAAGTATGATACTCGCCTTCATCGGCATCGGCCAAGTAGGCTTTGCACTTGCCCATGCACTACAACAGAAAGGACACCACATCATCGTAGCCGTCGATCGGCCTTCGGAAACAGTCTCAAAAGCATTGTCGCAAAACGCCAATTTCGAGGCCAAACCTTTGCAGGAAGCCATTGACCGCGCCGAAGTAGTATTCCTTGCCACGCCATTTCAAGCCAACGAAATGCTTCTGCAGTCGCTGCGGTTCAACGGTAAGATTTTGGTGGACTGTACCAACCCAGTAGGTCCAGGCATTTCGCATGGCCTCATGAGCACCATATCCGGGAGTGAGAAAGTGCAGGAATGGGCGCCGGATGCCCTGGTCGTGAAAGCCTTTACAATCTATGGCTTCGAGAATTTCGCGGACAGCACTTTTCCGGGTTACAATGTGAAACCGGTGATGATGATGGCCGGAAACGACCGTGCTGCCAAAGACACCGTGGCCTCGCTTGTCACCGATCTGGGGTATGAACCACTCAACACCGGCGCGCTGGACCAAGCACTTCATCTGGAACACATGACTTTGCTCTGGGTCAAAATGGTACGCCGCGACAAGCATCATCCGGGGTTAGTCTGGGCGAAGCTGGAGCGATAGGACCGTCTTGCTTCACTTTATTAATACGGGAACTTGAGCGCTGTTGTTGACTACCGCACGCTGAAGTAATGCCCTTAGATTTCATCCATAAAAAAAGCCCCGTATTCCGGGGCTTTCTATCCAAAAATAAATACTTACTTCTTGATGATGCGCAAGATGCGGTTGCTATCGCCTTGTGAAACGGTCACCACATAGACGCCAGCCGGATAGGCCGCGCCCAAAGTGATGTTGTTTTCGCGATGGCTGACGACGCGCGTCTCGAGCAGTCGGCCCGCCATATCGTAGACCTTTACGTAGCTGTCCCGCGCCGCTGCAGAAGTGATGTCCAAGGTGACACTGTCTGCAAACGGGTTCGGGTGCGCCACCACGGCAAATACATCGTCGGCAACCGAAGCCCTCGAAGTGCCCGGCGTGGTCACCGTACAAATCTTACCGTAAGGCCCGACCGGATCGGCGAAATTGAAAATCAGTCGAACCCTGACGTTGTACGTGGCGCCCGGCAACAACTGCCCTGCAAAATCGTTGAGCGTAAAGGTTCTCGTACTCTTGGTGACTTCCACCGGCGAAGCCAAACCGCTGCCGCTGAGTTCGAACACATACGCGATGGCACCCGGATAGGAAATAGCCATGATTGGCGTGGCATTACTCGGCACCAGATAATTGTCGCACTGCGAATCCTGCAGGGAAGTTGTCGGGAAAATCGGTGTCGTGACCTGACAGATGGATCCGTATGGCAAGTAATTACCGTCGGTGTTTTTCAGCGCAATTTCCACGTTGTAGGTCTTGCCGTATTGCACCACGAAATTCGTAATCTGGTTCATCCTGAATTCACGGACATTGCGGTCAATCACCTGGAAATTACCCGGATTCACCGGGTCGGAAACCCTGAAACGATAACCTGCCGCAAACGGTACTGCGTTCGCATAGACCGGAGCATTAAGGTTGGTGAGCTGTTGCGCGCAGTAGGCGAGCGATGTTGTGGCCGATGGCGTGGTCACGGTACAATTCGACAACGTGAACGGCTGCAGGTAACCCGCAAAATATACCGCCACTTCCACTTTGTATTGGGCGGCGAATGCATAATTGGTGAGTTGCGTCAACCGCATCACGCGCAACGCCGTATCCAGGAATTGGACTTGGCCTAAGTTCGGGCCGGCCATGGTCGTGATCCGCCAGCGGTAGCCTTGCGCACCAGCCACGAGGTTGGCCACAATTTGCGCGTCAATCGTAGGAAGGTTCGCGTTGCACATCGCACCTTGCAAGACGGTGACTTTCGGCGCAAAGCCTTCGTCAATCAGCCCGTCGCAATCATCGTCAAGAAGGTTGTACCCGATTTCTGTAGCGCCCGGATGCACCGAAGCTTTGGTGTCGTCACAATCGGCATTGTTGGCCGAATAGCCCGCCGGCACCGTACTCGCACCTGAGCACGCATCCGTCACCACACCCGCACCGTACCCGTCGTTGTCTCCGTCAAGATAGTACGAAAGCAGTTGGTACAGATTGGCATCGTCGTCATTACAATCGGTGTTGTTGGCGGCATAACCATCCGGTGTTGCCAACGCATTGGCCGCGCACACGTTTACTGCTGCGCCCGCGCCGAAACCGTCATCGTCATTGTCTGTGTAGAACGGATAAGTCTGCGTCAATACGCCATCACTGTCGTTACAATCGGTATTGTTCACCGAATAGCCCGTTGGTGGCGTGTTGGCATCCACGGCGCAAATCGCTGTAGATGTTCCGGTACCGAAACCATCGCCGTCCGCATCTGTGTAAAATGGATACGATTGGTGTTTGGTGTTGTCTGCATCATCGCAATCGGTATTGTTCACCGAATAGCCTGTTGGCGGCGTGTTGGCATCCACGGCGCAGACCGATGTAGATGTTCCGGTGCCGAAACCATCGCCGTCCGCATCTGTGTAAAACGGATACAATTGGTGTTTGGTGTTGTCTGCATCATCGCAGTCGGTATTGTTCACCGAATAGCCCGTTGGCGGCGTGTTGGCATCCACGGCGCAAATCGCTGTAGATGTTCCGGTGCCGAAACCATCGCCGTCCGCATCTGTGTAAAACGGATACGGTTGGTGTTTGGTGTTGTCTGCATCATCGCAGTCGGTATTGTTCACCGAATAACCCGTCGGCGGCGTGTTGGCGTCCACGGCGCAGACCGATGTAGACGTTCCGGTGCCGAAACCATCGCCGTCGCCATCTGTATAAAAAGGATACGATTGGTGTTTGGTGTTGTCTGCATCATCGCAGTCCGTATTGTCTGCAACATAACCCGTCGGTGCCGTACAAGCCGATGTGGTTACCGATGCGTTACCGAAACCATCATTGTCTGCGTCTGCATAAAACGTCTGCGCGGTCTGGATGGTCAATTCGAGGGTTTGCGTCAGGTTGCAACCCGATGGCAATACACTCACATGCTGATAACTTCCCGACGCCGAATAGGTTTGCCCGTTGGCTGTCCAAAAATATGGCCCGCAGGAAGTGATGGTTTCGGTTTCAAATTGGTCGGTGCAATTCTCGGCAAGCTGGAACGCCCCGAATGTCGTGATTCCAGTAAAACTGGCCGATGTCGCGGTGCGTGTCCCAACGGTTGGGTACGTCCATCCGGAAGCGTACAGGCCCGCGCCCAAATTGAGCGGATTGGCCGCGCCATCCAGATCGGCAGCATCGTACTGGAACGTCGCGGAATATTGGTTAAACGCCACGCCATTGTTGGACAAAGTCCAGTTGCGGTTGACGCTTTTCGACACCTGAAGCGACGACGACGCGATTTGCGGATGGTCGCCGGAAACCGTGGCAACTGTCACCGAACCGCCTGTAGTTATGGCACCAAAGGAAACGCTGACCGGTGCATAGACCGACGCGTCCCCGACTTCAAAAGTGTCTGTCAGTTTGGCGCCTGAGAATGCCTTCTGGAACTGCCCGAAAACGTGTCCTGAAGTCCTGGCGACGGTGGCCGATGTACCCATGATGACTTTGTTCGATCCGGTTGTAAGGATGCCGCTGGCGAGCATCAGGTTTCCGTTCACGCTTATATTCGACCCGCCGGAAAGCGTGAGTCCTGATGCATTACTCAAGGTGAGGTTATTGAATGTCGTGCCGGTACTTCCCGAGACAGTCTGAGGTGTGCCGCCGGAGAAAGCCACCGTGGACGCGCCCGGGGTAAACGTACCGTTGTTGATCCAGTTGCCGCCCACGGTAACATCCAGTCCGTTGGCATCGAACGTGCCGCCTAAAACTGCTACGTTGTTGTTGATGGTCATCGCAACAGATTGTGCTTGTGCTTTCGGATTGTTGTTGGTATTGACGACAAAATCATAGTAAGGTACCGATGAAGCGAACCTGATGGTCTGGTTTGCCGGCGTAAAACTATTGCCCGCTTCAATCGAGCCGCCCGACACAGAATGAGTGGCGGAGATATTGACATAGTCCAAACTGTAGCTGCTTGCCCTTGAAATCACGAGGCGGCCGCCGGTTTGATTAAACGTGGTGCCGCTGGCAAGATCGAATGCGCCGCGCGAAGTTGAGGTGGATGCAAAAGTCGCCACGTTTACGACACCGCCGCTTTGGCTATAGGTGCCGTAAGAAGTTCCGCTATTGGAGGAAAACCGGCCGGTAATGTTCAACGTTCCGCCTTGCATGTCAAGTGTTCCGCCGTTGAGATAAATCATGTTCGCCGAGCCGCCGCTGCCTACGTTCACCGTTCCCGCGGTAATTTTAAGGATTCCGGAATTCAAAAAATAGTTGGCGTTGCCCATATTGATGGTCGCCCCGTTGTTCCACAATCTGGCATTTGTCCCAATGGTGCCGCCGCCCGGAAAAAGTGTCACGGTAGACGCGCCCGACAACTTAAACGTGCCGGAGGTCAACGTCAATGGCGTCGTGACGTTGTTCAAAGTAATGACAGCGGTCGCCTCAACGGTGTGGTTCACCAAAGATTTATTGATCGTCAACAGGTTGAACGCCGTCGTGGAAGCGCCGCCGATTTCCTGATAGCTGATTGCACCATTGAATAATACTGTTCCGATTCCGCGGTTAAACGTACCATCGTTGATCCAATCACCTGCCACCGACAAGGTGTAATTGGTGCCGGAACTCATCGAGAGACTTGCGCCTGAATCGATATTGATGTTGCCGCAAACCGCTCCCGCCGCGCCGATGTTTGGTTGGTTTGGTGCGGAAGACGGGATGATGACATTGTCTGACGCTGTCGGGATGGCGCCACTCGCCCAGTTGCCCGTGTTGAACCAATCGGTCGAAACGGTACCGGTCCAATTCAGACCCACACAGGCATAGTCACCGGCGACTTTTTCTGTAGCGCCAGTTCTTTGGCCTTCATTGCCGCCGGTAAGCGCAGCCACCGCATAATATTCGGAAGCGGTGGTACTTTGTCCTGTAAGCACCGCGCTGGCGCCATTGTAGGTGATGTTGGTCGTTACCGGTTCCATATACATCGCACCCAATTTGTAGACTTGGTAACCGGTTGCGTTTGGTACCGCAGACCATTTCAAGGTCACGACGTCGTTACAGACTTTTGTAATCCGGAAGTTGTCCGGCACATTTCCGATGAAGTTTGTCCCGCTCGTGGACGTCAACGCGCCGCGTGTTACCCTGAAGCGGATGCTGTTGATGCCATTGGTATTCGGCGCTACCCAAGTATAGACGCGTTTCGTGGCGTCGTAATTTGTGGCAATCGGAACCCAAGTACCCGATGCATTCAACTCATAATAAAGGTTGAACGCATCCGAACCGCCATAACTGTCCCAACGGATGTAATAGGTATCGCCGGAGATGAGCTTGTCATTGGCCAACGGATACGTAATGGTCAGTTCATCCTGTAAAAATTCATAAACCAAATAATACGTCTGCGGCCCAGACGGCACACTCGCACCGCTCACCTGAAGCGTCCAGATGCCGGCCTGCGGGTTGTCCACGGTGACCTGTTCGATGGTGTTGAGGTTGTCTATCCCGCGCGTGGCCGGATCGTCCAAAGTGGCTGCATTGGCTGCGCTGTTCAATACCCACGGGTTGTAACTCACGTTCGATGGATCTTTTGCCACCAGATTCAAGTTGTTGACGATTGCGGTGCTGGCATTTACCGCCGCCGCTACGTCCGGCCATACGATCATGGCGCGGATTTGCTTTGTCCCGGCCGGAACGGTCACGGTATGGTTGTTCGTCCCGCCGTTAGAGACGCTCGAAGTGACATATCTTACTTCATTGATGGTGTTGTACGAACGGCGAAGGTTTGGGCATCCGAAACCATACACGAAGTCCGGGCCTGCGTTGCCAAGATCGTCGGCGGTATTCATCATGATGGCGCGCATCAGCGACGATGTGGGTTCCGTGCCGCCGTTCTTTTCTTTATAGACTTGCGTCAGGATAGCCATGTCGCCCACGAATTTCGGCGAGGCGAAAGATGTTCCTTCTGAACCTTCAATGGCCAATTGCGGCGCAATACGACCGTCGTACATTGGCCCGCGGCTACTGAAGCCAGTGATGACATCATCGGGCGACAGAGCTCCGATTGCCACCATGTTCTTGTTTTGCTTGACTTGCCCAGTGATGTTGCTCCATCCGGCGAACGCGTATGGTGCAAAACCGATGTCCGTCCCGGAATTTCCCGCTGAATAGGACACCAAATGGTTCGGTAAAGCCGCGATGCGCAAGTCGTGGTTACGCGCCTCAGAGTCATACCCCGGCGCGATGGAATACCCGTATGAGTGGTTGGTGATGCGCAAATTGTGGCTGGAATACAGCGAAGAATAATTTGGTCCGCCGCTGACACTCAGGATTGTCGCGCCCCAGGCATTGTTCTGGCGCGTCGGGTCAATGGCGCCGGCACCGCCTGCATTTTCTGCCACGCCGGTTTTGTGGTTTTCGGGATCGGCCGTTCCGCTGGAGCCAACCTCAAAAAGCCTTCCTTTAAAGTCGATTTGATTGGCCACCAAGTCACCTTCCCCAATCGCGATGACAACGCCTGAACCGGTGTAGTTCAAGCCATTGTAGCCTGAATTAAGATAGTTGGCGCGACCAGTGGTGTTGGTATAGTTGTAATTCTCGTTCCGGACCGGCTCGGGCTGTGCGCCGACGAACTGGATGTAAGGCAAGGCCACGATGGTTTCCAAATCTTGCAACGGAATGTCGGCATCAACCTGCCCGGAATAATCCCGGTGCGCCGTAATGTTGTAGCCTTTGCTTTTCAGATCGGCAATCACTGCCGCGCCGTCAAGTGTCCGGTAATAACTCAGGGTAAGTTTCGCTTTGTCGCCCACTATGCAATAGCTGGGAATGCCTTCTGTCTGCAATGGCGTTTCCATCTTGAAGGCACGCCCAACCGGAAGTACGGTCCTGATTTGGGCACCAATCTGCTGCAGGTTGAAGTTATCGTTCACCACCGCGAAATACGTGTTCGGCGGTAGGTAATCTACGAGTTTCAAACCGGCCTCGCTCCAAGATTTCTTCTGGTCGTCCGACGGCAGATCGTAAAACTGGATCAGCCTGAAGTATTTTCCGCCGAATGACGGCCCGGACCATGTCTTCAGTTCGGGTTTCGCCGAGGGGCTGAATTCAAATACACCGGCACTGGTCCGGATGGTGTAATCGCGCTGCTGCGCCAAAACGTTTAAACATAAAAAAAGTCCGAAAACCAGGCAAAGGCCGAACTTTCTCAGCGTGTAGGGATTAGTCATAAATGAGATATTTTACTTTGCGGCGGTAAGTTAAAAAAAAATATAATTTTAACAGTATTGACACCCGTCATTTTATTGATTCTTAGTCAAATACTTTTCAACACCACTACATTTCAATGAGCGAAACAGAAGTATCTGGAGTTTCACTTGTTTTCAAACTATTCATATAATACGGGCACAACCCGGGTTTGAATAGCGTCTCACGTAAGCCGAAAAGGGTGTCCAGCGGACTATAGCCCACGCCTTGGCTGGTACGTGCAATATGGAGGTAAATAAGCGTTGTCTCAATCTTGACATGGCCTAAGAGGTTCTTGATGCTGACGATGTCCAGGCCGTCTTCCAGCAGGTGTGTCGCAAAAGTGTGGCGAAGCGTGTGCGGACTGACGTGTTTTTCGATGCCCGCAAGTGTCGCCACCCGCCGGACCGCCCAATGGATGCTGCGCTTGGAGTAACCTTTCTCGAAATTAGCCTTGAAATTATGGTCGAAACCATAAAAGAGAAATGTCGACCTGGGCGTGCTTTTCAACAACTGTTTCAACGGGGCGATATGCAACGTACTCATGGGTACGTAACGGTCTTTCCTGCATTTTCCGCCACGCACATGGATCATTTTTCTGTCGAAATCCAAGTCGCTGCGTTTGAGGTTTCTCGCCTCGAAAGACCGCAAGCCACAACCATACAATAAAAGAATCAGCACCTTGTACCGAATGTTGTGCGATGCATCCAGCAACCGCTTGACTTCTTCCTTGCTCAATACCGTTGGAAGCTTGCCCGATTTCGGTATGCTCGGCATGCAGACATAACGGTCTCGCAATCCGAAAATCCGGTAGGCAAACCGCAGGCTATAGACCGTGTGTTTAAAATACGCCTCCGACGGCATCGGGTATTTTTGCTTGACAAAATAGAGATAGCTGTCAACATCTTCAATCGAAATTTCAGTCGGGACTTTCCCGAAATGCAGCGCCATCTGGGCCAGTTGTCGGCCATAGGCTTGGTGTGCGCTTTCACTTCGTCCGGCAATGGATAATTTCTGGGTAATCAGGTCGTGGAACCGGGCGAAACCTTGTACGGAATCACGTGCCCGATCGATAACGTTGTGGCTCATGGTATATCGGATTATTGATTTGCAATATGCTTACATCAAATCCAAACAATTTGTCCCGGACACTCGGACGACCGCAAATAGGTTTCCCGAAGTCAGTCCTTCACCCCAAATTTCCTCAGGATATCTTCCATTAAACACCATTTCGTAAAGGACGATTGCAATAGGTTCGCGCCAACGAATGCGGTAAACCACAGCCAGTTCTGGTTGACATAAATGGCCAACAGCACACTAATCAAGATAAAAGTTCCGGCAATCGCGCGGATGATTCGGTTCAACATGGTCAGGGATTTAGATTTGAATTTTCGATGTTCAGGACCGCCACATGGATGTGCGACTGCCCGCTGTCTCGGTTAAATGCCGACGCCAGCCGGACCACGGCGTCCGCATGTTCCGGTTGCGTGAATGCGTAGTACAATACGGATTCGGTTTCGTTGACCTCCGAGGCGAACCAATTGTCTGCATACGTCTGCGCCGACGTATCGCTGTAGCCTGTCACTTCCCGGAAGGAAAAGTTCCTGACCGCAGCCCGGTCAAGTATTTTTTTGATGTCTTCGCCAAATGCGATGATGGCTGTGATGATAAGGAGTTTCATGATGCGTTGTTTTTGTTTTCCCACTTCTTTCTTTCCGAAACGTAATAGATGATCGGCACGACGAGCAGCGTCAATACAGTCGATACGATCGAGCCAAACACCAGCGAAATGGCCAGTCCTTGGAAAATCGGGTCGAACAGGATGATGGACGCGCCAATGACCACAGCGCCGGTCGTGAGCAAGATCGGTGTGGTACGTACGGCACCGGCCTCGATGATGGCCTGTTTGATCGGGATGCCGTCATTCAGCCTGATTTCGATGAAGTCGATGAGCAACACCGAGTTGCGCACCATGACGCCCGCCAGCGCAATCATTCCGATGAATGACGTCGCAGTGAAGAAGGCGCCCAACAGCCAATGCCCGAGCACAATCCCGATGAGCGACAGCGGAATGGCGATCATCATCACCATCGGCGTCTTGAAATTCTGGAACCAGCCCACGATGAGCATGTAGATGATGACGATCACGACCAGGAACGCCACGCCCAAATCGCGGAACACTTCTAAGGTAATCTGCCATTCGCCATCCCATTTCACGGTGAAATCGCTTTCGTCCGACGGTTGGTCCATGTACAATTCATTGACCTTGTAGCCTTTCGGAAGCTTGAGTTTTGCGAGTTTTTCATCCATGCCCAGAATCGCATACACCGGGCTTTCCAGCGCACCGGCCATATCGGCCAGCACATACACGACGCGTTTCTGGTCTTTGCGGTAAATTGATTTCTGCAACGAATCTTTCTTGACCGTCACCAGGTCCGACGCCGGTACCATTTGCCCGCGGCTGCCCTTGATCTTCAGGGAGAGCACATCGTCCAAATCGGTCTTGTCTTTGTCATCAAGCGACAAAACGATGCCCACATTGTCTGCGGCGCGCGCGTCGTAGAGGTTAGACACTGGATATTCCTTGAGCAGATACGTGAGGTTGCCCACGACCTGCTGTGGCGCAATGCCGTTAAGCATGGCTTTTTCGCGATCCACTTCCAGTTTGTACTCCGTTTGTTGGTCTTCGACCATCCAGTCCGTATCCACCACATCGGGCGTGGTTTCCAGGATGTGTTTCACCTGACGCGCCACGGCAATCTGTTGGTCGTAATCCGGGCCATAGACTTCGGCAACGAGCGTTGACAACACCGGCGGTCCGGGCGGCACTTCCACCACTTTCACATTCGCGCCGTAGCGTCTGGCGATTTTCTGGATTTCCGGACGCATCATCTTGGCGATGTCATGGCTTTGCGGAATGCGGTCTTCCTTGTGCAGCAAATTCACCTGGATATCGGCCATATTGCTGCCGCCGCGCATGTCGTAATGGCGCACCAGTCCGTTAAAAGTGATCGGCGCCGACGTCCCGATGTAGTTCTGGTAATTCACCACTTCCGGCCTTGTCGACAGATATTGCGCGATTTCCTTGGTGACCGCCGCCGTTCGCTCCAGCGTAGTGCCTTCGGGCATGTCAACCACAACCTGGATTTCGTTCTTGTTGTCAAACGGAAGCATTTTCACGGCCACGGTCTTGGTAAAGAACGTCAGCACAGACCCGATGAGCAACAACACCGTTACGCCTACCAGCGTCCGACGCTTGAAGCTGCTTTCCAGCAACGGCCGCTCGAACTTGTTATACATTTTATATATCCAACCGGTTTCCAATCCACGCGATTCTTTCTCCTGTCTACTTTCTTTCTCCTGCAGGAAGCGGAAACCCAGATAAGGCGTTACGGTAAGTGCCACGAATAATGACAGGATCATGGCGATGGATGCGCCGATCGGCATCGGGCTCATGTACGGCCCCATCATCCCCGACACGAATGCCATCGGCAGAATGGCCGCAATCACGGTGAACGTCGCAAGGATCGTGGGGTTTCCGACTTCGTTGATGGCGTAAATCGCGGCTTGTTTGAACGGCAAACGCTTCATCTTGAAATGGCGGTGCATGTTCTCGGCGATGATGATGCTGTCGTCCACGACGATGCCCACCACGAACACCAGGGCAAAAAGGGTAATCCTGTTGAGCGTGTAGCCCAACAAATAATAGGCAAAAAGGGTCAGGGCGAAAGTCAACGGCACCGAGAAGAACACAACAAGCCCGCCGCGCCAGCCCATGGCCAGCATGACCAGAAGCGTGACGGCGATGATGGCGATGCCCAAATGCAGCAACAACTCGCCTACTTTATCCGATGCGGTTTCGCCATAGTTTCTCGATACTTCAACATGCACGTCATCCGGGATCAGGGTTTTCTTTAAATGATCGATGCGCCCGAGGATTTTCTCGGAGATTTTCATCGCGTCGGCGCCTTTAACCTTGCCGATTGAAATGGTGACGGCCGGATATTCCGACGGATTCTTCGCAAACGCCGCATGGGATTTTCCGTACCCGAACGAGACGTAACTGCCGGCGGTGGCCGGGCCATCGGTCACGGTAGCGACTTGCCTGAGGTATACCGGCAGGTTGGCATTGGCGCCCACGACGAGGTTTTCCACATCTTCCGCCGAGGTCAGGAATTGGCCCGTCGTCAGCAAATATTCCTTGTCGTTATTCACTATGGCGCCCGACTGCGAACTGCCGTTGTTGGCCTGGATCATTTGCATGACGCCCAACGGGTCTATGCCGTTCTCGGCCATTTTGTCCTTGTCGAGGATCGCTTTGAGCTGTCTGGTACGGCCTCCGATTTCGCGGGTAATGGCCACGTCTTTTACTTTCTCTATTTCCGAGGTGACTTCTTCGGCCAATTGCCTGAGTTGGTAATCGTCCATCTTGTCGCTCCACAGCGTCAGGCCGAGCATCGGGACATCATCGATGGTACGGGTTTTCACCATCGGCTTGTACACGCCTTGCGGGAACAAATCTTCGTGTTTGGCCAGTTCGTCGTACAATTTCACATACGAGCGTTCCACATCCTGCCCCACGTAGAATTGTACAATCAGCATCGCCTTGCCGTTCATGGCCATGGCATGCACATGTTCGACGCCTTTGATGTTTGAAATGATTTTCTCGAGTGGTTTCACCACGCGGCTTTCCACTTCGGCAGGGCTCGCGCCCGGATAGCCCACCATGATGTCGGCCATCGGCACATTGATTTGCGGTTCTTCCTCGCGCGGGATCAGAAACGAACTATAAACGCCAATGATCATCAGCGCCACCATCAATAAAACGGTGAGTTTCGAATGGATGAACAAGCCCGCTATTTTTCCTGAAATGCCTTCTTTCATGATACGGGATGTTATTGGATACTGATTTTAGCACCGTTGTACAACTTGCCTTCGGCCGACGCGATATACGGTTCGCCCGCTGAAAGTCCGGAGAGGATTTCTACCTGGTCGCCGAACATTTTTCCGGTGCGGACCCAACGCAGGATCGCTGTATTGCCGTGGCCTACGGTGTAAATCCCAGTGAGTTGTCCTTGTTTCACCAACACGCCTTCAGGCACCAGCACTTTCTCTCCAGCAACCGTTTCCTTGGCAGACGACACCGCAAATTGCACATTCACGAACATGCCCGCCAACACCTGTGCGTCGGGTTTATCGAGATTGATTTTCACCAGGTATTGCCCACCCGTATTCTTGGCCGATGCGCTCACTTCGGAAACGTTCCCGCCAAGGGTCCGGCCGCTTGATTTCACCAGCACTTTTACCAGCATACCCATTTTAATCGCGTTGATGTTATGCTCCGCAACCATGGCCGTCACCTGCAACCGGGACGCGCCTTCGACACTCACGATCGGCGTGCCCGGTGTGGCCATGTCGCCTTCCTTGAGGAATGTGCCGGTTACGGTGCCCGAAAACGGTGCGGTGAGGTTTGCATAACTGAATTGCGCCTGCACTTCGTTGCGCATCTGGCGTGCGCTTTCCAGTGCAGCTTTTGCCATTTCGAAACGCGCGGTCATGTCGTCGAGTTCTTTCTGCGACGCGCTCTGTTGGGCAAACAACGCCACGAAACGGTCATGATCTTTCTTGGCGCTGTTATACGCGGCGGTCGCCTGCTGGATGCCAGCGTCCACTTGCGCCTTCTTGGCCTGCAGGTCGGTGTTGTTGATGCTCACCAGCAGTTGTCCTGCCGAGACTTTCTGCCCAGTCTTTACGTGAATTTTGGTGATGTAGCCCATCATGCGGGTCGAGACATTGGCGCTGTTCTCGGCTTCGATCTTGCCGCTGGCCGTGACGAAACTTCCGGTAGCCGAATGGCTTTCGCCGCCGAGTTTCACCGAAATAACAGGGCTGTTGTCTTTGGTTTCGGTTTCGCTTTTGCCACACGAAAACGATGTC
Organism: Flavobacterium longum; assembly: GCF_965137575.1. Classification (NCBI taxonomy): domain Bacteria; kingdom Pseudomonadati; phylum Bacteroidota; class Flavobacteriia; order Flavobacteriales; family Flavobacteriaceae; genus Flavobacterium; species Flavobacterium longum. The sequence goes on along the minus strand of NZ_CBCRZJ010000001.1, from coordinate 160,821 downwards.
ATCAAAGCGGCAACGGTAAAAAGAATATATATTTTTCTCATGATCATTGGGTTAAAAAATGAAGATAGGCGGCCGTGGAATTATATTCGAAAATGGCCTGTGACAATTCGAGCTCTTTTTGTGATTGTTGGGTTTCGGCCTGCAACAGGTCGGTGGTTTTTTCAAGCCCTTGCCCGAAACGGTTGCTCCTGATGCGGTACGCCTCTTTTGATTGGTCCAGCGCCAGCCGGGCGAGATTTACATTATTGGCCGCATCGGTGAGTTGCCGGTTGGTCTTGTTGAGTTCCAATTGGCTTTGTGCCTTGTATTGGTCGCGCTCGATTTCCGACTTTTGATAGTCGGCCTTGGCGCGTTGCATTTTCCCGACCGAACCAAACCCGTCGAACAACGCCCAGGACAATTGCGCCCCAATGGTGTAACCGCTGGCCGACGTACCGAAGAGGTTTCGGTCGTACAACTCATACGTCCCGAACGCATTGAGCCTGGGCAGAAATTTCATATTGGCCGATTGGTACATTTTCCTGTACGCCGCTACGGTTTGGTCGATCGCCTGCAAATCGGCGCGGCCGTCGGGCAAAGTCACCACCACAGTAGTTCCGCCGTTCTCGGCTTCCAACTTATCGACCGGTTTATAAACCTTGCCAGCATTGTCCTGATTGAGCAGGAAAGCCAGATAATCTGACGCGTTTTGCACGTTGCTCAAGGCGTATTGCTTTTGGTTGTTGACTTCGTTCATGCGGAGTTGCATAGACAGCAGGTCGGTCTTCTGCAAGATGCCTTGTTTGTAATAATTCTCGACGAGTTTCAGGTTGGCGTTTGTCGTGGCTGCCGCTTTCTCGATCACCGCAACGGCCTTATAAGCCAATTGCAATTGCATGTATGCCTTTGCCAATTCCAACTCAAGGTAGGCTTTGGTACGCTCGGCCTGGAATCCATACGCCTGCATTTTGGCTTTCGCTGCCTGCCTACCGTAAAAACCGTCCATATTGATCAATGGTTGTTGCACTTCTACGCGGGTCGCGAAATTCTGTGTCCGGTCCGGATCGTTCAACAGCGCCGGGTTAAAATCGGACGCGGTCAGAACTTCTTGGTTCAATTTTGACCCGAACGCCATCAGCGGATTGGTCGTAGCCATTGCCGTTGCCGAAGCCGAAATGGACGGCAGGAAAATCGCATTGCTCTGGCGGTAGTCTGCGCGCGCGGCATTGATGTCGGCGTTGGCGATCTTGAGTTGCAGGTTGGCATCGGCCGCTTTCTGCAACAATTCATTACGCGAAATCGGGATGGTGTCCTGGCCAAAGACCGTTGCGGGCAGTGCCATCGCGATCAGGAAGATTTTTTGAAGTTTGTGTCTCATACGATTAACTAATGATGGGCAAAATTAAAGCGGCGAAACACGCTGGTCTGTAACAATTGTTACACAAAGAAAAATGCCCTATAGGGCGGGCATTTTGAGGCAGGTTCAGGATTGTGGCTGCTGGTCGTCGTCTGGCTTCTTCGGGCCTTCCAACTTGTAGACCAGCCATCCGAAACCCACGACCAGATGCAATAAAACGATGCCGAAAAAAATATAGTTCATCACCAACAAAGCTTAAAACTACTGTAAAATTAACGCGTCGTTCCTTGACCGTCGGTGACCGATGTCACACAGGATCGGAAATGTTGAAATCATTTCAAAAACTATTTTGTGGCGCGTTGCAAAAGCCGTTTTTAAAGCCTAAATTTGCGCAACAACACAACTTACAGTACAATGATTCATTTCTTCGGGAACGAAAGCCATACCGTATTTGCCGTACAGATGCAAAACGGGCTTTCGGACGACACCGTTTCAAAACTCAATTGGCTTTTTGGCGACACACAAAAGATAGAGAAATCCGCACTGCCGGATTTTTTTGTTGGCCCACGCGCCGCGATGGTTACGCCTTGGAGCACCAACGCCGTAGAAATTACCCAGAACATGGGCATCCACGGCATTATCCGGATTGAGGAATTCCACAAAGTCGATGAAAATTTCAATGATTTCGACCCGATGTTATTCCAGAAATACCAAGGCTTGGATCAAGATATTTACACCATCAACATCAAGCCAGAACCGGTATTGGAAATTGATGACATCGCCGCCTACAATGAAAAAGAAGGTTTGGCGCTCAGTGCCGACGAAGTGCAATACTTGAATGATTTGTCTAAAAAAATCGGACGCAAACTCACCGATTCTGAAGTATTCGGGTTTTCGCAGGTCAATTCCGAACACTGCCGCCACAAAATCTTCAACGGCACGTTTGTCATCGACGGAAAAGAAATGCCTTCTTCCCTATTCAAGCTTATCAAGAAGACTTCGGCCGAAAACCCTGGCGATATCATATCGGCTTATAAAGACAACGTCGCATTCATCAAAGGCCCGCGCGTGCAACAATTCGCCCCGAAAAGTGCACACCAGCCTGATTTTTACGATACCAAAGAATTTGACTCGGTGATTTCATTGAAGGCCGAAACCCATAATTTCCCGACTACGGTTGAACCGTTCAACGGCGCGGCCACAGGTTCGGGAGGGGAAATCCGCGACAGGCTGGCCGGCGGACAAGGTTCGCTGCCTCTGGCGGGAACGGCCGTTTACATGACGGCGTATTCGCGGCTAGAACCGGGGCGCGATTGGGAAAAAGGCATGCCCGAACGCAAATGGTTATACCAAACACCGCTGGACATCTTGATCAAAGCCTCGAACGGTGCTTCTGATTTCGGGAACAAATTCGGCCAACCACTCATTACCGGATCGTTGCTGACCTTTGAACACGAAGAACAAAACCGCAAACTCGGTTACGACAAAGTGATCATGCTGGCCGGCGGCATCGGGTACGGAAAAGCCGATCAAGCCATCAAGCAACACCCAAAGACCGGCGATAAGATTGTGATTCTGGGCGGCGAGAATTACCGCATCGGCATGGGCGGCGCGGCGGTTTCGTCGGCAGATACGGGCGCTTTCTCCTCGGGCATCGAACTCAACGCCATCCAACGTTCGAACCCCGAAATGCAGAAACGTGCGGCCAACGCCATTCGCGGCTTGGTGGAATCAGATCACAACCCGATCGTGTCCATCCATGATCACGGCGCAGGCGGGCATTTGAATTGTTTGTCAGAACTTGTCGAGGAAACCGGCGGTACCATTGATCTCGATCAACTTCCGGTGGGCGACCCGACGCTTTCGGCAAAGGAAATCATCGGGAACGAATCGCAGGAACGCATGGGCTTGGTCATCGGAGAAAACGACCTCGACATCCTGAAGCAGATTGCCGAGCGTGAACGTTCGCCGATGTACACCGTAGGCGACGTTACCGGCAGCGGACGATTTACATTCGCCTCGAAAACCATAGGTGAAAAGCCGATGGATCTGGAATTGGCCGATATGTTCGGCAGTTCGCCCAAGACCATCATGGCCGACAAGACCATTGAAAGGAACTACCAGAACATTGATTACCATACGTCCATCGATACCGACGAAAACGGATTTACCGTATTCCCGGCGCTGGAAAAAGTGCTGCAACTGGAAGCCGTGGCCTGTAAAGATTGGCTGACCAATAAGGTTGACCGTTGTGTAGGCGGCCGCGTGGCCAAACAGCAATGCGTCGGGCCGTTGCAATTGCCGCTCAATAACGTGGGCGTGATGGCGCTGGATTTCGTCGGGAAAGAAGGCATCGCGACATCCATCGGGCACGCGCCGGTGGCCGCATTGATTGATCCGGTCGCTGGTAGCCGCAATGCCATCGCCGAAGCGCTTACCAACATCATTTGGGCGCCGGTCAAAAATGGCTTGTCGGGCGTGTCATTGTCGGCAAACTGGATGTGGCCGTGCAAGAACGAAGGCGAAGACGCGCGCTTGTACCAGGCCGTGCAAGGCTGTTCGGATTTTGCGATTGCACTCGGGATTAACATCCCAACGGGCAAGGATTCGCTTTCCATGAAACAGAAATATCCGGACGGCGACGTGATTGCGCCGGGAACGGTCATCATTTCGGCGGCGGCCCATTGTACCGACATCAATAAAGTGGTAGAACCGGTGCTGAAAAAAGACGGTGGCTCCATCTACTACATCAACTTCTCACAAGACAAACACAAACTGGGCGGTTCGTCCTTCGCGCAGGTGTACAACAAAGTCGGCAGCGACGCGCCAACCATTCAGGACGCGGCATTCGTCAAGAAAGCCTTCAATGCCGTACAACAACTCATCTTAGACGGGCAAATCCTGGCCGGACACGACATCGGCAGCGGCGGACTAATCACGACCTTACTGGAAATGTGTTTCGCCGATACGTATCTGGGCGCCGACCTCGATTTGGACGCCTTGTTCGAAAACCAAGGCATCGCCGAAGTGTTGTTCGCCGAAAATGCGGGTATCGTGTTCCAGGCGAAAGACGATACGGCCGTTGAATTTGCCCTCGCCCAACAAAACATAGAATATTTCAAAATCGGCACGGTGTCGAAAAAAGCGGTGCTCACCATCGGCGGTTCCTACTGGCGGCTGGATGTGGCGGCACTCCGCGACGTTTGGTTCAAGACTTCTTACCTGCTCGACCGCAAACAATCTGGCGAGAAAAATGCCCGTCAACGCTTCGACAACTACAAAAACCAACCGCTTAAATATACATTCCCGGCGCATTTCGACGGAAAGAAACCCGCCATCGATACCGGCAAGCCGCGCCCAAAAGCCGCCATCATCCGGGAAAAAGGATCGAACTCGGAACGCGAAATGGCCAATGCGATGTATCTGGCAGGCTTCGATGTGAAAGATGTCCACATGACAGATTTGATTTCAGGTCGTGAAACACTCGAAGACATCCAATTCATTGGTGCCGTCGGCGGGTTCTCGAATTCGGATGTACTGGGTTCCGCGAAAGGCTGGGCCGGCGCATTCTTGTACAACGAAAAAGCGAAAACGGCGCTGGAAAACTTTATCAAGCGTGAAGACACTTTGTCTGTGGGTATCTGCAACGGCTGCCAATTGTTCATGGAACTGGAACTCATCAACCCCGAGCACGAGGTTCACGGCAAGATGAAACACAATACGTCGCACAAGCACGAAAGCGGATTTACATTGGTGAAAGTGCAGGAGAACAATTCCGTGATGCTCTCATCATTGGCCGGAACGACGTTGGGCGTCTGGATTTCGCACGGTGAAGGCCGATTCGATTTGCCCTATTCCGAAGACCGTTACCACGTCGTGGCCAAGTACGCCTACGAAGGTTATCCGGCCAATCCGAACGGTTCGCATTTCGACATCGCCATGATGTGCGACAAGACCGGGCGCCATTTGGTGACGATGCCGCATATTGAGCGCTCGACCTTCCAATGGAACTGGGCGCATTACCCGGACGGACGGAAAGACGAAGTCTCGCCGTGGCTGGAAGCGTTCGTGAATGCGCGGAAATGGTTGGAAGCAATTAATAGTCAGTAATTATCAGTGAATGTCTAATGCTTGAAAATGAACTGCGCAGGTTGACTGACGCCGAACTACTGCGGAAGCGGAAGGCGATCAAAAACGGCAAGCTGGTGAATGCCGTGATTGTTGGCTTTACCGTCGGTATTTTTGTGTACAGCGCGGCCAACAACGGCTTTGGATTATTCACCTTTTTTCCATTGGCTATCGGCTATTTGTTGGTCCGGAATTCCAAACACGAAAAAACCCTCGAGGCCGAAATCGAAAAGGAACTCAAATCCCGGAACATTCCCTGACACGGGCGCCAATTTTTAAAAACTCTGTTTATAACTAATAGATTCTACCCGGCAAGCGGTTTTCGATTGTTGCTAATTTTAGCGCTAAACACCGATGCCATGACACCGAAAATCCAAAACCGACAGAAAAATTCCAACCGCGTGCGTCACGTAAAATTCCTTTTCGTTTTGTGTTTGTTTACATCGATTGGCCTAGCGCAAGTAAGCCGCATCGAAGCCAAAGACGGCGTGCATTACATCACCACGAACATCAATTATCCTATTACGGGCACGTACTATTTCAAGGGCGAAGAACCAACCGTGGAACTCAACGGCGGCGGCAACGGCTTTTACCAGTTGCACGAACAACCCAAACGCGCGATGGTTTGGGGCATCGAATGTGACGAAGCCGGTACGCCGATTTTCAAGAAAGGGTTTGACAATGCGGCCTACACGCTTTGGTTCCAATACACGTCTGCGTCAGATTTGGACGACGCGGAAGGATTGGTCTGGAAACCCGTCAGTTTCACCATCCATTTCAATTCGCAGAAAATGTTCATCCAGGGCGAACGTTCCAAAACCTACGGCGGCGAGGCCGAGCGCAAGCCGTGAGGAAACTGCTTTTTTTACTGTTTGTTTTTTCGATTGGTTCGGCGCAGCAGCAAGAAATCGTGTCTTGGATCGATGGGCATGCCGTCGTGATAGAAGACGCGAATCCCGATTCGGAGTTGACCCTGTTCAGCCAAAACGCGCCGGACGGTTTCAAGAACGCGCGCATCTTCGGTTTCGGCGAAGCATCGCACCACGGCAAGGAATTCTTCGACCTCAAGGCTAAATTCTTCAAATACCTCGTACTATATCACGGCGTGAAGGTTTTTATCATGGAAGAAAGCTACCAAGCCGAACGCGGTGTCAATGCCTTCATCACGGGCGGCGCAGGCGATGCGCAATCCGTACTGGAAAACTTCGGGCAAGGCATTTGGCGCTGCAAAGAAGTGTCGGCGCTGTTGCAATGGATGCGCGACTACAATGCGGGAAAGCCCGTCGAAAAGCAAATCCGTTTTTACGGTATGGAAAACCAGTTCGGACAAGACATCGCCGCACGACTGGAACAATACTTAAAGGTTAATCAAATGGAAGTCGATGGAAAACTGCTGGCCATCGTCGCGGAATGTTCTGCCACAGCACTCGGAACCAAAGTGCCCAAAGGCTGGTCGAAAGACAAGTTGCTGGCCATCGACCAAGTGTCTGCCATTATCCGGGAAGACGTAGTCAAACGCAAGGCGTCGGGCAATCCGGAATACAAGGACATGCAGCGCGGTTTGCGTTACCTTTCGCAATTCATCGCGTACCTGGAAACACCTTACGGCGGCGTGCGCGATCAAAACATGTATGAAAACGTCGTCGACATCCTAGAAAAGGAAACGTCCGGCGAAAAGGCTTTCATCTGGGCGCACAACGAACACATCATCAATGACGACTACAGCCGCGGCGCAAAAAGCACCGGATCCTACCTGAAAGACAAATACCGCGACGCCTATTACAGCGTGGGTTTCGATTTCGGGAAAGGCGAACTCAAAGGCTACCTCTTCGAAAACGGGAAAGTCAAGGCCGCAACCTACCGCACGATGGACGCGCCCTATGAAAATACGTTCGCGGCGACGATGATGGCCGCGACACCCGATATTTATTTCCTGGACATGGCCGGGGCCAAAAATGCACCGGGCAACTTCTTCGGCAAGAAAAACAGGCAGTTGTTTTTGGGCGGCCCGGGTTTCGACCCTGAGAAATTGTGGTTCCTTTCCCGACGTTACACCAAGGCGTATGACGGGCTGATTTTCGTGGACACCATTTCGCCGATGACGTACTGGCCCAAACCCAAACTTTAGTATTTTAGCGAAAACGAATTTCAGTGGAACACAACTGCCTGAATTGCAACGCGACTGTAAACGGGAAATTCTGCGCCAACTGCGGCCAGAAGACTGATACGCACCGCATCACGATCAAACACTTCCTTTTACACGATTTGTTGCATGGCATGTGGCACATGGACCGCGGCATTCTGTTCACCGTAAAGGAAACTTTGGTCCGTCCGGGGCGCGCGGCGCTGGATTACATCGGCGGGAAACGCATCAGGTATTACAACATTTTCTATTTGTGTTTGCTGGTCATCGGGTTGCACATTGTGTTGGTGCATGTGTACGACTATATCCATCCGGAGCGGTTGTCCTACAATGAAAACAACGTCGAGGTGACCGACTTTTTCACCCGATACATGAAGGTGTTGCTTTTGGGCATCGTCCCGATTGTCGCCATCGATGCGTGGCTGATGTTCCCGAAAATGAAACTCAACCTCGCCGAGCATTTCATCCTGAGCGGCATCAACCTGCTGGGCATGTTGCTGGTCGGGTTGTTCTTCGTTTTCTTCAACTTCCTGAACGAATTGGGCAGCAAAGTATCGTTATTTATAGGCTGGATGGAAGTCCTTTCATTTTTTGCGCTGTTCATTTATCCGGCCTGGACGTATGGCAATGCTGCCATCAAATACCACACTTTCCTGGGCACGATGTGGCGCCTGGCGTTATTCCTGCTGGTGATTTTCGTGGAAATGATGTTGTTGCTGATGGGTATTTTCTACCTCGTCACCAAAGACACGGCGGTAAGTTTCAGCTTGTAATTATTCAGCGGACGTCTTCCCGAGGGCTACCGAATCTTTCCGCGACACGTAAGACTTCAGGAATTCGCCCTTCGGCGTGCCGTCGTCAAAAGAACTGAAGATGACCGGGAAAGCCGCCTTGCCGCGCGCATCTTCGTTGCTGAAGCCTTCTTTTTCGATGCGGTAAATGGCTGAATACATCTGTGCCCTACCGATGCCGTGGTAACAATGGATCAAGATCGGGTAATTGTCCGGGTTGTCGATGACTTTGTAGAATTTGTCCAGGTTGTGTTTTTTCGGGACTTGCTCAGACGGGATGTTGTAGTAGTTCAATCCCGGAATTTGAGACGTCGCTTCTTTCTCGGCGTTGATCTCGGTCCAGCTTTCAGGATTGTTGATCTTATCCTGCGTGACCGGACCGCGCAGATCTACGATGGACTTGATCTTGTATTTTTCGACATAATCCTCGATCTTCTCCGGCGGAATCACGCCCGATTTGTAGACTTTCCCTTCGGTGATCGTCATGAAACGGTAATTGAAATACACGTCATAAATCTTGTAGGCGCCGGCCGCAACGGCAATGATGGCAACGGCGATGATGATTTTCTTTTTCATTGTTGTGGGTTTAGTTTTTTGTCGATGATGCGTTCCATGTAATCCTGTAAAAACGCCTTCATCCTGAGTTCCAGGCTATCCATTTCAGCATTTCGTTGCCCAATCAAGTTCTTGGTCATGCCCTTGTCATCCTTGTCGTAAAATCCGGTGACTTTATTGCCATCGAATGTACAAATATAGTGACCGCCCATGAATTGATACATATTGGCCGAATACCGCATCACGAAAGGCTTCACGTCTTTTTCCCCAATCAAACTCCTGCCCCAGCTCCGGAAAGGCTTCTCGTACCCGATCATGTCGAGCAACGTCGGATAAATGTCGATCTGCTGCGCCCAATCGTCGTTTACGCCGATGTATCTTCCGGAAGGCGAATAGAATAAGATGGGCACCGTATTCTTGTTGAAGATCTTCTTGTATTCGTCGTAGAAAATCGTGTTGCCGTGGTCGGCCACCAAAACGAAAATCGTGTTGTTGAACCAAGGCTGCTTTTTGGCTTCATCGAAGAAACGGCGCAAGGCATAATCGGTGTAGCCAATCGGCTGGTGGATGTTGACGTCGCCCTTCGGGAACTTATCCTTATACTTTTCGGGCACTTTGTACGGCTCGTGCGACGACACCGAGAACAGCGTTGCGAAGAACGGCTGCTTTTCCTTACTTAGATTCCGGTTGAAATACTGGAAGAACGGTTCGTCCCAAATGCCCCAGACGCCGTCAAAATCCGCGTCGTTGTTGTATTCGGTCTTGCCGTAATAATGGTCGTAGCCCAGAATATTCCCGAAGCCCAGGAAACCCATTGAACCGTTCGGGGCGCCGTGGTAGAACGACGTCGTATAACCTTCGCCCTTGAGCACCGACACCAGCGACTGAATGTCCTGTTTGGCGTATGGCGTCGAAGTGAACGCGTCCTTGAATGACGGAATCCCGGCGATGACCGACGACATGCCATGGATGGATTTGTACCCGTTGGCGTAGGCATTGGTAAAAATCAAACTGTGCTGCGCCAGCGAATCCACGAACGGTGAATATCCTTTGTAACCCGGAATGTTCTTGTTCTTATTGAAACTCGAGATGTATTCCCTGCCATAGCTCTCCAAGATGAAGATGACGATGTTCGGCTTGGTAGGCGAATTGTTGCTATACTGTTTGATGGGTTTCACCTCTCGCGCAATGACTTCCGGCGTAACGTAATTCAATTTCTTGATGCTGCGCATGTTGATCGTGCGGATGATGGCAAACGGCGTGTTGAGCACGACATCGGCCTGCGAAATGTGATTGACGAAACGGTTGGCATCCACCAGATTGATCGGGCGCGTACTTTTCTTGAAATCGCCGCGGATGCCGCCGACAGCCATCACGACGATGACGACGAATGCAAACACGGAAGTCGTCCAGTATTTGACGTGGTTGGTGACTTTCTCGACTTTCAGCGAACGCTTTTTGTAGAGGTAAACCCACAAATACGCAAGTCCGAAGAACAACAAGAACACATGCCAATACCCGACGATGAAATTGCCCAACAACAACCATTTGTTCTCTTCATGGGCGATGGACTCCGAAGCCGCAATCGTGGAACGCCCGAAGTTGAAACGGTAGTAGATGAAATCGATGAAATTGGTCGCGTACGCCAAGAGGTTCGTGACGAAATACAGCCAGAGCAAAAATGTCTGGAAACCTTTTCGCGTGTTTATGTACAGCGGCAACAAAGACAAAATGATGAACAGCGAATTGATGTATAAAATCGCCGTCGTGTCAAACGCCAGCCCATGCCAAGCCAATTTGAGGAATTCAAATAATGAATTCACTTCGATCAAATCCCTGTTGTACAGATAAAACAGCGCGCGCGCCAAGAAATAGAACACATACGCCAAACCGATGCGCACGAACAGCAGCTTGTATTCTTGCAATCTCGGGATTTTCTTCAGTCTCTGGATCGGCATAATGGGCGTTGTGCGGCAAATTTAAGGATAAAGTCGGTTGGTTTATACACGTTTAACTTTTGGCGCAACGGAAAAGCCGCACTGGCGCGCTCGGGTCTGGCACCAATTATCGACTATCAATTGTCAATTACCAATTAAAATGCTATTTTGCGGGAAAATTGTCCCGATGGCCATCACCAGATTATTCGATTTTGCTTATCACCAATTGGAACACTACCCGAAGCCCGATGCGCTTGTCACGAAGTACGCCGGGGAATGGATTCCGACTTCGACCCAGCAATACGTCGCGCGCGCCAATGCCATTTCGCGGGCGCTGTTGCGGATGGGCGTGAAGAAAAATGACAAGATTGCCGTGATTTCATCGAACAACCGCACCGAATGGCACATCATGGACGTCGGGATTTTGCAAACCGGCGCACAGAACGTACCCATTTACCCAACGATTTCCGAAGAAGACTACGAGTACATCTTGAACCATTCCGGCGCCATTTATTGTTTTGTTTCCGATGCCGACTTGCTCAGGAAGATAAGTTCCATCCGCAACAAACTCCCGAACTTAATAGAGATTTACAGTTTCAATGACATCGAAGGCTGCAAGAATTGGCGGGAACTGGTGGAATTGGGCCAGGACGAAAGCAACCAAGCCGAGGTCGAAGCGCGTAAAAACGACGTCAGGCCCGAAGAATTGGCCACGATCATCTACACCTCGGGTACGACCGGACGGCCAAAAGGCGTCATGCTCTCGCACCACAACATCGTCTCGAACGTATTGGGCAGCGAAAAGAAAATCCCATTCAACGCGGGGAAAACGCGCGCCTTGAGTTTCCTCCCGATTTGCCACATCTTCGAGCGCATGGTCGCGTACCTGTACCAATATTACGGTGTATCGATTTACTTCGCCGAATCCATCGAGAAAATATCCGAAAACGTCAAGGAAGCCAAACCCAACGTCATGACCGTAGTGCCACGGCTGTTGGAGAAAGTGTATGAAAGTATTTACGCCAAAGGTTCGGCGCTTACGGGCATCAAGAAAAAACTGTTTTTTTGGGCGATTGACCTCGGTTTCCGATACAAACCCAACGAAAATAACGGGCTTTGGTTTGACCTGCAACTCGGCATCGCACGCAAACTTATTTTCAGCAAATGGAAAGAAGGTCTGGGCGGGCATCTTGACCTGCTGGTATCGGGCAGCGCCGCTTTACAGCCCAGATTGACACGCATTTTCGCGGCCGCCGGAATCCCGGTTGTGGAAGGCTACGGGCTTACCGAAACCTCGCCGGTCATCGCCGTGAACGATATGCGCAACAACGGTTTCAGGTTGGGGACGGTCGGCAAGGTCATCGATGAAGTTGAAGTAAAAATTGCCCCGGACGGCGAAATCCTGTGCAAAGGACCGAACGTCATGATGGGCTATTACAAAGACCCGGAGAAAACGGCCGAAGCCATACAGGACGGCTATTTCCATACGGGCGATATCGGCGAATTTGACACAGACGGTTTCCTGAAGATCACCGATCGCAAAAAGGAAATGTTCAAGACTTCCGGCGGCAAATACATTGCCCCGCAATTGCTCGAAAACGCCATGAAACAATCACGGTTCATCGAGCAGATCATGGTGATCGGCGATGGCGAGAAAATGCCTGCCGCGCTCATCCAGCCCAATTTCCAGTTCTGCCGCGAATGGGCGAAGTTGCATGACGTCAACCTTGGCGAAAGCAATGCGGACATCGCATCGAACCCGAAAATAATCGAACGCATCGAAGCCGAAATTGACCAGCTAAACGAGAAATTCGGCAACTGGGAAAAGATCAAGCGCTTCGAATTGACGCCCGAAGTCTGGTCTGTAGATTCCGGCCACCTGACCCCGACGATGAAACTCAAGCGCAAAATCGTCCGCGAAAAATACGACGACCTATACCGAAAAATTTATGGCCAGTAATCCTCCAATCCGGGGGATTTTTTTTGCAATTAATTGTTTATAAATATGTTAGCAACCGATTTAACAACTGTTTAATGCAGCGTGTCGTTTTGCTAATTTTATATCGATAACCAATTAAAAACGAAAACTATGAACATGAAGAACTTCGTATTGGCCGGTATCGCCGGCGGCATTACCGACTTTTTATTGGGTTGGGTATTGTACGGAATCGTTTTCTATGACTTCTTCGGCGGCGGCGAGCCCAACATGGCCATGATTACCGGAGGCTGTTTCAGCTTCGGTTTCCTGATGTCGTACATCCTCGTTGGTCTGGCGGGCATTACCAGTTTCGCCAAAGGCGCGCGTGCGGGCGTCGGGATTGGTATCCTTACAGGCCTGATGAGCAACTTCTTCATGCGAGGCATGGAAGCCGAGCCGAACTGGCAACAATTCGGGGTCGATCTTATCATTTGTGTCATCATCGGCGCGCTTGTTGGCGGCGTGGTTGGCGCGGTAAACGGCAAGCTTTCCAAGACATCCGAAGCATAATTTAGTACTTTCCCTAGAACGAACTCCCTGAAATATGGGAGTTTTTCATTTTTTTACAATTTATTATGCATGCATAGTATTTTTTATTATATTTGAACTTTCCGGACAAACCATGAAAGACAAAACCATCGATTATGCCCTGCGCGCTACCTGGCAGGCGGTTTCGCGGATGTATAACGAAGAAGCGTCGAAATACGGCGCCACGATGGCCACGGGCTTCGCTTTGTTGAGCATTGACCGAGACGAAGGAACGCCATCGACCATGCTCGGGCCGAAAATGGGCATGGAAGCCACCAGCTTGACGCGCACGTTGAAATCCATGGAAGACAAAGGATTGATAGCGCGTCGGCCCAACCCGAACGACGGACGCGGCGTACTGATTTACCTGACCGACTTCGGGAAAGAGAAACGGGATTTATCGCGCGAAACCGTCCTGAAATTCAACGACATCATCAAGGCCAACCTCTCAGAGGAAAAAATCCGGCATTTTATGGAAGTCACAGAAACCATCAGCGAACTCATCTCAGAAAAGAAAATATTTCCAGAGAAATAAACGAACAAAAAACATTGACCGTGAACAATAAAAGAATCATCAAGAAAGTGGCCGTCATCGGATCCGGAATCATGGGTTCGGGCATTGCGTGCCATTTCGCCAACGTCGGTGTGGAAGTTTTGCTGCTCGACATCCTGCCACGTGAGTTGACAGAAGCCGAACAGAAAAAAGGACTGACTTTAGAACACAAAGCCGTCCGAAACCGCATCGCCAATGACCATTTGGCCAACGCGCTCAAATCAAAGCCCTCGCCTATTTACCACCAGAAATTCGCCAGCCGCATCACGACCGGAAACACCACCGACGACATGGCAAAAATCAACAGCGTGGATTGGATCATCGAAGTCGTCGTGGAAAGGCTCGACATCAAACAACAGGTTTTTGCCCAGATCGAGCAATTCCGGAAACCGGGCACGCTGGTTACCTCCAACACATCGGGCATTCCGATCCATTTCATGAGCGATGGCCGCAGCGAAGATTTCCAACAGCATTTCTGCGGCACGCATTTCTTCAACCCGGCGCGTTACCTCAAGTTATTTGAAATCATCCCAGGCCCGAAAACATCACCGGAAGTGTTGGATTTCCTGACCCATTACGGCGAGAAATACCTCGGCAAAACGTCCGTCGTTGCCAAGGATACGCCTGCATTCATCGGCAACCGGATCGGGGTTTACGGCATCCAGGCGTTGTTCCATCTCGTAAAGGAAATGGGGTTGACGGTGGAAGAAGTCGACAAACTCACCGGCCCGGTAATTGGCCGCCCAAAATCGGCTACGTTCCGTACGGTTGACGTTGTTGGCCTTGACACGCTGGTTCATGTCGCCAACGGTTTGTACGAAAACGTGCCGCAGGACGAAATGCGCGAACTGTTCAAATTGCCGGACTACATCGGGCAAATGACCGAAAACAAATGGCTCGGCTCTAAAACCGGTTCCGGCTTCTACAAGAAAGAAGGAAAGGAAATCCTGACGCTCGACCTTGACACGATGCAATATCGTCCGGGCAAGAAAGCGTCTTTCGCAACGCTTGAACTCACCAAAACCATAGACAAACCCATAGACCGCTTCAAGGTTTTGATCACGGGCAAGGACAAAGCCGGCGAATTCTACCGCCGCAACCTCGCGGGCATGTTTGCTTACGTATCGAACCGAATCCCAGAAATCTCCGACGAACTCTACAAGATCGACGATGCCATGAAAGCGGGCTTCGGCTGGGAAAACGGGCCATTCGAAATATGGGATGCCGTGGGCGTTGCAAAAGGCATCGAACTCATCAAGTCCGAAAACCTCAGTTATGCGTCTTGGATAGACGACATGATCGCGTCGGGAAACAACTTTTATTCGGTAAAGGACGGCGCAACATACTTCTATGACATCGCGTCGAAATCGGCCGTGAAAAAACCCGGACAGGACGCATTCGTCATACTCGACAACATCCGCGAGAGCAAGAAAATCTGGAGCAATTCAGACGCGGTCATCCAGCATTTGGGCGACGGCATCCTGAACCTCGAATTCCGCTCAAAGATGAACACCATCGGCGGCGGCGTTTTGCAAGGCATCAACAAAGCCATCGACCTGGCCGAAAAAGAATACAACGGATTGGTCATTGGCAACCAGGGTGCGAACTTTTCCGTGGGTGCCAACATCGGGATGATTTTCATGATGGCCGTGGAGCAAGAATACGATGAACTCAACATGGCCATCAAACTCTTCCAGGACACGATGATGCGCTGCCGGTATTCGGCGGTTCCGGTCGTCGTGGCGCCACACGGCATGACACTTGGCGGCGGTTGCGAAATGAGTTTGCACGCCGATAAAATAGTTGCTGCGGCGGAAACATATATCGGGCTGGTCGAATTCGGCGTTGGCGTCATTCCGGGCGGCGGCGGTTCCAAGGAAATGGCTTTGCGGGCGGCCGATCAATTCCATAAAAACGATGTTGAATTAAATGTCCTGCAGGAATATTTCCTTACCGTGGCGATGGCGAAAGTATCGACTTCAGCTCATGAAGCCTACGATTTGGGCATTTTGCAACAAAAAGATGTCATCGTCGTGAACCGCGACAGGCAAATCGCGGAAGCCAAGAAACACGCCTTGATTATGGCCGAAGCCGGTTACACGCAACCTGTGCGGCGGAAAGACGTGAAAGTGCTCGGAAAACAAGCGCTCGGCATGTTCCTCGTTGGAACAGACTCGATGGAAGCCGGAAAATTCATTTCCGACCACGACAAGAAAATCGCAAACAAATTGGCCTACGTCATGGCCGGCGGCGATCTTTCCGAACCAACATTGGTCACCGAACAATACCTTTTGGATATCGAGCGCGAAGCCTTTTTATCGCTTTGCACCGAAAGGAAAACGCTGGAACGCATCCAGTTTATGTTGACCAAAGGAAAACCGTTGAGAAATTAGAGAGAAGAAAGAAGAAAGAGTAGAAATTTAGCCTTGCAGCGAAGCGGTCTTTCCTCTTTCAGCGCGGCTCCCAGCGAAGCGGTCTTTCTTCCAAAATAAAAAAATAAATTATGAAAACAGCATATATCGTAAAAGGATTCCGCACCGCCGTAGGCAAAGCGCCGCGTGGCGTGTTCCGATTCAAAAGGCCGGACGAACTGGCCGCAGAAACCATCCAATATTTGATGGCACAATTGCCCGATTTCGACAAGACGCGCATTGACGACGTCATGGTTGGAAACGCCATGCCGGAAGCCGAACAAGGTTTGAATGTGGGCCGATTGATCTCATTAATGGGATTGAAAGTAACCGACGTTCCGGGCGTAACGGTTAACCGCTATTGCGCTTCCGGATTGGAAACGATCGGAATGGCAACAGCGCGGATTCAAGCGGGAATGGCCGATTGCATCATCGCAGGCGGTGCCGAGAGCATGAGTTTCATCCCGATGGGCGGCTACAAGCCAACGCCCGATTACGGCGTGGCAAAAGAAGGCCACGAAGATTACTATTGGGGCATGGGATTGACCGCCGAAGCCGTCGCCAAGCAATTCAACGTATCGCGCGAAGATCAGGATGCGTTTGCCTTCAATTCGCACCAAAAAGCCTTGAAAGCACAGGCCGAAGGGAAATTCGATTCGCAGATTGTTCCAATCACGGTCGAGCAAACCTTCTTGGACGAGAACGGTAAAAAAGCCACGAAATCCTATACGGTGAGCAAAGACGAAGGCCCGCGCGCCGATACGACTGTTGAGGCACTCGCGAAACTGAAACCTGTTTTTGCCGCCGACGGAAGCGTAACGGCCGGAAACTCATCGCAAATGAGCGACGGTGCCGCGTTCGTGATGATCATGAGCGAAGAAATGGTGAAAGAGCTTAACCTCACTCCTATTGCGCGACTGGTGAACTTCGCATCCGCCGGAGTGGAACCGCGCATTATGGGTATTGGCCCGGTGAAAGCCATCCCGAAAGCCTTGAAGCAAGCCGGAATGCAACTCAATCAAATCGAATTGATCGAACTCAACGAAGCTTTTGCTTCGCAATCATTGGCTGTTGTCCGAGAATTAGGAATCAATCCGGACATCGTCAACGTGAACGGCGGCGCCATCGCACTCGGTCATCCGCTGGGTTGCACTGGCGCAAAACTATCGGTTCAATTGTTCGACGAAATGAAACGTCGCGGCAACAAATACGGCATGGTCACCATGTGCGTCGGAACCGGACAGGGCGCGGCGGGGATTTATGAGTTATTGTAAAAGAAAGAACGCTGCGCTGAAAGAGAAAAGACCGTTTCACTGAAAGAAGAAAGACCGCTACGCTGAAAGAAGAAAGACCGTTTCACTGAAAGAGGAAAGAACGCTATGCTGAAAGAAGAAAGACCGTTTCACTGAAACAGGAAAGAACGCTGCGCCGAAAGAAGAAAAATATACACCACTCAAAATAATTATACGCCATGAATCACAATTTCAAGAATCTGAAAATTTGGACACTATCAATGGAAATCACTTCTGATATACATCGTATCTGCATGAACTTTCCAAAAAAAGAGATGTATGGTCTAGGTAGCCAAATGAATCGTGCTTCGATTTCAATTCCTTCGAACATTGCAGAAGGGTCAAACAGAACCAATAAGCATTTTGCTCATTATTTAAATATCAGCCTTGGTTCTTCTTTTGAACTACAAACGCAACTTCTAATTGCACAAATGCATAAATATGTTTCAATCGAAAAAACAACGGAACTAGAAAACAAGATAATAGAACTTCAAAAAATGATCGCTGGATTAATCGGTAAACTGAATTAAGTCTTTCTTCCTTCAGCGTAGCGGTCTTTCCTCTTTCTTCAAAAAAAAATTATGGAAACAATCACAGAAAAAGACATTACCCGCGGCGGGCAATTCCTCGTCAAGGAGACCAAATGCGAAGACGTATTCACGCCCGAGGATTTCTCCGAGGAGCAAATCATGATGCGTGACACTGTCCGTGAATTCGTGGACAAGGAAATCTGGCCAAACAAAGACCGGTTTGAAAACAAAGATTATGCGTTTACCGAAGCCTGCATGCGCAAAGTCGGTGAATTAGGATTGTTGGGCGTTGCCGTTCCCGAAGCCTACGGCGGGCTTGGAATGGGATTCGTTGACACGATGCTGGTTTGCGATTACATTTCGGGCGCTACGGGTTCTTTCTCCACTGCGTTTGGTGCGCACACCGGAATCGGTACGATGCCCATCACGTTGTACGGCACCGAGGAACAAAAGAAAAAATACGTCCCAAAACTGGCTTCAGGTGAATGGTTTGGCGCATATTGTTTAACCGAACCGGGTGCCGGATCTGATGCGAATTCAGGAAAAACAAAAGCCGTTTTGTCTGAGGACGGTACGCATTACAAGATTACCGGGCAAAAAATGTGGATTTCCAACGCCGGATTCTGTTCGTTGTTCATCGTTTTCGCCAGGATTGAAGACGACAAGAACATCACCGGATTCATTGTCGAGAACGACCCCAGCAACGGCATTTCGATGAACGAGGAAGAACACAAACTGGGCATCCGCGCCTCTTCTACCCGACAGGTTTTCTTCTCCGACACGAAAGTGCCCGTCGAAAATATGCTGGCCGGACGTGGCGAAGGGTTTAAGATTGCGATGAATGCGCTCAATGTAGGCCGAATCAAATTGGCTGGTGCGTGTTTGGACGCCCAGCGACGCGTTACATCAGGTGCCGTGAAATATGCGAATGAACGTTTCCAGTTTAATGTTCCTATTTCGTCCTTTGGCGCTATCCGTGCGAAATTGGCCGAAATGGCCACGAGTGCGTACGCTGGTGAAAGTGCGTGCTACCGTGCTGCGAAAAGTATCGAAGACCGCATTAAAGCCCGTGAAGCCGAGGGCGCAAGCCATCAGGAAGCGGAGCTGAAAGGTGTGGAGGAATTTGCCATCGAGTGTTCCATCTTGAAAGTGGCCGTGTCCGAAGACATCCAGAATTGTTCGGACGAAGGCATCCAGATCTTGGGCGGCATGGGCTTTTCCGAAGACACGCCGATGGAAAGCGCTTGGCGCGATGCCCGGATTGCCCGGATTTACGAAGGCACGAACGAAATCAACCGTATGCTGTGCGTGGGCATGCTCGTGAAGAAAGCGATGAAAGGCCACGTGGATTTGCTGGGACCGGCCATGAAGGTCGCCGAGGAATTGATGGGCATCCCGGATTTTGAAATCCCAGATTACAGCGAATTGTTCGCAGAGGAAAAAGAGCTCATCGGCAAATTGAAGAAAGCATTCTTGATGGTGGCCGGGTCAGCCGTCCAGAAATACGGCCCGGACCTGGAATCACACCAGCAATTGCTCATGGCCGCCGCCGACATGATGATTGAGATTTATCTGGCGGAATCTGCGATTTTGCGCACGGAGAAAATGGCAAAAACAAAAGGCGCAGACCAGATCAAGGAGCAAATCGCCATGGCGCAACTCTATTTGTACAACGCCACGGACGTGGTCATCGCTAAGGGCAAGGAAGGCATTGCGTCATTCGCTACCGGCGACGAACAACGCATGTTGCTCATGGGATTGCGCCGATACACGAAATACACCAATATGCCGAACGTCGTCGAATTGCGCGAGACCATCGCCAGCAAACTGGTGGAAGAAAACCACTATTGTTTCTGAAGTTAAGTAGTTAAGTTAATCCCTACGAAAAGCCCGTTTCTTAAATAGAGCGGGCTTTTCCCATAAAAAAAGCCGCTGCAGATTTCCCACAACGGCCCATAACTGATCCATTAATCTGGACGCGTTATTCGATAGGTTTCTTACCTTGGATAATCCGCAAGAGCACTACGACAATCGCGATGACCAACAAAATGTGGATCAAACTGCCGGTGGTCGGGAACGCGAAAAACCCGATGGCCCAAATGATAATGAGGATTACCGCTATGGTGTACAATAAATTTCCCATGGTTTAAAAGGTTTTAGTTAGTATTTGATTATTGGTTTATTTGATCGTGGAGGATTTTGGCCTGTTCGAGGTGCGCCGCCAAGGTCGGAACCATTCCGGCGGCCCATGCGCGGACATCTGGATCATTGGCATCGTCCGCGGCTTTTTTCATTTTTTCCAGTGCATCTTCATGCCCCTTCACCATCATGTCGGCGAACTTGCGGTCGAAATCCTTGCCTTTGGCTTCTTTGCTTAGCTCGTTATATCGCTCCTGGCCTTTCTCGGTGATGGACAAAGGCAGGCTCACGTTGAGTTTGTCGGCGAAAGGTTTGGTGTCTGCCGCTGACTTGGTGTGTTCGTCCACGAGCATCTTACCGAAGTCTTTCACGCCCTGCGCCGTGCCTTTGGATTGCGCGAGTTTCCCGATTTCGATTTCCATCAAATCGGTTTCTGCGGCGGCAACTAAAAACTCAGAATCATCTTCCTTGCTGTCGTTCTCGTCGAACTTCTCTTCATTTTGCTCAGTTGCGATTTCTTTAGTGTCCGTCTCTTTGTTGTCTTTGCAAGCCGCGAAAAACACGATTGCAGATGCCAAGAAAAGGCTTCGTATGACGATTTCAATCTTTTTCATGTCGTGGGTTTTTATGGTTTATTTTCCAAAATTACCCACGACGGCCGTGGCTTCCGTTACAGAATTCGCCCGATATGTTATACGATTTTTTGAAGTAGGTTCACCGCCCGTTAACGATTAAAGGCGAACAATCCGGCGTCTTTGTTGGGTTTACCCTGTAGTAAGTCGGTGATGATTTCTCCTGCAATTTGGCTGAACGTGATGCCATTTCCGCCGAAGCCGAGCGCAAAATAACTATGTGGCAGTTTTTTGTAGGCGCCGATGTAAGGCAGTCCATCCTTGGTGCTGCCAAATGTGCCCGCCCAACTGAACTCTGTCTTAAACGCCACGTGCGGGAACAATTTCAGGAAATCCTTTTCGAGTTGTTTCGCTTTGGTTGGGATGAGTTTGTCGCGGCGGTTCGGGTCGAAGAAATCCTCGTCGCGGCCACCAATAAGTATGCGGCCGTCCGCGGTGGTACGCAAATACAGGTACGGATCGGCGGTATTCCACAACAAGGCCCGATTTTTCCAATAATCGGGTTGGTTGAACTGTTCGCTGACGATGGCATACGTGGACAGCAATTTGACGATGGATTTGTCAAGCATTTCGGTAACTTCGTAACCCGTCGCGTAAACGACATGATGCGCCTTTATGCTATGGCCTTCTTCGGTCTGAAGCGCAACGCCATCTTTGTGGCGCTTCGTACTAACGATTTTGGTACGGTCGAACACATCGGGCCATTGCTTTTTCCTGTAGCGCAACAGCGCATGTGTAAAACTATAGGCATTGGTTTCAGCGCCGTGGTGCGACAGGATGGCCGCCGGGGATGAAAAACCGTAATGCTGCGCGACGGTTGGCCCGTCGAGGAATTCGACGTCGAATCCGGCAGCCTTTCTGGCTTCGAATTCCTCTTTCAGGAACCGCACGTCTTTTTTGTAGGCGGCGAAATACACACTGTCGCGCATCTTAAATTCGTTAAACTTAATTTTTTTCGCAATTTTCCCGAGTTTTTCGATGGCTTCATTGCACAGATGGTACGCGCGTTCCGCCTTTTCGCGGCCATAGATTTTGGTAAGATCAACAAGCGGCGTGTCGATTTCGTACTGAAGCAACGCCGTGCTGGCGCAGGTACTGCCGAGCCCAACCGTCCTGCCGTCGACCACAATGCAGTCAATCCCGGCTTCCACTAAATAGTAGCGCATGAGCGCGCCGGAAATGCCGCCGCCCACGATCACTACTTCGGTTTCGATGTCTTGTTGCAACTTCGGGTAAGAAAAGGGAAGCCCATCCTTGATGAGCCAAAACGGATAACCGGCGCGTAATTTCATGTCTTTTTTTCTTAAAGTTACGTCGCGGCGCTTGTGTAAAATTTAGTTTTAACGTTTATTTCGCTAATGTTCCCGGCAGCATCGCTAACTTTGAGAAAACCAAAAATAAATTCCGATCATGAAGAAAATACTGCTCTCGGTTGCTGTAATCGCATTCGCCATAGGATGCAAATGCAACAAGACCGACGCCGCCAAAAATACCGTAAAGGTTGACCTCGAACCCAAAAGTGGCAGCACGGTTTCCGGTACGGCCACATTTTCAGAACACAACGGCCGCGTTACTTTAGACGTGAAATTGTCAGGATTGAAACCCGGCGTACATGCCATACACATCCATGAAAAAGCGGATTGTTCGTCTGCCGATGGCTCGTCGGCAGGCGGGCACTGGAACCCGACCTTCAAGAAACACGGCAAATGGGGCGAAGGCGACTACCATAAAGGCGACATCGGAAACGTAACAGCAGATCCTTCGGGCAACGCGAAACTGAGCATGACCACCGAAGAATGGTGTATCGGGTGTGGTGATGAAACAAAAGATATTCTCGGGAAAGGTTTGATTGTCCATGAAAAAGCGGACGATTTCACCACGCAGCCTACCGGGAACGCCGGCGGACGACAAGCCTGCGCGGGCATCATCAAATAAACCCATCTTACTTTTCCATAGCATCCAAATACGGTTTTAAACGGCCGTGTTTGGATTTTCATTTTATTTTCTCCGTAGCTTTGCGGCATGATAAACCCGTCCGCACACGGTTGGATTGACAAGTTCTTTCTCGAACGGCAAGCTGCTTCGGGTGCGAATGTCATTTCTGCGATTGATTTCTACCGAAATACCCGCAAGACCGGTTTTGTATACGGCCATGTCATCTCGCTCGATACGCCACACAAAGTGGCCACCGAAGGTTGGTTGCCGGACGAATGGTCCAAAGTCGCGCTGCTCAACAGCCTTTACGGGATTTATTGTGCCACCACAGGCGAAGATCAACCGGCAAAATTCGTCGTGAAAACGGTCGCATTCTACAATGCGATGCACCCAGGCGGACTAAATTTCTTCAAGAAGGTTTTTGCAAAGGCACCGGCGTCGCAAACCTTGGAAAGCATGATCGATGACCGCGTGCAGACCAACCACGACATCGTCAGCAAGAACTTCTCGCACTTCGTGACCAACGCGCTGCTGTTTATGGACGTGTTGGCTTTTCAGCATTATCTGAAGCATCACAACATCGGCGACAAATACCTCAAGACATTGGAAGAAGCCATTCTCGGCGTGGTTTCGTATGCTTTGAAGGCTAAAACAGTCATTTCGCCACACGACGACCTGCTGATCAAACTATTGGAAGCTTCCGTGCGCTACAACAAACTTTCGAAAGGCAACCTCAAGCATACCGAAATGTTTAAACTGGATGCTTTTCAGGACGATCTTGAAAAATATTACGTCATCGATTTGGCCAGCATGACGCTTTGGACCGATGGAAAAGTCGAAAATGAGGAAGCGTTCTTCATGCACAAATTGGGCGAAAGCTTACACGTACCCGAAACGCTGGTTACCGAAAGCATGGCCGAAGTCCGTGCATTCATCGATCAACATCGCAAGGAAATCGCCTATTTCAGCAACCCGAATCCGGTCAAGAATTTCTATGACCATATCACGCAGAGTGTTGTCACGCTCATTACACGAAACCGCAACCGGCTGGTCAAGGAAATCTCACAAAGCAAGGAGTTGATGGTGCTTTTGGCGCAATCCACACAGCGCGACCTGGACGACAAGGAAAAGAAAAAAGTAAAAACCCAATTGCTGGACATCTGTAAAAGCATCCCGGCCATGACGATTTTCCTCTTGCCCGGCGGCACGCTTTTGTTGCCGATCTTGATTAAATTCATCCCGAAAATGCTTCCTTCAGCATTCAACGAAAATCTGGAGGAATAAAAAAACCGCCCGAAGGCGGCTTGACTAATCTAATGCCAGTTGGTCTACCAAGTTCAAATCTTTTTCTGAACTCAAGTTGACGTCCAGATCAGTCACATAACCCGAGTTCAAACCGTACACCCAGCCATGCAGCGTGAGTTGTTGGCCGGCTTTCCAAGCGCCTTGCACGATGGACGTTTTGGCCAGATCGAATACCTGTTCCTTGACGTTCAATTCCACGAACTTATTGAAACGCTCCGTTTCGTCCATGATGGAATCCAGATACGAGTGGTGCAATCTGTAAATGTCCTTGATGTGCCTGATCCAGTTGTCGATAATCCCGATGGATGCGTTGCCCATGGCCGCTTTCACACCGCCGCAGCCGTAGTGGCCGCAAACGATGACGTGTTTTACTTTCAGGACATTCACTGCGTAATCGAGCACGCTGAGCATGTTCATATCTGAATGGATGACCATGTTGGCGATGTTCCGGTGTACGAATACTTCACCCGGTTTGGCCCCGATGATTTCGTTGGCCGGTACGCGGCTGTCTGAACAACCGATCCACAACAACGGCGGCTGCTGGCCTTTCGCCAAGTCTTTGAAATATTCTGGATCTTTCTCGAGCGTGCGCTCTACCCATTCCTTGTTGTTCTCCAGTATCTGTTTATAAAAGTCGGTACTCATATCTTTATGGTTTTGTGTTTAAATTTAGTGATTAATTTTTTGTTTCTTCTGTAAACTCATCTGCCGGCTTCTTCCCCGATTTGCCTTGTTTGTGCGAAAATGTGACATGGTTCGGAATCTCATCGGTATTCTCTAGGTGATAGGCTTCCTTGAAACCTTTTAGCTTGACTTTGATGTTCTCATCGATGGCGCGCGTGGTCTTGAATTCCCGGATCAAGTCCAGGATGTCGTGGGCAATGTAAACGGTATCGTGCGCATTGATCACCACGCGTGAATTCTCCGGAATGCTCGCCAAGGTTTCTTTTATGGCCGCTTTGTTCAGGAACGAAACTTCCTGCGCCAGATCGATGTGGATTTCATCACCATCTTCATATTCTTCCTTCCGGAAATTGTAGGCTCGCTTGAGGTTGCCCTTCAAAACGAAGATGATGCTGATGGCGATGCCCAAGGCGACACCTTTCAGCAAATCAGTAAATACCACAGCCAATAACGTTGCGATGAACGGTACGAACTGGTATTTTCCTTTCTTGAAGAAATGGATGAACGTGGATGGCTTTGCCAGTTTGTAACCGACCATCAAAAGCACCGCGGCCAACGTAGCCAAAGGAATTTTGTTGAGGACAGCTGGAATCGAAACCACGCAGATCAACAGCAACACGCCGTGAATAATGGTCGACATCTTAGATTTGGCGCCGGCATTCGCGTTGGCAGACGTACGCACTACAACGGAAGTCATCGGCAAACCGCCAATCAACGAACTCAGCATGTTGCCCACGCCTTGCGCTTTGAGTTCCATATTCGTATTGGTGTAGCGCTTTTGCACATCCATACGGTCGGCAGCTTCGATACAGAGCAAGGTTTCAATGGACGCCACCACGGCAATCGTCACAGCAGTAACCCAGACCTTCGGGTTGAGAAACGCGTTGAAATCCGGCGTCAGGATGATGTCTTGCATTTCGGCCAGTGATTCCGGAACCGGCAAAGTCACCAAGTGCGTGCCGCCGATGGCCAGACTGCTGCCGTTTCTGATGAAGATTTCGTTGAGGACGACGCCCAATATTACGGCCACCAACGCGCCCGGAACGATCTTGAGTTTTTTCAGCAACGGCACTTTGTCCCAGGCAATCAATATCGCCAAAGACACCAATGCAATCAGGATAGAGCCCGCGTGCATATAATTGACGGCATCAAACAAATTGGAAATGGTGTTGCCCGATTCCTGCAAAAATGCTTCATCGCCTTCATAATCGCGGTCATACCCAACGGCGTGCGGCAATTGTTTGAGGATGATGATGATGCCGATACCGGCCAACATACCTTCGATGACATTCGTCGGGAAATAGTTAGAAATGCTCCCAGCCCTAATAAAGCCAAGGACCAATTGCAGGACGCCGGCAAGAAACACCGCCAGCAGGAAAATGTTGAATGCGCCCAGGTCGTTTATGGCCGTGAGCACAATAGCCGTAAGCCCAGCCGCCGGACCCGATACACTCAGGTGCGACGTGCTGAGAAAGCCTACCACGATGCCGCCCACAACACCGGCGATGATGCCGGAAAACAACGGCGCGCCAGACGCCATCGCGATGCCGAGACACAGCGGAAGTGCCACAAGAAAAACCACCAAACCCGAGGCAAAATCAGACTTGAGGTTGGCAAAAAGATTAATTTTTTTTGTCATTTTAGATTTGATTTAATACAACGATTTTCACCGCAAGCAGTGAGTAAGAAAAAACCGGAATATTAAACCAATTCTGGAGGCGGGATGAAAATGGTACCCGATACGTTGTCGTGTTTCGATAAGTTTTCGAACACGATGATGCTGGAACGCTTCACGGGCCAGTCCGTAAAATGATAGTGTTGTTCCTTGACGTCGGCTTTGACTTCCTTGTGCGTCTGCTCTTCCTCAGACATACTGAAGAAATAAGACGTGTCTGTGGTCTTTTCAATGACGCTCACGATGGTAGGCGTCGCAATGAAAAGCACGAACAACAGCAAGACAAGTTTCGAAGCCAGTTTCATTCGGCTAAAATATCGTTTTAGACGAGACTTTAACATCTGTCCGCAATCATTTTAAAAAAAATTTAACACCGAAAAAGCCAAGGTGTTGTAGCCTTGGCTTGTAGCGCTATTCGATAATCACAAACTTTCGTCGAGGTAGGCGTTCATCATCCAGATTTCCTTTTCCTGTTCCTTAATGAAATCGCTCATCATGCTGTTGGTGCCTTCATCGTTGATATTAGCGCTAGCATCTAGGATTTTACGCTCGATCTTGAGCAGATTCGCCAATGAATCGGCAATCAGGTTGACGGCTTCCTCATCTTTCGAGATGTTCTTCCCCACGGCGAGTTTGTTGTTCTTGATGTAGTCTTCGAAGGTATGCATCGGAACGCCACCGATGGTAAGCACACGTTCGGCAATCATGTCAATCTTGAGCTGGGCATCGTTGTACATTTCCTCAAACTTCACATGAAGGTTGAAGAAACGCTTGCCGCGGATGTTCCAATGCAGGCCACGCAAATTCTGGTAAAACACCTGATAATTAGACAGAAGCACGTTCAGTTCCTTGACGATCGCTTCCGATTCTTTCACCGGAAGCCCTAACTTATTGGTTTTCATGTAATGGCTGTTTGATTCTCGTGATGTATAAATTTAACATTTTTGGTTCGAAATCACAATAATAAAAACCTATTGTTTTCATAATTTTACACCGCGTCAGACTATTGTCGCACCTTAACCCAAAACAAGATGACCATTACCCAACTCCAATACGTACTGGCCGTGGCCGAATACCGCAATTTCACGCTGGCCGCCGAAAAATCGTTCGTTACACAACCCACGCTGAGCATGCAAATCCAGAAAGTAGAAGAGGAATTGGGCATTTTGATTTTCGACCGAAGCAAGAAACCGATCCAACTTACCGATATCGGCCATAAAATAGTGGCGCAGGCCAAAAGCATCGTCAACGAAGCGGGCCGCATCAAAGACATCGTCGATCAGGAAAAAGGGTTCATCGGTGGCGAATTCCGTCTGGGCATCATCCCGACGGTCATGCCAACGCTCCTGCCGATGTTCCTGACCAACTTCACCAGGAAATACCCGAAAGTGCGTTTGCTCATCGAGGAATTGAACACGCAGGAAATCATCACGCGGCTCAATAACGGACACCTGGATGCCGCGATTGCCGCCACGCCGCTGGACGAAGAAAAAATCAAGGAGATTGTTTTGTATTACGAGCCGTTCGTGGCATATGTGCCGGAGAATCACAGCAACTTCAACAAAAAGGAGATTTTGGTGGACGACCTGAACCCGGACGAAATCCTGCTGTTGCGTGACGGTCACTGTTTCCGCGACAGTGTGCTCAACCTTTGCAACATCAGCACGCCTAAGAACAGCAAGTTCCAGATTGAAAGCGGCAGTTTCGAAACACTGATCAAGTTGGCCGACGAAGGCTTGGGCACGACACTACTGCCCTATTTGCATACGCTCGATCTGAAAGAAAAAGACCAACAGAAACTGCGGCATTTCCAGGATCCGAAACCCTCGCGGGAAGTCAGCCTGATTTTCCCGAAAAGCGAACTCAAGATGCACATCATCGAGGCGTTGCGAAGTACGATTGCCGGGGTGATTCGCGGCGCGGTAGTGTTCCAGAATGTGGCGATCGTGAGCCCGAACCAAAAGAAATAAAAAAAGGAGCCGCAATTGGCTCCTTTGTTTTTTAGTCAAGCACTGAGACGCAGGCTTTTAAATCTGGTCGGTTGTTCGTGAAATAGTCCAGCCACTTTTTGAGCTGTTCCAATTCGTAAGGCAGTAACGCCTTGAGTGCTTTCCTAAGTTCTTTCCGGAAAAGGTTCGGGTCAAAACTCACCCTTTCCAGCACCGATTTGGTGTAATCGTAGATCATTCTGGGCATAGCATTAAGATTTAGGGGTTAATCTTTTTATTTATGGTAAGAACGCAGGAGTAAAATAAGTTAAACAAAACCAAAAAACCAAATTTTTTATCGACGAAATGCATAAAATATACGATTAAAAGCAATTTTATGTTAAATATGTATTATTAATCTTACAATAATAGTGTAGGTCGACGCAAAATCGTCCCCAAAAAAAAAAGGAGCCGTTTAAGCTCCTTTTAGTTTTACTTGTTGATTAATACTAGACATTGTCTGAGTTCGGGTTTTTCTTTCGTGTAACCCAACAGCCAGTCGGTTAGTTGTTCCACTTCATAGGGCAACAACATCTTAAGTGCCTTCTCTAATTCTTTGCAGAACAGCATCGGGTCAAAACTCACTCTTTCCAAGATCGTTTTTGTGTAGTCAAACATGGTTCTTTTCATAAATGACCTTTAGATTGGTTACCCAAATGTAGAAAAAAATAAATTCCGCAAACGATGTAGGTGTGTTAATTAACCTCGGGCGAACCGTTAAAATGTTCTTTAAAACCCCGCATCATCTCGCGTTTGCCCGGCGGCCCTGGGCATTTCTCCACACGGAACCCTACGGTCTGCAAGTTGCGTTTTACCACGCCGCGCGCCGCATAGGTCACGAGCACTCCTTCGTCTTTTAAGGCGCGAAACATCCTCCCGAAAATGTCTTCGGTCCACAATTCGGGTTGGACGCGGTAGCCGAACGCATCGAAGTAAATCAGGTCGAACCGCGACTCATCTGAAATTTCGTGGAAGAATTGTTGCCTTTTGGTAAGCGTAAAATGGCCAGATATCGCCACGGGCTTTTCCCAGCCCGATTCGTGTATCGCGTCGAATAAGTCCTGAAACCGACCCGAACCGATGGCCTGTGCATAGTTCATCGCCTTGATTTCTTCGGCCGACACGGGATAAGCTTCCACGCCGACGTAATCAACGGAACCGTGATGCACAGACTCTATCGCGGTGATGAAAGCATTTAAGCCTGTCCCGAACCCGATCTCCAGAATAGAAAGCGGCCTGCCTTTGAACAAAGACAAGCCGTTTTTGATGAATACATGATAGGCTTCCTGGATGGCGCCGTGTTTAGAGTGGTAACATTCATCCCAATCGGGAATCCTGATTGTGGTTGAACCGTCTTCGGTACGGATAATCTCGCGTTTCACTCGATGTACAACTTCTTGATCCTCGGGATTGGGCCGCCGCACTTCACTTCATGGCATTTCAGGCAGGCATCGACACCATTGTTGAAATGTTGTTTCGCATTCTTTGGATCGGAATAGATAAGTTGTTGCGCCTTGATGAATTTCGCGGCCTGTTCCTTAAAGAAAGCATCGTTCTCTTTGTCGTCGGTCATGACGGCTTTGTGTATCTTCAGGAAGTGATCCGGAAATTTCCCGATCGTATCGCCTTTCTTGATGCGTTCTTTGAGCCGTTGGTTGTCTACGTACATTTGCTCCATGAGAAGCGACATTTCCGACATTTCGTACATGTCGAACTTCTTTCTCCCGGCAGGTTGTTCGCAGGATTCCTTATCTCCGTCTTTCGCGCAGGCTTCTTTCTCTTCCTTCTTCTGGCAGGAAAGCACCACGCAAACCGTCAATATATAAAGTAATTTCCTGTCCATTATTTCATGAGCACGCCGTCGGCCAGGAATGCGTACGTGATTTTAGGCTGGGTGATTTTGTCGATTTCGGCCTGTGATTTCCCGCCGTCTTTGGCGTAGTGCTTCAGTTCAGACACCGACACGACATCGAGATAAGCTTTGCCGTGGACGATGGCTTCTGATCCGTCGCCATTCTTAGGGACGAAAAATCCGTAATCCTTGAAACGGACGAATGACTCTTTTTCGCCGGGCAAGATCATCGACATCCAACAGCCTTTCTTCTTGCAGACTTCTTTTACTTTCGATTTGAATTGGACCACAACCGTATCGCCTTTCTTGAGCGACTTGTATTTCTTGATCATCTGGTCTGACGTCAATACGTTTTTCGGCGTGAACTTTTGCCCGAAAACAGTATACCCGTTGACTTGCTCGGTTTGTGCAACATTGCCTTCGGCCACAAATTCCTTGACCTCTTTTACGGTCATGGCCACGGTATCGGTCTTGGCGACAGCATCTTTGGCGGTTTCGGCCTCCGGCGCCGTTGGTGCGTCATTTTTTTTGCAGGCGGCCATGGCAAGCAGGACAACACCCAATGTGATTATTTTTTTCATGTTGTATCGTTTAACGCTGGCAAAAATAACTGATTTTGCAACAACAAGGTTTGACGATGCGCACTTTTTTCCGGTTGTTTTATGGCGATAACCCTACACGGCGCGGCGCCCGTCGGGAAACGGGGCAATAAAAAACCGACCGGCTCCTGTTACGACTGGATTTTTACTTACTTTTGCCGAAACACAAACCGAGTATCAATCGGGTGATTTTAGTGTTCGCTAAACTGTAAATCAGTAGTTTAAGTCGTCATTATCGTCGCCGTAAAAGTTAAAAATACATGTCGTTGAAGACCATTCACGAAATCGATATCGTAAAAGCACCGCATTCCAAGATCGCTTCCGTTGATTTTGACAACCTTATTTTCGGAAACACCTTTACCGATCATATGCTGGTTTGCGATTTTAAGGATGGCGCTTGGGGAAAACCGCTCATCAAACCGTACGAACCATTTTTGATCGATCCGTCGGCCAAGGTATTCCATTACGGGCAGGCGATTTTTGAAGGCATGAAAGCTTACAAGGATGAAAGCGACGATGTGTGGCTGTTCCGTCCGGATCAAAACCTGGAACGCTTCAACAAATCGGCGGTACGCATGGCCATGCCCGAAGTCCCGGAAGATATTTTCCTTGGCGGATTGAACGAAATCCTGAAGCTGGAAAAAGACTGGGTGAAGAAAGGCATGGGCAATTCGCTTTACATCAGGCCGTTCATGATTGCGTTCGGTACGGGCGTTGTGGCCGCGCCATCTACGCAATACCGGTTCATGATTATCTTGTCGCCGGCCAAAGCGTATTATTCAGGCGAAGTGAAAGTCATCATCGCCGAACACTACAGCCGCGCAGCCAATGGCGGCATCGGGGCTGCGAAAGCCGCCGGGAATTACTCGGCGCAGTTTTATCCGCAGAAATTGGCCAATGAACAAGGTTTCCAGCAAATCATCTGGACCGACGACGCCACGCATACCAAATTGGAGGAAGCCGGCACGATGAACGTGTTCTTCCGTATTGGAGATAAATTGATGACCGCGCCCGTGAGCGAACGCATCCTCGACGGCGTTACGCGCAAAAGCATCATCGCACTGGCGAAAAGCATGGGCATCGCCGTGGAAGAGCGTTCAGTGTTGGTGGAAGAGCTGATCCAAGGCATGAAAGATGGCACGCTCAAGGAAATCTTCGGCGCCGGAACAGCCGCGGTAGTGAGCGTCATCAGGGCGTTTTGTTATCAGGATACGACATACGAACTTCCGGTTCAGGATGATTCATTTGCCTTGAAACTGAAGGAGAAACTTACGAACATCCAATACAAGCTTGAAGACGACCCGTTTGGTTGGACGGTGAAAATAGGTTAGTCAATGAATTGTGAATTGTGAATTGTGAATTGTGAATAAATAAAAAATCCCGGACGAAACTCCGGGATTTTTTATGTAGAGATTTTACGTATTCGTGGGAATTCGGGGTATTCGTGGTGGATTCTTTTCTCATGGTGACGCGTATGCGCTAGGGATGGAAACGGCATCCTTTTGCGAGGCCACGAGCAAAAGATAGAGTGGACAGCCCGGGCCGGAGGCAGCGCCCCAATCAAAAGCTATGATAATATCGCTGTGAAATCGGGCTTGAAATAGTTCGGGCCTTTCATGACCTTGCCGTCTTCGCGGTATATAGGTTTGCCGTCCTCACCCAGTTTGCTCATGTTGGAGCGCTGGATTTCATCGAAAACTTCCTCGATCTTGTGTTGCAACCCGTGCGAAATGATGGTGCCGCAAAGGATGTAGAGCATGTCGCCGAGCGCATCGGCAATTTCGACTTTGTCGTTGTTCATGACCGCTTCGAGGTATTCCTCGTTTTCCTCTTTCATCAGATTGTAGCGGAGCGTATTGATTTGTTCGCCCAGGCAGCCTTGCGGATCTTCATTGACCAACAGGCCGAACGCGGCGTGGAATTCCTTGACGGCGTTGAGTTGCTTTTTCATGACGGTAAATTTTATGATGTTGCAAAATAGCCGGATTTTGGAAGTGTTTGGCTAACTTTGCCGGAAAAATATCCACAAATGTTTACACAAGGACAACTTATTTTTGCGGTGTGTTTCATCATTGCGTTTGTCATCGCCGCAGTGTTCGTCTATCGGAAAGACAAAACCTTGCACAGCCAGCACTACAAAGGCGCGTACCGTGTATTGATCGTGTTCTTGTTGTTCATCGCGTTCCTGTTCGTGATGAAGTCTTATTTGAAGCACTGATTATTCATCAGTCGCGATATACGTATCTGGTTTGCTCGGGAAAACAAGTACGGCCAGACGATAGATTTGATAAGCGATGATGGCCGTGAACAACGTCACAAGCGCGTAGTACGTGATTTTAAACTTCCGGTTCA
This sequence comes from Flavobacterium longum, assembly GCF_965137575.1. NCBI lineage: Bacteria > Pseudomonadati > Bacteroidota > Flavobacteriia > Flavobacteriales > Flavobacteriaceae > Flavobacterium > Flavobacterium longum. The sequence goes on along the minus strand of NZ_CBCRZJ010000001.1, from coordinate 127,478 downwards.
TGGTTTGCAGATTGGTAAAGAAGCTATACGGGAAAACCGGAAACCTGGATTTTTTTGTTAAAAAAAAACCGCGAATTCACGAATTTGACTTTAGCCACTCGTGAATTCGCGGCCTTTTATTTAACCGCATGACATAACACCGCGTTAGTTCATAGCCGGCAGGAAACCGAAATTCTTGGAGTAATACAACATTTGCTCGGCGAACGATTTCGGTTGTACGACTTCAATGTCGATGATTTTGCCGTCTTCCATTTTCGGGACGAGCATCGGGTTGATGAACCCGGAATACGGTGCCGACTTGAATTGCTCGTTTCGTTTGAGCACTTCCTTGTGCAACGCCTGGTCTACTTTCACACCGTAACCTTCCACGAGCGCTTTTGCGGCTTTGTAATCACCTTCGGACTTGATGCGTTGGGTTTCACGGAGCAATTGCCCGAAAAGTTCATGCAATTTCTCGTAGTTGGTGATGTTGAAATACGTCTTGCCGTTGCGCGTGATTTTTTCGATGACGTTGTCTTTCTTGCCTTTTTCGAACACCCAGGCACTCACCCACTGGCGGTTGCGCATGTGTGCTTCTTCGATGTCCTTGCCCGGTTCCAGACGGATGAGTTGCTGCATCAAACCGTTGCGGATGTAGCCGTCATAGGCCGCCATACCGGTTTTCTTCCAATTGTCGGTGAGGCCGAGTTCCTGCAATTTAGGGTTGTAGAGGTAATAAAGCCCAACCAGATCGGCGCGGCCTTCTTCCATGGTGGACGCGTAGCTTTTCAAGGTTTCGGCCGGTGTGCCCACGCCTTTGTTGATTTGGCCCGAGGCGTGGCCTACGACTTCGTGCAACGCCGTGTGCAGTTTGTCGGCGAATTCACCATATTGTTCTTCGAGCGCGATTTCCTCGGCGTCATTCGCGAATTCCTTCAGACGGTCTTGGCCGCCGGCATTGTTGTAAGCCTCGACGATGTTGCCCAGCGACACGGATTTCGAACCGTGTGTAGAACGGATCCAATCGGCATTCGGGAGGTTTACCCCGATAGGCGTACTCGGTGACGAATCTCCGGACTCGCCTGCAACGATGACCGTCTTATAGGAAACACCGGTCACTTTCTTCTTTTTGTGTTCCGGCATGAGCGGCGAATTGTCTTCGAACCATTGCGCATTCTGGGAGATTTTCTCCATCTTGGCCGACATGTCAAAGTCTTTGATCTGGACCACACCTTCATACGAACCGCGCATCCCGAACGGATCGTTATAAACTTCCACGAAACCGCTGATGTAGTCGATGTTGCCTTCTGTGGCATTCAGCCATGCAATGTTGTAGTCATCCCATTTCTTGAGATCGCCGGTACGGTAGTATTCGATGAGCAAACCGAGCGCGTCGGCCTGTTTCTTATTCTCGGCTACGCCTTTCGCCTTTTCGAGCCAATAGATGATCTTGTCGATGGCCGGGCCGTACATGCCGCCGCTTCTCCAGATTTTTTCGGTCAGTTTCCCATCAGCGCCGCGCACCAATTTTGAATTGAGTCCGAAAGACAACGGTTCGTGCGGGTTCGGGCTTTTCATCGATTTGTAGAACGCTTCCACCTCGGCGTCGGAAATGCCTTTGTCGTAGAAATTTACGGCCGAACCGGCCACCAATCCTTTGGCAGGATCGAGATTGACTTTCTTGGCATCGGCATCATTGAACAACACTTCGACGATTTCGGGTGCAAGCGTCGTGTTGGTTTCTTTCAGCAATTGGTTGAGATAATCTTTTGAAAACTCGGGTTTGAATTTGTCCATCGAATAATGATGGTGGATGCCGTTGGAAAACCAGACGCGCTTCAGATAGGTCTCGAATTGCTTCCAATCCTGGGCATTTTTATCGCCTTTGTAATTCAGGTAGATATTTTCCAGCGCCTTGCGGATGCTCAGGTTATACTTGTAGTTTTGGTCCCAATAAATGTCGCGGCCGGCGGTTCCGGCCTGCGTCAAGTAATACACCAGTTCCTTTTCCTTGAGCGTGAGTTTGTCCCAGCCCGGAATCTGGTATCGCAATACTTTGATGTCGGCAAATTGCTCGGCTACGTACTCAAAGGGCGCGCCCGACGTATCGGCGGTTTTCTTTTCGTTCTCTTCCTTTTTGCAGGAAATCAGGGCAGCCGCGGTCATGAAACATGCGGCAAAGGTTTTTATTTTCATATTGATGTTTTTAGTTCGCCACACAAAGCTAGACAAAATTTAAGGTTTAGCCGCGCGTGGGCGAATATTAACCACGAGTTGCCGACTGGTAAGATTTGTTACAACTGATTTGTCAAGCGGTATCAAATTATCAANTATCAATTATCAATTATCAATTATCAATTATCAATTATCAATTATCAATTATTATTAACTTTACCGTAAATCTATGCTGCATGCGAATCCTTAAATACATCTTCCTGTTGATTGTTTTACTGGCCGTGGGCGTTTCGGTGTTCATCGCTACCCAGAAAGGCGACTACGACGTTACCGTGACCAGGCTCGTGAATACGCCGCGTCCTGTGACTTTCTCTTACGTGAACGACCTGAAGAACTGGACGCAATGGGCGGCATTCGACGATGAAATGGAGGCCGAATTTTCTGCAAACACCGTGGGCAAAGGCGCGTATTTTTTCTGGGAAGGCAACGACAACGAGGGCGGTGTAAAAACCCTATCGACAAAGGAAAACGACAGCATCAAACAGCAACTGGACTGGAACGGGCTGCCCGCAGACATGTATTGGACGTTTAAGGATTCTGCCGGAAAGACCAAAGTGACGCTCCGCGTAAAAGGCAGGCTGGGCTTCATGCCGAAAGTCAAGGCAACACTACGCGGTGGCGCAAACCGCATCATGTCGGCGTTGTATGAGAACAGCATCGTCCGGCTCGACAAAACGCTCGAACGCGAAATCAACACTTTTACCGTGAAAGTGGACGGCATCGTGGAGAAACCGGGGCATTTTTACCTCGGCCAGACCATCATCAGTACCATCGACAATTTGCCCAAGAACATCAAAATCATGATGGGCACCATGCAACGATTTTTCAAGAAGAACAATATCCCGATGGCCGGAAAGCCTTTCGTGCGCTACGAATATTATGATACCAACAAAGGACTGACAAAGTTCTCCGTGTGCATTCCGGTGCGAGAAGAAGCATTCACTTCGCCGGGAAGCGATGTGGTGGCAGGCAAATTTGCCGCCTTCCGCGCGGTGAAGACAACCCTGACCGGCGATTATTCGCATCTGAAAGAAGCCTGGGACAAAACCTTTGCCTACATCGGTGCCAACAATCTCACGGAAGCAGATGCCGATTACATGGAAGTGTATCGCACCGGCAAGGATGACGTGAAAGGCCCGTCGAAATACGTGACGGAGATTTACGTCCCGATTGGTGCTGCGCCCGCACCGGTTGCCCCAAAACCTGCCGCGGCCGCTCCAGTTCCAGCTCAAGTACCGGCATCGGCTACGGATGAGTTTAATCTGTAAACCCGGTTTAAACCTTTTTTGACGCGGCGGTTCAAAGGCCGAAAATTTTTCCCTTGCAAGACGAACAGGAATTCATAAGACAGTTGCTCGATCCGAAGACACAGAATGCGGCTTTCAGCAAGTTGCTTCGGGATTACCAGCGGCCGATTTACAACCTGATCCGTGACATCGTGATAGACCACGACGACGCGCACGACGTCATGCAGAACACATTCGTAAAAGTACTCCGGCATCTGGAAGGATTTAAGGGCGAAAGCAAATTGTTTTCCTGGGTGTATCGGATTGCGACCAATGAAGCCTTGACGTTCTTGAAAAGCAAATCCCGCCGCGGCGGATTCACCAATCTTGAGCAACAGGCGCGTTTGGTGGACAACCTCAAAACCGATACCTGGTTTGACGGCGACGAAATCCAACTAAAATTGCAAAAAGCCGTTTCTTTGCTGCCTGAAAAACAGCAATTGGTCTTCAAGATGAAATATTTCGAGGAAATGAAATACGAAGATATGTCTGAAATACTGGGCACATCGGTGGGCGCGTTGAAGGCCAGTTTCCATCACGCCGTAAAAAAAATCGAACTTTATATGACTAAAAATTAAACCCTGTAAAACCAAACCCGTCTCAAGGCCATGAAACCTTTTAAACTAGACCAACAACCCAAGATAAAGACAGGCTTTAAAACCCCGGATGATTATTTCGAGGGTTTTGAATCGTCGGTGATGCAACAGCTTCAACCCCGGCCGAAAGTAATCAAACTGAAATCAAAACCGTATTGGTGGTACGCCGCAGCGGCTGTCCTGGCCATTTCGCTTTCCGTTCCGGCCGTCCGTGTGTTGACCTCTACGAAAAATCAACCGGATGAATCGGCCTTGGAGCGTTACTTCGCCTACACCAATATCCCCGAAGAACAACTGGTGGAATTACTTGAAAAAGAAGACATCGAGAAAATACAGATTGACTACCAACTTGAAGACGCGGCCATTGAAGAAACCTTGCCGGCTGCAGCCATTGAACATTATATAATTGATTAGCTATGAGAAATTTCAAATATTTTATCCTGTTGCTTGTAACGATTTCCGTTTCGACTTATGCCCAACCCGGAAAATTCCGGCAAAAAATGGAGCAGGTCAAATCCCTGAAAGTGGCGTTCATCACCAGCGAATTGAACCTTACTTCTGAAGAATCGGCGAAATTCTGGCCGGTTTACAATGCCTTCGAGGAAAAACAACGCGACCTCCGAAAGCAAAAAATCAATGACTATGTCGACCGGCGAGACAACGCCGAAGTCGATAAACTGACAGACAAGGAAGCCAACGCCATACTGGCACAAATGGAAGACAACGAAGAACAGTTGTACCAATTGCGTAAAAAGTTCATTGCCTCGCTCAAGGGCATATTGCCGGCCTCAAAAATCATCAAGCTCAAGAAGGCCGAAGAAGATTTCAACCGAAAACTCCTACAGCAATACCGGGAAAAGAAGAGGCGATAAATTGAGTTAAGTTAAGTGGAATGATGGGAAGTGTACGCTTCCCATTATTTTTTGAACCTGATCCGGATGAGCTTGTCTTTACCTGCCGCGTAAGCGGTTTTTTCGTCGGCAAAGACAATGACATACAGTGATTTGTCGTCGCGCCATTTCTCCCAAGATATCCCGCCGTCTGCTGAATACCACAAACCCGTCGCGCCCACGCAGGCCAGTTCTTTGCCGTTGCTTCCCGGCACATATTGAATGCAGGAAGCATATCCGAAACCCGCGTCGTCCGAAACGAGTTGCCAAGTCTTCCCGCCGTCCATCGTAAGTGCTTTATTGCCGATGTTATTTTCTGGTTCATCGTAATTTCCGCCGGCAACATATCCGATGTTTTCATCGTAAAAGTCTGCCGTATAAATCCCGCTCATTTGATGGCCTTGTGTGATGGGCGTATCGTGAACGTGCCAATTGCGGCCTTTGTCGGGCGAATAAAAGATGCGCGCTTTTTTGCCTCCGGAAACCATCCAGCATGTGTCGCCTTGTATGACGATATTGGTATTGCTGGCCGCGAATGCCGCTTCTCCATCGGAAAGTTTCGGAAATGAATCGCATGGCAATTTCTGCCAATTGGTGCCGCCATCGCGGGTAATGAGCACCGAAAAACAGTCATCGGTCGGGTCGCCGAGTGCGATGCCTTCTTTTTCGTTCCAGAATTTCATGCTGTCGTAGAACACTTTTGGATGCCGCTCGGAATATACCAGCTTGGATTTATTGGTCTTCTTGTCGATTTGATACAGTAGCGCCGGATTGGTGATGCTCAGTACATAGACGAAATCCTTCGTACCGGCCATACTCCTGAATTCCGGCTTGAGGCTGTCGAAGGTAATTCGCTTTTCGTAAATGTTGTTGGCCGCGATATCAACAAACCCAAATCGGCCGTTGTCTGCCGCGTACCAAATCTTGTTTGGTTCATGATACAACGCCCGAATGCTCATTTTTCTAAAAATTAATGTATCCACGTCAATTTTAGCGAACAACGACTTTTCTTGCGCATGAACTACTGAAATACAACACGTTAAAATGATGATAGCGAAATGTTTCATGGTTCTCTTCGGCTTTATTGGCTCGGATAAAATTAACGTAAAAATCGATTGGCACAGTAATTGGGTGCGACGAAAAAGAGCCCGCGAGCGATTCGCCGAATCGGGTCAGTCACCAAAATTTTACATTATGAAAACGACAAAACTATTCTCCACGTTCTTTGCCATCCTGTTTGCCGGATGGGTTTCTGCGCAAGACCGCACCACCGTTACGGCAACCAGCAACGACATCAGCGACAACCTAGACCTTCGCGCAGTGGCGTCCATATTCGGCGAATCGAAAGACCTTGAGGATTTTGAGCGCAGGCTCAACGATCCGAAAACACAGATCTCTAACCTCGACCTCAATGGCGACCGGCAGGTCGATTACCTTCGGGTGATCGAATCGGTCGAAGGGAACGCACACATCATCATCGTTCAGGCCGTACTTGAAAGAGATGTTTTCCAAGACGTAGCCACGATTGAAGTCGAGCGCGACAATAACAATGTCGTACAGGTGCAGGTGGTTGGAGATGTATATATGTACGGAGACAACTATGTTTACCAACCCGTATATGTGACCCGTCCGATCATTTACAATCATTTCTGGGTTGTGGGCTATCGCCCGTACTGGTCGATGTGGTACTGGGGCTATTACCCTACCTATTATTACGGATGGGCGCCCTACCCGATTTACCGTTACCGCAACCACATCCATACACACATCAACGTTCATAACCATTATGTCTATGTCAACAATCCGCGTCCGAGGACATATTCACTGGCACCGCGCTACCGGGGCAACGGATACGAGGTACGGAACCCTGGCCGTTCGTTCCGGGAAAGGAATGACAATATCCGCAACAATTACGAATTGCAGGCCGTCCGTGCGCCGAGAAGCAACGGCAACGTGAGAAGCAACACCGGCGGAACACGTAGCAACGCCACGGTACAAAACCCAAGAAGCGGCGGAACGCGCAACACATCCGCAAACGTCCGTTCAACCACAACCGGAACACGTACACAAGCGCAACCCACAACCGTAACCATGGACAGTCCGCGTAGCGCAACGCCAAGGCAAACACAAGCTTCGCCTCGCACGGATTCCCCAAGGGCAGTGTCGGCGCCGAGAACGCAATCTCCGAGAGCTGAAGCGCCACGTCAGGCCACACCGAGAGCGGAAAGCCCACGGGTTGAACCTTCGCCACGAGCGCAAACGCCAAGAGCAGAAGCACCGAGGGTTCAATCGCCGAGAGCCGAAAGCCCTCGCACCAGCGCGCCACGACAAGCGACGCCAACGCGGGAAACCTCAGGCGGGAGTCGTAATGAAGGCCGCAGCGGAAGACGATAAAAACACACCTTTACAAACAAAGCATTGCTACGGCAGTGCTTTTTTTTTTGCAAAAAAGTGAGCTGAAAAGGCAATTGTCTGTATATTAATGTAACTTTGTCCTCTTTTTGAAAGATTTTCTATGAGTGCGCAACATCAGGGACTTCACAATAAGTTGACCCTTGCCGGATTGCTGGTAACACTAGGAATCATCTACGGCGACATCGGTACTTCTCCATTGTACGTAATGAAAGCCATCATTGGCGAGCATCCCATAAATGCAAACATCGCGCTGGGCGGGATTTCCTGCATCTTCTGGACGCTTACTTTGCAAACAACCATCAAATACGTCATCCTCACACTGAGTGCCGACAACAACGGTGAAGGCGGTATTTTCGCCCTTTACGCATTGGTGCGCCGAACGAAAATCAAGTGGCTTATCATCCCGGCCATCATTGGCGGTAGTGCGCTCCTGGCCGACAGTATCATCACGCCGCCGATTTCGGTCTCTTCTGCCGTGGAAGGCATCCGGGCAATTTACCCGCAGATTACCGGCGAGACCATCCAATATATTGTCATCGCCATTTTGGTGTTGCTCTTCACCATCCAGCAATTCGGGACCAAGTTAGTGGGACGATTTTTCGCTCCGATGATGTTGATATGGTTTGTCATGTTGGGTACTTTAGGCATCATTCAAATCGTATCGCACGCCGAAGTGCTAAAGGCGATAAACCCTTACTATGCCTATCTTTTACTGGCTGAACATCCAGATCATTTCTACGTACTCGGTTTCGTTTTCCTTTGTACGACCGGAGCGGAAGCGTTGTATTCCGACATGGGCCATTGCGGCCGTAAAAACATCCGTATTAGCTGGATTTTCGTAAAGGCGATGTTGGTACTCAACTATTTCGGTCAAGGCGCGTGGTTGATCCATCACGAAGGGCAAACTCTTAAGGAATTGGGCGGTGATTTCGGAAACCCGTTTTACCTGATTATGGCCGATTGGTTCCAACCTATTGGCATCATCGTCGCTACAATGGCTGCTGTAATCGCGTCCCAAGCATTGATTAGTGGCTCCTTTACGTTGATCAACGAGGCGATGCGCCTGAACTTTTGGCCGAAAGTCAAAATCAAATACCCAACAGAACTCAAAGGGCAACTCTATATTCCATCCATCAACTGGTTGTTATTGGCCGGATGTATTATGGTCGTATTGCATTTCGAAGAATCCGGAAACATGGAAGCGGCATACGGCTTGTCCATCATTCTGTGCATGATCATGACCACGATTTTGCTCAATTATTACATGATCATGAAACGGGTAAAACTGTACATCCTGATCCCGGTAATTACGGTATATCTCGCCATCGAATTCTGTTTCCTGGTGGCCAACCTGGACAAATTTGCCCACGGCGGTTACGTGACGCTGTTTATAGCCGTAGGTTTGATTGGACTCATGGCGACTTGGTGGAAAGCCAAGAAAATTTCCAAGAATTACACGAAAATCGTCAAAATCGACCATTACAAAAAAGTCTTGGCTGAACTCAGCGTGGACTTGTCTATCCCTAAATATGCGACACACCTGGTGTACATGACCAACGCCAACCGCACGGATGAAATCGAGGAGAAAGTAATGTATTCCATCCTGCAAAAACGTCCGAAACGCGCAGACATCTATTGGTTCGTACACGTGAACATCCTCAACGAGCCTTACCGGATGGATTATAAAGTAACCGAAATCGTGAAAGACGATGTCATCCGGATCGACTTTAATCTCGGATTCCGTGAAGCGACGAAAATTAATTTGATGTTCAAGGAAGTGTTGCGCGACATGGTGAAACACGGCGAAGTTGACATCACAAGCCGCTACGAATCGCTCAACAAGAACAACATCATCGGCGACTTTAAATTTGTCCTTTCGGAGAAATTCCTATCGAATGATTCAGACGTGCGGTTCGACGAGAAAATCATCATGAACACGTACTTCCTGATCAAGAAGCTCAGCTTGTCCGAGGAAAAAGCGTTCGGCCTAGACAGCAGTTCGGTGAAAATCGAAAAATTCCCGATGGTATTCCACCCGCCGGAAAAACTTGTTCTCACACGCGTTTTCAGCAAGGACAAAGAGCAGGCACCACATTAATTTTTGACGAGCATCCCGCGTTTGACCAGTGCATCCGCAGACAGCACATACCAGTAACATCCTTGTGAAAGCGTGCTGACGTCTATGGCGGTCTGGCTCGATACGGTCTGTTCGAGCACTTTCCTACCTTGCGCATCATACAAAACCAACAGGCTGTTGCCTAGCGGGATGATAACCTGCAATGCATCATTGACCGGATTCGGAAAAACCTGGATGTCATTTTCCGCCGATGTTAGACCCAGCGGCGCGCATTGTGTACAATTCTTCTGGTACGTGATGGCCGGGTCGATCAGAATTTGGGCATCGAACGCCGCACCCGCTTCACAATCTGCCGACAATTGCCGCTTGAGCCAATCGAGCACGTATCCGGCGATCACGGCATGTTGCGTTTCCCTCGAAATTTCCGGGTCAGGCGAACACGACGCTTCCCCGACCGAACACAGAAAATTGTTATCGGCCATCTGGCAGTGGCTGCCACCGGTGATGCTGATGTAGGTCTTACAAGCGCTCTGCAACGCATCGTACATCGGGATTTGGTGATTTGGCGGCGGCGTTACGCAGTCATTCGCGCCCGCAAACACCAATGACGGTATGGCAAGCGATCCGGCAGCCGCAACAGCCGACGGACTGGTTTCGGCCGGTGCCAAAGTTGCGAGCGCCGTAATCTGGCTATTCAATCCAGCGGCCAAAAAAGCCGCGCCACCGCCCATACTGTGGCCCATCACCGCAGACGTTCCGGCGACGCTGCCATTGAGGAACGACGAACCATCCTGCCCAAGCGCTTTGATTTTCTCAATGCAAAAGGCCAAATCCTTCCCGAATTCGAGGTGCGAGGGCAAAATGCCGCCTTCCGTCTTCGGCAGGACGAAAATGAACCCCTCCGGCACGATCAAATCCTTGAGATAATCGTATGCGTCAACGCCCATCACAAAGCCGTGGCCGAACGCGATGACCGGGAATTGGTCGGTCCCTGACGCTATAGCGACATTGTCACCGGCGACGTCGGCCGGATAATACAACTCTACGGCAATATTCCGATTGCGCGCCGAATCGTTGAAAGTGATCGATTGGTGCCCGATGGCGAACGGTTGCGCGATGGTTGATTGAACACAAAAAAGCAGGAACACCATCGGTAACCGGCGGAGACCTTGAAAAGTATTTTTTGGCATGACGTTTTGGTTTTACTTACTAAATGTAACACAAGTTATTGATTTCCAACAAAAATTAACTTCTGTTCAACGCTTGCCCACGCGCCAAAAAGTGGTACTTTTGCACCCAGAAAATTGACCATGAGACTACACCGAAATCTGGTATATGCCACGATAGATTCCTTACTCGCCATCTTCAACGACGGCGAATATGCAGACAAAGCCGTGGCGCGCGCACTCAAGCGCGACAAACGCTGGGGCAGCGCAGACCGAAAATTCGTAGCCGAAACCATCTACGAAATCGTGCGTTGGAAAAGGCTGTATGCTGAAATCGCCGATGTCAAGGAACCGTTTACGCGCGACAATATGTGGCGGATTTTCGGGGCGTGGGCCATCCTGCGTGGCTACACCATTCCGGATTGGCCACAACTCGCCGGAACGCCCGCGAGAAAAATCAAAGGCCGTTTTGACGAATTGTCCAAGACGCGGAAAATCAAGGAATCCATCCCCGATTGGATCGATGAATTGGGCGTGGCCGAACTCGGCGAAAAAACCTGGGCGCAGGAAATCACTGCGCAGAACCAGCAGGCCAAAGTCATTTTGCGTGTCAATACGCTCAAGACGACCAAAGAAAAATTGCGCGCCATTTTGATGGATCTCGATATCGAAACCGAATTCCTCAAGGAACAACCCGACGCACTGGTCTTGAAGGAACGCGCCAACGTTTTTTTGACCGACGCGTTCAAAGAAGGATTGTTCGAGGTGCAGGATGCCAATTCGCAATTGGTGGCGCCGTTGTTAGACGTACAACCGGGCATGCGTGTCGTGGATGCCTGTGCGGGCGCCGGTGGGAAAACGCTTCATCTGGCGTCGCTTATGGAAAACAAAGGCCAACTCATTGCGATGGATTTGTATGAAAGCAAGTTGAAACAACTGAAACTTCGTGCAAAAAGAAACGGCGCGTTCAACATCGAATACCGCATCATCGATTCCACCAAAGTCATCAAGAAACTCCATGAAAAGGCAGACCGCGTCTTGATCGATGCGCCTTGTTCAGGGTTGGGCGTGCTCAAGCGAAATCCGGACGCCAAGTGGAAACTGCAACCTGAGTTTGTGGAAAACATCCGAAAGGTGCAAGCCGAAGTCTTGGAGAATTATTCCAAAATGGTCAAGCCCGGAGGAAAACTCGTGTACGCAACGTGTTCGGTCTTGCCTTCTGAAAATCAGGAGCAAGTGAAAAAATTCCTCGCCACCGAAACAGGAAAAAACTTTACCTTTGTCAAAGATTCGGCCCTACTCGCCTCGACGTCCGGCTTCGACGGATTTTACATGGCGCTCATGGAACGGAAATAAATCGGGACGTGTCCGGTAGGACGGCATCGCGAGTTAAAATAAAACCCTATGAAAAAAATCTACTCTTTTATCGCGCTGATTGCGGCGGCTGGTGTTTTCGGACAAGCGGGCGCGCCAGCGTCGCCGTATTACAACGGTTTTAATTTCAACCAAACCGGAACAGCACTCAAAACGGCGCTGGCCAATAAAATCCAGGCCACACACACCAAGGAACTAAGCTATTCAAATGTATGGGAAGCCCTGAAGATCGCCGACCGCGATCCGGCAAACGCCAACAACGTGCTATTGATTTACGGTTGGGAAAACGGCTCCGACGGCAACGCCACCAATGACCATTCAAGGTCGAAGGACGACAATGGTGGCAGCAATGGCCAGTGGAACCGCGAACACACGTTTGCACAGGCGCTCGGAAACCCTGACTTGGGGCAATCTGGCCCAGGTGCCGATGCGCATCATTTGCGCGCTTGTGACGTACAACGCAACGGCACGCGCGGCAACCTGAAATTTGCGGCCGGAAGCGGAACACCTTCGGGCGCATCTGGAAGCGGCTGGTATCCGGGCGACGAATGGAAAGGCGACGTAGCCCGCATGATGATGTACATGTATTTGCATTATGACACGCAATGCCTGCCAACAACCATCGGAATTGGAACCACTGCACCTACCGACTCGAACATGCTCAACCTGTTCCTGCAATGGAATGCCGAAGATCCGGTATCGCAGTATGAAGACAACCGCAACACATATCTGGGCAACGCCTCGAACACCTATGGGCAAGGCAACCGCAACCCATTTATCGACAACCCGTATTTGGCCACTTTAATCTGGGGTGGAACGCCTGCCCAGAACCGTTGGCCGACGCTGGCTTTGCCACAAGTATCGGACGCCTTCTCGCTGATCAGCGTGTATCCGAACCCATCGAACGACCACCGCATCAACATCGACAGCGAAGTAGAATTGGATGAAATCGAACTGATCACCATCAATGGACAGGTCATGCAACGCATCCAGCGTCCTGTCTTCCAAAATAATACATATACGATTGAAAACCTGCCGCAAGGCTTTTATTTGCTCAGGCTGGTGTCCAACCAACAAGCGACGGTTAAAAAGGTTCTTGTAAATTAATTCGATCCATAACCTGAAAAGCCTTCCATTCCGGGAGGCTTTTTTCGTTAAAAAATTTTCCCGGACCGATTATTCGCTTACATTTGCCCGGCCTAAAATCGAAAAGATGAACAAATTCCTACTTCCTGCGTTGTTGTGTGCAGTTTCTGCCATCGCGCAAATTCCAGCCGGTTATTATGATACGGCAACCGGTACGGGTTACACCCTGAAAACCCAACTGCACAATATCATTAAAGGACATACGAGCTTTGGCTATGACGGCTTGTACGACACCTATCAGACGTCGGACCGGGATTATTTCTACGAAAACGACGGGACAATCCTGGACATGTATTCCGAGAATCCAAACGGCACCGATCCTTACACTTACTCGGCCGGCGAGTCTCAGCGCTGCGGCAACTACCAGTCTGAAGGCGATTGCTACAACCGTGAGCACATCATCCCACAGTCTGTATTCAATGAAGCGCAACCAATGAAAAGCGATGCGCATTTCGTGGTGCCGTCAGACGGAAAAGTCAACGGCTACCGGAGCAACCATCCGTTTGGCGTGGTCGGGAGCGCGACATATACCTCGCAAAACGGCTGTAAATTGGGCAGCGCGAGCAACTCGGGTTATGCGGCGGGTTATTCGGGCACTGTTTTCGAACCCATTAATGAATTCAAGGGCGACATCGCCAGGATGTATTTTTATTTTGCAACGCGCTACCAGAATGTCATTACGGGTTTCGGGTCGTATGCCATGTTTAACGGCACCAGCAATCAAGTTTTTACACCGACATTCTTGGAAATACTGAAACATTGGCACGCGCAAGATCCGGTGAGCGAACGTGAGATTACCCGGAACAATGCGATTTATGCACGGCAGGCCAACCGCAATCCATTCATCGACCATCCGGAGTGGGTAGAAACCGTCTGGGGCGCGATGCTGGCTGCACCGTCGGCAGATTTGGGTTCGCAAGTCGCAATTTACCCGAATCCGACCGTTAACAACACCATCAACATTTCTTCTGACGCCGACATCGACACGGTTGAAATCATCAATATCAATGGGCAATTGGTGCAGCGTATCCAAAAGCCGGCGATGCAAAATCAAACTTACTCGGTGGCAAACGTCCCGAGCGGCTTTTACCTGATGAAACTCACCGCAGGTAGCCAGTCGGCGGTAAAAAAAATTGTCGTACAATAACTTTCTTTGACCACGAATTCCCAAATTAATTCGTGAATTCGTGGCGAACCAAATAACCGGCTGCCGAAATCATCAGCATAAAAAAATCCCGCTTTAGGCGGGATTGTTTATTTATGGGTATCCTGTTAGTCGTTCATCGAAATCAGGAATTCCTCATTGTTGCGCGTTTTGCTGAAACGGTCGTTGATGAAATCCATCGCTTCCACCGGATTCATGTCGGACAGGTATTTCCGCATGATCCACATGCGCTGGATGACGTCTTTCGGCATGAGCAAATCGTCGCGGCGCGTACTCGAAGAAGTCAGGTCAATAGCAGGGAAAATACGTTTGTTCGCAATCTTGCGGTCAAGCTGCAATTCCATGTTGCCCGTACCTTTAAATTCCTCGAAAATCACTTCGTCCATCTTTGAACCGGTTTCGGTAAGCGCCGTCGCGATGATCGACAATGAACCGCCATTTTCCACGTTACGTGCCGCACCGAAGAAACGCTTCGGTTTTTGCAACGCATTGGCGTCCACACCGCCGGATAACACTTTACCCGATGCCGGCTGTACCGTATTGTAAGCGCGCGCCAAACGGGTAATCGAGTCGAGCAGAATCACGACGTCGTGCCCGCATTCCACCAAACGCTTGGCTTTCTCCAGGACGATGTTCGCGATTTTTACGTGTTCCTGCGGCTCGCGGTCAAAGGTCGATGCGATGACTTCGCCACGAACGCTGCGTTGCATGTCGGTAACTTCCTCCGGGCGTTCGTCGATGAGCAACACCAGCAAATACACTTCCGGATGGTTGGCCGCAATGGCGTTGGCGATGTCTTTCAAGAGCATCGTCTTACCGGTTTTGGGTTGCGCCACGATCATGCCACGCTGGCCTTTGCCGATAGGCGCGAACAAATCGATGATGCGCGTCGATACCGAACTTTGCCTTTCGGCCAGTTTGAACTTCTCAGTCGGGAAAACCGGCGTCAAATGTTCAAACGCGATACGGTCTCGCACTACTTGCGGGTCATGCCCGTTGATTTTCAATACTTTTACCAGCGGAAAGAATTTCTCGCCTTCTTTCGGCGGACGCACAACGCCTTTTACGGTATCGCCCGTTTTCAACCCGAACAGTCGGATTTGCGACGTAGACAAATAGATGTCATCTGGCGACGCCAGGTAATTGTAATCGGACGAACGCAAAAAACCATAGCCGTCGGGCATCATTTCCAACACACCTTCGCTCTCGATGATGCCGTCAAATTCAAAGTCCGCATCGCGTACGTTACTGGTCTTCTGCTTTTTGAAATTGCCATCGTTCCGGTCAATGTTCCGGTTTTGGTTTTGGTTATAATTGCCGTTTCCGTTACCATTCCCGTTGCGCGGCTGCCCGTCGCTTGTATTTTGCGGGTTCTGATTTTGGTTCGGGTTGTTGGCTTCGCCGCGTTCAACACCGCCACGGTTTTGGTGCTGGTGTTTGTGTTTTTGCGGACGCTCTTGCGTTGGTTCCTCGGCATTTCCTGCCGCCGGCGCTTCTGAAACGGCGTCCCTTTGCTGCGGCTCTTCGGCGGTCACCGGGGCTTGCGGCTTGTCAAAACGGTTTTTCTTGAACTTGCCGCCTCTTTCATTTTCTACGCGATTCTGGCGATCGTTCCTTTGGTTTCGCGGATGCTCTTCTGCGGGCTCAGTAGTGGGTTCGGGCGCTTCCGCAAATAAATTTTCCTGTTTGGGCATGCGCGGGCCGTTCTGCTCCTTTGCTGGCCTGCCAATGCGGGCACGTTTCGGTTTTTCTTCGGCGGTCTCTTGATCTGGGCTCGGATTTGCGGCCTGGAAGTCGAGGATTTTATAGATCAACTCTTCTTTCTTGACGCCGGCAAACTTGATTTTTTTGGTTGCTTTCGCAATTTCCTGAAGCTCGGGAAGCTTCATTTCTTTTAATACGGAAATATCAAACATGTAAATATGTTAATTTGAATTGTAAAAAGGACGGTAGGGCACAATAAATAGTTGGGAAGTGAATTTGGCGATGTCCCGAAAGATGAAGTACTTGCGGTTTCGTACTGCAATATTACGAATAAAAATTTACCGTACAATAGCAATAATCAAAAAGAAAATTTATTTTTGTGTCGCTAAAAACCGGCTATGATCCAACGGATACAAACTGTTTATCTTGCCCTGACGATGATCGTCTCGGGTGTGTTGCCGTTTGTGTTCCCGCTCTGGACCCTTACCGACAAGAAAGTCGTCTGGTTCATGGAAAACATGGCTTACGCCATTCTGTTCGGGCTCAGCGCCACTTTAGCGTTGCTTGCCATTTTAAGCTATAAAAAAAGACAACATCAGTTTGTGATCAACAGGCTGAACATGATATTGAACCTTATTTTAATAGGGCTATTTGTGTACTGTTCACTAAACTTGTCCGGAGAAACCCCAGCGGTTTCTGAGAAGGGCATTGGGATGTTCCTCCCGATTGTTTCTATCGTGTTGTTGGTTTTGGCCAACAAGGCCATCAAGAAGGACGACGATCTCGTAAAATCTGTGGACCGGCTCAGGTAAACCTACTAACTTAGTTTATTTAGTGCGAAAAGAATCCGGGCAAACACCCGGATTTTTTATTGGGGCGTTGCGCTTCCTGCGTCGCGCCGGGCTATCCGCTACAATCTTTTATTCCATTGTATTACATAAAAGGATTTGCGCTGCTATCCCTAACGCAAACCACTACCGGCAGACCGCACCACGAATTCGCGAATGACATAACATCCGTGATTTTGTTGTTGGTCCTTATCAATTCGTCAATTCATAGTTGGCTATTTTGAACCCACGGTCATTTACTTCCCATTTCGATGACTTCGAGGTTCCCGATTTTTTCCCCGTCGATCGTAAAGCGCAGCATCGTCCGCACTTTGTGGAAACCCGAAATCCCCGCAGCGCCCGGATTCATGTGCAGTAGGTTCAACTTCTGGTCAAACTGTACTTTCAGGATGTGCGAATGCCCGCAGACGAACAATTTCGGAGGGTTTGCGTTGATTTCCGCCCTGATGTCCTGATTGTATTTCCCGGGATAACCGCCAATGTGCGTGATCCAGACATCGACGCCTTCACACATAAACCGGTTGTGTAGCGGGAATTCCAGCCGCGCCTTGTCGTCGTCGATATTCCCGTACACGCCACGAAGCGGTTTGACTTTTTTCAAGGCGTCGGTCACGCTTAAATGGCCGATATCGCCCGCATGCCAGATTTCGTCGGCGGCTTCGGCGTACTTCAGGATTTTATCATCGATGTAGGAATGGGTGTCGGAAAGGAGCAGAATACGTGTCAAGGTTCAAGGTTTAAGGTTCAAGGTTTAAGGTTCAAGGTTTAAGGTTCAAGGTTTAAGGTTCAAGGTTTAAGGTTTAAGGTTCAAGGTTTAAGGTTCAAGGTTTAAGGTTCAAGGTTTAAGGTTCAAGGTTTAAGGTTTAAGGTTCAAGGTTCAAGGTTCAAGGTTCAAAGTTACGACGAACAAACTTTAAACTTTCTTACCTTTGCGCGATGCCAAGATATTTCATCGATTTCGCTTACAAAGGAACCGCCTACCACGGCTGGCAATCGCAACCGGACACCACGAAAACCGTACAGGAAACCCTGGAGAAAAACCTGTCGATGGTTTTGCGCACGCCCATCAAGGTTACCGGTGCAGGCCGTACAGATGCAGGCGTACATGCACGACAGCAGTTTGCGCATTTTGATTTCGACGGCGCCATTTCTTCGGAAAAATTAACTTACAACCTCAACGCGTGTTTGCCCGACGACATCGCGATAACCCGTTTCATCAAAGTCCATGACGACGCGCACGCGCGGTTCGACGCCAAACGCCGCACGTATGAATACCACATCCACAAGCAAAAAGATGCCTTCTTACAGGAGCGGAGTTTCCAATACATGCACCGGCTCGACGTGGGCAAAATGAACCGGGCAGCGCAATTGCTGTTCAACCACAGTGATTTCGAGTGTTTTTCAAAAGTTAAAACCGACGTAGGCACGTTCATTTGCCGTATTTTTGCCGCGCATTGGGAAGAAACCGACGACAAATTGGTGTTCACCATTTCGGCTGACCGCTTCCTGCGCAACATGGTACGCGCCATCGTGGGCACGCTCATCGATGTCGGGTTGGGCAAAATCACACCCGATGACGTGACGCGCATCATCGAGAGCAAGGACCGACGGGAAGCCGGATTTTCGGTACCCGCGCACGGATTATATTTAACGAAGATCGAATACGATTATATTACATGAGTCGAAAGACCAAAGTCGAAAGAATCGGAACGCGTACAGGTTTCACTTGGAATATCTCTTTTGACTTTCGACTAGAAAATGGCACGAGCGCAGCGATTGCACGAGTCCGATAAAAACAACAACCACTTCGAGTGAAAGCAAAAGCATTTGACTCCAGGCTGTTCAAACGCATCCTGGTCTATACCAAACCTTACAAAGCCAGATTCTACGGCGTGATTTTCTTCGCCGTGGCGCTCTCGGTCTTTGCGGCTTTGCGTCCGTATTTACTAAAGAAAACGGTCGATGCGTATATACAGCCGAAAGATTCGCACGGGCTTTTGATGTACATCGTCCTGATGGGCGTGGTCATGCTCTTTGAAGTGTTCTCGCAGTTCTACTTTGTGTATTGGGCTAATTGGCTCGGGCAAGACATCGTTAAGGACATCCGGATGAAACTCTTCCGGCACATGCTGTCCTTCCGGATGCAGTATTTTGACAATGCGCCGGTAGGCCAACTCGTCACACGCGCCGTGTCCGACATCGAGCAGATCGCGCGCATCTTTAGCCAAGGTTTGTTCATGATCATTTCGGACCTGATGAAAATGATCGTCGTGCTCGGATTCATGTTCTACATGAACTGGAAACTGACCTGGATCGTGATCGTGGCCATGCCGATTTTGGTGTACGTCACCCGGATTTTCCAGCGCAAGATGCAGGTGACTTTCGAAGAAGTTCGGAACCAGGTGGCCAATCTCAATACGTTTGTGCAGGAGCGTGTCACCGGAATGAAAATCGTACAGCTTTTCAACCGCGAGGCCATCGAGGCCGAAAAATTCCGCCAGATTAACGACAAACACCGCAAGGCTTGGGTAAAAACCATTTGGTACAACTCCATCTTCTTCCCCATCGCCGACATCATTTCGTCGCTTACCTTGGGCATGGTGGTTTGGTACGGCGGCATCCGGATCATCGGCGGCGATAACTTCACGACGTTCGGGGATTTGTTCTCCTACACGATGTTCATCGGGATGTTGTTCAACCCTTTGCGTCAAATTGCCGATAAATTCAACGAGATGCAAATGGGCATGATTTCGGCCAACCGCGTCTTCGATATCCTGGACACGACCAGCCACATCCAAGACACGGGGACCATTGAGGCACCAGATTTTACAGGCAACATCGAATTTAACAACGTGCATTTCGGTTACCTCGAAAACGAAGAAGTGATCAAGGGCGTGAACTTGTCCATCAGCGCAGGTGAAACGGTAGCCATCGTGGGTGCAACCGGCGCCGGAAAATCAACGATCATCAATTTGCTCAACCGTTTTTATGAACTCAACAGCGGTGAAATAGACATCGATGGCACCAACATCGAGCACTATACATTGGCGTCGCTCCGCAAGCAGATTGCCGTGGTGTTGCAGGATGTTTTCCTTTTTGCCGACACCATCCTGAACAACATCACGCTTAACAATCCGGACATTTCCCGCGAGGACGTCATTGCCGCCGCCAAGAAAATAGGCGTACACGATTTCATCATGAGCTTGCCGCAGGGTTATGACTATAATGTAAAGGAACGCGGCGTCATGCTTTCGTCCGGGCAACGGCAATTGATTGCTTTTCTCCGCGCCTACGTGAGCAATCCCGGGATTTTAATTTTGGACGAAGCCACGTCGTCGGTTGATACGCACACCGAAGAATTGATCCAGCATGCCACCGAAGCCGTGACCAAAGGCCGCACGTCTATCGTCATCGCACACCGTTTGGCCACGGTCATCAACGCCGATAAAATCGTGGTCATGGACAAGGGCAAAGTCGTTGAACAAGGCACGCATGGCGAGTTGCTGTCCAAGCCCGATGGCTACTATAAAAACCTGTATGAATCACAATTCCTAGCCGCCGAACAAAACTGATGGCTTTTACCATTGCAATTTCAAAGGAACGTACGCCGCTGAGACAGAACCGCTGGCTCAAGATTTTCCTATCGGTATTTCTGCTGTGTTGGGCCAACTCCTACATCGGCAATACCGACGACGCCAACTGGCTGCTCGAGAATACGTTGGTATTCATTTTCCTCGGATTTCTGGCATATTCGTACCGGAAATACCAGTTCAGCGATTTGAGTTACCTGCTCATTTGCGTCTATTTGTGTCTTCACGTGTACGGCTCGAAATATACCTACGCCGAAAATCCGTTCGGTTACTGGCTCAAGGACGCGTTTGACTTGTCACGAAACCATTACGACCGCATCGTGCATTTCAGTTTCGGATTCCTGCTCGCCTACCCGATGCGTGAAATGTTTCTCAAATGGCTCCGGTTTCCGGCCTGGGTTGCTTGGACGTTGCCCATAGAAATCACGCTGTCCGTGAGTGGGTTTTACGAACTTATCGAATGGGCGGTCGCCGACGTTTTCTTTAAAGCGCAGGGTGCTGCCTATCTGGGTACGCAGGGCGACGTTTGGGATGCGCAAAAAGATATTTTCCTGGCATTTTCAGGATCGATCATCGCCACGACCATCGTATCGGTGGTGAAACGCATCGGAAATATCAACGAACCGAAATCATCCCTTTGAGAAAAATTATGTACTTTCGCTACGCAAAAAATCAAGTAATACCATGAAATACGACATCATAGTTTTAGGAAGCGGACCGGGCGGCTACGTCACCGCCATCAGGGCATCGCAACTGGGTTTCAAGACCGCCATCGTTGAAAAAGAAAATCTCGGCGGCGTCTGTCTTAACTGGGGCTGTATCCCGACCAAGGCGTTGTTGAAGTCTGCGCAAGTGTTCGATTATTTGAAGCATGCCGCAGAATATGGCTTGTCCGTGACGGCTTTCGACAAAGATTTCGGCGCGGTCATTTCCCGTTCGCGCGGTGTGGCCGACGGCATGAGCAAAGGCATCCAGTTCCTGATGAAGAAAAACAAGATCGATGTCATCGAAGGCACGGGCAAACTCAAGCCGGGCAAGAAAATAGACGTAACGGCGGCCGACGGAAAAACGACCACGTATGAAGCCGACCACATCGTTATCGCTACCGGCGCGCGTTCCCGCGAGTTGCCGAACCTGCCGCAGGACGGTGTAAGAGTAATTGGTTACCGCCAGGCGATGACGTTGGAAAAACAGCCAAAATCGATGATTGTCGTGGGTTCGGGCGCCATCGGTGTCGAGTTCGCGCATTTCTACAATTCGATGGGCACCGACGTGACGATCGTTGAATTCATGCCGAACATCGTTCCGGTAGAAGACGAAGACATCTCCAAGCAAATGGAACGTTCCATGAAAAAAGCCGGCGTAAAGATCATGACCAATTCTTCGGTCGAAAAAATCGATACGTCCGGAAATGGCGTGAAAGCCACCGTGAAAACAGCCAAGGGCGAAGAAATCCTGGAGGCCGACATCTTGCTTTCGGCGGTGGGCATCAAAACGAATATCGAGAACATCGGGCTTGAGGAATGTGGCATCGCGGTAGACAAAGACAAAATCATGGTTAATGCGTTTTACCAGACCAACATACCGGGTTACTATGCCATTGGCGATGTGGTTCCGGGACAAGCCTTGGCGCACGTGGCCTCGGCAGAAGGCATTACCTGCGTGGAGAAAATCGCGGGCATGCACGTTGACCCGATCGATTACGGCAACATTCCGGGCTGTACGTATGCAACGCCGGAAATCGCGTCGGTCGGTTTGACCGAAAAGCAAGCGAAGGAAAAAGGATACGAACTCAAAATCGGTAAATTCCCGTTCACGGCATCCGGTAAGGCTAAGGCTGCCGGTACGCCGGATGGTTTCGTGAAGGTGATTTTCGACGCTAAATACGGCGAATGGCTGGGCTGCCACATGATCGGCGCCGGCGTAACCGATATGATTGCAGAGGCCGTCGTGGCGCGCAAACTCGAAACGACAGGACATGAAATCCTAAAAGCCGTACACCCGCACCCAACCATGAGTGAAGCTGTCATGGAAGCCGTGGCCGACGCCTATGGAGAAGTGATCCACTTGTAAATCATTTTGTCGAAATATTCCATCCGCCTTCGGGCGGATTCTTTTTTGCCTTTTTCTACCGATGTCCATCGCGCGGCAACCTTGGCGCGCTGGTATTGTGTACAACTAACACGTTTTTGTTGACAAAAAACACGTCGGGATTTTCATTTTCCGTCGCAAGCGCTTTTACTTTGTAACGCACGCCAAAACAAGCCGTTAATCCTAAATAACGGTCCATTGCCGAGAAAACTGTCGCGCCCCGCGAATCCTGCCTACCTTCGATGCTGCCAAAACAAGATGAGAGAAATCTTCAGTTTCCTTTTCGTATTGTACGCAGCCTTGTGCGCCGCGCAGACCAACTATTATGTGAACGGCGCCACCGGCAGCAACAGCAACAATGGCCTGTCTATGGCTACAGCTTGGAAAACCATCCAGAAAGCCTGTAACGCCGCGCCTGCCAACAGCATTGTGCACATCAAGGGCGGCTCGTATCATGAAAACCTGACGCTCAACGTCAGCGGTACGCAAAACAACCCGATTGTCTTCACCAATTATCAGGACGACGTCGTAATTCTCGATGGCGGCGGTACCACGGGCACGATCATGCTATCCATCACCAACAAAAGCCATGTGACCTTCGAGAACATGAGTATTCAGAACCTTACGTCGACCTACGCCAAAGGCATCAGCGTGGAAGCCGGAACGGGAAGTTGTACCGGGCTGACGTTCCGCAACCTGCTCATCAAGGATATCGCTTGGACCGACGACCCGAACGACATGCCCAGCAACTCAGACAACGCCTGGGGTTTGAAGGTGAAAGGACAAGTGGGCGGCATCTGGAACCTGACCATAGAAAACTGCGAGATATACGGCAATGTGCTGGGTTACAGCGAAGCCATAACGATTGCGGGCCACGTGGACGGTTTCGTGATCAAAGATTGCGCAATACACGACAACACCAACATCGGGATCGACATCATCGGGCACAACGACTCGAGTTCAGATCCGGACCTGGACTGGCCACGAAACGGCCTGATTACGGGGAACACCTGTTACCGAAATACATCGCCAGTGGCGCAGTCAGCAGGGATTTATGTGGATGGCGCACAAGACATCGTCATCGAAAAAAACAGTTGTTACGACAACCCGATCGGGATTGAAGTGGGTTGCGAGGACGACGGCGTGGCGCAATACATCCGGGTAAAGAACAACCTCATTTTCAACAACCATTACACCGGGCTTGCCGTGGGCGGCTATACGACAGATACATCCGGGCAAGTATTGTTCAGTACGTTCCGCAACAATACGTTCTTTAAGAACAATGCACTCAACACGGGCATGGGCGAAATCACGGTGTCAAAAGCATCGAATTGCGTTTTCGAGGGAAACATCGTCCACGCGAACAACCAGAATGTCCTGTTGACGATGCTCGACATCGCGCCACAGGAAAACAACCTGCTCAATTACAACTGTTTCTACACACCATCCGGCAACGCCAACAACATCATTGTGTATTGGGGTGAGTCCACGTACCATACCATCAATGCCTACAAGAACGGCACGGCGCAGGAAAACAGTTCGGTGTACAGCAATCCGGGCTTCATGAGCACCGCGCTACCCGAGCCCGATCTGGCGCTGATGCAGAACAGCCTGTGTATCAATAAAGGGAATCCGGCGTTGCAGATTACGGTCGGGGAAACAGATTTTGAAGGCAATCCGCGGATCGTCGCCAACCGCATCGACATTGGCGCGCATGAGTTCAATCCCGCACTCGGAAATGCGTATCACGATTTGCCAACCGTTTCGGTTTCACCAAACCCTTTTTCGGGCGAAACGCTTTTCAAGACGACCGCAGGCCTTGACGGTGCCGTACTGTTGCTCTACGATTTATCGGGCCGATTGGTCCGGACACAACAGCCAACATCCGAAAACACCATCTTACTCAAACAGGGAAATCTACCATCTGGTTTGTATTTTTACCGCATCGTCCGGCAAGGAAACGCCATTGGTTCCGGAAAACTGGTCGTGGAATAAACGTGGAAACCATCATCGAAACGCCCCGGCTGCTGTTACGGGAATTTACCCCAGGCGATGCCGCTGCATTGTATGCGCTTAACGAAGATCCGGAAGTGATTCGTTACACCGGCGATACGCCATTTGCCGACGAAGCCGACGCCGCAATGTTCATCCGGAACTATTCGGATTATAAGAAAAACGGTTATGGCCGCTGGGCGATGATCGAAAAAGAAACGGGCGCATTCTTGGGCTGGTGCGGGCTCAAATTCCATCCGGATACCGGCGAAACCGACATTGGCTTCCGGTTGCACCAACGTTATTGGAATGCCGGATTTGCCACCGAAGCCGCGCAAGCCTGTCTGGACTTCGGATTTTCCCATTTGGGTTTGCCCTCGATAATCGGGCGTGCTATGGCGGACAACAAGGCGTCCATCCGGGTGTTGGAAAAAATCGGATTGCATTATGAACGACCGTTTGATTTCCACGGCGGCCCGGGTGTCGTCTACCGGATTAGCGTAGTTGATTAAACGCTCTTTTCGCCAATAAACGGAGAGATTTCGGCTTTCGTGCCACGGCTTAGAGGCATCTCCAATAGTCAGCGCAAGTACGGCAGTAACAACGAATAGACATACTGGTAGGCAACGATTCCTTTCTGTTGCACGGTAACGAATAGTTGGATGGCTTTGGGGCTCATGGCGTTTTTATTTCAAAAATACACCCGCCACATTGCCTTACCGTTACACGATTTTTAAGAAATCTTACAGTTTCAGATTGGCAGGTAAATGTAGAATGTTGCGCCCGCTCCGGGTTGACTTTCGGCATGGATGTGCCCGTGGTGATTGTCCACGATCTTGCGGCACAACGCCAGCCCGATACCGGTCCCGTTGCTGAAATTATTCAGCCGTTTGAAGAGTTTGAACACGTGCTCGGCGTAGTCCTGTGAAAACCCGATGCCGTTGTCGCTGAAGGCGATTTTCACATAGTGTCCGCGCATATCCGCAACGCCGGTATCCGCCAGCGCCGAACCCGATACATGTTGCGCCGTGACACCGATGGTCGGCTCGGTCTTGTCCGAAAACTTGATGGCGTTGCTGACCAGATTCGCGAAGAGTTGGCGCAATTGTATCGGAATGCCTTTCACTACGGGCAGCGGCGCAATAGACAATCGCACGCCTTTTTCCTGGATCAGCAATTCAAAATCGCCAAGGACTTCCGAAATCACTTCATTGAGGTCAACGGGTTCCATTAAGATATCGGTAGCCGAAAGCTGCGAATATTTCAACACATCCTTGATCAGCAAAGACATGCGTTGCGCCGCCCCGGCTATTTTATCGGCGTTGGCGGCCACGGCTTGCTTGTCGTCGATTTTCATCCGGAGAATGTCCGCAAACGTCTGTATTTTCCGAAGCGGTTCCTGCAAATCGTGCGACGCGATATAGGCAAACTCCTCAAGTTGTTTGTTGCGCAAGGCGATGTCTTCAGCGTAAGCCTTGAGCCGGTCGTCGGATTTTTTCTTTTCGGTCAAATCTCTGGTCACTTTAGAAAACCCGATGACATGTCCGTCATTATCGTGTAGCGCCGTGATGACGATGTAACCCCAGAACGTTGAACCGTCTTTCCTGAGCCGCCAACCTTCGTGCATCGCTTTTCCGTTTTGAGCCGCCTCCGTGATGAGTTTGTCGGGCAATCCGGCAGCAATGTCTTCTTCCCGGTAAAACATCCTGAAATTATGCCCGATGACTTCGTCTTCCTTATAGCCTTTGATGTTTTCGGCGCCACGGTTCCAATTCAGGATATTCCCTTGGATGTCCAGCATCAGGATCGCATAGTCCTGCACCTCATCGATCATTTTGTGATATTGTTCTTCACTTTTACGGAGCTTTTCGGTGCGCTTGGCCATCTTACGTTCAAGTTGCGACAACGGATTTGTATGGTCAATCGGCTTACTTTGCTCTGATGTTTCGGTCAAAAGGTTGATGGTGCCGCACATGTTTCCGTCGTTGTCATACACCGGGCGCGGGCGCGAAATGACGTTGATCCGTGTGCCGTCGGGACGTTCCATCACGGTTTGCAAATCGTCCACGGCGCGTTTCTCCCGGATGGCGATGGCCGCCGGGTAGGAATCGGGCAACATCAATGAACCGTCGGTCGTAAAAATCCGATGGCTTCCGCACCAACGGTCTCCGGGGACAGGTTCTCTGCCCCAAAGCGCGACGGCAGCCGCATTGTAGAATGTGATCTTGCCTTCCATATCGCACAAATAAACCGGTACGGCCAGCGACGAGAGCAAATGCACCCCGGAAACAGCATTGGGCGATGGTGAGACAGAAGACGATGAAGATGGTTCCATAGCTTGGACTTTGTAAGGAACGAAACCGGGAAATGGGTTCGCTTTGGGTTACAATGGCCTAAAAGTAAGGCCAAATGCGGCAACAACCTTATATGTTAACAAATACGTTTTATATAATTCCAAGAAAGACTTGATTTACAGGCAAAAAACCGCACAATGAAAAGATTTTCTTAATTTCATCTAAACGCGCTGCCCGCGCTTGAAAAAAGGACTATCTTTAGGTAAGCAAGTTTCCCTATGCCATTTTCCCAGAAGCGAAATTCAAACCCTCAAACCATTTCAGATACAGGTATTTTCAGCGCCAACGGCGAAATGGCCCAGCGCATCCGTGCGTACGACTGGGCATCATCGCCCATTGGCCCCGTGGAATCTTGGCCGCAAAGCCTTAAGACGACACTTGGCATCCTGATCCATTCAAAATTCCCGATGTTCCTTTTCTGGGGAGAAGACCTCATCTGTTTCTACAACGATGCTTATCGGCCGAGCCTTGGCGAAAATGGAAAACACCCCGATGCCTTGGGCAAACCGGCGGCCGAAGTATGGGGCGAGATCTGGCCGGTCATCAAGCCGCAGATTGACCAAGTTTTGGCGGGCGGAGAAGCAACATGGTACGAAGACCAACTGATTCCTATCTTCCGCAATGGCAAAATCGAGGAAGTGTTTTGGACCTACAGCTACAGTCCTGTCATTGACGAATCGGGAACACCCGGTGGCGTTTTCGTTACCGTCGTGGAAACAACGAAAACCGTCCATTCAATCAATGCGTTGCAAATGTCTGAACAACGCTTCCAGAACTTGATCCGTGAAGCCACGGTGGGCATCATCGTGTTGGGCGGCGAGCAAATGAAAGTAGAAATCGTCAACGAAGGTTTCGCGCGGTTAATCGATCGCAAAGCAGAAGACTTGCTGGGCCGCGATATTTTCGACATCGTACCGGAAACCGAAGCCCATTTCCGTCCTATCATAGACCGCGTAAGGCTTTCCGGCGAGCCACTGCAATTGTATGATTATCCGTATCAGTATTTCATCGACAACCAGACGCGTGGCGGCTACTTGAATCTGGTGTACCAACCCTATCGCGAAGCCGACGGTTCGGTGAGCGGCGTAATGATTTTGTGCCATGACGTGACCGAGCAAGTCCGCGACAAACAGAAACTCGCCGAGGACGAATACCTGTTGAAAAAAGTCATCGAAGAATCGCCGGTGCGCATGGCACTGATGACCGGCCCGGAAATGACCGTGAAGATTGCCAACGAAACCATCCTGAAAGGCTGGAACAAGAGCAAGGAGCAGGCTTTCGGCAAACCGCTCGCGGAAATACTGCCCGAATTGACCGACCAACCGTTTTTCGAGATCCTCAACAGCGTGTACACGACCGGTGTTCCCCGCAGCGGAAAAAACTCCGAATTGCGTTTGCTGCACGAAGGCCAATGGACGTCGTCGTATTTTGATTTCTGGTATAACCCGATCCTCAACGCCCAAAGCGAAGTGTACGGCATCTTGGCCACATCTGTGGATGTCACCGAAAAGGTCCTCGCCGAAAGAGCCATCAGCGAAAGCGAACACCGTTTCCGCGATGTGGTGGAAAGTGCGCCATTCCCTATCGGCGTTTACATCGGTCCGGAATTCGTTATCCAACTCGCCAATGACGTCATGTTGAAGACTTGGGGAAAAGGCCGCGATGTCATCGGGATGAAATATACCGAGATACTACCCGAACTCGAGGGTAGCGAAGTATTCCAGCAACTCAAGGACGTTTTCGAGACAGGAAAACCTTTCCACGCCAAGAACACGCATCTTGATTTGGTGATCGACGGCCAACTCAAGACTTTCTATTTCAACTACAGCTTCACGCCGCTGTTCGATTCGCACGGCAACGTTTATGGCGTGATGAACACCGGTGCCGACGTGACCGATGTCAACCTTGCCAACCAGGAAGCCGAACAAAGCCGCAACAACCTCCGCAACACCATCCTGCAGGCGCCCGTGGCCATGTGCATCCTCAAAGGCAAAACGCATTTCGTGGAAATCGCCAACGAACGCATGCTGGAATTGTGGGGCAAGCAAGCCTCGGAAATCGTGGGCAAAAACTTGATGGACGGGTTGCGGGAAATTGAAGGGCAAGGGTTTGACTTGCTGCTGGACTATGTGTTCGAGTCTGGAAAAACGTACAAAGCCTATGACGTTTCGGTAAACCTGCCTCGGGGCGAATCGCTGCAAACTGTTTATGTGGACTTTGTCTATGAGGCGTTCCGCGCAAAGGACGGCACGATTGAAGGCGTCATCGTGGTTGCGACCGACGTTACCGAACAAGTCCTCGCCCGTAAAAAAATCGAACAGGCCGAAGAAAGCGCACGCCTTGCCATAGAATCTGCCGATTTGGGCAAATACGAAGTGGATTTGCGGACCGACGCGATCAAGGTTTCCGAACGTTTCAACGAAATCTGGGGCGTCACCGACTACTTGCCGAGACAATCCTATTCCCATTACATCCATCCGGACGACCTTGAAATCCGTGCAAAAGCGCACCGGGAATCGCTGGAGACCGGCTATTTGTTTTACGAAGCGCGACTCATCTGGGACGACCAATCCATCCATTGGATCCGCGTCAAGGGTAAGATTGTGTACGACGACGATGGGAAACCGCTGACCTTGTTGGGCGTCGTACAAGACATCAACGACCAGAAACTCTTCGCCGCGGAATTGCAGAAACAAGTCAAGGAACGCACCGCCGAACTGCACCGTTCCAACGAAGACTTGCTGCATTTTGCCCACGTCGCGAGCCATGATCTAAAGGAACCTATCCGGAAAATAAAAGTATTCGGGAACATGCTGGCTGAGGAATTCTCAGGACTGTTGCCCGAACGCGGCCTAAATCACTTGGCCAAGATCCAGAACGCGACCGACCGCATGTTTGCGATGATCGAAGGCGTGCTGTCCTACTCCACGCTGAATGCCGGTGAACAACCCATCGAGAAAGTGGACCTTGACCAGATACTATCAGACATCAAGGATGATTTGGAAGTAGTCATGCACCGCAAGCAAGCCGCCATAAAAGGTGCGCCTTTGCCGGTCATTGAAGGCGCATCGGTGTTGATTTACCAGTTGTTCTACAACTTGATCAACAATGCGTTGAAATTCTCGAAGCCGGAACGCGCGCCGCTTATCGCCTATTATCATTCCATCATTAACAGCGAAGGTGTCGATTATGTTGAAATCACCATCGCCGACAACGGCATCGGGCTCGAACAGCAGTATGCCGAGCAGATTTTCAATCCGTTTTCAAGACTGCACGGCAAAGACCAATACGAAGGCACCGGGCTGGGATTGGCTTTGTGTAAAAAAATCGTAGAGCGCCACCACGGCCGGATTTCCGCGACCGGAATGCGCGATGAAGGCGCCGTGTTCACCATCATGTTGCCGGTGAAACAGCAAAAACGCCTCATCTAGACCGACTGCAACACATCAATCAAGTAATCGATGTCTTCCCTGGTGTTGTAATGGCTGAACGAAATCCGAATCGAGGGCTTTTTCAGGTCTTCGTCCGAAAGGATTTCCGCCAGTACGTGCGAGGGCTTTGCGCTGCCCGATTGACACGCGCTGCCACGGGATACGGCGATGCCTTTCATGTCAAGGTGAAACAATATCATCGCTGTTTTTTCCGGAGCGATGGGCAAACAAACGTTGACGATGTTGTAAAACGTGTCGGCTCCGTTGACTTTCGCGCCGGGAAAATGTTGCTGCAATTGCGAGATTGCATAGTGTTTAAGTGAAGTAATGTCGTTTTCTTCGTCCTCAAGATGTTCATACGCCAGTTCCAACGCCTTGGCCATACCGGCAATGTTGTGGACGGCTTCCGTGCCGGCGCGCAGTCCTTTCTCCTGTTCGCCGCCGAAGAGCATCGGTTGGAGCACGATGCCTTTGCGTACGTAGGCAAACCCGATTCCTTTCGGGCCGTGGAATTTGTGGGCGCTCGCCACGATGAAATCCACCGGCAACTGCTGCAAATCGAACCGGCATTTCCCTACCGATTGCACCGTATCGGAGTGGAAATAGGCGTGGTTTTCCCGACACAATTTCCCGACGGCCGCCAAATCGAGTACGGTCCCGATTTCATTGTTGACGTGCATCAGCGATACCAATGTTGGGACGCCCGACCGTAACAGTTCTTGTAAATGCTCTAAATCGATATTTCCGCTGGGCAATGTCCGGACGAATTCCAATGGGATTTGAAATTCCGCGGCGATGGCTTCGGCCGCATGCAATACCGCATGGTGTTCCATCTTTCCGGTGATGATGCGCTTCACGCCCAAATCACGCACCGCCGAACGCAAAATCCAGTTGTCGGCCTCTGTCCCGCAAGACGTGAAGATGATTTCCTGCGCGGAAACGTTGAGTTGCTTGGCGATGGACTTTCGGGCCATTTCAACGACACTTTTCGCGTGGCGCCCGAAACTGTGCGACGACGACGCGTTGCCGAAATCCTCGGCGAGCACTTTCGCCATTTCAGCGATGACTTCTGGCCGAACCTGCGTGGTCGCGGCATTGTCGAGATAGGTTTTCCTTATCATAGTAGGCCGCAAAGTTACTAATATGCCGTTAAATTTTAGCGCTTTAATCGCCGGGTAAATGTTTCGTGGCCGAAAAAAACTATTTTTGCTGACGCGGCCGCTTGCTGCCAGACCAAACGCTTATCTCATGAAGAAAATAGTTGCCTTTTTGGCTTTTTCCGCTTTTATCCAAGGTTGTGACGACGGTGATTTAACGGTCGAGAACATTGACTTCACCAGCCAGACCGCGGCCCATTGCGGAAACATCGTGTACAAACTCAAGGACACGGAGGCTTTTTTCTTTGAAGTGGCAGACCACGATGCATTGTTTATAAACGACGCTACGCCAGAAGGTTCGCCACGCACGCTTCCCGTAAACAGTACCAACCGCATTTTTTATCGGGCCTACAGTGGCGATATCGACGACGATGTCCTGTGCAGTTCCATACCGCCAGCCACGCCAAGCGTCGTGGAAGAGTGGACTTTTACCGGTGACAACGGCAGGATTGAAGTCACGACATCGCCAGTCATCATTGCAAACACCGAACTTGCCGGCGGGGAAATCATCCAGAAGTACCGCCATGACATCGTGTTCCGGGCGGTAAATAAAAACACGCCGAGCGGCACTGAATTCGGGGATTTTACTTTTGGAAGCTACTTTACGCCGGCCAATACGCTGCCTTTCAATTTTGACGATACCGCCGAAAGCTGCGGCAACCTTGTGTACAACATCAATGGCAGCGAAGCCGTCACGCTGGCCATTTCCCCCGAACTGATCGCTAACGAAGTGACACCGGTTGGCACGCCAAGAACGGCATTACTGGGAACGGCCACGAATGTCCTGACATATACATTGTTCCAATCGGCGGTGTCAAGTGATTATTTTTGCGTTGCCCCAACGCCAACAACGCCACTCATTAAAGAACAATGGCTGGGCGATGCCGGCGTGCTGAACGTAAGCGGCACGATTGAAGTGACCACGACCTCGAGCGGCCCTGGCGTTTTCCTACATGAAATCCGGTTGAAGAATGCGATGTTCCGCAAAGGAAATTCCGCTTTCAAACTAGCCGATAACTACCTATTAGGATTTCTGACAACCAGCTAGTTATAGTCTTTTTATTTTACTTTTTGTTTAAATGTGATTTCCGTCGCGCCGACACCGTATTTTCGGAAGTCCGCGTCACGAAAAATGAGGTTATCGTAACGGTTCAACATGAAATCCAGCTCGGCTTTCAGGATGCCTTCGCCTACCCCGTGAATGAAGATGATCTTTGGGATGCGATGCCGCAACGCAAACTCAATGTGGCGCTTGGCGGTCTCGGCCTGGATGCTGAGGATGTCGAAATTCGACAAGCTTTTGTGGTTCTTGACGAGCTTCTCGATATGCAGGTCAAATTCGGGCGGCGGGATTTCTCCCTTGACTGCGACCTTTACCGAAGACTTGCGTTTCGGGATTTCTTTCTGTTTTTTTATATCAGCGGAATTAAAACTTCGAATACTTAAATCTAAGACACTGGTTTCCAATATCTTTATCAACTCATGTGAAGTGTATTTTACCACGAATCCATCGCTCGTTTCCACTGTAATCTGGTGCCCGTTCACGTCAAGGACTACGCCGTGAAGGTTGTCGTCGAGCACGGACACTTTGTCGCCTTTATTGAATGTCGTCATCTTTCCTACCTGGTATTTTCGCACTCAATCGCATCGCGCCATACATGATGACCACGACGGCAGCAACCGTAATGTATACGTTCGGATGCGGCTTGCTTTGTTCATAGAATGCCACGCCGATAGCCAAGATGACGAGTACGACCATTAATTTTTTCATGTCTCAAAAGTACGGAAACTTTAGGCCGGGCGAAAAGACTTGCGCAAGTTTCATCTTTTTTTACCACTTTTGCCCTGATGGAAGAATACATGTTGCCTTGTACGAATAAATGGTTGTTCGGGCTGGATTGCCCCGGCTGCGGGCTGCAACGCGGACTGCTCTTTCTGTGGCATGGCGAATTTGAAAAAGCGTTCCATATTTTTCCCGCGGTCTATACGCTGATTATTTTTACCGTATTCCTCGGCCTGCACCTGCTCGACCGGGCGCGTGACTACCACAGAATCGTGATCTGGACAGCCTTGTTGAATGGTGCCGTAATGATTATTGCCTATATTTATAAAATAATAACTTGCTAACCCATAAAAATCAATTCACATGAGTCAAAACAAATTACCAAATGCCACCGCCGTTCTCGTCTTAGGAATTATTTCGATCATCAGTTGCTGTTGCTACGGCATTGGGCTTGTCCCAGGAATCGTCGGAATGGTCTTGGCCTCGAAAGACCAGAAAGAATATTTGGCCAACCCGGAACTGTATTCCAATTACAGCAACCTGAAAGTGGGCCGCATCCTATGTATCATCGGTATCGTGATATGCGGGTTGTATCTTTGCTTGATGGCTTACATGTGGTTCGTCCTTGGCGAAGACGGCATGCGCGAACTGCAAATGAAACTGGAAGAGATGCAACGCGCCAACCAATAATGAAAAAAGCTCCTCACGGAGCTTTTTTTTTATCGTTCAAATTGCTGAAGCGTCTTGGTGATGATGGACACACAATCCAGCAACTGCGCTTCGGTCATGACCAGCGGCGGTGCAAACCTGATGATGTTGCCGTGCGTGGGTTTGGCCAGAAGACCGTTGTCGCGCAATGCCATACAAATGTCCCAGGCCGTTGAACTGTCTTCGGTATCGTTGATGACAATAGCATTGAGCAAGCCTTTGCCGCGCACCAAGGTTACGATGTTGGAACTTTTTACATATTCGCCCAACTTCTCGCGGAAAAGATTCCCGAGATAAACCGCATTTTCCGCTAACTTTTCGTCTTTCACGACTTCGAGCGCCGCAACGGCCACCGCAGCCGCAATCGGGTTACCGCCAAAAGTGGAACCATGCTGACCGGGCTTGATGACGTCCATGATGTGGTTGTTCGCCAAAACTGCCGAAACAGGATACACACCGCCGGAAAGCGCCTTGCCCAGAACCAAAATATCGGGCGTCACGTTTTCATGTTGGACGGCCAATAATTTTCCCGTACGCGCAATGCCCGTCTGGACTTCATCGGCGATAAACAACACGTTATGCTGCTCGCAGAGTGCTTTCGCTTTTGCGAGATAGCCTTCGTGCGGTACATAAACACCCGCTTCGCCCTGGATAGGCTCTACGAGAAAACCTGCAATATTATCGGAAGACGACAACACGCGCTCCAAGGCAGCGGTATCATCGTAAGGGATTTTAATAAAGCCCGGTGTATATGGGCCAAAATTCTTGCGCGCCGAAGCATCGTTTGAAAATGAGATAATCGTTGTCGTGCGCCCGTGGAAGTTGCCTTCGCAGACGATGATTTGGGCTTCCTGCTCCGCGATGCCTTTCTTCTCGTATGCCCATTTGCGGCAAAGTTTGATCGCGGTTTCTACGGCTTCCGCACCGGTATTCATCGGCAGGACTTTGTCGAACCCGAAATATGCAGTAAGGTATTTTTCGTACGGCCCGAGTTGGTCGTTGTAGAACGCACGCGAGGTCAGCGTCAGGGTTTGCGCCTGATTGACCATCGCACCGACGATTTTCGGGTGGCAATGCCCTTGGTTTACGGCCGAATATGCCGAAAGGAAGTCGTAGTATTTTTTCCCTTCCACATCCCAGACGTAAACGCCTTCGCCTTTGTGCAGCACTACGGGTAACGGATGATAATTATGCGCACCGTAACGGTCTTCGAGCGCTATCGCCTCTTGCGAAGTCATCCTTTCTAAAACAGTCATAATTCATTTTTTTGAGGAAACAAACCAGCCATTCCTTCTTACGGGGAGAAATCACCCACGGCAAAAGTAGCGATTTCGGCGCAAATAAGAGTCGACCGCTCGCTTTAAGGTTAATTTAACGTAAATTAATTTTCAAGAAATCTTAATAAGAGGTATTTTTGACCCACAACAAAACGAACTAACCATGAAAAAAATTCTACTTTCTTGCTGCCTGGTCTTAGCGATTGCCTTTTCAGGCTGTTCATCCGATGATTCGGGAGGCAACAATTCTGTGGTGACGGCCAAAATCGGCGGCGTCGATTACATCTTCAATACTGTTAACGTTGATCAGGAAACCTATACTGAGGGCGACTATACCTACACCGATGTCATCGTTACGGCTTCCATCAACAATAGTCCTGATCGAAGAATTTCGTTTGTGATCGAAGAAGGCGTCGTTGGCCTGGAAGCGAGTTGGTATTTCGCCTATTTCAACAACGAAATGGCGCATCCTAAAATGGACGATTTTCAAATGAGTGTCACCGAAAACACCGGAAATAAGATCGTAGGCACGTTCGCCGGACAAGTCCAGGCAGACGCTGAGCCATTCAATATTATTCCGGTGCAAAACGGGACATTTACCATCCGTTACTAAAGCAACACCGCTTCAGACGTAATTGCCGTATTGAGCAGTCTCGAAATCGGGCACTGCTTTTCGGCTTTTGTGACCAGTTCCTGAAAGGTTTCATTGGAGATTCCGGCGACTTTTCCCGTGACCGACAAGTGCGAACCCACTACGGTACCGTTCTGGAAGTCAATCGCGCACGTAGTTTCAAGGCTTTCGATGTCGTGGCCGGCTTCCCCGATGAACGCCGAGAGTTGCATGGTGAAACAACCCGCGTGCGCGGCGGCCACCAATTCTTCCGGGTTGGTACCTATGCCATCTTCAAAACGAGTCTTAAAGGAATACTGCGTGTTGTTGAGCACTTTGCTCTGCGTGGAAATACGGCCGTTGCCTTCCTTAAGCGATCCTTCCCAGACCGCGGTAGCGTTTCTTTTCATAATGATGGATTTAATGATTGTTTCCGCTAAAGTTACGCAATGGCGCGAAGAAACCTTGTTGTCTTTGGGTTAATTTTAGCTTCTCTCGGACAGCATGTCGCGCAACTTTAATGTCGTGTTCCAGTTCCTGCTCGTAGCCACTACTTTCAGTTTATTCTCGATCAAGGCGTTGGACAATTTCGTGTTTCCCGCACCGGACGCGTACCTCAGATACAAAACGCGGTCGCCCAGAACAGCCTCGTCCCGCCCAATATCAAACGCTTGGAACTTAGCCAAGTTATCCGCCGACGGTTGCTCGGACAAATACGCCACATATAGGTGCTTCAGGTCGGGATCCGGCTGTTTCAGGAATGGATTATTGCCGATGGTTTGCACCAAATCGGTCAAATCTAGCGCCAATACGCCGACTTCCCATCTGTATTGCTTTTTAATCAATGCTTTTACCTGCGCGGCCACTTTTACCTTATCGGTTTGCTCACTTTCAAAAATAATATTTCCGCTTTGGATGTAAGTGACGACGTTCTCGAATCCGGCATCGGCCAACAACCTGCGCAAATCTTCCATCTTAATGAGTTTTTGCCCGCTTACGTTGATGCCGCGAAGCAGCACGAGGTGTGTGGTCATGGAAGGTATAAAGTTTAAAGTTCAAAGTTCAAAGTTACGCCAAACTTTAGACTTTGAACTTTAAACTATACCTTTGCGCCATGGGAAGAAAAACCACCGATAAAATCGTTTTTACGAATGTGAAAATCCTCGATGCCGGAGCGAAAGGCGTTTCGGTTGCCAAGGCGCCGGACGGCAAAGTCATTTTTGTGCCGAATGTAGTTCCGGGCGATGTGGCCGACATCCAGACCTTCAAGAAGCGGAAGGCGTATTACGAGGGAAAAGCCATCAAAATCCACGAGCATTCCGAGTACCGGACCGCGCCGCATTGCATCCATTTTGGGGTGTGCGGTGGTTGCAAATGGCAAAACATGCTGTATTCTCAACAGCTCTTTTACAAGCAGAATGAGGTTTTCAATCATTTGAAGCGTATCGGGAAGATTGAACTTCCGGAGTTCGAACCGATTCTTGGCTCCGAAAAACAATACTTCTATCGCAATAAAATGGAATTCTCGTTTTCCGACAGCCGTTGGCTCACCGAAGACGAAATCAAAAGCGGCGACACCTTTGAGCGCAACGCGCTGGGTTTCCACATCCCGAAAATGTGGGATAAAATCCTCGACATCAAAAAATGCCACCTGCAGGAAGATCCGTCCAACGCCATCCGCAATGAAATCCGGGCGTTCGCCATCGCCAATGGGCTGACCTTCTTCAATCCGAGAAATCATGAAGGTTTGCTACGCACGTTGATGATCCGAACGGCATCCACCGGCGAAATCATGGTCGTCATCCAATTCTTTGACGACGATGCCGAAAAACGCGTGTTGTTGCTGGATTTCCTATTGGAAAAATTCCCGCAAATCACTTCGCTGCAATACGTCGTAAACCAAAAAGCGAATGATACGCTATACGATCAAAACATCCTGCTGTACTCCGGGCGCGACTATATTTTGGAGGAAATGGAAGGGTTGCAGTTTTCCATCAACGCCAAATCTTTTTACCAGACCAACTCCGAACAGGCCTACGAACTTTATAAAATTGCCCGTGATTTTGCCGGTTTGACCGGAAGCGAAACCGTGTACGATTTATATACCGGAACCGGGACGATTGCGCAATTCGTGTCGAGACAGGCCAAGAAAGTCGTCGGCGTGGAAGCCGTTCCCGAAGCCATTGCCGATGCGAAGGAAAACGCCAAACGCAACAATATTTCAAATTGTGAGTTTGTAGTAGGCGACATGAAAGCGGTGTTCAACGACGCGTTCCTCGCGCAACACGGCCAGCCTGATGTCGTGATCACCGACCCGCCGCGCGACGGCATGCACAAAGATGTCGTGGACCAATTGCTGAAGATCGGCGCGGAGAAAATCGTGTATGTAAGCTGTAATTCCGGTACGCAGGCTCGTGACTTGGCATTGCTCGACGAAAAATATGAAGTTAAACGCGTGCGCCCCGTGGACATGTTCCCGCAAACGCACCACGTGGAAAATGTCGTACTTTTACAAAAAAGATAACTGCCTTCCGGCTATGAAAAAACTGATTTTGATCCCGGTCGTGGCGCTCATCGCGCTTTTCAGCTGGAACTGTGAGAAAGACGACATCTGCAGTGAAAGCACGCCAACCACACCGCGGCTCGTGGTGCAATTCTACGACATCAACGACCCGACAACGGCCAAGAACGTCACCAGTTTGTTGGTTTCCGGAACCGGCGCCAGCGAAGCACTAGGCGTTTTCAGCGGCGTGAGCCAAATCGTATTGCCGTTGCGCATCACTGAAGACCAAACCCAATACACCTTCACGCTCAACAGCAACAATACTAGTATCGACAATACCGACGTGCTGACGTTCAATTATACCCGCGATCAGGTTTTCGTTTCTCGCGCCTGCGGTTACAAAACTGTTTTTACTTTGGACGACACCACGCCGTTTGTCCAGGACGATGGCTCGGATTTGCGCTGGATGAACAACGTAACGGTAGAACAACCCAATATCCTCAATGAAGATGAAGTACACATCAGCGTTTTGTTTTAGCCTTTTGCTGTGTGCTTCGCTTTGGGCACAGGACAAACCAAAAACCGTGGCGGCCGATTCCGCATCGATCGGTACGTCGACCATTCAATTTTCATCGGCGCCAAAAGAAGCGAAGAAGGTTAAGGATTCTGTCGTCAAAACAGACCGGTACGGCTTGCGTCTGGGCGTAGATTTGTCTAAAATAGCCCGTGCATTCTATGAAGATGATTACAAAGGATTGGAATTGGTGGGCGATTACCGGCTGACGAAGAAATTCTGGCTTGCGGGCGAACTCGGCAACGAAAACAAAACCACCGATGACGACCAATTGAACTCAAAGACCAAAGGAACTTATTTCAAGGTTGGCTTTGATTACAACACCTATCAGAACTGGCTCGACATGGAAAACCAGATTACGATCGGGCTTCGGTACGGCGTGAGCAGTTTCAGCCAGGAATTGGAAAGTTACGAAATCTATAACCCGAATCCTTATTTCGGCGAAGATCCACTGGTGATTTCTGGCCAGAAATGGAACGGATTGTCGGCCAGTTGGCTCGAAGCGGTCGCAGGCGTAAAGGTCGAGGTCATCAACAACATCTATGTCGGTTTCAGCCTGAGGTTGTACCGCATCGTCAGCAATAAAAAGCCTGAGAATTTCGACAACTTGTACATTCCCGGATATGGCCGTACGTATGACGGTGATTTCGGCGCCGGATTCAACTACACGATTTCATATTTCATCCCGATTTATAAAAAGACCAAAGCGATCGGTGAGGGAAAAAGTCAGAAAAAATGACCCGTGAATACGACCGCATCGGCAAAAGTTACGACTCCTCAAGATGCGCCGATCCGTATTTGACCGCACGACTTCTTGATTTGATTCAGCCGGAAGCACATGGCAAATACCTCGATATTGGCTGCGGTACGGGAAATTATACGGCCGCACTCCGGAACAAGGGATTGGACATTGTTGGCGTTGAACCTTCCGAAGTGATGCTGGAAACTGCCAGGCTCAGGCACGCTCACATGAATTGGATTTCAGGTGCCGCCGAAGCCATCCCGTTTCCGCCGGACACTTTTCTCGGTGCAATTGCAACACTAACGATACATCATTGGAACGCACTGGAAAAAGGTTTCGCGGAAATCAGTCGCGTTTTGAAACCAAAAGGCCGATGGGTTGTTTTCACCTCATGGCCCGCACAGATGAAAGGCTATTGGCTCAACCATTATTTCCCGGCGATGCTCGCGGCGTCCATCGCGCAGATGCCGTCTTTGGATGCCATTGCCTTGGCCGGCGAAAAATCTGGCTTAACGGTTGTCGAAACCGAGAAATACCATGTCGCCGACGACTTGCAGGACGGTTTTCTTTACATCGGGAAGCACAAACCTGAAATGTATTTTGACACGCGCATCCGCAACGGAATCTCCTCTTTTGCGTCGCTCGCCCATCAAGATGAAGTAAACGCTGGACTCGCGCAATTACGATTAGATATAGACACTGGCTGTTTTGAATCCGTCAGGAAACGCTACGAAAATGCGCTGGGCGATTACCTCTTCATTGTCCTGGAAAAGGCTATTTGATTTCCTTCACGCCTTTCAGGAAAATCCATTTCACGAATAACTTATGTCCTTGCGGCGTGCGTTCCGCCTTGAACACCGGCGTGATGATCGTGGTGATCACGAAAGCCGTAAAGGGCAGCCACAAGCCGGACAAACCTGTAAAGGGCAACGCCAGGTAACGGACGCCGACAAAAATGAGCGCAAACGCAAGGAACTGATAGAGCAATGATTTGGTTTCTGGATTCATGATTTTTGACGTTGTTTGTTGGTCGGTGGACAAAAGTGGCTAGTTGTCAGTGCTAGAAGAAAATTCTGTGCAATCTGTGTTTTTCCGTTGGTCGTTTGACGTTCAAGGTTTTCCTTCTTCTTTCGGCGAAGCGGCCTTTTCTGTTAGATGTTTGACGTTTGAAGTTTGAGGTTTGAGGTTCAATCTTTTCTTTCTTCTTTCAGCGAAGCGGTCTTTTCTCTAGCCCTGAAACTTCCCCCGCTTGCTGCCTTCATACATTTCGAATTCTACCAAACGCGCTTCAAGGCTGCCGTTGAACAACTTGATTTTGCGCGAAGGCCGGAGCCCGACGTATTTCAGCGCTTCGAGATTGGCTGTGATGAACCACGCGTCGGTTCCTGGATAACTGTTTTTCAGCGTATCGCCTATCTCACGATAGAAACGCTCCATCTCAATGTCAAGCCTTTCCCCGTACGGCGGATTGAACAACATGTGTAGCGGCCCGCGTGTTTCCTTTTGGGTATCGAAGAAATTGCGCTCCGATATCGTGACATAATCCTCCAGGTTGGCATTCTTGATATTGTCTTTGGCTTTCATTACGGCCGACGGCGCTTTGTCGTAACCGGTAATTGTATAATGGAATTCCCTGACGCGCTTGAGCAACGATTCAGTGATCAGATCGAACAGATCATTGTCCCAGTCATTCCATTTTTCGAAGGCAAATTCCTTTCGGTTGATGTTCGCCGGAACGTTGCAGGCAATCATCGCGGCTTCGGCCAAAATAGTTCCCGAACCACACATCGGGTCGAGGAAATCGCCCTGCCCGTTCCAACCGGAGAGCAACAGCATACCCGCCGCCAGCACTTCGTTGATGGGTGCAATGTTGGTGGCCGTCCGGTAGCCACGGTGGTGCAATGAAGCGCCTGATGTGTCGAGCGAAACAGTCACGTTCTCGCGGTCAATGTGCAGGTTGATGCGCAAATCCGGATGGTCTTTGTCGATGCTCGGGCGCATGCCGGTGTTCTTGCGGAACTGGTCCACGATGGCGTCTTTGGCTTTCTGGGCCACGAATTGCGAATGGCGGAAATGGTCTGAATGTACCGTCGCATCAATCACGAACGTACTGCCCGATGATAAAAACTGCGACCAATCCAAAGCATACACGCCACGGTACAACGCATCGTCATTCGTGGCCCGGAACGAATGGATCGGTTTGAGGATTTTAAGCGCCGTACGCAACGCAATGTTCGCCTTGTACATGAAACCTTTGTCGCCCTTGAAACTTACCACACGCGTTCCTTTCACAATGTCCTGTGCGCCCAGCGTAAGCAGTTCCTTCGCCAGGATTTCCTCGAATCCGAAGAACGTCTTGGCCACCATCCTGAAATTATTTTCCATCGTAAAACGCTATAAACCGTGCAAAAATACGCTAAATTTGTGGCCGGAATCGATTTCAGCGCAGATAAATGTCCAACACGCCCAAAGCCAAGAATTGCAACAACTGGTACGCCTCGTGGTTTGATACGCCTTATTACCACATCCTTTACAAAGACCGCGATTATACTGAGGCGCAGCTCTTCATGGACAACATCACCAATTACCTGAATTTGCCCGACAACGCGAAAATCCTCGACCTGGCCTGTGGCAAAGGCCGCCACTCGATTTATTTGAACCAACTGGGGTTTGACGTCACGGGCGCAGATTTGTCCGAGAATTCCATCGCCGAAGCCAAACAATTCGAGAACGACACGCTTCATTTCTGCGTTCACGACATGCGCCAGCCGTTCAGTGGGTTGCAATTTGACGCCGTGCTCAACCTGTTCACCAGCTTCGGGTATTTTGACGACGACCAGGACAACCTGAAAACGCTGGCCGCCATCCGCGACAGCTTGGGTGAATACGGCTTTGGCGTCATTGACTTCCTCAACGCCCAACAAGTCATTGACAGTTTGGTGCCACAAGAAACCAAAACCGTCGACGGCATTGACTTCCACATCAAACGCTTTCACATCGATGGCAACATCTACAAGGAAATCGACTTTGAAGACCAAGGCTGCGCCTACCATTTCACCGAAAAAGTCCGCGCCTTTACACTCGAGGATTTCGAAGGCATGATGGAAACCGCGGGCATCCACTTGCTTGAAGTCTTCGGCGATTACAAATTGCACAAATACAGCCCGAAAAGTTCCGAACGCCTTATCATGATTTTCAAATGATGCAATACCTTATCCCGATGCTGGCCGTACTCGCCGGCTACGGCTTTGCGTTTTTCCTGCGTCCCGAGAACAAATCCCGGATCAAGTTGCTGTTGTCGTTCAGCGGGTCGTTCCTACTCTCGCTCACGGTCATGCATTTGCTCCCGGAAGTCTACGAAAGCCACGGAAAATCAATAGGGTTGTTCATCATGGGCGGCATCCTTTTTCAAATCGTCCTGGAATTTTTCTCTAAGGGCGCAGAACACGGACACGTCCACGGCCACCATGAAATGCGCAACATTCCGTGGGCTTTATTCATCAGTTTATGCCTGCACGCGCTGCTCGAAGGGTTTCCGGTGAGCCACCACCACGACATGGCCATCGCCATTGCGGTGCACCACTTCCCCATCGCGATCATCCTGACCATTTTCTTTGTGAGCGCCAAACTCAACAAAACCTCGATTTTCATCTTCATGCTGGCCTTTGCGCTCATGACACCGCTGGGTACGGCCGTTTCGCAGTTCGTGCCGCAGGTCAATCACTATTACAACGAAATCACCGCGGTAGTCATCGGCATCCTGTTCCACATTTCGTCCACCATCATTTTCGAGGCCACCGAGAACCACAAATTCAACCTGGCCAAACTCACCATGATCGCGCTGGGCATTCTTTCCGCAGCTTTTTTGTAGGGCGTTGCGCTTTGCGCCGGGCTGTACGCTGTATCTTTTGCTCCGTTGCACGCTGCAAAAGGATGCCGCTTCCATCCCTAACGCGGGCCAGCGAATCATGTGAAAATATCACCCGAAACTTCGTATCTTTGAACGTCAGAAAACAAAAGAGGAAAGACCGCGAAGCTGAAAGAAGAAAGACTGGATATCGGTTTACGTTTTTGTTGAATTTTTTAGGATTTGGTACGGGTTTGCCGTAGTGGGTTTTGCGGGTTGCCGCGTATCTTCACTACAGGGTAGGGGAAATCGGGTAGTATCCCTAACGAAATTCCGAAAAACCGAATTGCGGAAAGACCGTAAATTTTGTTAAAGTTGGAAAATAAAAGTCAGTCTCAAGTGTCAAACCGCTAAACTTTGAACTTTACACCTTGAACCAAACATGACCTTCACCAAAACCACCGAACAACCTTCCCGCTACGACAGCCTTGAACACATGCCGGTCAATGAGTTGCTCGCGCACATCAATGCCGAAGACCAAACCGTTCCGTTGGCGGTGGAGAAAGCCTTGCCGCAAATCGAGCGGTTGGTGTCTGAAGTGGTCGGCAAACTAAAAAACGGTGGGCGTCTGTTTTACATCGGCGCCGGAACTTCCGGCAGGCTGGGCATCGTCGATGCGTCCGAGTGCC
Source organism: Flavobacterium longum (assembly GCF_965137575.1). NCBI lineage: Bacteria > Pseudomonadati > Bacteroidota > Flavobacteriia > Flavobacteriales > Flavobacteriaceae > Flavobacterium > Flavobacterium longum. Next base: position 83,249 of record NZ_CBCRZJ010000001.1, on the reverse strand, counting down.
CGCCAACCTTCGGCGTACCGCATGACTTGGTGAACGGGCTTATTGCCGGCGGCGACAAAGCCATCCGCCGTGCCGTAGAAAACGCCGAAGACAATGTGGACCAAGCCTGGAAAGACTTGCAGCAGCACACCATTTCAGACAAAGACGTCGTCATCGGGATTGCCGCATCGGGCACCACGCCATACGTCATCGGCGGCTTGGAACAATGCAACCAACACAAAATCGTTACAGGTTGCATTACGTGCAATGACGGCAGTCCGCTGGCTTTGACGGCACAATTCCCCGTCGTGGTTGTCGTGGGCCCAGAATTCGTCACCGGAAGCTCACGCATGAAAGCCGGCACGGCGCAAAAACTCGTGCTCAACATGGTTTCTACCGCCACGATGATCCAACTCGGCCGTGTGAAAGGCAACAAGATGGTGGACATGCAACTCTCGAACAACAAACTGGTTGACCGCGGCGTACGCATGATCATGGGCGAAATTCCCGTCACGTATGAAGAAGCGTCGGTGTTGTTATCCACCTACGGCAGCGTCCGCAAAGCCGTAGATCAATACAACGCCGATAAATTTAATCTTTAATCAGGAGGTCTTCGACCTTTGACTTTCGACTTAAGAAATGCCTACCAACAAACAAATCCTCAACCGCGGCATCGCCTACGCCTTCATCGGTTTGCCGTTCTTTTTCATCGGGCCGTCCATCATCCATAGCGCGTTCAAGAACCAAGGCCACACGATGTTCATCCCAGTGCTCGGACTGGGCATCATCCTGTGCGTGTTCGCCGTCATCATGCTCTTGCGCGGAATCAGGACAATATTAAAAAGCCAAACCGACGAATGATGGACGATTTCATCAACATCGACAAGACTTTCGAGAAAATCATACGCATGGACGCGCGTGTTACCGGACGGGAATTCGATGGCTGTTCTTTCGTACATTGTGATTTCTCCAACACGGTTTTTACCGAATGCACATTCATAGACTGTACGTTCACCGGCTGCAACCTGTCTATGGTGAAGTTCCCGCAAACCGGCCTCAAAACCGTAACGTTCAAGGATTGTAAATTGCTCGGCATCCCTTTCGACGAGGCCGACCCGTTCCTGTTTGCCATCGGCGCGCATGATTCAACCCTCGATTATTCGTGGTTCACCGGCCGGAAAATGCCCAAGACCGTATTCTCCAGTTGTTCGCTAAAGGGCGTGAATTTCGCCGGTGCAGATGTGACGGGTTCAGATTTTTCCGGTTGCAACCTTGACGGTGCCGTATTCGACAATACCATTTTAAAAAGTGCGGATTTTTCGTCGGCCTACAATTACAAAATCGATCCGCAATTCAACCCGATGGAAAAGGCAAAGTTTTCGCAGGACGGGCTTCCGGGGTTGCTGGAGAAGTATGATATTAGGATCAGTTGACAATTGACAATTGACAATTGACAATTGACAATTCACAATTAATATTGAATAATGAATAGCTAAGGTTGGGACAAATCACCAACAACTAAAAACTAGCAACTAAAAACTAGCAACTAGCAACTAACAACTACACCATGAGCTATCTAGACAGTACAAAACAACTTTTCCGCTACTATAAAACCCTCGGCGAAAAAGCCATGCACCAACTCGAGCCAGGGCAATTGTTCACTTCGGCCAATGAAGACACGAACAGCATTGCGGTCATCGTGAAACATTTGTCTGGCAATATGCTGTCGCGCTGGACAGATTTCCTGACGTCCGACGGCGAAAAAACCTGGCGCGACCGCGACGGCGAATTCGAGGAAAACCCCGAACTTGCCGATGCCCACCAAGCCAAGACCGACTTGCTGACGGCGTGGGAAAAAGGCTGGACATGCCTGTTCGATGCGCTCGATGGTTTGACCGATGACCAACTGGACGACATCGTTTACATCCGCAATGAAGGCCACACGGTCATGGAAGCCATCAACCGGCAACTGGCGCACTATCCGTATCACATCGGGCAAATCGTGTTTTATGCCAAAATGCTGAAAAACGGCGCTTGGGAAAGTCTGTCGATCCCGAAGAACCAATCGACTGATTACAATGCAGACAAATTCTCGAAAGACAAAACCATCGGCCAGTTCACGGATGCCGAACTTAAGAAACTGAAAAAATGAAAAGAATGCTGTGGTTGGCAGGCATTGGCCTTGTGCTGACGTCTTGCTTCAAACAACAAGAGCGCAATTGCGCAGCCTTCAAGACCGGGAAGTTCCAGGTGGAATTTGAGGTCAATGGGCAAAAGCAAATCACGATGCTCGAGCGAAACGATTCCATCCAAATCGAGACCTACCAAGGCAAGACCGATACGGCTACCGTACGTTGGGTGAGCGATTGTGAATACATCGTAAAGCAGAAACACCCAAAAAATATGGCCGAAAAGAAAGCCTATGCGATTAAAATCTTGAACACCTCAAAAAATTCCTATACTTTTGAATTCGGTGAAGTAGACAGCGACGTCAAGCAAACCGGCACCGTAACCAAAATCAACTGAAATGATCGAAATCCTGTCCAATCCGAACGCCTGGATTGCTTTACTGACTTTAACTTTCCTAGAAATCGTACTGGGTATAGACAACATCATCTTCATCTCGATCACCACCGGGAAATTGGCCGAGGAAGACCGCAAGCGCGCTACTAAGATCGGGATGTTCCTGGCCATGTTCATGCGGATTGCACTACTCTTCGGCATCAGCATCCTGATTGGGATGAAAAAACCTTGGTTTGAATTCCAAACGGAAGCCTTCAGCGCAAAAGTCACCGGGCAAAGCCTGATTTTGCTGCTGGGTGGTTTGTTCCTTTTGTACAAAAGTACCAATGAAATCCGCGAAAAGGTCGATGAGCACGGCCAGGAAGAAAAGGAAATCGGCAGATCGGCGGCGAAGAAATTCAGCAAAGTCATCTTGCAGATCATCATGATCGACATCGTTTTTTCGTTTGACAGTATCCTGACGGCTGTGGGCATGACCAATGGCGTGGAAGGCGCGCTATACATCATGATTACCGCGGTGATCATCTCCGTGATGGTGATGATGCAGTTTGCCGTTCCGGTGGGCCAATTCGTCAACAAGCATCCATCAATCCAAATCTTGGCGCTGTCATTCCTGATCCTGATTGGGTTCATGCTCGTGACCGAAGCCGCGCATTTGTCTGAAGCGTCGTTCTTCGGCAACCATGTTACGCCGATTCCAAAAGGCTATCTGTATTTCGCTATCGCGTTTTCCCTGGGCGTAGAAGTCCTGAACATGAAGCGGATGAAAAAAGTGAAAAAACACTAAAAACCTTATTTTTCAAAACATACCGGAAGCCACGGCCAGCCTAGTTTGCCCGTGGCTTTTGCATTTTTTTAACCCGTTAAGGGAATGCTAAATCGGCTGTAAGGCACGATTTTTTTGGGTAATTTCAGGTAAACTCTAAAATAATAAAGCCATGAAAACGATTCAAAGATTTGCTTTAATCCTGCTTTCCGCAACGGCCATCATGTCTTGTCGAAATGCAGAAAAAGAAGCACAGATCGCCGAAGAAGCACGCCTCAGGACCATCGATTCACTCAAAGCGGTGGAAGCAGCCAAAGAAGCCGAACTGGCCAAACAGCGCACCATCGACTCGATGAAAGCCGTCGCCGCCCAACAGCAGAAAACCGTCATCATCCGCGAGAACGGCAACACCACAACCGTAGAGCAGCGCAAAGGCTGGAGCGGTGCTGCCAAAGGGGCAGTCATCGGAGCCGGCGTGGGCGCAGTGACCGGCGCCGTGATCGACAAGGACAAACCCGGACGTGGTGCCGTGATCGGCGGATTGGCCGGTGGTGGTGTTGGTGCCGGTACCGGTGCGATCATCGATTCGGAAAAAAAGAAGAAACAACAGAAGTAAAAACAAAAAGCCGCAGATTCCCGCGGCTTTTTTTCGGCCACGAATTCGCGAATTAATCTATTCGTGAATTCGTGGTTGTTTTCTAGAAAAGGGTAATCTGGCCTTCGTCGTCCACTTGCACATCACCGGCATCAGCATCGACATCGGCTACGGTCGTGTTGCCTTCCACTTCCAACTCTTCCGGAATGACTTCTACCGGCGGCTCGTATGGCAGCGGTTCCAAACGGTTGATTTGCTTGATTTTGTCTGAGGTCAATTGGTTGCCCAACGCCTTAATGCCTTTCACCGTGATGAACGATTCCAAATCGATGGTCAGGTTCGGCTTTTGGTTGCCTTTCACTTTCGCAAAAACGACCTCGGCCTGCGGACGGTAATCCGTCAGGACAATTTCCATTTGTGAATTCGGGTGTTCCGAAATAAAGATTTCTTCCTTGCCTTCGTTTTCCACCAGGAAACGCTTCACGAAATAACGCTCTTTTTCGCCATCGAAATAAATCACGGAAATCGGCTTGTTCGGGATCCATTTCTCGAGCACGACCATATCTTCGTCGAAGTGTGTCGTGAGTTCAGGCACGATGGTTTTGAGCTTGCCCGATTGGTTGATGATCAGCAAGCGGTCGTTAGGACGGAATTCACCCAACAGTTCGCCGCGTTCATCTACATTGAGTTTCTGGACGGTATCGTCAAACCAGATTTTGCGCGGTTTGAGCGTGGAAATGCCTTTTTCCTTGAGTTCGATTTTCTTGATCGGATATTTCGTTACCGTGTTGCCCTTGGACGCGCGGCCTTTGATGGCGATCTCGGCAAAATCCATGTCCCATTTCAACTTTTTTATAGTGCCGATCTGACGCAGCAAAATCGTAATGGTTTCCGCCTCGCCGTTCGGATTACACGAAAAATACAGGATTTGTGAACCCTTGGTGCCGTTGGTCAAATCGTACGCCTTGTCGCGGGTCACGCCCGACACGTTGAAACGCTTGATGTACGATGGCCCTGATTTTCCGTCGCGGTACACCATGTTGTAAATGGTGCGCTTGTCGTTTTTGTCGAAAACTGCTACGTGGATGATGTCTTTGCCCACGAAGGCTTTGTCCGACACTTTGGTGACCATCATCGTGCCGTCGCGCAGGAACACGATGATGTCATCGATGTCTGAACAATCGGCCACGTATTCGTCTTTCTTGAGCGCCGTGCCCACGAAGCCTTCTTCCCTATTGACGTACAATTTCGTATTGCGGAGCACGACCTTCGTAGATTGGATGACGTCGAAAATACGCAACTCGGTTTGGCGTTCGCGGCCTTTTCCGTATTTCTCTTTCAGCCTGGTAAAATAGGCAATCGCAAAATCGGTCAGGTTGGCCAGGTCGTGTTTCACTTGTTCAATCTCGCCTTCGAGCGCTTCGATTTTTTCCTGCGCCTTGTCGATGTCGAATTTGGAAATCCTTTTAATCCGGATTTCCGTGAGCCGGACGATGTCGTCTTCGGTGACCGCACGCTTCAAATGCTTGGTGTGTGGCTTCAGGCCTTTGTCGATGGCCGCAATCACGCCTTCCCAGGTTTCCTCTTCTTCAATCAAACGGTAAATCCGATTTTCGATGAAGATGCGCTCGAGTGATTGGAAATGCCAGCTCTCCTCGAGTTCGCTCAACAGGATTTCCAGTTCCTTCTTCAGTAAGTCCACCGTGCGGTGCGTGGAAACCCGAAGCATTTCAGACACGCCCACGAACCGCGGCTTGTTGTCTTCAATCACGCAGCCCAATGGCGCCACCGAGGTTTCACATGCGGTAAACGCAAACAACGCATCGATGGTTTTGTCTGGCGACACGCCTGGATACAGATGGATCAGGATTTCGACTTCGGCCGCCGTATTGTCCTCGATTTTCTTGATCTTGATCTTGCCTTTCTCATTGGCTTTCAAGATCGAATCGATCAACGTCGATGTATTGGTCGAAAACGGAATTTGCGATATCACCAGCGTTTGCTTGTCGAGCTGTGCAATCTTTGCCCGTACGCGCACACGGCCGCCGCGCATCCCGTCGTTGTAATTGGACACGTCGGCGATACCGGCAGTCTGGAAATCCGGGAACAGTTGGAACGACTTCCCTTTCAGGATGCGGATGGACGCGTCGATGAGTTCATTGAAATTGTGCGGGAGAATTTTCGTAGACAACCCTACCGCGATGCCTTCGCCGCCCTGGGCCAAAAGCAGCGGGAATTTGACCGGAAGATGGATAGGTTCGGCCTTTCGTCCGTCATAAGACATGCCCCATTCGGTGATTTTCGGGCTGTACAAAACCTCGAGCGCGAACTTGGACAAACGCGCCTCAATGTAACGCGATGCTGCCGCGCCGTCGCCGGTTAAGATGTTGCCCCAGTTGCCCTGCGTGTCAATGAGCAAGTCCTTTTGCCCGATCTGCACCATGGCATCGCCGATACTGGCGTCGCCGTGCGGATGGTATTGCATGGTATGCCCGACCACGTTGGCGACTTTGTTGTAACGCCCGTCGTCGAGTTCCTTGAGTGCATGCATGATGCGGCGCTGTACGGGTTTGAAACCGTCCTCGATGGCCGGCACCGCACGCTCCAAAATGACGTATGACGCATAATCCAGGAACCAATCCTTGTACATCCCGGTAACTTTCGTGATGGTGTCGTCGGGGTTTACTTCGTCGTGGTCGTAGAAATGGTCGCCGGCGGAAGGCTGGCCTTCGACGATGTCATCGCCATCTTGCTCGGGGATGTTAGTTAATTCTTCTTCTTCCTCCATTTGGTTTTTAGTGTTTTGCTAAAGCAAAAATACCTGAAGCCCATTGGGCTTCCTCCTTTTTATTTCAAAGGTGGCTAGATGTCGGCGGCCGGAAGCTGCAACACGCTATTAATTATTAATTATTCATTGCTAATTGCTGTCCACCGCATCGATCTCCACCTTCAAATTGTTGATGATGAATTCTTGCCGGTCGGGCGTGTTCTTGCCCATGTAAAACTCGAGCAGCTTCTCGATGGAAGTCGCCGTGTCGAGCATCACCGGATCGAGCCGGATGTCCTCGCCGATGAAATGCGCGAATTCGTCCGGGGAAATCTCGCCCAATCCTTTGAATCGCGTGATTTCAGGCTTCGGCTTCAGTTTTTCTATGGCTGCCACACGCTCTTCGTCTGAATAGCAATAAATGGTTTCTTTTTTATTCCGTACGCGGAACAACGGCGTTTGCAGGATGTACAAGTGGTTTTCCTTGATGAGTTCGGGGAAAAACTGCAGGAAAAACGTAATCAAAAGCAACCGGATGTGCATGCCGTCCACGTCGGCGTCGGTCGCGATGACGATGTTGTTGTAGCGCAGGTTTTCCATTTCGTCCTCGATGTCGAGTGCGGCCTGCAAGAGGTTGAATTCCTCGTTCTCGTACACGATTTTCTTGGACATGCCGTACGAATTGAGCGGCTTGCCCCGGAGCGAGAACACGGCCTGCGTATTCACGTCGCGCGACTTGGTGATGGAACCCGACGCAGAATCGCCCTCGGTGATGAACAACGTGCTTTCCAGCGATTTCGGGTTTTTCGTATCGGTCAAATGCACGCGGCAATCGCGGAGCTTTTTGTTGTGCAGGCTGGCCTTCTTGGCGCGGTCGCGGGCCAGTTTCCGAATGCCCGACAATTCCTTGCGTTCGCGTTCGGCCTGCAAAATCTTGCGCAGGAGCGCGTCGGCCACTTCGGGATTTTTATGTAAAAAGTTGTCGAGGTTGGTCTTCACGAAATCGTTGATGAACGTCCGGACGGAAGCCAACCCCGGCCCCATTTCGGTGGAACCCAGTTTGGTCTTGGTCTGCGATTCGAACACCGGCTCCATGACTTTTACCGAAATGGCGCTGACGATGGATTTGCGGATGTCCGAACCCTCGAACGGCTTGTTGTAGAATTCGCGGATGGTTTTCACGGCAGCTTCCCGGAAAGCGCCCAAATGCGTGCCTCCCTGCGTGGTATTCTGCCCGTTGACGAACGAGTAATATTCTTCGGAATACTGGGTTTTGGAGTGCGTCATGGCAATCTCGATGTCGTCGCCCTTCAAATGGATGATCGGGTATTCCTGGTCTTCCACCGCAATGGTTTCGGCCAGCAAATCCTTGAGTCCGTTTTCGGAATAGTATTTCTCGCCGTTGTAGAGAATCGTCAAGCCATTGTTCAAATAGCAATAATTCTTGAGCATTTTCACGACGTACTCGTTACGGAACTTGAAGTTCTTGAAAATCGTGTCGTCCGGGACGAAAATGACTTTCGTGCCTTTGCGCTTGGTCGTGTCAATGATGTCTTCTTCCAAAGTCAGGTTACCGGCAGAGAATTCAGCGGCTTTCTGTTTGTCGTCGCGCACCGATTCTACCCTGAAATAATTCGACAAGGCGTTCACGGCTTTGGTACCGACGCCATTCAAACCGACCGATTTCTTGAACGCCAGCGAGTCATACTTGCCGCCAGTGTTCATTTTTGACACCACATCGACCACTTTGCCCAAGGGAATGCCGCGGCCGTAATCGCGCACCGTGACGGTCTTGTCCTTGATGGTTACTTCGATGGTCTTGCCCGCGCCCATGACGAATTCGTCGATACAGTTGTCGATCACTTCCTTGAGCAAGATGTAAATGCCGTCGTCGGGCGATGAACCGTCGCCCAATTTCCCGATGTACATGCCCGGACGCATCCGGATATGCTCTTTCCAATCTAGCGATCGGATGTTGTCTTCGGTATAAGTAGTTTCTGCCATTGGCCGCGCTGGATTTCTTGGGTGTGCGCTAATTTAACTGATAAACCAAGATTTTTAAAGGCGTTTTCGGGAAAGTTATCAAACGGGATATTGACAAAGTTAGTGGCTAGTGGCTAGTGGTTAGTTGCTAGTTGTTAGTTGTTAGTTGCTAGTGGCTAGATAAGTGGTCTAGCCTGCTGTTGCGCGGTGATAAGAATATGGGGCTTTTGGGCGTGCCGGCGTTAATCCCGTCCATCGCTATCAACGAATCTTTTCAACGCCGTCCGGCTTTCCGCAGTGCGCGGCACTTTGCTCCAATCCGTCACGCGGACACATCTCGATGAGAGAAAATGTCCCGGCCACTCAAAGTATCTAACAACCAGCCACTAGAAACTAGCCACTATCCTCTCACAATCTTATACGCCACCAGCGGTTTCATGTTCACAAAAATCGTCAGGTAGCCGGAGAGTTTGGCGCTGGGCGGAATCACGAAGTGGTTGTGTTCATCCACGATGAGTCGGTCGAGCGTGTTGTCGCGGCTGGTGATATAGTAAAGTTCGTCTCCCGGGTCCAGATTCTCGATCTTGAACCTGACGCCGGTATTCTTCGGAAACAGGATGGCACCTTTGTCGGCGTTGATGCGGTAATCGCTTTTGAGGTATGTCGGGTAATAAAACGGCAGTTCGGCAAATTCCTCGGCAGAACGGTCGGTCAAAAGCCAGCGCTTATCATCCGGGAAATGGTTCAGGAAAAACAAATCCGGGTCGGTGCAAAAATACGCGTCGTTGAATACGGGTGTAAACTTTTTCTCATTGCCCCTGACTACGCCTGCAGCCCAAGTCACGTCAATGAGTTGCCACGCGCCGTTGATCTTGACGGCATTCCAGGTGTGGTCGCCTTCGGTGGGCAATTTCCCGATTTCGGTGTGGCTGGTCTTGGACGTACCGGGAATGATGACGGCCGGCAAATCGGTCATCGCGCACAAATACGTGAACAAACTCGCGTAACCTTCGCAAATCGCCTTTTTGCTGCGCATGGTCTTTTTCACCAAGTTGAGGCGGAATGCGCGCTCTTTCTGCATGCGGTCTTCGGGCGTGGTGTAACTGAACGCGATGCCGCCGTTCTGCTGGCTGTACAACGCTTTCATGTCATAGGCGATATGCGTCCCGATCCAGGTGTAAATGGCGCGGGCTTTATCAATGTCTGTCTTGAAATCCTTGCTGATTCGCGCGGCCAGTTTGTCTGCATCGGAAAAATCCGGATACGACCGTACGGCGGCATCCACGCTTTCATATTGCGCAGACATGACCGATACGAAAAGCAGCAAAATGCCGGAAATGATCTTCTTCATCGTCTGTCCCGAAATGGTTTCGGTACGATAGAAACGATTCTCAACGGTAAAAAAGTGCGCGGAAAAAGTTAAATCGTTTATAAAGCCGTGAACTGCGACACGATGCTTTTGAGTTCGGCGTCTTTGTTTGCATCCGAAATAACACCTTTGGCCACATCGAAAGCCTCGTTGAACAACGGCAACGAAAACTCCGCCTTGATGTTGCCGCCGTAACGCGGCAGGTTGCTTTGCGCAATGTCCAGCACGCTGCGTCCGCCGCGACGTCCGGGAGAAGTGGCCATGAGCAGCATCGGTTTGTCTTGGAACACATCGTTCCGGTTGCGCGAACACCAATCGAACAAGTTCTTGAATGCCGCCGAATAATTCCCGTTGTTTTCGGCAAGCGACACCACGAGCAAATCGGCTGAGGCAATCTTATCCAGGAAATCTTGCGCCAATTGCGGTTTTCCGAGCACGGCCTCACGGTCAATACTGAACAACGGCAGTTCGTAATCATTCAAATCCAGGATTTCAACGTCGGCATTGTCAAACAAAGACGTTGCGTAGGTGGCGAGTTTTTTATTGATCGATCTGGAAGAATTGCTTCCGGCGAAGGCGATGATTTTCATGGGGTTAGTTGCTGGTGGTTAGTGGTTAGTGGCTAGTGGTTAGTGGTTAGTGGCTAGTAGTTAGTGGTTAGTGGCTAGATGTAAAGTCGTATCTTTTGTCTTTTCTCTTTTGTCTTTTCTCTTTCCTCTTTCCTCTTTTCTCTTTTCTCTTTCCTCTTTCCTCTTTCTTCTTTCTTCTTTCGACTCAAGCTATACGTTGAACCTGAAATGCATCACGTCGCCGTCCTTGACGATGTATTCCTTGCCTTCCACACGGAATTTTCCGGCTTCCTTGACTTTCGCTTCGGTGCCGTATTGTACATAATCATCGTAGGCGATGACTTCGGCGCGGATGAAACCTTTTTCAAAATCGGAATGGATCACGCCTGCGGCTTGCGGTGCGGTATCGCCTACATTGATGGTCCAGGCGCGCACTTCCTTCACCCCGGCGGTAAAATACGTTTGCTGGTTCAGGAGTTTGTATGCGGCGCGGATCAGGATGGAAACGCCCGGCTCTTTCAAACCGAGATCTTCCAGGAACATCTGGCGTTCTTCGTAGGTTTCCAGTTCGGCGATGTCGGCTTCGGTGGCAACGGCCAGAACAATGACCTGCGCATTCTCGTCCTTCACCATCTCGCGGACTTGCTCGACGTATTGGTTTCCGTTTACGGCCGAACCTTCGTCAACATTGCAAACGTACAACACCGGCTTGGTCGTGATCAACTGGAAACTTTCCACCAAACCTTCTTCTTCCTCGTTTTTGGGTTGCACCGTCCGTGCAGATTTCGCCTGCAACAACGCTTCGCGGATGCGGTTGAGCAAATCCTGTTCAACCAAAGCGGTTTTGTCGCCGGTCTTGGCCGCACGGTTTACTTTCTCGAGGCGTTTATCGACAGTTTCCAAATCTTTCAACTGCAATTCGATGTCGATGGTTTCCTTGTCGCGGATCGGGTTCACGTTGCCTTCGACGTGTACGATGTTGTCGTTATCGAAACAACGCAACACATGGATGATGGCATTACACTCGCGGATGTTGCCCAAGAACTGGTTGCCCAAACCTTCGCCTTTGCTCGCGCCTTTCACCAATCCGGCGATGTCCACAATATCAACAGTAGCAGGAAGTACACGCTCGGGTTTCACCAATTCTTCCAATTTCTGCAAACGCGGATCGGGCACGTTCACCACACCGATGTTGGGTTCGATGGTGCAAAAAGGAAAGTTCGCACTCTGCGCTTTGGCGTTAGACAAACAATTGAACAAGGTTGATTTGCCCACATTCGGCAATCCGACGATTCCTGCTTTCATGAGATTTTTATAAAGGTGTGCAAATATAGTCGATGCAACTGAAAATTCTGTAATACATAGGACTAATTCTATAACGCTGATTTTCAGAAAGGTCGGTAATTTTGCCTTGTAACCAATACGAAGAGAACATGAAAAGATTATTCTTAAGCCTGGCCGCAATCGCATTTGCTTCGGGCGCAGCAGCACAAAATACCAACGTCACCGACATCAGTAAAACAACGGTAACCACCGTAAAAGATTCGGACGGTGAGCGCAAGGTAGTCACCAAGGAAGACATCAAGGAAAAACAGAACATTGAATTCCAAAACGCAGAATCGGGCGAACTCAACAAAGACATGAAAGCCACGCCTGTGCAAGTCACCGAAACCGTGACGGTAACCGGGCCAGATGGCAAAACCCGCGTGGTGGATGTGGATCGCTCTGCGTACTACTCTATCGGCGGTGCCAAATACAAAGTCAGCGTAGACAACATCGGCTATACCATGACCGACGCCACGGGAAAACGCGCCGGACTGTTAAGGCAGATGGGCAACAATACGTACATCTACCGTACGGGTAACCAAACGTCTTACGCCTCGTTCGACAACAACGGCAATCTGGTGATCCAAACGTATGACGACAAAACAGATTCGTTCACCAAAACCGTGTACACCAAGAACTAAACTTCTTGACACTCGCTATATAGAAAAAATCCTGGACGCTCGTCCAGGATTTTTTGTTTATTCGTTATGCAAGAAAGCTTGTCGGTTGAGCAAAGTCTCTTCGCTTTCCACGTGGTTTTCGTCGGGCACGCAACAATCAACCGGGCAAACCGCGGCGCACTGCGGCTCTTCGTGGAAGCCTTTGCACTCGGTGCATTTGCTGGGGACAATGTAGTAGATATCGTCTGAAACAGGTTTCTGTGCGGCATCGGCATCTACAGTCTCGCCATTGGGCAACACGATCTTGCCACGCAATTTGGTGCCATCGCGATAACGCCAATCGTCGGCGCCTTCATAAATGGCAGTATTCGGGCACTCGGGCTCGCAAGCGCCGCAGTTGATGCATTCGTCGGTGATGATAATGGCCATGGGCTATCGTATTTGGGTTCAATTTTGGGCGTTGCGCTACGCGCCGGGCTTTCCACTGCAATCTTTTGAAAGGGATTTCAAAAGGATTTCCGTTGTAATCCCTAACGCGGGCTTTCGCGTTCCAACATTATCCCGTATTTTTGCCGCAAAATTACAGCAAAAAAACACATTATAAAAAAGTTTTGTGATGACATTGGCAGCAAAAAAAAAGGCTTTTGTTGAATTGGGTAAATTCCTTGGGCAATTCGCCTCCTCGGGTTCGGCCCAAAAGCCTGACGTGCTGTGCAATGACCCGTTTTTTGCCGGACTTGAAAACCTGATCCACACCGCGCAACACCACAATGGCTGGTACACGCCCGAACAGGTGTTTTTCGCGGTACAATCGTGGGCGAATGCGCTCACGCCCGAGAATCTGGACCAATGGCTTTCTCGTTACGATTTCGCCGAAAAAAGCCCAAAAACCGTGGCGCTCATCCTGGCCGGAAACATTCCGCTGGTAGGCTTCCACGATTTTTTGTCGGTGGTGATTTCCGGCCATAAAGCACTCGTCAAGCTATCGTCCAACGACCAGCAATTGCTGCCGTTCCTGGCCAAATATCTCGTAGCCGTAGCACCCAAACTGAACGATTTCATCGAATTCACCGACGGCAAACTCGGGCATTTCGATGCCGTCATCGCAACCGGAAGCAACAACACGGCGCGGTATTTCGAATATTATTTCCGCGACAAGCCGGGTATCATCCGCAAGAACCGAAATTCGGTGGCCGTGTTGACCGGAAAAGAAACCCGTGAAGATCTGGTACGATTGGGCGAAGATATTTTCCGTTATTTCGGGTTGGGCTGCCGCAACGTGTCTAAACTCTTCGTCCCGAAAGGCTACGATTTCAAGGATTTTTTCGAGGCGATGTTCGCTTACGGAGACATCATCCATTACGAGAAATATGCCAACAATTACGACTACAACAAGGCTGTTTTCCTGATGAGCCGCTTCAACATCCTGGACAACGGTTTCCTGACCATCAAGGAAGACACTGCGTACGGCTCGCCTATTTCCAGCGTATTCTATGAATATTACGATGATTTGTCCGACGTCACCAAGCGCATCGAAACCGACCGCGACCAAATACAATGCATTGTTTCTGGCGTGATTGATTACAGCGTACCGTTCGGGAAAACACAGCAACCTGAGCTTTGGGATTATGCAGACGATGTCGACACCATCAAATTCCTACAGGAAATTTAGTATCTTTCTAAAAATTCCAGCCATGAAAAATTTTACCCTTGCCCTGCTTTGCCTTTGCGCGAACTGGGCCATGCCTCAGCTGTCATTGACACCGTTCCAGCCGGAGACGCCGGGGCAGTTTAACTTTGGAAGTAGTCTTGACGCATCGGGCAACAACGCCATCGTCACGGCTTGGAATGGCAGTGTTATGGGCCAACAGCAAGTTTTTATCTTTGAAAATAATGGCACCGATATGAATCAGGTTGCGGCCTTTACACCCGCCGACGGGCAGATTTCGGATGCATATGGGGCATCGGTCTGCATCTCCGGCGATTGGGCCGCGGTTGGTGCGCCCTACTGTGATGAAGGCGCCGAGAATTCAGGAGCGGTGTACGTTTATCGCAAAAACAATGGCGTATGGCAATTCTATCTGAAAGTGACACCGCCGTCTGGTGCAATGGCGAACGAACATTTCGGTTCCAAACTAAAAATGGCGGGATTCTGGATGTTCGTGGGGGCGCCGGGCTACACGGCGAATAACTTCAACAGCGGCGCGATATACATTTACGCCCTCTCGCCTTCAGGACCAGATTTCGACCATCTTATTTACAGCGTGTCCAACGACGGCATCGGCCAAACCTTTGGCGTAGATTACAACCAACTTGCTTATTATTCGCACAATTCGGCGACCGGAACGCATGATGTAGACGTGCGCTATTACGATGACATCGCAGGTTCATTCTGGGATTCGCAGGGCGGCACGTCGTACATGACACCCGATTACGACATACAGCAGATAAGGCTCGACAACGGCAATCTATATGTGGGCGGCGGTACGGATTCGGCGTTGAACGATCGTGAAATCCTAGTCTATCATCCGGACGAAAACGGCTTTTGGATTGAAGAGGCAGCCATTCCCTGTTTTTTACCGAATGATGACAACTTCCTGACCGACTTCGACGTATCGGGTGACCATATGCTTATCGGGAAGGCGACCTACTTATTGCTGATGCCGCGTAAATCGCCTACTTTATACTACAAAAAAACCGACGGTGTCTGGACATACCAGGAAACTTTGAATGGCAACGGAGCCGAAGGTTTCGACGACGCATTCGGCGCACACATCGCAATGTCGCCAGATTTGTTTGTCGTGGGCGCGCCCATCCAAAGCCAACCGAATTATGGCAAGGCCTACGCCATCAACGCCTCGCTAGGACTTTCGAACCCAAACCGCACGAGCAGCGTTTGGCCAAACCCTACGAATGAGAACATATTTTTTTCATCGGCATCCGAATCTGTCGAAAGCGCCGAAATTTATGCCGTAAACGGTGTCTTGGTCAAAACCATCCATGCGCCGGGCGACCGCATTGACTTCACCGATTTGACGCCGGGTGTCTATTTCCTGAAATTGTTTACGGCCGGACGCACGTTGCAAACCCATAAAATCGTCAAGCTGTAATGGACTGACTACAACGTTTTTGTTGATAACATCACATAATTATTTAACAACTCGTTTCGCAATTTCGGCTGCTATTCCCGAAATTTGTCGCTTAATTTTTTGGGGACGAAACCACATGTTCCTGAACACCAAAAAAATTAAACCGTGAATAAAAAGCATAATTTCAGCGCCGGACCGAGCATTTTGCCGCAAGAAGTTTTTCGTCAGGCTGCCGATGCCGTACTTGATTTCAACGGTTCGGGCTTGTCGATCCTGGAAGTTTCGCACCGCAGCAAGGATTTCGTGGCCGTGATGGAAGAAGCGCGTGCCTTGTCGCTCGATCTGATGGGCTTGACCGGGCAGGGTTATCAGGCCTTGTTCCTGCAAGGCGGCGCGAGTATGGAGTTCTTGCGCATCCCGTACAATTTCATGGGCATGCAAGGAAAAGCAGCGTATCTCGACACCGGAACTTGGGCGGCCGCGGCCATCAAAGAAGCGAAAGTGTTCGGGCATACCGAAATCATCGCGTCGTCCAAGGAATCCAATTACAATTTCATCCCGAAAGACTACACGATTCCGGCCGATGCGGATTATTTTCACTGCACGTCCAACAACACGATTTTCGGGACGCAGATGAAAAGTTTCCCGGATTCGCCGGTGCCGATGGTCTGCGACATGAGTTCCGACATTTTCTCGCGCCAGATCGACTTTTCCAAATTCGATTTGATCTATGCGGGCGCCCAGAAAAATATGGGTCCGGCCGGTGTGACGCTGGTCGTGGTGAAAGAAGACGCGCTGGGCGAGACCGGGCGTAAAATCCCATCGATACTGGATTATAAGCAACACATCGATAAAGAGAGCATGTACAACACGCCGTCGGTTTTTGCGGTCTACACCTCGCTCCTAACCTTGCGCTGGCTCAATGAAAATGGTGGCATCGGTGCCATGGAACAACGCAACAACGCCAAAGCCGAGTTGCTGTACAACGAGATTGACCGAAACCCGCTGTTTACCGGAACGGCCGCTACCGAAGACCGCTCGCTGATGAACGCGACTTTCGTCCTGAATGACATCGCGCACACCGAAAATTTCGACAAAATGTGGAAAGAAGCCGGAATTTCAGGCCTTACCGGACACCGTTCCGTGGGCGGCTACCGCGCCTCGATGTACAACGCCATGCCGATAGAAAGCGTGCAGGTGTTGGTGGATGTGATGAAGCGGTTGGAAATTACAGGATGAAGAAGTTGCTAGTTGCTAGTGGTTAGAAGAACAAAAATGAAGAAGTTGCTAGTTGCTAGTTTTTAGTTGCTAGAAGAACACGAAGGAACAAAAAATTATGGTAAATAGAGGCTGTGGCGCTAACAACTAGGAACTAGCAACTAGGAACTAGGAACTAGCAACTAGCCACTAACAACTAAAAAAATGAAAATACTCGCCAACGACGGCCTTTCCCCGGCCGGAATCCAAGCCCTGCAAAAAGCCGGATTTGAAGTCATCACCACTAAAGTCGCGCAAGAACAAGTGGCCAACTTCATCAATCAGAACCACGTGAGCGTATTGCTCGTGCGCAGCGCCACCAAAGTGCGTCAAGACATCATCGACGCGTGTCCAAGCCTGAAAATCATCGGGCGCGGCGGCGTGGGCATGGACAACATCGACGTGGATTACGCGCGCAGCCGTGGCATCCAGGTCATCAACACGCCGGCATCATCTTCAGAATCTGTGGCCGAATTGGTATTTGCGCACCTGTTTACTGGCGTGCGTTTCCTGCACGATGCCAACCGCAACATGCCGCTGGAAGGCGACACCAACTTTGAAGCCTTGAAAAAATCGTATGCGAACGGGATTGAGTTGCGCGGCAAAACACTCGGCATCATCGGGTTTGGACGCATCGGGAAAGCCGTGGCGAAAATCGCCTTGGGGATGGGTATGCGCGTCATTGCCTCGGATAAATTCGTGGGCAACGCTGAAATAAAAGTCGATTTCTACAACGGCCAGTTCATCAATGTAGACATCATCACCGAACCAATGGAAGACATCTTCAAACACGCCGATTTCATTACGTTGCACGTGCCATCTCAAGACGGCTACGTCATTGGTACGGAAGAATTGGCAGCAATGAAGGACGGTGTGGGCATCGTAAACTGCGCGCGCGGCGGTATCATAGACGAAGTGGCGCTGGTGGACGCACTCGACAGCGGAAAAGTCAGTTTTGCTGGGTTGGACGTATTTGAAGACGAACCCACACCGGCCATACAAGTGCTGATGCATCCGCAGATTTCACTCACGCCGCACATAGGTGCCGCAACCCTTGAAGCGCAAGACCGCATCGGAACAGAACTCGCCGAACAAATCATCAGTTTGATGAAGGTGGAGCAGAATTGATGGTTCCATTGCCCGGCTGTTCGATCATTTAATAATCTTTCGCGTTCTGATTGTCGGCTGTTAATTCCAACCCAAACTGACGGATTGTACTCCTACATTTCATAACTTTAAACGTATGAAAACAATTCTTTACACGGTTTTGGTGTTGGTCTTGGTGCTGGCCTGCACGTCGAACAAAACCTTGACCTCAAACCCGCAACCTGAAAAACCGATCGCCCAGAATGACACGGTTCGCATCGTGAACGACTCGCTTGAATACGAAGTGATCATCATCGACGCCGGTTTTACCTCTTGGCTCGCTGGTCGCGCATACCCTCGAAACTACTATTCGCAAGCGTATCTGGAAGGCAAGAACCGGCCGTGGGTATTTGAATGGAACATACGCGCAAGGAATCCGTCGGTCTATGGCGACCTTTATCTGTTGCCGATTGACTACAACCCCGGCATCAACTACGGCTACGAAGTCAATTACCTGCTCTACAATTACCTCGTTTATTTCCAGAATAAATACAACCAACGCCTTGGCGGACGCGTGCCTGACAGATAAGTTCTTATATTTGCGGGACAATCAACCAATATGGGATTTAAGTCGCGCTGGGGCATTACCTCCAACTTTCAGGTTTTCATGATTATCGTGGTGTTTGCCGTCACGGGTTCCACTTCCGCGTACCTGTCGAAGCCCATATTGTCCTGGCTCGGCATTACAAAAGACACCGTTTCCGGCTGGGTATATTACCCGCTGTACATCATCTTGATCTTTCCGGTTTACCAAATCTTGCTCGTGAGCTTCGGATTTTTGTTCGGACAATTCAAATTTTTCTGGGCGTTCGAGAAAAAGATGTTGCGCGCCATGAAATTAGGTTTTCTATTGCCGAAGGAAAAATAATCAGTGCGGCTTCTCACGAAGAAACTTTCCTTTATCGTGCCTGATGTAATAGGTGTAAATCCAGGTCAGCGTAAAGGTCGGGATGATGTCCGTGAACGGGCAAAGTTCTTCCAAGAACGAAATGCTTCCTGAAATTTTTCCGATAATGCCTTTATACATCCAAACCATCAGAAATCCTGAAACGGGCGCCCAGATGACATCCGAGAATTCCCCGATGCCGGGAATTGAAAAAGACAGCATCCCAATGCAGTCAAAGACAATCCCGAGGATCAGGTTGCGCTGTTTGCGGTTTTCGTAAGCGGCGTCGTAGGTCATGATTTGAGTTTATCGGCAAATTTTGCTTCAAGTTTCGCAATTTTCGGCGGAATGGCAAAATTACAATAAGGCTGATCTGGGTTGCGGTTGAAATAATTCTGATGGTAATCTTCGGCCGGATAAAAAACAGTCGCCGGGGAAAGCCGCGTCACCACTTTCTTGCCGAACGTATTTTCGTCGTTGAGCAGTTTGATGTAGGCCTCGGACAAGTCTCGCTGGCTGTCATCGTGGTAAAAAATTTCGCTGCGGTATTGCGTCCCGACATCGTTTCCTTGGCGGTTGATGGTCGTCGGGTCGTGCGTTGCGAAAAAAATCTCGAGCAGCTCGCCGAAAGAAAGTTGCGCCGGGTCGAAGGTAATTTCGATGGCCTCGGCGTGGCCGGTTTCGCCAGTGCAAATGTCTTTATAGGTCGGGTTTAGGGTTTTGCCGCCGATATATCCGGAAACAACGTGCTTTACGCCGTTCAAACGCAGAAATACCGCTTCGGTACACCAAAAACAGCCACCGGCAAACGTGGCTTTTTCAACAGTCGTGTGGTCCATAAAATAATTTTCACAAAAATAAGCAAACATCCAAGGCGCAAAACTGCCGTTAACGTAACTTTAAGCCGTAACGAAAAGCTCGCGGCGGTGTCTAACGCCGTTGTAAAATATCAGCCGAAATTCGTTTTCTTTGTGAACCAACAAACCTGACACGCCATCCTTATGATCGACGCCACCAATATCATAAAATCTTACGGACAACTTGAAGTCCTGAAAGGGGTTGACCTGCACATCAAAAAAGGGGAAATCGTGTCCATCGTGGGCGCATCGGGTGCCGGAAAAACCACGTTGCTGCAAATCCTCGGCACGTTAGACCGGCCCACAAAAACCGGCGCCGCACTTTCCATCGATGGTCAGGACGTGTTGTCGATGAGCGATAAACACCTTTCCAAGTTCCGCAACGCGCACCTCGGCTTCATCTTCCAGTTTCACCAGTTGCTGCCGGAATTCACTGCTCTTGAAAATGTGTGCATCCCGGCTTACATCGGCGGGAAAAAACCTTCCGAGACACAGGCCGAAGCCAAAAGGTTATTGGAATATTTGGGATTAGGACACCGTACCGACCATAAACCGGGCGAACTCTCGGGCGGCGAACAACAGCGCGTGGCCGTGGCGCGGGCGCTCATCAACAAGCCGTCGGTGATTTTTGCCGACGAGCCATCGGGCAACCTCGACACCCAGTCTGCAGAAAACCTGCACCAATTGTTTTTCAAACTCCGGGACGAATTCGGGCAGACGTTCGTCATCGTGACTCACAACGAAGAACTTGCGAACATGGCCGACCGCAAGCTCACTATGGTAGACGGCCGCATCCAAAACCCATAGCCATGACTACACCTTGGGAAAAAATCGAAGCCTTTGACTTGGACAAACCTGTGGCCGAATACGGCTTCTCTACGAGACTCGCCTTTGAAAACCAATGGACCATCGGGTTTACCAAAGGTGCGATTCTCGAATACAAAAAGTTCATGTTTTTAGCCGCTACGTCCGATCAAATGGTGTCGCCCTCGCCCATTGTCGACATCGTGTGGCACCAACATTTGATCTTTACGCAATCGTACGCCGATTTCTGCGAGTTGCTCGGTAAAAGGATTGCGCACGTGCCGTCAACCCACGACCCGAAACAGGCCGATGCCTTCCGGGAAGCCGAGAAGCGAACCGCCGCACTTTACGAAAGTATTTTCGGGCCGCAACCTCCCGAATACTGGACCAAACACACCATGATCGAGAGTTTGCCGTTCAAGCGTTCGGCGTGGAATATCGCAAAAATACTGCTTGTGGGTGGCGCGCTGTTCCTGGCGATGCTCTTCCCTATTGCATTTGCTTTGCGCACTTTATTTGTAGAGATTTCAGCCAACACTTTCCTGATCGGCTACAGCGTACTTACCGTAATTACTTTCATTTCGCTGATGCAGTACAGTCGTTGGATTTCGGAAAAAGTAGGCACGGAAATCAGCTGCTTTCCGCTCATTAAAGAACTTCGTCCGGAAGAATTGGTGTTTATGGAATCCGGACGGTTGGTGAATGTCATCCACGGCCATGTGAACACACTCGTGAAAAATGGGTTGCTGTCTATCGGTAAGGACAAAACCATCAGCGTGACGACCAACCGGCAACCCAAAAATGCCATGGTCGCCGCCGTGCTGGATACGGTAGCCGATGCCGAAAAGATCCATTATTCAAGTTTAGCGCATAAACTGCAGGCAAAACCCGCGTTCCGGCAAATTACCAAATCGGCCGAAGCAATAGACAGGCGTTTCAAAGCATCGCGGGAGTTTACCCTATATTTTGCCGTGAATTTCGCCTTGTTGCTGTTGTTGTTCGGTATCGGACTTTCGCGTCTCATCATTGGCGTGACACGCGACAAACCCGTGCTGTTTTTGACGCTTTTGCTGATTGTGGTGATGATTCTCGCCATACGACACCTTGTAGTGGAAAGCCGTTTCTTCCTGCGCGATTGCATCCCGAACCTGTTCCGTGACAAGATACTTCAAGAACCCACGCACGACGATGCACCCGATTGGAGCTTTTTCCTGATGGGCAACGCCGTGATGGCAGCCTCTTTCCTACCGTTGATGGCCGATGCGAAAGAGAAAGACGCCGGATTCTGGGGCGGAGCGAGTGGTTGTGGCGCGCACGGCAGTACATGTGGCAGCAGTTGCGGCAGCAGTTGTGGCAGCTCTTGTGGCGGCGGTTGTGGCGGATGCGGCGGCAGTTGACATGAAGCAATCCGAACTCAAATCATTCCTGGACGAAAAAGCGGATTTGTACAACCGGATGGATTTCATCACGTCCGACCCGGTACAGATCCCGCATCGGTTTACGCAAAAAGAAGACATCGAAATTGCCGGATTCCTGGCAGCGACCATCGCTTGGGGCAACCGCAAGTCAATCATATCGAGCGCCAACAAAATGATGGACTTGATGGGCAACGCGCCCTATGATTTCGTGATGTCGGCGACCGAAGACGATTTGGCCCGGTTGCAATCTTTTGTTCACCGCACCTTTAACGGACAAGATTTCGCCGCGTTTGTGCACGGCCTCAAACATGTTTATACCGAACACCGCGGACTTGAGGCTGTTTTCGCACGCCACCGCAACGGCAACGGCATGCAACAAAGCATCTGCGAATTCAAGAAGATCTTCTTTACCACGACCGACAGCCCGCGTACGCACAAACACGTTTCTGACCCGATGAATAATTCTGCGGCCAAGCGCATCAACATGTTCCTGCGTTGGATGGTGCGCGACGACCGGCGCGTGGATTTGGGCATCTGGACCAGCATTCCGGCCTCGGCATTGTCTTGCCCGCTGGATGTGCATTCCGGGAATGTGGCACGCAAACTCGGCTTGCTCCAACGCAAACAGAATGACGCAAAGGCGCTCGCCGAATTGGATGCGACGCTGCGGAAATTTGACCCGAACGATCCGGTGAAATACGATTTTGCGTTGTTCGGGCTCGGGGTTTTCGAGGGATTTTGACGGAAGCGACAGCCGCGTGAGCGATGGAAGCATTGTGTGAGCGCTTTGCAAGACCTCAGAGGTTTCATGCTACTGCGACCTACCGTTCGGTACGCCTCGGGTTAAAAACCTCTGAGGTCTGCAAACGCGAGTGCGGACAGCGCGACGGCGCGTAGTTTACGGAGCGCCGGCACGCCCAAAAACAAAATCACACAAGAACTTTGGTTTGCTTACCTTTGCGAAAATTTCCAGCATGGCCACATTTGAACAGCTCAACCTCCCGAAATCACTGCAGAAAGCTATTGACGACCTCGGATTCGCGGCGCCGACGCCCATTCAGGAGAAAGCATTTCCGGTGATCATGTCTGGCCGTGACATGATGGGCATTGCGCAAACCGGCACCGGAAAAACCTTTGCGTACCTGCTTCCGCTGCTCAAAATGTACAAATTTACCCCAACCGACACACCTAAAATCGTCGTGCTGGTCCCGACGCGCGAACTCGTCGTGCAGGTGGTGGAAGAAGTCGAGAAACTCACCAAATACATGTCGGTACGCACGCTCGGGATTTACGGAGGCGTCAACATCAACACGCAGAAAAACAGCGTCATGGACGGCATTGACGTATTGGTGGGAACGCCGGGCCGCGTCATGGATCTGGCGCTGGACAATTATTTGCGGTTCGACGAAACACAAAAGTTGGTGATCGACGAATTCGACGAAATGCTCAATATGGGTTTCCGCCCGCAACTCACGTCGATACTGGCAATGATGAAGCCCAAACGACAAAACATCCTGTTTTCGGCCACGATGACCGATGACGTGGATGCCGTTTTGGAAGATTTCTTCGATTACCCGGAGGAAGTCACGCTCGCACCCAGCGGCACGCCGTTGGAAAAGATCGCGCAAACGGCGTATGATGTCCCGAATTTCAACACGAAAGTGAATTTGCTGGTGCATTTGCTCCAAACCGATGATGCCATGGAGCGCGTGCTGGTCTTCGTGAACAACAAGCGCATCGCCGATTTGCTGTTCGACAAGATCGACGAATTACTGCCCGGCCAGTTCGGCGTCATCCATTCCAACAAATCACAGAACTATCGTTTGAATGCGATGGCGGATTTCCAGCGTGGCGATTTGCGTGGCCTGATCACGACAGACATCATGGCGCGCGGCCTGGACATTTCGGACATTTCGCACGTGGTGAATTTCGAAATGCCGGAAATCCCGGAGCAATACATCCACCGCATCGGGCGGACCGGACGCGCCGGTGGCTCGGGCAATGCGCTAAGTTTGGTGACGCCGCGTGAAGCCGACATGAAAATCGAGGTGGAAATCCTGATGAACAAGGAAATCGACCTGTTGCCGTTTCCGGAAGCGGTGGAAATCTCCAAACAATTGATCGGGCCGGAAAAAGAAAAAGAGAAAGTGAAATTCCTGCTGAAGAAACCGAAGATTTCAGACACCGGGGCATTCCACGAAAAAGCCGCCAAGAACAAGAAAATTAACCTCGGCGGGCCGGGCAAGACCAAGAAGAAAACCGGCTCTGTGAACCGCGCCTTGTTGCGTGCACAAGCCGCCAAGAAGAAAAAGAAATAATACTGTTGTTAAAATCGGCGGTCGTTAGGAATTTTAACTGTCGATGCGTATTTTTGACCGGCGGCGCGAAACCAAATGACGCCGCATCCTTAAGCCGGAATGCACTTTAAACATCCTGAAATTCTCTGGTTCCTTTTCTTGTTGATCATCCCGATCTTGGTGCATTTGTTCCAGTTGCGCCGGTTCAAGAAAGAACTGTTCACCAACGTGCGTTTCCTGAAAGAACTGTCTGTCCAGACGCGCAAAAGCTCCAAACTCAAGAAATACCTGCTGCTGGCCACGCGATTGTTGTTGCTCGCCGCATTGATTTTTGCCTTCGCGCAGCCGTTTTTCGAAGCGAAAGACAGCAAGAACGCCACGAACGAAATGTACATCGTCTTAGACAACTCCTTTTCGATGCAGGCCAAAGGGCAGAAAGGCGAATTGATGCGCCGCGCCGTGGAAGATTTGCTCGAACACACGCCGGACAACCGCAGTTTTTCGCTGGTGACGAATTCGGAAACGTTTTGGAATACAGACATCAAATCGGTCCGGAAAGACCTGCAGAACCTGAACTATTCGCCCACGGCGTTCTCCCTGGAAAGTGCGATGGCGAAGATCAAGTCGCGCCCGTCGCAAACCGGCCGTGACATCGTAATCATTACCGATGCCGTCGGGCTGCAGGCCAGCGAAGCCAAAAGTATCGGGGAAGCGAATGCCTATGCGATCGTGCCTGAGGCGCAACAGAAAAACAACGTTTCGGCCGACAGCGTATTCGTGTCGCAGGTGCTGGACAACTTCTATGAGATTGCGGTGAAACTTTCGGCTTATGGCGAAGACTTCGGCGATGTCCCGATTGCATTGTACAACCGCGAGAAACTCATCGCCAAGACGCAATTGAAGTTCGACGCAAAGGCCAAAACCGTAAACTTTACGATCCCGAAAGACGATTTCCACGGCTACGTACAAATTTCGGACAACAGCCTGGAATACGACAACACCTTGTATTTCAGCATTTCAAAGCCGAAGAAAATCAATGTACTGGCCATTGGCACTTCAGACAAGTGCGCGTTTCTGTCCCGGATTTACACGCCGGACGAATTTATTTATGCACAGTTTGACCTGCCTTCACTGGACTACAACACCATCGACAAGCAAGACGCCATCGTGCTCAATGAATTGGCTGATATTCCGCAAGCGTTGCAAACCACATTGAAATCGTTCGTGGAGAAAGGCGGCAATTTGGTCGTCATTCCATCCACGGAAACCAGTTTGGCCAACCTGAACAATTTACTTGCCTCGTGGGGTAACGTCAAATTCAACGCGTTGCGCGACGGCAAGAAACTGGTGACGAAAATCGCGTTCGGGCATCCGCTGTACGCCACGGTTTTCGAGAAGAAAATCGATAATTTCCAGTATCCGGAAGTAAAATCGTCGTTCGCCGTGAATAGCGGTGCGGCGCCCGTGTTGGCTTTTGACGACCAAAGTGCATTCTTGCTGGCGTTGGCCAATCCGGTATCGTCGGTGTATGTGTTCACGGCGCCCATCAACAAAGACAACAGCAATTTACAGAATTCGCCGCTCATCGTCCCGACGTTCTACAACATGGCGGCTACGGGCGGCAAGACCGGCATCAGCAGCATCACCATTGGCGACGACAACCCACTCGTGCTGGACATTGCGCTCGGCAGAGACGAAATCGTGAACATCAAGGGCAAAAGCGACGCGTTCATTCCAGTGCAACAACTGCTTTCGGGCAAGGTGAAGCTCAATTTTAATGGGTTGCCGACGGTTTCCGGAAATTACGGCGTGTATAAACAGACGGAATTGCAAAAGGAAATCAGTTTTAATTACGCGCGCACCGAAGGCGACCTGAACAGCGCCAACCCAGACGTACTGGCCGAATGCAAAGCCGTATCGAGCATAGACCAAGTCATGGACGACATGCTTTCCGGGCGTACCGACAACGAACTTTGGAAATGGTTTGTTATCTTGGCCCTGCTTTTCCTGGTTCTTGAAATACTCATCCAAAAATTCGTCAAATGAAACTGATCCTGAGGCAAGCCACGATTATCGACCCGAGCAGCGATTGGCACAACAAGGTTGCCGACATCCGGATTTCGGGCGATGCGATTGAAGCCATCGGCAAGAAAATCGACAATCCCGGCAAATACCAGGAAATAACACTTAAAAATCTGCACGTTTCTACCGGATGGTTTGACACCAGCGTTTCCTTGGGCGAACCGGGATTTGAAGAACGCGAGACGATAGACCACGGTTTACAGGTGGCGGCCAATAGCGGTTTTACGGGCATCGCGTTGCAGCCCAACGGTTTCCCTGTGGCCGACAACCAACAAGCCATTCGTTTCGTCCGGGAGAAAGCGGATCGATCGGCGACCAGCTTGTACCCGATCGGTGCGCTGACGAAAAACAGCGAAGGGAAAGACCTCGCCGAATTATTCGACATGAAGAATGCCGGTGCCGTGGCGTTTGGCGACTACAATAAAAACATCGACAATCCGAATTTGTTGAAAATAGCCTTGCAATACACGCAGGATTTCGACGGTTTGGTCGTGGCTTTTGCTCAGGACGCGCAGCTCAAAGGAAGCGGTGTCGCGAACGAAGGCATCGCAGCCACGAAACTTGGCTTAAAAGGCATCCCGGCGCTGGCCGAGGAAATCCAGATCGCCCGGAACTTGTTCCTTTTGGAATACACCGGCGGCAGGTTGCACATCCCGACCGTATCTACGCCAAAATCGGTACAGCTCATCAAGGAAGCCAAAGCCAGAGGATTACGCGTCACTTGCAGTGTGGCGGCGCACCACTTGACGCTCACCGACGAAAAGCTCGAAGGATTCGATACCCGCTACAAAGTTTCGCCACCATTGCGCAACGACGCCGACCGTAAAGCACTGGTCAAAGCGGTGAAAGACGGCACCATCGACTGCATCACCTCAGACCACAACCCGATTGACATCGAACACAAGAAGATGGAATTCGACCTCGCTAAAAACGGTACCATTGGCCTCGAAAGTATTTTCGGCGCGCTCATGACCGTGCTGCCGCTGGAAGCCGTCATCGAAAAACTAACCGCCGGAAGGAATATTTTCGGCCTCGCCCCAACTTCCATTACTATTGGCGCATCTGCCAACCTGACGCTGTTCAATCCAGATGAAACTTGGGTTTTCGGCAAAGAACACGTGGCTTCCAAATCAAAGAATTCCGCGTTTTTGGGTAGCAAGATGGCCGGCCGCGCCTACGGCATTTACAACAACAACAAACTAATTTTGTAATGAAAGATGAAGACAAGCAGGGAAAATCATTGGCTGTTTTAAGTTATTGCACCGTTATTGGCGCGTTGATCGCCATGTCCATCAACAACGACGACAAAAAAGCGTTTGCCTCGTTCCACATCCGTCAGGCATTGGGGCTTTCGTTTGCCTCGCTCCTGCTGGGATTCGTCGTGGGATGGTTTGACAATATCGGCATCACCGCAGGCTTTTGGGGATTCTTTTTCGTCTTGTGGCTTTACGGATTCATCGGTGCGCTGCAAGGCCGCTACCACTTGATCCCGATATTGGGTATTTTTTTCCAGAAATTCTTTAAACGGCTCTAATGGCATTCTCACTATTTCACCTGGTCCGCGAACCAAAAACCAAGAAAGGTAAAAACCCGTTGCTCTTGCT
Organism: Flavobacterium longum; assembly: GCF_965137575.1. Lineage (NCBI taxonomy): Bacteria > Pseudomonadati > Bacteroidota > Flavobacteriia > Flavobacteriales > Flavobacteriaceae > Flavobacterium > Flavobacterium longum. The sequence continues at coordinate 55,312 of NZ_CBCRZJ010000001.1, read as the reverse complement.
CTTGCACGGATACGGCAGCAACGAGGAAGATCTGTTTTCATTCGCCAGTGAACTTCCCGACGAATACTACGTGATTTCAGCCCGCGCGCCGTACGGTTTGCCGCCTTATGGTTATGCGTGGTATGCGATTAATTTCGATGCGGACGAAAACAAATTCTCGGACATTGCCGAAGCGCGCCAATCGCGTGATCTGGTGTTGCAATTTATTGATGAATTGACGGCGCAATACCCAATAGATGCGGAAGATGTTACGCTGGTGGGTTTCAGCCAAGGTTGCATCCTGGGCTATGCCGCGGCGTTGTCGCACCCTCAAAAAATACGGCGCGTGGTAGCCATGAGCGGTTATCTCAATGAAGACATCGCCGTTGAAGGTTTTAGGGAAAATGACTTCAGCCAACTGAAAATGTTCATTTCACACGGCAGCGCAGACCAAGTCATTCCGGTGGATTGGGCGCGGAAAGCCAAACCTGAACTAGACAAACTCGGCATCGAATCGGTTTATAAGGAATATCCTGTCGGGCACGGGGTAGCGCCGCAGAATTTCTACGACCTGCTGGCGTGGCTCAAACGCTGATTATTTCCCGGTATACAGGATTTTGCCGTCTTTCTTAAGCACGTAACCTTTCCACGGAATCAGTTGCCAGCCGGCCCCAGTGAACGGTTCGCCTTCAGCCTTGCGCATCAAGATTAAAGGTTTTTCGGTCTGGACGAAAAGTTCGGCTTTGTCGCCCTCGAAAATAACGAAAGCGGCCATTTGCACGCCACTCGTATCGACGGGCTTGAGCGCCGTTCCCGCTTCAAAAATCCGTACACATTCATTCTTAACGAAAGACCACGTGTAGCCCGCGGACGTTTTGCAGCCATGTGCATCCTCGTCGGCGCCAACTATCGGCGCAGGTGAGACGGAATCTACAGTGGCAACCGCATCCTTTGAATTTGACACCTGCTCGGTTTCTTTCTTTCCGCAGGCGAACACCAAAAACACCAGAAGGCCTAAAATATTTCTCATTGTTTGGTATAAAGGAAGCTTTCCATGTTCTCAAAACTCACCGTTTTGTCCTCGTTGATGAAGTATTTGATGAGCGCCACGCCCCAAAATGTGCCGTCCGAATAGTCGGCGATGAGCCAGCGGTGGTTGAGCAATTTTGCCTTGTTGACGATAAACTTCCGTTCGCCCAATTGCTGTTGCCCGATGTACGGATTGCCTTCAGGCTTGTCGTTGTAAGACATGAGTTGTTCGGTTACGACAGTCGTGAATTGGTCATACGGGACAATTTTGTCAAGGTTGTTGTTGACGATGTAATCCTGGGCGTTCTGGTCGCGTTCAAGGGAAAAATAATCCGCATCGACCCATTTGTTGTACATGACATCAATGCTGTCTTTCAGTTTTTGGACTTCGGTGGCATCGCCGGCGGTTTTCGGCTGCTCGGCGGCGTTCTTCCTGCTGAAGTACGCGTAAGTAAAAATATTCATCAAAACGGCAAGGATAAACAAATACAGTAAAAGCGATCGTTTCATGGTAATTAAATAGTGATTTCTAAGTTATCGTAAGCGAGGAAAACATGGGCAGGCAATCGTTTTTCGACATCGGCGTGGAAACCCATTCTGTGGCTGATGTGCGTCAGGTAAGCGCGCTCGGGCTTGATGGTTTCGATGAAATCCAATGCTTCGGCCAGGTTGAAATGTGTGTCGTGAGGTTCTTCGCGCAGCGCATTCACAACCAATACTTTCAGGTTTCTCAACTTCTCGATTTCAGGTCGGGCGATGGTCTTCACGTCGGTCAAGTACGCGAAATCCCCGATGCGGTAGCCAAAAACCTGCAGGTTGCCGTGCATGACATCGATCGGGATAATTTCTTGTCCGGCCACCGAAAATGGACGGTTGTTTTGCACTTCGACAGCCTTTACCGACGGCGCGCCGGGATAGCGATTCTCGGTTTCAAACACGTAGTCAAAACGGCGCTTCAGGTTGTCCAGGACGCGGCGGTGCGCAAAAATCGGCAAGTTGCCTTGACGGAAATTGAACGGCCGGATGTCATCGATCCCGGCGGTATGGTCTGCATGTTCGTGGGTGAAAAGCAGCGCATCGATACGGCGGCAGCGGCTGGCCAACATTTGCTGGCGGAAATCCGGGCCGCAGTCTATCACGAGGGAAAACTCATCGGCATGGATCCAAACCGATACGCGAAGCCTGGTGTCGCGCGGGTCTGCACTGTGGCAAACCGGGTCGTCGGAGCCGATGACCGGAATGCCCTGCGAAGTTCCCGTACCCAGAAAATAAACCTTCAAGCGTGTTATTTTTTTACAAAAATAGGACAATTCTTCTTTAACAGATGCCGTTAATTACTAACTTTGTAATCCAAGTAAGCGAAACAAAAAAAATGGCTACCGAAATCAGACTGAAAGGCGACAAAGTCATTGAGCAAATTCCTTCGCTCAGAGACAAAGCCCTTCGCATCAACCTCAATGAAAACATTTATGGCACGTTCGCCGAAATTGGCGCCGGACAAGAAACCGTAAGGCATTTTTTCCGTTCTGGCGGTTCGTCGGGTACGATTGCGAAAGCCATGTCTGCCTACGATAAAGACTTTAGTGATGCGATTTACGGCTCAGAAACAGATGGCCGTTATGTCACCGAAAGCCGTTTGAAGAAAATGTTGTCGCACGAGGTCAACCTGATCGAGAAACGATTGAGCCGCGACAAACATCCCGGGAAATTGTTCTTTAGTTACGCCAACACCGTTGCTACGATTGATTTCGCCAAACAGTTCAAAGGCCACGGCTGGGTCGGGATCAAATACCAACTCGAGCCAGACGAAGACTACAACGAAATCATCCTGCACATCCGTTTCAAGGAAAACGACGCCAGATTGCAACAGGAAACACTTGGTATTTTGGGCGTAAACCTGATTTATGGCGCGTTCTACAAATACAACGATCCGAAGAAATTGTTGCGTTATTTGTACGACCATTTGGACAAAGACCAGATTGAGATTGATACCATCAATTTTTCCGGGCCGCGTTTCGCCGATGTCGACAACCGACTGATGAGCCTGCAATTGGTGAAAAATGGCATGACCGACGCCGTAATGTTCGATCCGCAAGGCAACAACATTCTGCCGGCCGCCGTACTTTACAAGAAAAATATCCTGGCCTTGCGCGGCAGTTTCCGTCCGGTGACCAAGGTCAACATGGACATGTACGAGAAATCATTGAAAATGTTCCTCGAGGAAAGCAAGGTCGAAAAAGAAAATACGCTGGTGATTTTCGAGATTACCCTGTCAAACCTTCGTTCTGACGGTGAAATCGACGAGCGCGACTTCATGGACCGGGCTGAATTGCTTTGCCGATTGGGCCAAACCGTAATGATTTCGAACTTTCAGGAATACTATAAAGTCGTGGAATATTTCTCGGCCTACACCAAAGCCCGCATGGGATTGGCGATGGGTGTGAACAACCTGATCGACATTTTCGACGAAAAATACTACCGACACCTGAGCGGCGGCATCCTGGAAGCTTTCGGCAAATTGTTCTACCGCGATTTGAAGGTCTTCCTCTACCCGATGCTTGGCGAAGAAGGCGAAATCATCAATTCGGAAAACCTGAAAGTGCATCCGAGGATGAAGGAATTGTACAAGTTCTTCAAATTCAACGGCAAGGTGATCGACATCGAGGATTTCGACCCGCATACGCTGAAGATATTCTCGCGTGAAGTCTTGAAGATGATTGGAAAAGGCCAGCCCGGTTGGGAAGAAATGCTTCCGGAAGGCATCGCGTCAATCATCAAGAAACACCAACTTTTTGACTTTGATCCGAAACGCGAGTTGGAAGAAAACACGAATTGACGCCACGTGTAACGCTGGTTGAAAAAATACAAAGCCGCAAATTCTAATGGATTCGCGGCTTTGTTTTTTTTACGCATGTAGAATCTGGTCGGCGTGCATTTTTGATTTCACGTCGGAGATCACTTCTTCTATGATGCCTTTCTCGTCGATGATGAATGTGGTGCGGTGCAACCCGTCGAACAACCGGCCCATGAATTTCTTCGGTCCCCAAACCCCGAAGGCCTCAATCACCGAACGGTTCTCATCGGCCAACAAAGGGAACGGCAAATTGTACTTGGATGCAAATTTTCCTTGTTTTTTCTCGGTATCCGGACTCACGCCCAAGATAGCATAATTCTTCGCGATGAACCGCTCGTAATTGTCGCGCAGGTTGCAGGCTTCGGTAGTACAGGTTGGCGTGTCGGCGGCCGGATAAAAGAAAACGACCAATTTTTTACCTGCGTAGTCTGAAAGTTTGTGTAATTTTCCGTCCTGATCTTTGCTTTCGAAGGCTGGGGCTTTGTCGCCCGCTTTAAGTGTATGCATAATTTTGTTTAATCTTTTTTTACAAATATAAAACAAAACTAGTTTCAAAAACCGTCATGACAAAAAAAGAACGCGCCAGATTCGCGATGGAAACCTTGGAACGATTGTATCCGGTGGTTCCGATTCCGCTCGATCACAAAGACGCTTACACGTTGTTGATCGCCGTGTTGTTATCTGCCCAATGCACCGATGTCCGCGTGAACCAGATCACGCCGCTACTGTTTGCAAAGGCCGACAATCCGTATGACATGGTGAAAATGTCGGTCGAAGAAATCCAGGACATCATCCGCCCGTGCGGACTTTCGCCGATGAAATCAAAAGGCATTTATGGATTGTCCAATATCTTGATCGACAAATATGATGGAGAAGTCCCGCAAAGTTTCGCAGCGCTCGAAGCCTTGCCCGCAGTGGGCCATAAGACGGCGAGCGTGGTGATGTCTCAGGCATTCGGTGTACCGGCATTTCCGGTGGATACGCACATCCACCGCATGATGTACCGTTGGAATCTATCAAGCGGGAAAAGCGTCGAACAAACCGAACGCGATGCAAAAGCCTTGTTCCCCGAAGAAAGCTGGAACAAATTGCACCTACAAATCATTTACTACGGACGCGAATATTCTCCGGCGCGCGGCTGGTCTTTGGAAAAGGACATCATCACCGCTGCCATCGGGAGAAAAGAAGTCATTGCCGAGATAACAAAGAAAAAATAAACCACGAATTCGCGAATTACACACATTGGGAATTCGTGAATTCGTGGTCAAAAAAAATCCCGGCTTACACCGGGATATCTTTTTAGTTAGCTACGCATTCGAAACGCATTTTCCCTACTTTGACGATGCTCAGGGCCTGCGAATAGCTCAACAGGAATTTAATCGTTTCTTTTTTGGGTAACATTTTTGGGGCAGCTAACACATTCTTAGAGTAAAGTTTTGCCATATTGTTAGGTTGGATTTCCTTTACAACGGCAAGCTTTTCAAAATATTGTCAGTTGGTCAAAATAATATTGTGTTTCTCAATGACCTTGCGCAAATTCATCAGCGCGTACCGCATCCGGCCGAGCGCCGTGTTGATGCTGACGCCCGTGATTTCGGAGATTTCCTTGAAACTCAAATCCTGATACATCCGCATCACCAAAACGTCGCGCTGGTCTTGCGGCAACTCCTCGATGAGCTTCTGCAGGTCGTTCTCGACTTGCGAGGAGATGATTTGGGTTTCGATGTTGGGCGCGTTGTCCGACATGATCGAGAAGATCGAAAACTCCTCGGTTTCGCGAAACATCGGCATTTTCTTATTGCGTCGGAAGTGGTCTACGATCAAGTTGTGCGCGATACGCATAACCCAAGGCAAGAATTTACCTTCCTCGTTATACGAATTCGATTTCAACGTCTTAATGACTTTGATGAAAGTGTCCTGGAAGATATCGTCCGAAACATCGCGGTCTGCAATCTTCGAGTAGATAAACCCATAAATCTTGGATTGGTGCCTGTTGATCAATACCGCCAGCGCGCTCTCATCGCCAGCTACATAATTTTTGACCAATACGGCGTCTGGGGTGTGAACATGTGCCATAGTCGTACCTTTTAGTTTTGGGTTAAAAATCTTTAATCTTGTTCTAAAAAGTAGAGCTCTGGTATAGGCAAATGTTTTTTGTGGATTATTTAAGCCAAATGTAACGGATAATCTTCTGTACTTCCAAATTATGACAAAAAATTAACACTTACAATGCAATAACGCTGATAAACATCATATTATTCTGTCCGATGAAAAGTTAAAGGAATTTTAAACCCTGTGTTGACAAAAGCGTGTTAACACTTTCCAGATGCAACGCGGCTTTTGATTATCTTTGCGTTCATCGTTTTTTTTCATGAAGCCAGACATTTCCCAACTCGAACCGAAAAAAAATATCATCATCAAGGGCGCGCAATTGCACAACCTCAAAAATGTGGACGTGGCCATTCCGCGCAACCAATTGGTCGTGATCACAGGGCTGTCGGGTTCGGGGAAATCAAGCTTGGCGTTCGATACGTTGTACGCCGAAGGGCAACGCCGATACGTGGAAAGCCTATCGTCTTACGCACGGCAATTCCTGGGCAGGCTCAACAAACCGAAAGTGGATTACATCAAAGGCATCGCGCCGGCCATCGCCATCGAACAAAAAGTCAATACGACCAACGCGCGTTCTACCGTGGGCACATCCACCGAAATCTACGATTACCTGAAGCTGCTCTTTGCCCGCGTCGGCAAAACGATTTCTCCGGTATCGGGCAAGGAAGTCAAAAAGGATACGGTTTCGGATGTCATCACCGATGTCAAGCAATTCGACCCGGAAAGCAAATGGTTGCTCCTCGCGCCGATCCATCTGGAGAAAGGCCGCGCGCTCGAAGACAAACTCAAGGCGCTGTTGCACCAGGGTTTCATCAGGATTCTGGTGGGTAACGACATGGTGCGTCTCGATGAACTCGACGCGCATTCCCTCGACGACAAAGACATCCTGCTTATCATAGACCGCATCGTAGTCAAGCACGAGGAGGAATTCTACAACCGGCTCGCCGACGCCGTCCAGGCCGCGTTCTATGAAGGCAAAGGCGTGTGTTACCTGCAGGAAGTCGGCACGAAAAAGCGCACGGAATACAGCAACAATTTTGCGCTCGACGGCATGTCGTTCCTGGAACCGAACGTGCACCTGTTCAGTTTCAATAACCCATACGGCGCGTGCCCGCTTTGCGAAGGTTACGGCAACATCATCGGCATCGACCCTGAACTCGTCGTCCCGAACACCGGATTATCAGTCTACGAAAATGCGATTTACCCGTGGCGCGGCGAAAGCATGGGCTGGTACCGCGACCAATTGGTGAACAACGCCTATAAATTCGATTTCCCGATACACAAGCCGTTTTTTGAATTGACCGAAGCCCAAAAGGAACTTGTCTGGAAAGGCAACAGTTATTTCACCGGCCTGCATGATTTCTTCGCCGAACTCGAAGCGAAAAACTACAAAATCCAGAACCGCGTGATGCTGTCCCGTTACCGTGGAAAGACGAAATGCCACGCCTGCAAAGGGAAACGGCTGCGGCCCGAAGCCAATTACGTACAAGTGGGCGGCCGCACCATTTCTGACCTTGTCGACATGCCCATCGCAAAACTGGTCGATTTCTTCAAGAAACTGAAGTTGTCTGAACACGATGCGGTCATCGCCAAACGGTTGCTCATCGAAATCAACAACCGCCTGCAATTCCTCTCGCAAGTCGGGCTCGATTATTTGACGCTAAACCGAAACTCCGCGACACTTTCCGGCGGCGAATCGCAACGCATCAATCTGGCAACATCGCTCGGCAGCTCTCTCGTCGGGTCGATGTATATTCTGGACGAACCCAGCATCGGGTTGCATCCGAAAGACACCGAAAAACTCATCAAGGTCTTGGAATCGTTGCGCGATTTGGGCAATACCGTAATCGTCGTTGAACACGACGAAGACATCATGAAAGCAGCCGACATGATTATTGACATCGGCCCGGAAGCCGGTACGCATGGCGGACGATTGGTGGCGCAGGGCACGTTCAAGGACATCCTGAAATCAGACTCGTTGACCGCAGAATACCTCAATGGCAAGCGTGAAATCAAAGTACCGCGCACCAGACGTAAATCTGGCGCATACATCGAAATCCTCGGCGCACGCGAAAACAACCTGCAGAACGTCGATGTGAAGTTCCCGCTCGAAACTCTGGCCGTGATTACGGGCGTTTCAGGCAGCGGCAAAAGTACGCTGGTCAAAAAAATCCTGTTCCCGGCCATGCAGAAGCAATTGGAAGGCGTGGGCGAAAAAGCCGGCCAGTTCACCGAATTGCGCGGGCATTACCACAAAATCCGGCACATTGAATACGTAGACCAAAACCCGATCGGGCGCAGTTCACGTTCCAATCCGGTCACGTATATCAAAGCCTATGACGACATCCGGGATTTGTTCGCCAAGGAAAAACTCTCGAAAATCCGCGGGTATCAAGCCAAGCATTTTTCGTTCAACGTAGACGGCGGCCGCTGCGAAACCTGCAAAGGCGAAGGCTCGATCAACGTGGAAATGGTGTTCATGGCCGACGTCCAACTGGAATGCGAAACCTGTAAAGGCAAGCGTTTCAAGAAAGAAGTGCTCGAAGTCATGTTCGAAGGCAAAAACATCGACGACGTCCTGACGATGACCATAGACAATGCCGTGTCGTTCTTCAAGGAACACAAGCAAACCAAAATCATCCAGAAATTACAGCCGCTGCAAGACGTCGGCTTGGGTTATGTACAACTCGGACAATCCTCTGCAACGCTTTCAGGCGGCGAGGCGCAACGCATCAAACTCGCGTCGTTCCTGGTGAAAGGCGCCACAAAAGACAAGGCGTTGTTTGTTTTCGATGAACCCACGACCGGGTTACATTTCCACGACATCAACAAATTGCTGGCGTCGTTCGACGCGCTGCTGGAGAAAGGCCATTCCATCATCGTCATTGAACACAACCTTGATTTGATCAAGTGCGCCGATTGGATCATCGACCTCGGCCCGGAAGGCGGCGAAAACGGCGGGCGCATCCTGGCCACCGGAACGCCTGAAGACATCGTCAAGAACAAAGATTCGGTGACGGCGAAATACTTAAAAGAGAAGTTGTAGTTATTCTTTCTCTGGATTGTCCTGTTTCGGACGCGGTTTGCGGCGCGGCTTGCGCTTTTTAGCCGACGCTTCTTTCTCGGTAGCAGCGCTCGCCTGCTTTGTTTTTCCCTTTTGCGGTGCTTTCGTGGCTTTGGTTTTTTCCCGGTGCTTTTCCTCGGCTTCGTCAATGGAATGCGACAGCCGCAGCGCACTTTCTTTTTTGGACAACGTGGCCAGTTTCATGTAGAATTTCTTCAAGACTTCCATTTCCTCTTCGGTCAGATCTTCCACATCAACCAGCCGGTTACTGGCAGACCGGCTCGATGCCACCAATTCGTTGAGTTTGAGCTGTATGGCCAGCGAGTCTTTGTTCTGCGTTTTCTGGATCAGGAATACCATCAGGAACGTAATGATGGTCGTGCCAGTATTGATGACGAGTTGCCAGGTTTCGGAGTAGTCGAAAATCGGCCCGGTCAAGGCCCAAATCAAGACAACGGCGAACGCGGTAATGAATACCGGCGTAGATCCGGTGGCTTTGGTGACTTTGGTGGCGAAGGTCTCGAAAAAGTTCCTTTTGCTGGCAGGCTGGCTGTGTTTCATCGGGTTTGGAATTTGGTTGTTGTTTAAAGTTACGAACTAATGCGGTGCAGGACTGCTAAATTTTTCAAAAAATACACGGCCGTTTGCGCTTTGGCATGCATCTTGAAAATGCGCTGCCGTCATAATATAATTGATTGGTTTATTTGGTTTGTTCGAAAGCCCGCTGTTGAAGATACGGCGGGTTTTCTGTTTTATGGCCTGAACCGGCCGATGACTTTGTCCATGACTTCATTCAGGTCGGACGACAATTTGAGCTTATAATTCGCATAGACGTACACCACGGTCAGCAACGCAGATTTGAGCAAGATATTGACCAGCGGATGATACCCGAAATCCCAATAATAAAACAGGAAAAATACTGCCACGGAAACAAACAGCGAATACACGGTTTGCCTGGTGAACGGAAAAAGCTTCATCTTGAACACCACGAACATCAGTTTCGCCGAAATGTACAATGTCACGGCCAATAACGTCGCCACCGCTGCGCCGTTGATACCAAATTTGGGGATCAGCACCATATTCAGCCCAATCGCGAAAATGCCGAGCATCAGGCCTAGGAACAACACCATCCGGTAGTATTTCGAATTGAAAATGATCGCGTTGTTGTTGCCCAAAATCAAGTCTAAGTATTTGGAAAGCCCGATGGTAAACACGACGAATATGCCGCCGGAATACTTGGCGGGTAACAACAGATAGACCTGTTTGATATTGACCAAGATGGCAAGAAAAACAAAACCACCTACAATTTGCAGACTGATTGATGTCTTCTTATAAAAACTGTTCAGTTCGTCCATTTTATTTTCAGTCATCAGTTTGGCCGTAAGCGGATACGCGATTTGGTGCATCGCCCGGCTCGGAACGGCAATCACCAACGTAATGAAAACCGCCACGGAATAATACGCGACATTATTGATGTTGATATATTGCGATAGCATAAACTTGTCAATATCGAGTAGCAAATTGGCCACACTGCCCGAAAAAATAATGAACAGCGAGTACACGAACAACGGCTTCTTGACGGCCGGAAAACGCATAGTGAACACAGGTTTTTTTACCCGAAACGCCGAAACGATCATCATAACCGTTATCGCTACGTAAATCCAGACACTGGCATATATGAACTGGACTGGTGTGAGCCAACTTTGGTATACCGCGATTAAAAAGAAAGACATAAATACGCGCAACAGGACTTCACGCAAAAAACTCCCATACACCGACTTGAAATGTACTTTCACCCAGGCGTAAAAAATCTCGAAATAGCCCATACACAGTCCGATAACCGGAATCATCCAAACATAGTCGTGAATGATGGCGTTCCGTTGAGACAGCAATGCTGCAATGTCTTCTTGGAACGACAAACCGATGAGCATCACGGGAACGATGAACAGCAACGGCAAGAACAGCATAAAGGTCAAAAATGAAGACTTTTCTTCCTCGGTCTTGTAGCCCGAATAGAATTTCACCATCGTATTGTGTACCCCGAAGGCCATCAGCGGCATCATGATGTTGGCCGACGACAAGATGAAATTCGTCAGTCCGTAGAATGTCTCTCCGAGAAAAATCGGATACATGTACAACGCATTGACCGCCCCGATCGCAAAACCGATGTACGTAACAATGGTGTTCCTGATGGACTGTTTCCCGACGATGCCCATCAGCGCAGCAATTCGGCAAGACTGGCCGTCAGGTTCTTACGGGAATACTGGTCAATGCCGAGCGCTTCCACAGACAGATTTCCACTTTTGTACCGTTGGTAAAAATCAACAATGGTTTCCTTGAGTTTGGCCTTTTCGGAATAATCAACGAAAACGCCCGTATGGGTTTGGGCAACAATCGGCGCGAAATCTGAACCCGTCGGGCCAATGGCGACGATGGGTCGGCCGGACACCATGTATTCAAATAACTTTCCGGGAATGATGCTTTTGGTTTCCACGGAATTGATCTCAATCAGCAACAAAACCTGCGACTGTTTCTGGTGTTTCACCGCTTCGTGGTGCGGCACGTAGCCCATGTGGTTCACGTGCGGGTCGAGGTCGTAACGATGAATGTCCAGCAAAACGTCGTTGCTTACCGTGCCGATGAGTTTCAGTTCCAAATCGTCGGCGAAACCGGGAAGTTCCCGGACCAATTCAGCCAGCACTTGCCACAACACGGTCGGGTTTCTTTCCGAAAGCAAAGAACCGATGTGCGCCAAACTAAAACGCGCATCCAGCACATCGCTTTTCCCGAGCGCCACATCATAACCATTGGTGATGACGGCAATCGGTTTGGTCGTGATGTCGCGGAATTCCTGTTTGGTGGATTGGCTCGTCACGATGATCTGATCTGCGGCATTGAGTACTTTTTCCTCTAGCGATTTATGCAAATCTTCCGAAAAAGGCGTCAATTTCAAGGATTTGTGGTAGCCGATGCTCGTCCACGGATCGCGGAAATCTGCAATCCAACGGATGTCCAGCGTGGCTTTCAACCGCAAACCAATCAGGTGTAGGCTGTGCGGCGGTCCGGTCGTAATTACCGTGTGGATGTTTTCTTCCTGGATGTACTTTCGTAAAAATCTCACCGATGGCCTAACCCAGAAACGGCGCGCATCCGGGATGAACAAATTGCCCCGGATCCACAAGGACAACTTTTCCAACGGTGTTTGTTTGTGGTTGCTCGGGATGATGCCAGACGAAATCCGCTTCGTGCCTTTTCCGGTCAGCCACGCGGCCAAACCGTATGGCTCGAATATTTTGCGGCGGATGATTTTTACATCGCGCGAAACCTCAGCCGCCAACGCCTCGTCTATGATCGGATACGTCGGGTTTTCGGGGATGTACACAATCGGGTCAAAGCCGAATTCAGGCAAGTACTTCACGAATTTCAGCCACCGCTGCACACCGGGTCCGCCGGCGGGTGGCCAATAATACGTGATGATCAGTACTTTTTTATGCACGGCACAGTTGTTTTAATATTACGAGACGACGATGGCCGAAGCGATTTTTTTCCTTCGCACATACACGCCGCCGATGAGCAGCAGCATCGCGCCGAGGAAACTCACCAACGAGATGGTTCCTCCGGTGGCTACGACTTCGGGTTCAAACTTGAATTCTACGGTATGCTTGCCCGCCGGGATTTCCATGGCACGCAAGACATAATTCGCGCGGAAATGCGGCGTGAGCTTTCCGTCGATGTACGCATTCCAGCCTTTCGGGTAATACATCTCGGAAAATACCGCCAACTGCCTGACATCGTTCGAAGTAGTGTATTTGGCATAGTTCGATTTGTACTGGTCAAGCTTGATGGACGACACGGTATCGCGGGCGGCTACCGGAGCAGGCAACTGGATACCCGGCACGTCGGCTTTGTTGACGATGGCAGTTTTGCGCAAATCGGTTTCGCCGAGCGCTTTCATTTCGGCATCGGCACTGGCCACGGTGCGTACATTGTCCACGAACCAAGCATTGCCGTAGGCGAACGGGTTGGTCACCGGGACGCTACTGCCGTCGTTGGTCTGGAAAATCAGGTATTTGATGTTGAGCATGTCCATGACCGGAACGCTTCGCGTGAGCGCCAAAGTGGCCGTATCGACTGACTTCATCGCTTCGCCCAATTTCTTGTCGATCTGGTATTCGAACAACTGGTCCATCCGTCGTGGCCGCACGGCGCTGTAACCGCCCACGGCTTTGTGGAAATAAGACGCGCGGCCTTCCAACCTGCCGAAAACATCATAGACGCGATAATGGCTTTGGTCTTTCAGGATCATCATGTCGGCTTCCGTAGGCTGGAACGGCTGGTCGATCTGGAGCGCACTCGCAAACGTACGGTCGTCATTCTTGACGTATTTCTTGTCGATGAAAAATAAATCTGAAACCATAATCAGCCCGACAACCACAACCGCCACCGTTTGCTTAAGCTTGTCTTTGTGGGCGAGCCACAACGCGCCGAAAGCCAACAGGATCAGGAAGCCGGAACGAAGCAGATCGGCCGAATACAAACTTTTCCGGTCAGACTTGACGATGTTGAGCAACGTATCCCCGATTTCGCCGCCACGCAATTGGTCGTCGCGCATGCCCGCAAAATCAAACATGCCCTTGCCCAAGAACAACAAGACGATAACGCCTAATGCCACGGCGCCCGCCTGCCACAAATGTTTCCATTGGCGGGCTTTGTCTTCTTCCTTAAAGAACGACTGCAAGCCCATGATGGCCAGCACCGGAATGCACAATTCCAGGATCACTTGTATAGACGACACCGCGCGGAACTTGTCGTACAGCGGCACATGATCGATAAAGAAATTGGTGAGCGCCGGGAAATTCTTGCCCCAGGATAGCAACAACGAAAGAATCGCGGCCGCCAGGAATGCCCATTTGATCCTGCGCTTATCACTGAAAAGTGCCAACACAAAAAGGAAAAACACCACCGCACCGATATAGGCAGGCGCGGCCACAATAGGCTGCTGGCCCCAATAAATCGGAAGCCTTGTGGTAAATTCGCGCGCCTCTGCATCTGACCCGCCTTGGCTGATGACGTATTTGTACGATTCGCTGTCCGGGCCGAGTTCTTCGCCGTTTCCGCCACCGAACAAGCGCGGCGCAATCAGGTTAAAACTCTCGGCCAGGCCATAGCTGTACTCGGTGATGTAATCGTATTTCATGGCCGAGGTCGTGTTGTCCTTCGTGCCATCGGCATTGTATGTCAACTCGCTTTTGCCACGCATCGAAAAATCGGTGTATTCTGCAGTAGCCATCAAGTTTGCGGCGTTTGTCCCGATGGCGACAATCCCAGCCACGACGAACACGCCGAGTGCCGTCAGCAGCGGTTTGAATTCCTTCGCTTTGATGTATTTCCAGAAATAATATACGACGATGGGCAAGAGCAACAACAGCAAATAATACGTCATCTGGAAGTGGTTCGCATTGATCTCCAGGGCCGCGGCAAACAACGTCAATAATCCGCCGGCAATGTAACGCCGTTTAAACACCATCAATACGCCCGCGATCACCATCGGCATATACGCAATGGCGTGCGCCTTGGCATTGTGGCCGACGCCCAGGATGACAATCATATAGGTGGACAACCCGAAGGCCAACGCGCCGAAAAACGCCTTGAGCGGATCGGTCTTCAAAACCATCAACAGTACGTAAAAGCCAAGGAAATACAGGAAAAGATAATCGGCCGGACGCGGCAAAAAACGCAGCATGTCGTCTAGCTTCCCGATGTAATCATGCGGATACTGCGCGCCCAACTGGTAGGTAGGCATGCCGCCGAAAGCCGAATTGGTCCAGTAGGGTTCGGCATGCTCGGCCAAACGGAAATCATTCTGTTCCTTGGCCATGCCGGTATATTGGGCGATGTCTGACTGGAACATCTTCTTGCCCTGCAATACGGGATAAAAATAAACGAGTGAAATCAGGACAAACCCGGCAATCGCCGCCAGGTGCGGATAACTCTTCTGGAGTAATTTCATAAGCTGCTGTGGCATTTTTTACCCCGTAAAAATAAAATAAAAAAAGCGCCCGAAGGCGACTTTTACTCTATTTCTTCGAAGTCGACGTACTCGCCTACTTTCTTGGTTTCGCGAGGATATTTGCCCGAAGGCTGTGGCGCGGATGGTTCTTGTGGCGCTTGATATTGCTGCTGGTTGCGGATGGTTTCTCCCATCTTCTCTACGGTTTTCTGAACCAGTACCGGCAGGAGCAACCGCATGATAAACTTAAACGCGTAGTAAAAAAGGAGAATGTATAAGATGGTCTTAAGGACGTTCATACTTTTCTGGATGTTTCGCCAAAATTACGAATTGAAACGTTAGCTTTGGAATTAACAGTCTTAAATAAATAATAAATAGTATTTTTGGGGATACCAAAAAAAGACGCTATGTGTTACTTCAGGCAAGCCATCGTATTTGTGTTGCTGATGGCTACTTCCTTGCTCCAGGCCCAGTTTACCGATGTGATCAACTCAAACCGTCCCGGCGAATCAATGTCGCCGTTCTCCATCGGGAAAACCGTGATCCAGGCCGAGGCAGGATTGACTTACGTCAACGAAGACCACAACGTACTCAATTACCAGGCTTCGGGATTCGCCTTGGACACCGACCTGCGTTACGGCGCATTTTTCGAGCAGCTCGAACTCATCCTGAATTTGCAGTATCGGTTCGACAAGTATGAATCGCCCCGGTTGGATGAGCGCCGCAATGGTTTCAACCAGATTATCCTCGGCGGGAAATACCTGGTTTTCGACCCCGATAAAAATTATGAGGCCAAGCCCAATCTCTACAGTTGGAAAGCCAACCACAAATTCAGCTGGCATGATTTCGTACCGTCGGTGGCCGTTTATGGCGGATTGAACTTGAATCTTTTCGACAACCCGTTCCGCGACCGCAACGAAAAAATCACCCCGAAACTCATGGTGCTCACCCAAAATGAATTTGGGCGTTATGTATTTGTGATGAATATTTTCGCGGACGATTTGGCCAGCGACTACCAAAGCTACGGTTACGTCGTTACCCTGACACGCGGCTTCAACGAACGCTGGTCTGGCTTTGTGGAAAACCAAGGCTTCAAAGGCGATTACTATTCTGATGGGATTTTCCGCATCGGTGCGGCCTATTTGCTCAAGGAAAACCTTCAGGTGGATGCCGCCTTCGGGAAAAACATCAAAGATACACCGGGCATTTTCACGGCGGGCATCGGCGTTTCGTGGCGTTTCGACGAGAATTATGAGGAAGTGTTGATCCGGGCGCCGAAAGACAAAGACGAGAAAAAGAGCAAGGAAGACAAGAAAAAAGAGAAAGAAAAGAAGAAGCGCAAAGACGCGATTGAAGGCACCGAAGACACCAAATGATATGATTACCATCAAGGAAGCCGTTACCAAGTCGGAAATCATGGAATACGTGAAATTTCCGTTCTTGCTCTACAAAGACAATCCATATTGGATTCCGCCACTAATTTCGGAGGAAGCCGAAGCTTTTGACAAGACTAAGAATCCGGTATTCGAAAGTGCCGAAGCCAAATTCTACCTGGCCTATAAAGACGGAAAGCCTGCGGGTCGGATTTCGGCCATCGTCAATTGGGACGAAGTGCGCACGCTCCAGAAAAAGAAAGTCCGTTTTGGCTGGTTTGATGTAATCGACGATATTGAAGTCACGAAAGCATTGCTGGAAAAAGTCTATGAATTCGGACGCTCACACGGGCTGGATCACGTAGAAGGCCCGATGGGTTTCTCTAATCTGGACAAAGTAGGTTTGCTGACCGAGGGTTTTGACCAGATCGGGACGATGATTACCTGGTACAACCATCCGTACTACGTGACGCATCTGGAACAGTTGGATTACGTGAAGGAAAAAGAGTTTATCGAAAGTTACTTTTCTTTCGTGGGCATCGATCCGTCGGTATTCCTCAAGGCCGAAGAACTCGTCAAAAGACGTTACAACCTTACCCCGGTGAATTTCACCAGTACCAAGGACATCATGCCGCGCGTGGATGAAATGTTCGACCTGTTCAACGCCACTTATGCCAACCTTGCGTCGTTTGTCCCGATTACGGAAAAGCAGAAAGATTTCTTCAAGAAAAAATACATCAACCTCATCAACCCGGATTACATCAAGTTCATTGACGATGCCAACGGAAAAATGATTGCCTTCACGATTGTGATGCCATCGCTGTCGCGGGCGTTGAAGAAAGCCGGCGGAAAACTGTTTCCTTTCGGCTGGATCGATCTGTTGAAGGCCAAACGCAAGAACAAGGAAGTGATTTTTTACCTCATCGGGATTTTACCCGAATACCAGAACAAAGGCGTCACGGCCATTATCTTCGGGGAATACTACAAGACATTCGCGAAAAACCGCGTGGAAACCTGCATCCGCACGCCGGAATTGGAAGAAAACCACGCCATCCATAATTTGTGGAAGAATTTCAACCCGGTCATCCATAAGCGCCGCCGCACCTACACCAAAACCCTATAAAAAAAAGCCGCTGATTTTTCAACGGCTTTTTTTTTGTGGATCAAATCAAGGCTATTCTTTGCAGTCGGTCTTGGCCAGCACGATGCTTTTGGCGTCGAACTGCACCTTGCGCGGGTTCTTGAAAACCATCTTGCCGCTTTTCTCTTCCATTTCGCCGTAACCTTCGGTCAAGACTTCGCCGGTACGCAGGAAAATGGATTCCCGGACTGAGGTCGTGCCTTCAGACGAAAAAGAATAATCAGCAAACAGCGTATCCCCGATAAACGTCCCGGAAAACGTGCCTTCGTTCTTGTCTTTTCCGTCGAGTCTGTATATCAATTCTCCGTTGGCGTTATTGGCATTCATGGCCAAGGACATCGTAATCGTATCGCGGCCTTTGGCGTAGAGGTAACAGGATTTCCCGTTGACCATGGCGGTGGCTTCGGGCGCGGCAGTTTCAATGGGTTTCTTGTTTTCTTCCTTTTTACTACAGGCAAAAGCCACTGCAAGCAGGCAGGTGGCAAAGAGTGGGCTTCTCATAAATTCAGGTTTGGGTTAAGTGAGGCATAAAATTAAGGAATATTCGCTTACCCGTGACAAAATTTACGGAAAATGCAAAAAAGAAAGCGCTTCGGTTGGGAAGCGCTTGCAATATTGGAGAAGATGGATCTTATCGCTCTTCGCTCATGTCTACGGTGTTCTCTGAGGCGATGCGCAGGTACGTGCCGTTGGTGAGCTTCTCGCGAACGGCTTCAAAAGCGTCCAGCGTTTCCTCGATGTCCTGCAACGTATGCGACGCCGTCGGGATCATGCGCAACAGGATGATGCCTTTCGGGATCACCGGATACACTACGATCGACAGGAAAATATGATAGTTCTCGCGCAAATCATTCACGAGCATCATGGCTTCCGGAATGGAACCGTTCAGGTAAACCGGCGTGACACATGTGTTGGTATCGCCGATGTTGAACCCGCGCGACTTGAGGCCGTTCTGCAACGCATTTACGTTTTCCCAGAGTTTATGCTTAAGTTCGGGCATCGTCCTGATCATGCGCAGGCGTTTGAGCGAGCCCACGGTTTGGATCATCGGCAACGCCTTCGCGAACATCTGTGAACGCAGGTTGTATTTCAAGTAATCGATGATGTCTTTGTCGGCGGCCACGAAAGCGCCAATGTTAGCCATAGACTTGGCGAAGGTGGAAAAATACACATCGATGCCGTCCTGTACGCCTTGCTCCTCGCCTGCCCCTGCGCCGGTTTTACCCAGCGTGCCGAAGCCGTGCGCATCGTCCACGAGCAAACGGAAATTGTATTTGTCCTTGAGTGCGACGATCTCCTTGAGCTTGCCCTGCTGGCCGCGCATCCCAAAAACGCCTTCGGTGATGAACAAGATGCCGCCGCCGGTTTCCTGGGCCATTTTGGTAGCGCGCTGGAGGTTTTTCTCCATGCTCTCGATGTCGTTGTGCTTATAGGTGAAACGCTTGCCCATGTGCAGCCGGACGCCATCGATGATGCAAGCGTGCGAATCTACGTCGTAGACGATAATGTCATTCTTGGTGACCAGTGCATCGATGATGGACACCATGCCTTGGTAACCGAAGTTGAGCAGGTAAGCCGATTCTTTCATGACGAATTCGGCGAGTTCTTTTTCGAGTTGTTCGTGGATGTTCGTGTGGCCGCTCATCATGCGGGCACCCATCGGATAAGCTGCCCCATATTGCTGTGCGGCGTCGGCATCGGCCTGGCGCACTTCGGGATGATTGGCCAGCCCGAGGTAATCATTGATGCTCCAGTTCAGGATTTCGCGGCCGTGGAACTGCATGCGCGGCCCGAGTTCGCCCTCGAGTTTCGGGAAAACGTAATAGCCTTCTGCCTGCGAAGCCCATTTGCCCAGCGGTCCTTTATTGTTCTGGATTCTTTCGAATAAATCTTTAACCATGATCATTGTTTTATCGCGTGCAAAAGTAATCATTCCCGTGGCAAGTTGTTCTTGAATCTTGGAATTTTATTTTGGGTGCGAAATGTGGCGTGCCACGCACATAAACGGTTGCGCGACAGGGATGGAAGCGTTGTTTGAGCTCTTTTTAAACCCCAAAGGTTTCGCAAACCTTTGGGGTTTAAAAAAGCGAGCGCGTACAGCCCGGCCGTTCGCCCAAAAAGTCCGACCAAATACACCGAAAGATTAAGCCAACGTTAAATTAAGGCGTTTCGTCGATGGATTGCACGACAATCAGAATTAAATCAATAATTTAGCGGCGAAATTTTAACACAAATCTACATGAAGACAAATTACAATTTATTTTATACACTGGCAGCGGCCTTGTTGTTCTCTACCGCATCTTTTGCGCAGGCCACCATCGCCAAGTGGAATTTCAACGGTACCGCTGCGGATGCTATCGCCGGCGGCGTGAACGCGCCAACGCCGTCTGAAGGCGCTGGAACCGCATCATTGGTAGGCGGCACAACGGCTACTTTCGCGAGCGGCAACAGTTCTACTGGAACAACCGAAACCGAAACGACATCGCCGCCGAACTTTGGCTGGAACACTACGGGTTATCCGGCACCGGGCGTGGGCAGCAAAACCGCAGGTGTGCAATTCAATGTGAGCACGGTAGGCCAAATGGGCATCACGTTCTCTTTTGAAAACCGCCACAGCAACGGCGCGGCCAACACGATTGTGTTGCAATACACAACCAATGCCGCGGTAGGCGCGCCTGTATGGGTTGACGCCGAGACCTTCACCTTTACACCGGCCGCAACGGGCACGGGCGACACTTGGTACAACGGCAGGTCTTTTGACTTTTCAAACGTTACCGCACTGAACAACAACCCGAATGTGGCATTCCGCATCGTGAGTGCGTTTGACCCGGTGACGGGTGACTATCTGGCGAGCCGTTCCACCAATACCTATGCGGCACCGGGCGGAACCTTGCGTTTTGATCAAGTGAAAGTGTCGAGTGCAACCACCATGGGCTTGGATGAAATCAACCCGGCGCGCAACGCGTTCACGGTATCGCCTAACCCTTCGAACAAAGAAGTGGTGAGCTTCAACGAAGCTTTTGACGTGGAAGTCTATAATGTTGCCGGCAAAGTAATCTTCAAAGGCACCAACGTTTCGACTATGGATACGAGCGATTTCGCCAGCGGCGTGTATTTCGTGAAAAACCAGAACGGCGCGGTGCAGAAACTGATCGTGAAATAATTTTTCTTGAAATAGTATAGAAAAGGCTGTCTTCGGGCGGCCTTTTTTTATAACCATTTCTTGACGGCTTCGTACAATGTTTCGTTCTTGAGCGGCTTGGTGAGGTAATCATTCATCCCGATTTCACGCGCGGTAGCCTTACTGGTTTCCATGACATCGGCGGTGACGGCGATGATCGGGATGTTGCGATATTGATCTCCGGCCTCGCCCTTGCGGATGGCTTCGGTGGCTTCATAGCCGTCCATGACCGGCATCTGCAAGTCCATCAAGATCAGGTCGAACTGTGCCGACTGCAATTTATCGAGCGCTTCCCGCCCATTGACGGCGTATTCGGCGGTGGCATTTTGCCATTTTTTCAGGATCATTTTGATGACCATCTGGTTGATGGCGTTGTCTTCCACCACGAGCAGGTGTCTGCCGCCCAAGTCAAATTCGGAGGTTGCGGCGGGTGTTTCGGTTACCTTCTCAACGGCGACGACGGCATAATCGAGCACGACGCGGCATATGGTTCCTTCACCCAGTTTGCTGTCAAGGGTGATTTTCCCATGCTGCCGGTCGACCAAGTTCTTCACGATATACAGCCCAAGACCAAGACCGCCGAACTTTCTTTTGTTGTTGATGTTGTCCTGGGTGAAAGACTCAAAGATGTTGTGCATTTTCTCTTTGGCGATACCCACGCCGGTATCGGTAACGGTAATGGTCAACCGGCAGCGGTTATCAGGCAACGGTTGGCCTTCTAGGGTAAATGTTACTTTGCCTTCTGCGGTGAATTTAATGGCATTGCTCAGGATGTTGTTGACAATTTGCCCCAGTCGCGTGACATCGCCCAGCAACAACTCCGGAAAAATCCCGCTCTTCTGGTATTCGAAAACCAAGTCGGCGTCATTGGCCCTGATGGTCGCGTTGTTCTTGATGTGTTCCAGCACGCGGACCGGGTCAAACTGTACTTCCTCGAACTGCAGCTGGTCTTTTTCGATTTTAGAGAAATCCAGGATGTCATTCACCGAGCTCAGCAATCCGTGCGCGGAATACTTGATGACCTGCGCGTCATGCCGGACTTTGTCGTCGTCGGCGTTTTTGGACAATTCCGAAGATAGCGTCAGGATGGCGTTCAAAGGCGTGCGCAACTCATGGCTGATATTCGAGAGGAAATACGTTTTCATCTCGTTCATTTCCTCTGCCCTGGCCAGCGCTAAACGGTTGAATTCCTCGCGCTCATTTTTGACGCGCCGGATCAGGTTCGCCATGGAAAGCGACAGGAAGATGACTTCCAGCCCGGTGCCGAATTTGGAACTGTTCTGGGAGATAAAGCTCGTTGGAATCTGCCCGAAATTATTCAGGATGAAGATGACGAATCCGGCGACCAGAAAGAAAATACCTGCGGTAAAGAACATATCGACCGGATGCCTGTTTTTGTAGAGCCGCACCACCGATGCAATGATCAACGTCAGGACAAACATCCCCAAAATATTGACCACAGGATAACTTACGGCCAACGCCGAAGGCATGCCTACAAAAATTACCGTCCATAACACGATAACCACATACAAACCGTTGAACAAGCGGTTCATCATCGGGTCAAACGTTTTCAACTTTAAAAAGACTTGGCTGTAGCGGCCCAGGAAATACGCCGCAACGAGCGCGAAAAGCAACACGGCGTGACAAGATAGCCAGTTGCCGTTTGGTGTGATGTATTGATAAAAATAACCGTCGAGCGAAAACTGCAAAAGCCCGATGAACACGACATACATTGAATAATAGATAAACGTCCGTTCCTTGAGTCCGAAAAAGAAAAAAAGATAGACGAGTGCCGCCAGGAACAAAATCCCGTAGAAGATCCCGAAGGTGAATTGTTCCAAAGACGTGAGCCACATCAAGTCTTCATACGTCCGCAACTCAAGTGGCAAGTTGATGACTTCCCCGTCGCTTCGCAGCCGAATGTAATACTGCATTTCTGTATCGGCGGGCAACAATAATTTAAAGATGCTTTTGCGATGCGGATAGGCCCGATCGGAAGTTTTCATGTGATCGCCGGTGCGCATCGTCACATAACTCTTGTCTGGCCTGACGATATACAACTCAACGGTATCGGTGATGGGACGTGCCGTTTCCAGATAGTATTCCAAAGGTTTGCTGGCGGCATTCCGGATTGAAAATGTCACCCAGAAATTGTCTGTATTGAACCCGAGATCCATATTTTCGCCGGTCACCGGTCGGAAATCAAGACGGCGTTGGCCGGTGATCAGTTGCCGGACATCAATAGGGTCATTTCCTGCATTGGCAATCCTGGCGTGCGGAAAAAGCGACAAATGCTCCGGCCCGGAATTTTCGGAAAGAATGAGTTGCGAATGGAGAAAATTGGAGAAAAATAGCGCGCACAGCGGAAGCAAGTATAATTTGGGTAACTTTTTTCTCATCTGTTTTATTTTGGGTTTGGTAAACATACAAAAAAATGTCTTCCTACAAGTCCGAAAAAACGCCACGCCAAAAATTACAGACCGTCCATTTCACAAACTACGCTTGCAGGAAACCCCGTCGTGATATAACTTGCCACTTTTTTCCAGTAAGATGACACTCGTATTCGCTTCGCACAACACACACAAAATCGCCGAAATTAGGGCGATGTTGCCCAACTCGATTACTTTGCTGGGTCTGGACGACATCGGATGCCACGACGACATCCCGGAAACGGCCGAGACCATTGAAGGCAACGCCATCCTTAAGGCCGACTATGTCACCCAAAAATTCGGCTTCGATTGTTTCGCCGACGATACGGGTTTGGAAGTCGATGCATTACATGGCGAACCCGGCGTATATTCTGCACGTTACGCCGGCCAACAGAAAAATGCCGATGACAACATGGCAAAGCTTCTCGACAAGCTCGAAGCCGCCACCAACCGCAGCGCACAATTCAAAACCGTCATCGCGCTCAACCTACGCGGACAACAACACTTATTCACGGGAATCGTCCGGGGCGAAATTACCCGCGAACGCCACGGAAATCAAGGCTTTGGTTACGATCCGATTTTCAGGGCCGACGGTTTCCAGAAGACTTTCGCCGAATTGACCATGGAAGAGAAAGCCGCCCACAGCCACCGCGGAAAAGCCGTCCGCCAACTCATTGATTTCCTGACAAAAAAATAAACACGAATTGCACGAATTGCACGAATTTTCAAATGTGCTTGAATTCATGAAATTGGTGGAATTCGTGTTAAAATACTAAGTCTCTAAACTGTGATTCACCATTTTACTCGACGCTTTTTTTTAATTGCCCATTCACCATTTACCATTCACCATTCTAACTTATTGGTTTTCAATACAAAATAAAAACAAAAACTTCCCTACTTATCCATTTATAAAGACTACTTTTGCACCGCCAAAGGCCATAGGGCCTGAGGCGTAATTTTAAAACACATAATGAATAAATTTGAACAATTGGGTCTAAATGAACTGCTACTGCTGGCGGTTAAAGACCTCGGATTTGAGAATCCGTCAGAAGTACAGGAAAAGGCGATACCGATGTTGCTTGAAGCAGACATTGATATCGTGGCCCTCGCGCAAACCGGCACCGGCAAGACCGCTGCATTCGGGTTTCCGCTTATCCAGAAAATCGACGCAGAAAACCGCAACACGCAGGCGTTGATTTTGGCTCCCACACGCGAGCTTTGCCTCCAAATCACCAATGAACTGAAGCTCTATTCGAAATACGTAAAAGGTCTGGACGTGGTCGCGGTTTACGGCGGCGCGTCGATTACAGACCAAGCGCGCCAGATCAAACGCGGCGCGCAGATCATCGTGGCTACGCCGGGGCGTATGCAGGACATGATCAACCGCAAGCTCGTCAACATTTCGCAGATTGATTTTTGCGTACTCGACGAAGCCGACGAAATGCTCAACATGGGCTTCTACGAAGACATGGTCGCAATCCTTTCAGAAACACCTGACACCAAGAATACATGGCTGTTCTCTGCGACGATGCCGGCTGAAGTAGCGCGCATCGCAAAAGAATTCATGCGCCATCCTGCTGAAATCACCGTCGGCACAAGGAATTCAGGTTCAGCGACCGTCTCGCACGAATTTTACATGGTGCAGGCGCGCGACCGTTACGAAGCGCTCAAGCGTCTGGCCGATGCGAATCCGGATATTTTCTCGGTGGTGTTCTGCCGCACCAAGCGCGACACCCAGCAGATTGCGGAGAAACTCATTGAAGACGGTTACAACGCAGCCGCTTTGCATGGCGACTTGTCTCAGGCGCAACGCGACGGCGTCATGAAATCGTTCCGCGGGCGCCAGATCCAGATGCTCGTGGCTACCGACGTGGCCGCTCGTGGCATCGACGTGGACAACATCACACACGTGGTAAACTACCAGTTGCCGGACGAGATCGAAACCTACAACCACCGTTCCGGGCGTACCGGACGCGCCGGAAAACTGGGCACATCGATCGTCATCATTACCAAGAGTGAACTTAGGAAAATCCACGCGATCGAAAAAATCATCAAGCAGAAGTTTGAGGAGAAAACGATTCCGTCGGGGATGGAAATCTGCGAGATCCAGTTGCTGCATTTGGCCAACAAGATCAAGGACACCGAAGTGGATCACGAAATCGACAATTACCTGCCGGCCATCATGGGCGTGTTGGAAGAACTCGACAAGGAAGAACTCATCAAGAAAATGGTGTCGGTGGAATTCAACCGATTCCTGAATTATTACAAGAAAACCAAGGATTTGTCTGCACAGGCACGCGGTACCGAAAGCGAAAGAAAGTCTTTTGGTTCGAGCAATGAAGTGCGCTATTTCGTGAACATCGGCTCGCGCGACGAATTCAACTGGATGTCGCTTAAGGATTTCCTGCGCGACACGCTCGAACTGGGCAAGGAAGACGTCTTTAAGGTTGATGTGAAAGAAGGATTTTCATTCTTCAACACCGGCGCCGAACATTCGGAGCGCGTCATGGAAACACTGAACAACATCACCATGGACGGACGCCGCATCAACGTGGAAATCTCCAAGGACGGCGGCAACAGTCGTGGCGGTGGCGGAAAAAGCTTTGGCGGCGGCGGTTTCGAGAAGAAGAAATTTGCCCGTCGTGGCGAACGCGATACCCGAAGCGATTTCGGTGGCGGCGGTTTCAAGAAAGAAAAGAAATCGTTCGGCGGCGACAAACCGTGGAAAAAAGAATTTACAGATAAAGCGCCAAGACGTGGTGCCGACCGCAATGCGACAGACCGCGCCCCACGCCGTTCGGAGAGTTTCTCTGATGCGCCAAGGGCAAGACGGCCGCGCAAAGGATAACATCTGTTAATTTTCTGATAATTATAAAAAGGCTGCTCAATATTGCGTCCTGTTTGCTTACTTTTAGCGCATCAAAAACAGGCATGAGGTATTTAGCAGTCTTCTTTTTTTTGTGTTGTTCGGCCGTCACTTTTGCGCAGGACAACGGCAAGATTTCGGGTACGGTCATCAACGACCAGACCTTGCTGCCCATCCAGAATGTCAACATCGTCAACCTCAACAAAGTCCGGGGCGCTTCCACCAATGAACGCGGTGTTTTCGAGATCGAGGCCGAAGCCAACGACACGCTCTATGTCTCGCTTTTGGGCTATGCCAGCATGAAAGTGCGCGTGAGCAATGACTGGGTGAAGAACAAAGCCAACAAAATTCTCATGACCGAAAAAGCCATCGCGCTCGAGGAAGTCATTATCCAACCTTACATCTTAACGGGTTATCTCGAAGTAGATTCCAGGCTGATCCCGATGCGAGAAAGCCACCGCTACGCCATTGCCGGATTGCACGACCAGGGCTACGAAGCCGGACAATACCAACCGGGCGCGTTCGGGAAAGTACTGGGTTCCATCTTTAACCCGGCCGATGCGCTCTACAACCTGTTCGGGAAGAAACCCCGCGAACTCAAACGGCTCAAGGAACTCAAGCGGGACGAAAAAATGCGCGGCATGCTCGAATCGCGGTATGACCGGGAAACTATCGCCGCATTGTTGGGCATCGACAAGAAAGACATCCCGGAAATCCTGGGACGCTGCAATTACTCCGAGGCATTTGCGCAAACGGCGAATGACTTGCAAATCCTCGATGCGATTTCTGAATGTTATGAGGAATACAAAGTCCTGAAAAAACAGAAATAAATGAAATACGTCTTGCTGCTTTTGGCGTTGCTCTTCACCTTCAACACTTCTCATGCGCAAAAAACCAAGAGCAAAAAAACGGTATCGAAAACGGCACCCGTAAAAAAACACCTCCCGAAGCCAAAGAAAACCATCAACATCTTGGTGCCGTACCGCGTCAAGGACCGTTGGGGATTTTCGGACACGCTCGGAAACATCAAAGTGCAGCCGGTTTACCGGCAATTGGTCAAGGCTTATTATTACGATGGCGGCAAGGCCAATTTTGTCCTCAAAGGCGAAACTGGATGGATTGCCGTCAACCAAAACCATCAAGTGCTCGTGTCCGAAACCGCTTCGGCGCAATATGATTCGATTGCCATCGACAGTTATTGGGAAGACTACGTATACCTGCACAAAGACGGAAAAATCGGCGTCAACTACAAAGGCAAGGAAATCTTCAAGCCTGTTTACCGCAGCATCAGGCCGGAGCCGAATGAAAGTTTCATCGTTTATAACGACAACGGCTTGGTGGGCTTGGTCAACAATACCGGAAAAGTAATTGTCCCGACGGAATTTGCCGAGATCGACATCATCTGGGAAGAAAGCACCAAAACCAAAATCGTCTGGCTGGCCAAAATCCGCGACGTTGAAAAGAAATTCACCGACGTCAAAGTGCCGGATTCGGACGACTTCGATCAAATCATCTACGAGAAACGCCTGGCCGATGAAGAAAAAATTGCCGACGCCAGCATTCCCGAACGTATCGGCTCACAATACGATGCGGTCAAAGCCGACCCGCATTACGCCATCTACTATGTCAAAAAGAACGGCCTGTCCGGCGTCTACGATGGCTTGGCCGACAAGGAAACCATCGCGCCGCAATACGAAAGCATCAGCCTCGCGTCAATCGAAAGAGATGTAAAGATTTTCGGCGTGCGGCTGAACGGCAAATTGGGCATGGTCAAATCAGACAATGCCATCGTCGTCCCGATTGCGTTCGACAACATCGTCCCTGACAAAAACCTCGGCGGGTTCATCCTGCAGCAAAACGGCAAAAAAGGTTTTTATGTGCGCAACACGTCTTATCCGTACATCCGGCCCAAATACAATTCGATTACGGAAAGGATACAGATTCCGGTGAAAAGCAGTTGGTCGTTCGGATTGTTTAAGGTCACGACCGATTCCGGCGAAGGTTTCGTCGGTGAAAACGGCATTGAATTTTTCAAGGAATAAGCCCGCCGTAATAACGCGCTTCGATCCGGTCGATGTCCTTGATGGATTTGCGTGCCCAATCGAGGCGTTTCTCGAGGATTTCATCGGCTGTCAGTTGCCAATCCACGCCTGATTTGCGAAGTTTTTCCGTCACGTGTTGCAGGACGATGGCCGCCGATACCGAAATATTCAGGCTTTCGGTAAACCCGACCATCGGGATTTTCAGAAAACCGTCGGCCTGCGCGAGCACTTCTTCGGACAATCCCATTTTCTCGGTCCCGAAAAAGAATGCCGATGGCTTGGAAATATCGAAATCATCAAGCAGGCAATCGTCTTGGTGCGGCGTCGTGGCGATAATCTGGTAGCCTTGTAATTTTATCGATTCCAAACAATCGTTCATGTTTTCGTATCGGAAGACGTCCACCCATTTCTGCGCGCCCATCGCGATTTCCTTATCGATGCTTTTCCCATAACGCTCTTCCACGACATGCAGCCGTTGAACGCCAAAAACCTCGCACGAACGCATGACGGCGCTGGTGTTATGCAACTGGAACACATCTTCCATCGCCACGGTAAAATGGTTGGTACGTTGCGACAGGACTTGCAGGAATTTCGCTTTCCGGCTGTCGGTCAGGTAACCTTCGAGATAACGGAGATAGTCGCGGTCAATCATGCCGTAAAAATAGGTGTTTGCACGATTTCCATCACACGCGCCCGTTAAAATTCCAAAGCCAAAATGCTTATATTTGGTCAGCCGAGGCCGCCAAGGCCAAACGGTACGAAGTAAAAACCACGTCATGCGCCAACCATTTTTGTTGCTCCTCTTTTTTGTCACGCTGTCGCTCGGCGCGCAACAACCGCCGCTGATTCCTTATCCGGCGCAGGTGGAGCAACAAGCCGGCGCATTCACCGTCAATGGGCAAACGGTCATTTGTGCGCCAAACACGTTCGAGGCGACATTCTTGCAAAAGGCGATTTTTTTGCAAACTGGCTTCCAGCTTCCCATCGTCAAAAAAGCGGCAACAAATGCCATCAGGCTCGAGATTGCCCAAGGTTTTGCAACCGATGAATCGTACGGGCTTGACGTCGCGAAAAATAACATTACCATTTCTGCGGCATCACCAAAAGGCATTTTCTACGGCATCCAGACCTTACTGCAACTCCTGCCCAACAAACCGGTCGCTTCGGTAAAGGTTTCCGGAATCTCGATCAAAGACCAACCAAAATATTCGTGGCGCGGCATGCACCTCGATGTGGCACGGCATTTCTTTCCGGTGTCGTTTGTCAAAAAATACATCGATTACCTGGCGATGTACAAAATGAACACGTTCCATTGGCATTTGACCGACGACCAGGGCTGGCGCATCGAAATCAAGAAGTACCCGAAATTGACCGAAATCGGCGGCTGGCGCAACGGCTCGATGGTGGG
The DNA here is from genome assembly GCF_965137575.1 of Flavobacterium longum. Taxonomy (NCBI): domain Bacteria; kingdom Pseudomonadati; phylum Bacteroidota; class Flavobacteriia; order Flavobacteriales; family Flavobacteriaceae; genus Flavobacterium; species Flavobacterium longum. The sequence goes on along the minus strand of NZ_CBCRZJ010000001.1, from coordinate 25,824 downwards.
GCATTACAACGATCAAAAGTTTGATACGATCCGGTACGGCGGGTTTTATACGCAGGATGAAATCAAATCGGTTGTGGCCTACGCTGCCGCGCGGCACATTACCGTTGTCCCGGAAATCGAAATGCCCGGCCATGCGCGCGCCGCACTTGCTGCTTATCCTGAATTGTCCTGCAGCGGCGGGCCGTTTGAAACCGCAAAAGAATGGGGCGTGTTCGAAGAGGTTTTTTGCCCGAAGGACGAAACCTTTACTTTTCTGGAGAATGTCTTGACCGAAGTCATGGCGTTGTTCCCTTCGAAATACATCCATATCGGCGGCGATGAATGCCCGAAAATCCGCTGGAAAAATTGCCCACATTGCCAGCAATTGATCGCCGATCTCCAACTCGGCGACGAGCACGGATTGCAAAGCCATTTCATCACAAGAATCGAGAAATTCGTAAACGGCAAAGGCCGGCAAATCATCGGCTGGGATGAAATCCTCGAGGGCGGCCTGGCACCGAATGCCGCGGTCATGAGCTGGCGTGGTACCGAAGGCGGGATTGCGGCGGCCAAACAAAAACATTACGTGGTGATGTCGCCGGGTTCGCACTGTTATTTTGACGCCTATCAGGGCAATCCGAAATATGAACCGGTGGCCATTGGCGGTTACCTTCCGGTCGAAAAAGTATATGCCTTCAACGTTACACCGGATGGTTTGACGGCCGATGAATCAAAGTACATCCTGGGCGCACAGGCCAATCTCTGGACAGAATACATTGCCACGCCATCGCACGCCGAATACATGGTCATGCCGCGAATGGCTGCGCTGTCTGAAGTGGTTTGGGGCACGTCAAATCCGGCGAAATATGATGATTTCCGAAACCGGCTACTGCGTCATTTCGATGTTTATGAGGCCAAAGGAATCAACTACGCCAAAAACATCTACGACCTGAAAGCCTTGGTTGCACCGCTTCCAACAAAAGATGGCGTTTCGGTTACATTGACTTCTATAGACGGACAAGGCATCCGTTTTACCACCGACGGCACGACGCCGACCCTGCAGTCTGCGGCCTACCGCGAACCCATCCGCGTGACCGAGCCACAAACGGTAGTTGCTGCCTATTTTGACAACGGTTCGATGAAAGGCAACACCATTTCGCAGGATTTCAAATCTTCCAAAACCACTGGGCGCGCCATTACTTTAAAGGAACAACCGCACGCCAATTACAACAGCGGCGGTGCTTTTGCGCTCGTTGACGGCCTGCTTGGCGACCCGAAACGCTACGGGCAAAACTGGCTTGGGTTCAGCGGCAGCGACGTTTCGGCAATCATCGATCTTAACCGCGCCGAAACCATATCGGTCATAAAAATAAACTTCCTCGAAAGCCGGGGCAGTTGGATTTATTTCCCGAAATCGGTGAAGATTAGCGATGGACAAGGCAATCTATTGCAGGAAATATCCATCGATGACATCCGCAAACAAAACGGACGCGTTGTCGTTTCGGTTCCAAAATCAGCCTATTCCCAACTGAACATAACCGCCGAAAATGCGGGCACGATTCCAGACGGCAAACCCGGCGCCGGTGCAAAAGCCTGGCTTTTCATAGACGAAATAAGCGCAGAATAATGGCAAACAGACGAGACTTTTTAAAACAGGCGGCGCTGGTCACGGCAGGCGCGGCATTACCGAAACTGGATTTCGAAGGCATTACCGCTCAGAATGTGGGAACCAAGCCTATCGTGTTGTCGACTTGGAACTTCGGATTGACCGCCAATGCCGCCGCGTGGGAAATCCTTAAAAGCAACGGGAAAGCGCTCGATGCGGTAGAAACCGGCGTCCGCGTGACCGAAGCCGACCCAAACGAACGAAGCGTAGGCTACGGCGGGCGGCCAGATCGCGATGGCAACGTGACGCTCGACGCCTGCATCATGGACGAAAAATCGAACATCGGCTCGGTTGCGGCCCTGCAACACATCAAGCACCCGATCTCGGTGGCGCGGGCAGTCATGGAAAAAACGCCGCACGTCATGATTGTGGGCGAAGGCGCATTGCAGTTTGCCTTGTCACAAGGTTTCCAAAAAGAAAATCTGCTCACGGAAGCGTCCGAAAAAGAATGGCGGGAATGGCTCAAGACCAGCGAGTACAAGCCCAAAGCCAACATCGAAAACCACGACACCATCGGGATGATTGCGCTCGACCAACACGGCAATCTTTCGGGTGCGTGCACGACGAGCGGCATGGCGTATAAAATGCACGGCCGCGTGGGCGATTCACCCATCATCGGGGCAGGCTTGTATGTCGATAATGAAATTGGGGCTGCCACGGCAACCGGGCACGGCGAAGAAGTCATCCGCATTACGGGCTGCCATTTGGTCGTCGAACTGATGCGGCAAGGCAAATCGCCGCAAAAAGCCTGTGAGGAAGCCGTTGCCCGAATAATCAAACTGACCAAACTCCGCGGAAAAAACCTGAAAGACATCCAAGTCGGGTTTATCGCGCTGGACAAGAACGGCAACCACGGCGCGTACTGCATCCAAGGCGGATTCAACTACGCCAAGCAAGACAACAGCGGAAATGTTTTGGTGGATTCAGATTATCATTTGAAATGAGGATAGAAATTGCCTGCTTCAATCCCGAATCGGCATCCATCGCCGATCAATCAGGGGCAGATCGCATCGAACTCTGCGACGGTTATGCCGTGGGCGGAACGACGCCTGCCACCGACATCGTCCGCGAAGTACGCCACAAGACAAAGACGGTTTTGTTTGTGATGATCCGGCCACGCGGCGGCGATTTTTGTTACTCAGATGCCGAATTCGCCCAAATGAAAGCCGACATCCTAACTGTAAAACCATTTGTTGACGGATTTGTCTTCGGCGTGCTGCATCCGGACGCGACAATCGACACTGAACGAAACAAAATACTCATCGACTTGGCGCAACCGCTTCCGGCGACGTTCCACCGCGCTTTCGACCAGGTTTCGGAACCCTTATCGGCACTCGAGGAAATCATCGCCTGCGGGTTTTCGACGGTATTGACTTCGGGGACAAAATCCAATGTTATCGAGGGCGCGCCCGTACTGAAGACTTTGGTGGAAAAAGCGGCGAATCGCATCACGGTCATGCCCGGCGGCGGCCTTCGTTCCACGAATCTTGCGGCGCTGCATGAAACCGTCGGCGCACACTTTTACCATTCGTCGGCCATTACCGATGGCTCGCAAATGGCCGATGCGGATGAAATCAAGGCATTAAAAAATATCGGATGAGAATCGTTTCCGTCATATTGCTGTTACTTTCATGGGCGATGACGGCGCAGAACCGTTACCGAAACCTCAACGACGGTTGGACATTCCATCGCGATGGCGAAAACAAAAACTATGTGGCATCAGTTCCCGGAACCATACATACTGACTTGCTGGCCAACCAACTGATTCCGGATCCTTTCTTCGGCGACAATGAGCAAAAGGTACAATGGGTTGACAAGGAATCCTGGGTTTATGAAACGACTTTCGGCCTTTCAGCCGATGAAAAGAAATACGGGAAAGTGGATTTGGTTTTCGACGGACTCGACACCTACGCCGAAGTGACGCTCAACGGAAAACGCATCCTCAATGCCGACAATATGTTCCGCACCTGGAAAATTCCGGTCGCCCATTTGCTCCAACAAGGCAATAATACGTTGCGGATTATTTTCAAGCCCATCGCCGACTTCCAGAAAGCCGAGGCCGCAAAATTGCCCTACACCTTGCCTGAATCGGCGCGCGTATTTACCCGTAAGGCGCAATACCATTTCGGTTGGGATTGGGGACCGAAATTGCTGACGTGCGGCATCTGGAAACCCGCTTCGTTGCATTTTCACGGCCTCGCAAACCTTGGAAACATCGGTTATGAACAAGCTTTACTTACCGACGCCAAAGCAGAAATCGTTTTCAAAACGACAATCGCCTGTGAAAAAACCGGCGACTACATCCTAAAAATCAATTCGGAACAAAAAAACGTCCGCTTGAAAAAAGGGACCAACACGGTCGAATTCCAATACGACATCCACAAACCCAAACGCTGGTGGTGCAACGGGCTTGGCGAACCGTTCCTGTATCCTTTTGCCATCAGCCTGTCGGAAAATGACATTGAATTGGACGCCAGAAAGTTGCACATCGGGTTGCGCACCATCGAACTCGTCCAGGAAAAAGACAACAAAGGGAAAAGTTTTTACTTCAAGCTCAATGGCGTTCCGGTGTTCATGAAAGGCGCAAATTACATTCCGCCCGATAATTTCCTGCCGCGTGTGACCCGAAAGGATTATGAACGAATCGTGAACGAAGCCGTGCTGGCCAACATGAACATGCTCCGCGTCTGGGGCGGCGGCGTTTATCCGGACGATGCATTTTATGAAGCGTGCGACAGGCGTGGAATCTTGGTCTGGCAGGATTTCATGTTCGCCTGTGCGATGTATCCCGGCGATGACCAATTCCTCGCGTCGGTCAGGCACGAAATCGCGGACAACGTGAACCGGCTGCAAAATCACGCGAGCCTTGCACTCTGGTGCGGCAACAATGAAAACGACGAAGGCTGGCACAATTGGGGTTGGCAAAAACAGTTCAAGTATTCGAAAGCCGATTCGACGAAGATCTGGAACGATTATGAAAAGTTATTCCACCGATTGATCCCAAAAACCTTGGACAGCATTTCGCAAAAGCGTTTCATTTATTGGCCTTCCTCGCCCTCGATCGGCTGGGGCAGAAAGGAAAGCCTGCTGCAAGGCGATTCGCATTATTGGGGCGTTTGGTGGGGAAACGAGCCCTTTGACGTGTACGAGGAAAAAGTCGGGCGTTTCATGAGCGAATACGGATTCCAAGGCATGCCGCCGCTGGAAACTTTTAAGGATTTTACGCCTGCGGATCAGTTGAATTTGTCTTCGGCATCGGTCAAAAACCACCAGAAACACCCGACCGGTTACCAAACCATCGACAACTATATGGCGCGCGACTATAAAATTCCGACAGCGTTCCAGGATTATATTTACGTTTCCCAATTGCTGCAGGCCGACGGGATGAAAACCGCGATGGAAGCGCACCGCCGCAAGAAACCGTATTGCATGGGTTCGTTGTACTGGCAACTCAACGACTGTTGGCCGGTGACCTCGTGGAGTTCGATTGATGCCTTCGGACGACGTAAAGCCTTGCATTATCAGGCACGGCGCAGTTTTGCCGATGTCTTGGTTTCAGCTGAAAAACGCGGCGACACACTTTCGGTTTTTATCGTCAACGACAACCTGCAACCGGAAAAAGGATTACTGACCGTGACGTTACTGTCTTTTGATGGAAAGGAAATCTGGACGACATCGAAGCCCGTTGTTGCGGGCGCGAACGAAAGCCGGTCGCATCTCGAAATCGACTTCCACAGGTGGAAGCAACACACAGACAACGCAGTCGTTACGATGGAATTTCAGGGAACCACAAAACATTCCGCGCTTTATTTCATGGCCAAACCGAAAGATCTTAAACTACGGAAACCGAACGTCACATGGGAATGGCTTGACGAGAAAACGCTGCAAATCACGACCGATGTGTTGGCGAAAAACGTTTTCCTTTCGGGTGACGATGCCACATTCGACGACAATTATTTCGATTTACTGCCCGGCGAGAAGAAAACCGTCACGGTGTCTGGGAGAGCAACCGAAATCAACATCAAGACTTTATACGATACGCTATGAAAAAGAACCTCGTGGTATTGACCGGCGCCGGGATTTCGGCCGAATCCGGGCTCAAAACGTTCCGCGACTCCGATGGTTTGTGGGAAGGCCACAACGTCATGGATGTCGCCTCGCCGGAAGGCTGGCAGCGCGATCCGGAGCTCGTGCTGGAATTCTACAACCAACGCCGGCGGCAACTCAAGGACGTATCGCCTAATGCCGGACACCTCGCACTGGCCGAATTGGAACAAGATTTCGACGTGCGCATCATCACGCAAAACGTGGACGATCTGCACGAGCGCGCCGGAAGTTCAAACGTATTGCATTTACATGGCGAACTCCTGAAAGTACGCAGCGTTGGCAACCCAAATTACGTTTTGGACTGGCACGATGACCTGAATCTGGGCGATACCGATGACCGCGGCCACCAACTCCGGCCACACATTGTATGGTTTGGGGAAATGGTTCCGGCGCTGGAAGAAGCGGCCGCGATGGCGCACCAAGCGGATTTTTTCGCGGTCGTCGGGACGTCATTGCAAGTGTATCCTGCCGCAGGATTGATGCATTACACCAAACCGAATACGCCGGTGTTTTACGTCGATCCGAAACCCGCGAGCATATACAATCTGTCAAATCCGGTCGTGGTGATAGACAAAGTCGCATCGCTCGGTGTAGCAGACTTAAAGCAGACGTTGCTCGAGATGATGTAGAGAAGAAAGAAGAAAGAGGAAAGAAGAAAGACTAAAGAAGAAAGACCTTGAACCTTGAACCTTGAACCTTAAACTTTGAACCTTAAACCTTGAACCTTGAACTTTCAACCTTGAACCTTGAACTTTGAACCTTAAACTTTAAACCTTGAACACATTAATGTCAATTGTGAATTGTGAATTGTGAATGGTGAATGGTGAATGGTGAATGGTGATTTGTGAATTATCCCGTATCTTTGGCTTGCAAAAAACAACACAATGCTTACCGAACTCAATGCCGTATCGCCAATAGACGGGCGTTACCGCAGTAAAACCGTTTCCCTCTCCCCGTACTTTTCCGAAGAAGCGCTCATCCGCTATCGTGTCTTGGTGGAAATCGAGTATTTCATTGCGCTGTGCGAACTGCCGCTGCCGCAGTTGAAAGGCGTCGATCCTGCCATTTTCGAGCAGTTGCGCCAGTGCTACACCGGTTTTACGGCAGACGACGCCAAAGCCATCAAGGACATCGAGAAAACCACCAACCACGATGTAAAAGCGGTGGAATATTTCATCAAGCAGGCGTTTGACCGGCTCGGATTGTCGGCGCACAAGGAATTCATCCATTTCGGATTGACCTCACAGGACATCAACAATACCGCGATTCCGCTCTCGGCGATGGAAGCTTTTGAAAAAGTATACATGCCGATGTTGATTTCGGTTATCCAAAAACTGAAAGACCTCAGCATCGAATGGAAAGACATCGCCATGCTGGCGCGTACGCACGGGCAACCGGCCTCGCCCACCCGACTGGGCAAGGAAATCGGGGTTTTCGTGGAGCGGCTCGAGGAACAGATGCGGTTGTTGTTCAACATTCCGTTTGCTGCAAAATTTGGCGGCGCGACGGGCAATTACAACGCGCATGTCGTAGCATATCCAGCCATTGACTGGCGGAAATTCGGGAATGATTTCGTAGAAAATGTCCTGGGGTTACACCATTCCTTCCCGACCACGCAGATTGAGCATTACGACCACTTTGCGGCATTTTTCGACGCACTCAAACGCATCAACACCATCGTCATCGATTTGGACCGCGACATCTGGACCTATGTGTCGATGGACTACTTCAAACAAAAAATCAAGGCAGGCGAAGTGGGTTCGTCGGCGATGCCACACAAAGTCAACCCCATCGATTTCGAGAACTCGGAAGGCAACTTGGGCATGGCCAACGCGATATTCGAACATCTGTCGGCCAAACTTCCGGTATCGAGGCTGCAACGCGACCTGACCGACAGCACGGTATTGCGCAACATCGGCGTGCCGCTCGGCCACACGCTCATCGGGTTCGAAGCCACGCTCAAAGGGCTGAACAAGCTCTTGCTCAACACAGACAAGTTCGCGCAAGATCTTGAAAACAATTGGGCCGTGGTGGCCGAAGCCATCCAAACGATATTGCGCCGCGAGGGCTACCCGAATCCTTACGAAGCACTCAAGGGTTTGACGCGCACCAACGAAGCCATCAACCGCAAAGCGATCCACGACTTTATCGGGACGCTTTCCGTATCGCCGGACGTCCGCGATGAATTGCTCCGGATCACACCAAGCAATTACCTCGGGCTGTCGGTCTGACGCGCACCGCTCTGTTATAAAACCTTTAAAATGCTGCCTTCCCGGTGGCTTTTTTTCATTCCGGATTGGTGAAAATCGGATTTTTCGCTATCTTACCGAAAACCCGAAAAACAACAACAATGAGCGCCACCGCCGAAGCCGCCACGCACCTGTATCCGTTGATCACCGATTTGGGCCTGATCCTGGTCACGGCCGGGGTTGCGGTATTGCTTTTCCGGAAAATCAAGCAACCGTTGGTATTGGGTTACCTTATCGCGGGTTTCCTGGCCGGGAATCATTTTGACTTTTTCCCATCGGTGACCGACATGCACAGTGTGGAAGTCTGGGCCGAGATCGGGGTGATTTTCCTACTGTTCAGCCTCGGGCTGGAATTCTCGTTCAAGAAGCTGGTCAAGGTCGGAGGCACGGCTTCGATTACCGCGGTGACACAAATCACGACCATGCTGTTGCTGGGTTACACCGTCGGGAATTTGATGGACTGGCGGAAAATGGACAGTATTTTTCTGGGCGTGATGCTCGCGATATCATCCACGACCATCATCGTCAAGACGTTTGAAGAACTGGGTGTAAAGGCACAGAAATTCGCGCAAAACGTCATCGGCGCGCTCATCGTACAGGATTTGCTTGCGATTTTGATGATGGTTTTGTTGTCGACCATAGCGGTAAGCCAACAATTTTCCGGGAACGAACTCTTGATGTCTGTCCTGAAACTCTCATTCTTTTTGATCATCTGGTTCGTGGGCGGGATTTTCTTTGTCCCGACACTACTCAAACGCGCCAAAAACCTGCTCACAGACGAAATGATGCTGATCATTTCCATCGCGCTCTGCCTGTTGATGGTGACCTTGGCCGCCAACGTCGGGTTTTCGCCTGCGCTGGGCGCGTTCATTATGGGTTCCATCATCGCCGAGACGACGCAGGCCGAACACATTGAACACCTGGTGAAACCGGTAAAGGATTTATTCGGCGCGGTCTTTTTCGTATCGGTCGGGATGCTGATCGATCCGGCTTCCTTGGCCGAACATTGGTTGCCGATTGTCGTCTTGACGTTACTTACCATTTTAGGACAGTCGCTGAGTTCTACGATTGGCGCACTTCTTTCGGGGCAACCACTGAAACAATCTGTACAAACCGGCATGAGTTTGTCGCAAATCGGGGAATTCTCGTTCATCATCGCCACACTCGGCATGACCTTGAAAGTCACCAGTGATTTCCTGTATCCGGTCATCGTTGCGGTGTCGGCCATCACGACTTTTACCACGCCGTTCATGGTCAAGGCGAGCGTTCCCGTATCTGAATTCCTCGAGCGGAAACTCCCGCGCAAATGGCGCAAACAGATTGAACGCTACAGCGCCAACGCGCAGTCCATCAAATCGGTAAGCAACTGGCAAATCGTGCTGCGCGCCTATTTCATGCAAGTGGTCATTCATTCCGTGATCATTGTCGCGATGATTTTACTCTCGGCCCAATACATTTTGCCGATGGTGGAAGGCACACGCTTCGGACGTTTGCTCGCCGCCGCCGGAACGCTGATTGCCGTGGCGCCGTTCCTTTGGGCGTTGTCGCTCCGCCGCGTGGCCGTTGAACAAGTGCGTCAATTGCTGTCAGAGCGCAAATACCGCGGCCCGATCTTTATGATGATTTTGTTTCGTTTTATCCTGACGTTGGTGTACATCGGCTTTCTGCTGGACAACTTCTTCTCGTCGCAAACGGCGTTCATCACCTTCGTGGCAGCCATCGTACTGTATCTGATTTTCCCGAAGAAACTCAACGCGCAATACCACAAGATCGAAAACCATTTCCTCAAGAATTTCAATGCGCGCGACATCCTCAAGGACAAACGCCGCCGGTCTGACCTCACGCCTTGGGACGGCCACATGAGTTTCTTCGACATCGCCAAGGAATCGAATATCGGTGGCAAAATGCTCAAGGAACTGAAACTGCGGGAAAAATTCGGCATCAACATCGCCTTCATCAAACGCGGCGAGATCAACATCAAGATGCCGAGCCGCAACGAACGTATTTTTCCGGGCGACGAAGTATGCGTCATCGGAACCGACCAGCAGCTCAAGCAATTCCAGGACTATCTGGACCATCACGAAGCCGCACCGGCCGAACATCTGGCCGAAGACGACATCGTGCTGCAACAGATTGACCTGACGCATCCGGAATTCATCGGGAAAAGCATCCGCGAATCACAGCTACGGGAAAAAACGAATGGCTTGGTCGTTGGCCTGGAACGAAAAGGGAAACGCATCCTCAACCCGGAGTCGCACGAAATCCTCGAGCAAGATGACATTCTCTGGATCGTCGGCGACAAGAAATTACTGGCCACGCTGAAACAGTAATGGCGCGATCGAAACTCCCGGCAATTATTTCGAAACATTTACTTTCGAACAATCTCCCGCAACTTCCGGACAAAAAAACGCAATGCAAAAAAATTGATGGCCAGCACCAGAAACACCATCGCGCTCATCAGGAACAATTCAAAAATGGTATTGAACGTTCCGGAGAAACCAGCGGTATTGGTATTTCCCGTCGTAAAATAAACGACGGCCGTAAAAATGACGGCCACGATGCCGATGATAAGTAGTTGCTTCTCTAGTTTCATTATTGGGGTGAAAGCCGAAAGTTGAAATTAGAAGTTCAAGGTTTAGTCACTTTGAACTTTGAACCTTGAACTTTGAACTTTGAACTTTGAACTTTAAACTTTTATCGTGAATAATTCGGTGCCTCCTTGGTAATTGTAACATTGTGCGGATGGCTTTCGGTAATGCCGCTCGAAGTGATGCGCACAAAGCGCGCAGTTTCCTGCAACGTCGGGATGTCTTTCGCGCCACAATAACCCATGCCGGCGCGCAGTCCGCCCACGAACTGTTGCATGCTTTCGTTGAGTTCGCCTTTGTACGGCACGCGGCCCACAATGCCTTCCGGGACGAGTTTCTTTACATCGTCTTCCACATCCTGGAAATAGCGGTCTTTCGAACCTTCTTTCATCGCTTCCACCGAACCCATGCCGCGGTAGGATTTAAACTTGCGCCCTTCAAAAATAATCGTCTCGCCCGGCGACTCTTTCGTACCGGCCAACAGTGAACCCAGCATGACCGAATCTGCACCGGCTGCCAGCGCTTTCGGGATGTCGCCCGTATAACGGATGCCGCCGTCGGCAATCACCGGAACACCCGAACCTTTAATCGCCGCCGCCACTTCGAGTACCGCAGAAAACTGTGGAAAGCCCACGCCCGCCACGACACGCGTCGTGCAGATCGAGCCAGGTCCGATGCCTACTTTCACGCCATCGGCGCCGTTGGCCACCAGGTATTTCGCTGCTTCGCCCGTAGCAATGTTGCCCACGATAACGTCGATGCCGGTAAACTTGGTCTTTACTTGCTTCAATATTTCAACGACACCTTTGGTATGCCCGTGCGCCGTATCGATGATGATGGCATCCACGCCTGCGTTCACGAGCGCTTCTGCCCTGTCAATCGCGTCGCCCGTGACGCCAATGGCCGCGGCCACGCGCAAACGTCCGTAAGAATCTTTGTTGGCGATCGGCTTCTGGGTCAATTTGGTGATGTCGCGGAAGGTAATCAGTCCAATCAACTTATCGTTCGCGTCCACGACCGGGAGTTTCTCTATTTTGTTGCCTTGCAGAATCACTTCGGCTTCCTGCAAAGACGTGCCTTCGCCCGTGGTTACAAGGTTTTCTGAGGTCATCACTTCCACGATCGGGCGCGCGCCGTTCTTCTCGAAACGCAAATCGCGGTTGGTCACAATGCCTTTCAGCGTGCGGTGGTCGTCCACGACCGGAATGCCGCCAATCCCGAATTCGGCCATCGCTTTCTTGGCGTCGGCCACGGTAGCCGTCAAGGGCAAAGTCACCGGATCGATGATCATCCCGGATTCGGCACGCTTCACTTTGCGTACTTTCGCCGCCTGCTCGGCAATCGTCATATTTTTGTGGAGTACGCCGATGCCGCCTTCCTGCGCCATCGCAATGGCCATCGCGCTTTCGGTCACGGTATCCATGGCCGCCGAAACCACCGGAACGTTCAAGGTAATGTTGCGTGAAAACTTGGTTTGGATGCTGACTTCGCGCGGTAAGACTTCTGAATAATTGGGAACCAGCAGGACATCGTCGTAGGTTAATCCTTCGCCGACGATCTTGGCGTTGTGTGCGTGCATTGCAATTTGTTGTTGTAGTTAAATTGCATGCAAATATACTACTTTTAGTTGTTAGTTGCTAGTGGTTGGTGGCGAGATATTTCGACTATTTTTTGGGCGTTGCGCAAGCGCCGGGCTGTACGCTGTAGTCCTCGCTGCGCTCCGGGCTGCCGCTTCCATCCCTAACGCGGCCAAACCGGAAATTTAATGGTAGGCCTGGAATACTTTGCTCGCCTCGTTGTATGCACTCTCGAAACTCATCGGGCGCGTGCCGGTGTCTTGCTTGACGGTCGTGAAGTAGGACAGCAATTTCTCGGTGGGCATGTTGCCGGTCAAGTCGTCCTTGGCCATCGGGCAACCGCCGAAACCCTGGATGGCGCCGTCAAAGCGCTTGCAGCCGGCCTTGTACGCGGCATCTACTTTCTCGAACCACTTGTCTGGCGTGGTATGCAAATGCGCCCCGAATTCGATGCCGGGATATTTCGGGATCAGGTTCGCAAACAGATAATCGATGACTTCAGGCGTAGAGCTGCCAATCGTGTCGGACAACGACAAAATCTTGACGCCCATGCCCGCGAGCTTTTCGGTCCAATCGCCTACGATTTCCACATTCCACGGGTCGCCGTACGGGTTGCCGAAACCCATAGACAAATACGCCACGACTTCTTTGTTTGACCGGCTGGCGATGTCCAGGATTTCCTGCAAGGTGACGATGGATTCCGCAATGGTTTTATGGGTGTTCCGCATCTGGAAATTCTCTGAAATCGAGAACGGATAACCCAAATATTTGATTTCCGGATGTTTCGAGGCCGATTCCGCGCCTTGCACGTTGGCGATGATCGCGAGCAACTTGCTCTGGGTTTGCGACAGATCGAGTTTGGCCAGCACCTCAGCGGTGTCCTGCATTTGCGGAATGGCCTTGGGCGACACGAAACTCCCGAAGTCAATGGTATCGAAACCCACGCGCAGCAACGCCTGGATGTACGAAACCTTGGTGTCCGTCGGGATAAACGTCCGGATGCCTTGCATGGCGTCGCGCGGACATTCGATGATCTTGATGTCGCTCATAAGTGCCCAAAGTTAGGCAAAAGATGACGGGACGCCAAACAAAAAATTATTACGCTATTTGGTAATAATCAAAAATATTACGTTATTTGGTAATAATTACAAATATTACGCTATTTGGTAATATAAAAATTTATGACGGCTATCATCACCGGCGACATCGCCAACTCCCGAAAACTCAAGACCAAAGCGTGGCTCGACAGGCTCAAGGATTTGCTGGCGACCAAAGGCGACAATCCGCACGACTGGGAAATCTACCGCGGCGACCAATTCCAACTGGAAATCGGCAACCCGGAAGATGTCCTGCTGACGGCGCTCGAAATCAAGGCCGCGCTGAAAGCGGTCGGTGTCGATCTCAGGATGAGCATCGGCATCGGCGACACGCAACACCGGGCGGCGAAAATCTCCGAAAGCAACGGCACGGCATACATCCGCTCGGGCGAAACTTTTGAAATGCTTAAGAAACTCAAGACCAACCTGGCCATAAACACCGGAAACACCGCTTTTGACCGCGAACTGAACCTGATGCTGCAACTGGCCATGACCATCGCCGACGGCTGGCTCGCACAATCTGCGGAATATGTCGTGACGGCCATCGGCAACCCGAACTTGTCACAGGAAGAACTCGGCCAAAAACTGGGCATCAACCAAGCCGCCGTAAGCCGCCGCCACAAACGCGCACAATTTGACCTCATGATGGATGTGGATGCCTATTTCCGCGATAAAATCAAAACGCTATGATCATTTTCGCCAAACTACTCCTCGCCCATTTGCTCGGCGATTTCGTCTTCCAGCCAGACCGTTGGGTGGCGCACAAGAACGCACACAAAGGCAGAAGCAAATTCCTGTACGCGCACACGTTGCTGCATTTCGCACTGGCTTGGGCTGTAGTCTGGGATGTCCAATTTGTGGGATATGCTGCGTTGCTGGCATTGGCGCACGGTGTCATCGACACGATAAAACTATATGCCCAAAACGAGCGCACGGAGCGCATTTGGTTCATTGGTGACCAGGCTTTACACGTGTTGTCTATGGTCATCATCACCATTTTGTGGAACGGTATTGACCTGCGTCATTATACCTTGGACGACCGCGCCTGGATTTACGCCGCGGCGGTGCTGTTGCTCACTTCACCGGCCTCAATCTTGATCAAGAAAGTCATCTCGATCTGGACGCCAGGCCAAACGCCCAACGCCGATGTGGCCACTTCGCAAACGGCCGATTTGCAGAACGCCGGGAAATACATCGGCATCCTGGAAAGGCTTTTCGTATTTTTCTTTATCGTAACCGGAAACTTCGCGTCTATCGGTTTTTTGATGGCGGCGAAATCCATCTTCCGCTTCGGCGACCTGACGAAATCCAATGACCGCAAACTCACCGAATATGTGTTGATCGGGACGCTATTGAGCTTCGGCGTAGCCATCGCAACCGGATTTGCAGTAACTTCTGTAATCACGCTTTTGTAATGGCTAAGAAACTGGACAAGATCATCGTAATTGATGTGGAAGCCACGTGCTGGAACGGCAATCCGCCGGATGGCATGACCAGCGACATCATCGAAATTGGCGTTTGCCTGCTCGATGTAAACACCGGTGAAGTTACCGACAATCGCGGCATCATCGTAACGCCTTCGCGCTCAACGGTAAGCGACTTCTGCACCGAACTGACGACGATTACGCCCGAAATGGTCACCACCGAAGGCATCGCATTCCAGGATGCCCTCAAAATCCTGAAATCGGAATACGATTCGCAAAGCCGGATATGGGCGAGTTACGGCGCGTATGACCTGAAACAATTCCAACGGCAGTGCAGCGATTTGGGCGTGGGTTTTCCGTTCGGGCCGTCGCACATCAACGTGAAAAGCCTGTTCGCCGTGAAGCATAAATTGCCTCATGAAACCGGAATGGCCGGCGCGCTGCAGCTACTGGGTTTACCGCTCGAAGGCACACACCACCGCGGCGTGGACGATGCGCGGAACATCGCGAAAATACTGTATTCGATTTTGCGATAACTAGCCGCGACGCAAAATTTCCTTGTTGATGGCTTTCACCAGCGCCGGACCTTCATAGATGAAACCAGTGTACAGCTGCACCAACGCCGCACCCGCATCCAACTTGTCTAACGCATCCTGCGCCGAATGGATGCCGCCGACGCCAATGATCGGGAAGGATTTGTTGCTTTTCTCGGAGAGGAACCGGATGACTTCGGTGGCGCGTTTGGTGAGCGGTTTCCCGGACAGGCCGCCGGTTTCTGATTGGTTGGCCGACTGCAACCCGTCGCGGGACAATGTGGTATTGGTGGCGATGACGCCGGCTATTTTGGTTTGGTTGACGATGTCGATGATGTCGAGCAGTTGTTCGTTGGTAAGATCCGGGGCAATCTTGAGCAATATGGGCTTTGGTTTTGGCTTAGCGGCATTCTTGTCCTGTAAGGTCTGCAACAAGTCCGTTAATGGTTCTTTGTCTTGCAACGCGCGGAGATTGGGCGTGTTGGGCGAACTGACGTTGACCACGAAATAATCGACGACGTCATAAAGTGCGTCGAAACAGCTTTCATAATCCTTGGCGGCTTCTTCGTTGGGCGTTACTTTATTCTTGCCGATGTTGCCGCCGATGAGGACACTTTTATTGGTACGCAATCTTTCAACTGCCGCCGCGACGCCTTGGTTGTTGAAACCCATTCTATTGATGATGGCCGAATCTTCGAGCAAACGGAACAATCGTTTCTTTGGATTGCCGTCCTGCGGTTTCGGGGTAAGCGTGCCGATTTCGATGAAACCAAACCCAAACGCAGACAACTCTTGGTAACATTTGGCGTCTTTGTCAAAACCGGCGGCCAACCCGACCGGATTCTTGAACATAATGCCGAACACTTCGCGCTCGAGCCTATGGTCTTTGATCTCGTACATGGAGCGGAACAAGGCTTTCATGCCGGGAATCCTGCATAGGAAACGAATGGCGGAAAATGTGATGTGGTGCGCCTTTTCGGGGTCGAGGGCGAACAGCAGCGGACGGATGAGAAATTTGTACATGGTTGTGTTGTTGGGGCAAAGATAAATAACAATGAATAATGAATAATTAGTCGGGTGGGAATTCCGATGGCGTGCATGTTTCGGCTAAACAATGCCATAGCCCGGGTTGCAGCGGAAACCCCGCAGGGCAAGCGGCGTGCAAAGGCGCCGCGGCCAACGCGACCAACGGAAGCGCTTGGCCGCCGCATGGCCGTTGCAGCCAATTGCGCGAGGCGTTGCAGCGAAAAACCGGAACATGCTTCAAAACCAAATAAAAAAAGCGTATTTTTATGCCTCTATATACGCCAAAATCATGAAGTGGACAGCCAAAATCATCAAGCACCGCGGCGAGCGACGCATTGCGGTTACATTCGAGAAAACGCCTTGGAACATTGACAAGATGCGGGATTTTCCGGGTTCGGCCTGGAGCAATTCCTTAAAAGTGTGGCACTTGCCCGCATCGCCCGACAACCTGCGTATTTTTAACCTCCAAACTGAATTTACGCCGCAACGGCTGGAAGTGGAACGGTTCCGGCAATGGCTGCGATCGCGCCGATACAGCGAGAATACGGTGCGGACGTATTGTGAGGCGCTGATGACTTTTTTGAAATTTTTCGGGGATATGCCAACTTCTGACATGACCGACGATGATGTGGTGTATTTCAATAATGAATATGTGCTGAAAAATAAGTTTTCGGCGTCATACCAAAATCAAGTGGTGAATGCGATCAAGTTGTATTTTCAGACGATCGAAAACCGGAAAATCGATATCGGGAAAATTCACCGCCCGAAAAACCCGAAAAATCTTCCCAATGTCCTGAGCAAGAGTGAGATTAAGGAGATTCTGTCGTGCCAGGCGAACATCAAGCACCGCGCAATGCTGTCAATGATTTACAGCTGCGGGCTGCGGCGCAGTGAATTGCTCGCGCTAAAACCGCAAGACATTAATGCCGACCGACAAGTCGTATTGATTCGGCAAGCGAAAGGCCGCAAAGACCGGATTGCGCCATTGTCTCCAAAAATCCTGACGTTGCTGCGGGAATATTACCGCTACTACCGCCCTGAAATTTACCTTTTCGAAGGCCGCACACCCGGCGAACCTTATGACGCGCGAAGCCTGAGTGAAGTCTTGCGCGTAGCAGTGACCAAAGCGGGTATCGACAAACCCGTAACTTTACACTGGCTGCGCCATAGTTATGCTACGCACCTACTGGAAAGCGGCACGGATCTGCGCTACATCCAAGAAATCCTTGGCCACAACAGCAGCCGCACCACCGAAATATATACGCACGTAAGCACAAGAAGTATTCAAATGGTGAAAAGCCCGTTCGATGATTTGTGATAAATGTTTTAATATATTTGGTAGCTAAAAACCCCGCCTATTTCCTTCTTTTTGCTATATGGAATGGGAATTTGGGGAGGTATAAGGGAGTTATGCAGGATTGTATCAGCACCACAGTCANCCCGGAAGAACTTTGCGGATAAGCGAAGCGCGTTAATGAAGTTTGAAGCGTTTGGCGCAAGCAAGGTCATTTTTGAAGAAAATGCCTTCTAAGCTTTTCATTCGATTCGTCGCGAAAACGCGTTTTCCGAGCGAAGCGCTTGAAAAGCTTAGTGAAGTTACACGAAAAAAATGACATTCCGTTGCGGGAAAACCGCATCAAATCATAACGTTGCGAAAACGATCCGAAATCGTTGCGGAATATTGGACGGCACAACCCCGCATAACAGCAAACAGGCAAGATTCGCTAGTTTTTTGCCGCCGGAAGTTGCTTCTCACGAACATTTTGTATCTTCACCGATAGAACGCAGTTCGCAGGATCCGCGAACCTCGCCTGTCTGCAACCGTTACCGGCAAGTGTAAAACGACAGTGCAAACATGAAACAGACGACTAAAATTTGAACATTAACACAAGGACAAACCATTTTGACAGTTGGACAACATACAGACCATATTTCAAGTGGACAACGAGTAAGCCTACACTCATTGCCGACCCTGTGTTTTTTATTTTTTTTCCACCCGCATTTTTTAAAAACAATTTTAACCAGCCCGCAAGTGGCACATTTGGCTTTGCCCCACCCGCAAGCCGACCCTTCGCAAAGCCAAAAGAGCCACTTTTTGCCAACGCACAGACTGATTAACGTGATTAAAAAAGTAACTTTGACCGATATATATTTTAGATGATTAAAGAGCAACAAATAGAAGATAGTTTAATAGCCAAACTGACTGACCTGAAATACAGTTACAGGTCGGACATAAAGGACAGGGCTTCGCTGGAAAAGAATTTCCGTGAAAAATTTCAGGCTCTCAACAGAGTTAACCTGACTGACGCTGAATTTGCCAGACTACGAGACGAGATTATCAATTCAGACGTTTTTGCTTCCTCTAAACGATTACGTGAAATAAACACTTTCAGCCGTGAGGACGGAACGCCTTTGCATTACACCTTGGTAAACATAAAAGACTGGTGCAAAAACGAATTTGAAGTTATCAATCAACTTCGCATAAATACAGAAAACAGCAATCACCGTTACGATGTGATTTTATTGATTAACGGAATTCCTGTTATTCAAATAGAATTAAAAACGCTTGAAGTAAGCCCACGAAAAGCCATGCAGCAAATTGTGGACTACAAAAGCGACCCGGGCAATGGTTATACCAACTCATTGCTTTGTTTCATGCAGCTTTTTATTGTTACCAATCGCAGTAACACCTATTATTTCGCTAATAACAACTCTTCTCATTTCAGCTTTAATGCTGACGAACAATTTTTACCCGTTTATCAATTTGCCAGTGAGGACAATAAAAAAATTACACACATAGACGACTTCTCAGAAAAGTTTTTGAGCAAATGCACACTGAGCCAAATGATAAGCAAATACATGGTCTTGGTTGCAAGCGAACAAAAGTTGTTGGTGATGCGACCTTATCAGATTTATGCTGTTAAGGCAATTGTCAATTCTATACAGGAACACAAAGGCAACGGTTACATTTGGCATACAACAGGAAGCGGAAAAACGCTGACATCTTTCAAAGCATCTACTCTACTCAAAGACAATCCGAATATTGAAAAATGTTTGTTTGTGGTTGACCGCAAAGACTTGGACAGACAAACCCGTGAGGAGTTCAACAAGTTTCAGGAAGGTTGCGTGGAGGAAAACACCAATACAGAAACATTGGTAAGGCGAATGCTTTCGGAAGATTACGCTAATAAAGTAATTGTTACGACCATTCAAAAATTGGGTTTGGCTTTAGACCCAAACAACAAAAACAACTATAAAGAACGCTTGCAACCGTTAAGCGACAAACGAATTGTTTTCATTTTTGATGAGTGCCACCGTTCGCAGTTTGGTGAAAATCATAAAGCAATCAAAGAGTTTTTCCCGAAAGCACAGTTATTCGGATTTACAGGAACTCCCATTTTTGACGACAATGCAACTTACAAGCAAATTGACGGAACTGTTGGCTCGTATGTAACCACCAAAGACATTTTCCAAAATCCGTTACACAACTACACAATCACTCATGCAATAGAAGATAGAAACGTATTGCGATTTCATATTGACTATTTCAAGCCCGAAAAAAATGTAACTGTTGGAAGCACTGACCATAAAAAAGCGGTTGTAAATGCTATCCTGAAAAAACATGATGCTGCAACACACAGCAAACGTTTCAATGCTTTGTTGGCAACGGCTTCTATCAATGATGCTATTGAATACTACGAACTATTCAAAGAAATTCAGGCAAGCAAAGCCAAAGAAGATGAAAACTTCATTTCTTTAAATATTGCTTGTGTATTTTCTCCGCCTGCCGAAGGCAACAAAGATGTTCAGCAGTTGCAGGAAGATTTACAACAAGAGAAAGCCGACAACAACGTTGAACCTGAAAAGAAGAAAAAGGCATTGGAAGCCATTATCAGCGATTACAACAAACAATATGGCTCAAACCATAAAATCACCGAATTTGACTTGTATTACCAAGATGTTCAGCAACGCATCAAATTTCAGAAGTTCAGCAATGCCGACTATCCGCACAAGAACAAAATTGATTTGGTGATTGTGGTGGACATGTTGCTTACTGGCTTTGACAGTAAATACCTGAACACTTTGTATGTGGACAAGAACCTGAAATTTCACGGATTGATTCAGGCTTTTAGCCGAACCAACCGTATTTTAAATGATACCAAACCTTACGGAAACATTTTAGACTTTAGGCAACAACAAGTCGAAGTGGACAGAGCCATTGCCCTGTTCAGCGGAGAAGATACAGGACGAGCCAAAGAAATTTGGTTGGTTGACCCAGCTCCAAAAGTGATTGAAAAATATCAAGAGGCAGTAAAGGCAATGGAAAAGTGGATGGAAGACAAAAACATGGTAGCAGAACCGCAAGAGGTTTACAACATCAAAGGCGATGCTGCCCGTGTGGAGTTTATCAACCGCTTTAAAGAAGTGCAACGTCTGAAAACACAGCTTGACCAATACACCGATTTAAACGAAGAGCAGAAAGCCAAGATAGACGAACTGATGCCCGAAGAGCAATTGCGTTCATTCCGCAGTTCGTATTTGGAAATTGCCAAGCAACTCAAAGAAATTCAGCAAAAAGAAGGCGACAAAGCACCTGAAAACATTCAGCAATTGGATTTTGAATTTGTGTTGTTTGCTTCTTCGGTGGTGGATTATGATTACATCATGAACCTGATTGCCAAATACACACAAGGCACACCGAAAAAGCAGAAAATGACCCGTGACCAACTCATTGGTGTATTGAGCAGCAGTGCCAACCTGATGGAAGAAAGGGAAGATATTATTGACTACATCAAAACGCTGGAAGTTGGGAAGGCATTAAACGAGCATGAAATAAAAGACGGCTATCAAAACTTTAAAGAAGCAAAAATTGCCAAACGATTAGCGGAAATTGCCAACAATAATGGTTTAGAAGTTTCTGCTTTGCAGCAATTTACAGATGCTATTATTAGCCGAATGATTTTTGATGCCGACAAACTAAGTGAACTGTTTGCCCCTTTAGATTTAGGCTGGAAAGAACGCACCAAAAGAGAGTTGGCGTTAATGGCCGAATTGACACCTATTTTAAAAAAGAAAGCCGAAGGGCGAGAAATATCAGGACTGAAAGCGTATGAGTAAGAACAACGAAAACAAATTAGTGCCGAAACTTCGCTTTCCTGAATTTAACAGCAAGGAAGCCTGGGAGTTAATGCAAATCGCTAGTATTCTGAATGCGGAAAGCTCATCATTAGCATTAAATAAACTTGAATTAAAACAAAGTGGATATGCTGTTTATGGAGCTGATAGCATCATTGGGTATATTGATACGTTTCAACATAAACACCCATACATTTCAATAGTAAAAGATGGTTCGGGTGTAGGTCGTTTAAATTTATGTGAAAGTGAAACATCAACTTTAGGAACTTTATCAGCACTGAAATCAAAAGATGAAAAAAAATACCAAATTGAATGGGCGTATTACTTACTAAATACAATTGACTTTTCATCGTATGTAAAAGGGTCGGGCATTCCACATATTTATTATTCGGATTACAAAAGCCAAAATATTGGAGTTCCAAAACCAGATGAACAACAAAAAATCGCTGCTTGCCTTTCGTCCTTAGATGAAGTCATCACAGCCGAGAGCCAAAAGCTGGAGGTGCTGAAAGACCACAAAAAGGGCTTACTACAAAATCTCTTGCCACAAGCAGGTGAAACTGTTCCTAAATTTCGGTTTAAGGAGTTTGAGAATAGTGGGGAGTGGGAAGTCACTGAGCTAAGTGAATTAGGTTATTTAATCAATGGACTTACATATAGTCCAGAAGATGTTCGAGATAAAGGTTTATTAGTTTTAAGGTCGTCGAATATTCAGGATGGACTTATAGATTTAAAAGATTCCGTTTATGTAAGAGAGGATATAAACGGAGCTAACCTAATTAAACCTAAAGATATTTTAGTGTGTGTTAGAAATGGTTCAAAAAATCTTATTGGTAAAAATGCAATTATTCCTGAAGTAATTCCTTTTGCGACTCACGGTGCTTTCATGACTGTCTTCAGAGCAAATAACCCTGCTTTTGTCTTTCAGTTATTCCAATCTGACTATTATGACAAGCAAGTAAGAGCAGATTTAGGTGCAACTATTAATTCAATCAATGGAAAGAACTTTATCAAATACGAATTTCCTGTTCCTAAAAATCCGAAAGAACAAGATAGAATTGCTGAAACACTTTCATCAATTGATGATTTGATAAAAGCACAAAATCAAAAAGTAGAGGCACTACAACTTCACAAGAAAGGCTTATTGCAAGGTTTGTTTCCTAATTTAAATGAAGTAATAGAATGAGTGAAGTAATAAAATTTACAAACCTTACAGATATTGCCAAACACTTCCGAAAGGATTTGACAGGCGATAATACAAAGCTGAAAGACTTGGTGCTGTTATTTGCCCATAATGGAACGGGGAAAACACGCCTTTCAATGGAGTTTAAAGAAGATGGTAAGGTATATGATGATGAAGGCAATGTAACTTCAAGAGATACGCTTTACTTCAATGCCTTTACGGAAGATTTATTCTCATGGCACAACGACCTTATGAATGACACAGACAGGTATTTAAAACTTAACACTGATTCTGTATTTTTTGATGGCTTAAAGGAATTGGAGTTAGACGTAAAGATTGAATCCTTTTTTCGTAATTATGTTGATTTGAAATTCAACATTGACTATGAAAACGCAACAGTTAGATTTTCAAGAAGCATTGTAGTTGAAGGATCAGAACAAACAATTGAGAACATCAAAATTTCGAGAGGAGAAGAAACGCTTTTCATTTGGTGCTTCTTTTTGGCTATTTGCCAGCTAGTAATTGACAAAGACCCTGCATACAACTGGGTTAAATATATTTACATTGACGACCCCATTTCTTCATTAGACGAAAACAATGCAATAGCAATAGCCTGTGATTTAGCCAATCTACTTACCACAGAAGGCAGCGAAATAAAAACAGTAATCTCAACGCATCACAGTTTATTTTTCAATGTATTGTTTAATGAATTTGGCAGAAAAGTTAAAAACAAAAGATACTTCTTGCACTACAAAGAGCCAAACGATTATGCTTTGCAAGACACAGGCGATACACCGTTCTTTCACCACATCGCAACAATTAGTGAACTAAAAAAGGTTGTAGAATCAGATAAAATATTCACTTATCATTTTAATGCTTTACGAAGCATCCTTGAAAAGACCGCCAGTTTTTTCGGGTATGACAAAATTGATAAATGTATTCATGGCTTAGAAGATGAAGTTCTTTTTGAAAGAGCTTTGCAATTATTCAGCCATGGCAAATACTCCATTTTTGACCCACAAGAAATGATTGGCGATAACAAAGAATTATTCAAACGAATTTTTAATGGATTCCTCGCAAAATATGAATTCCATTTTCCAGAAATATTTAATGACCCAACTCCAGCACCAGCAGCAACATGACAGAAAATAATCAAACACAATTAGGCAATACACTTTGGAAAATCGCAGACGAATTGCGTGGTGCCATGAACGCAGACCAGTTCCGTGATTATATGCTTTCGTTTTTGTTCTTACGTTACCTGAGCGACAACTACGAAGTAGCAGCCAAAAAGGAATTAGGGAAAGATTATCCCGTTTTAAAAGACAACGACAAGCGAACACCGCTTGCTGTTTGGTATGAACAGAATAAAGCAGATATTGCAGAGTTTGAAAAGCAGATGCGGAGAAAAGTTCATTATGTGATTGAACCTTCTCACTTATGGAACAGCATTGCCGAATTGGCTAAAACCCAAAGCAAAGAATTGCTCCGCACTTTGCAGGAAGGTTTTAAATACATAGAAAATGAATCTTTTGAAAGCACCTTTCAAGGTTTGTTTTCTGAAATCAACTTAGATTCTGATAAGCTTGGCAAGAACTACGAAGAAAGAAACAAAAAACTCTGCAACATCATTCAGAAGATTGCAGAAGGCATCAACAGCTTTGATAAAAACATTGACTATTTAGGCGATGCTTACGAATATCTGATTGGAAAATTTGCGGCAGGTTCAGGTCAAAAAGCAGGTGAATTTTATACTCCACAACGCATTTCAGATATTCTTTCAGCTATTGTAACGCTTGACAGCCAAGACCCAAGCAAAGGCGAAAAGAAAAAGATTGAACGAGTATTGGACTTTACCTGTGGTTCAGGTTCATTATTGCTCAACGTCCGCAAAAGAATGACAGATGCAGGAGGAACAATCGGCAAAATATTCGGACAAGAAAAGAACATTACCACATACAACTTAGCCCGAATGAACATGCTGTTGCATGGAGTGAAGGATACAGAATTTGCAATTCATCACGGAGATACTTTGGTCAATGATTGGGAAATTTTAAATGAAATAAATCCTTCCAAGAAATTAGAATTTGATGCCATAGTAGCCAATCCGCCATTTAGCTATCGTTGGGAACCATCGGAAGAAATGGGACAAGATTTCCGTTTCAAAAGTTATGGACTTGCACCAAAGTCAGCTGCTGACTTTGCTTTTCTGTTACACGGTTTTCACTTTTTAAGCAAAGAGGGAACAATGGCTATCATTTTACCTCATGGTGTTTTGTTCAGAAGCGGTTCAGAAGAAAAAATCAGACGGAAACTTTTAGAGGACGGCAATATTGACACAGTTATCGGACTTCCTGCAAACCTGTTTTTTTCGACAGGAATTCCAGTTTGTATTTTGGTTTTAAAGAAGTGCAAGAAGTTTGACGATGTTTTGTTCATCAATGCCGTTGACCACTTTGAAAAAGGTAAACGACAAAACAGTTTACTACCTGAAAATATTGAAAAGATTGTTGACACATACAAAGACCGAAAAGAAGAAATCCGTTATTCTCGTAGAGTATCAATGGACGAAATCATTAAGAACGAATTCAACCTAAATATTTCACGCTATGTTAGCACATCGTTAGACGAAGAAATAATTGACTTGAAAGTGGTAAACAAAAAACTCGTTGACCTTGACAAGGACATTACCAAAGCAAGAGAGACACATAATAAATTTTTAAAGGAATTGGGGCTACCACCAATATAACAACAGAAAATGCCAACGCTATTTGCAAGCACATTGCCAAAGCCGCACAAGCCAACGCACAGACCAAAGCTTTGTCAAAGAGCTTGCAAAGCCAACGCAGGACAAAATTGTTTTTAAAAAATTTCCCGACCCTTCAAAAAAAATAAAAAACGCAACGCACAGCCCGACAGACAATGACACGAAAACTCAATACTGACAATGGTTTGCAAAGACGGACAACAGAACACCAGCCGGTAACAGCGGTTTGGCGTAATGGCGGATGCAGTGCTTCGTATGACAGTTTTGTAGTAGGTTCAAGTGCAGTTCTTCGATTGAACTTTTGTGCTAAAAATCCGCCACTACGCCAAGCCGCAAAACGTTATGCAGGATTGTATCAGCACCACAGTCAACCCGGAAGAACTTTGCGGATAAGCGAAGCGCGTTAATGAAGTTTGAAGCGTTTGGCGCAAGCAAGGTCATTTTTGAAGAAAATGCCTTCTAAGCTTTTCATTCGATTCGTCGCGAAAACGC